>JAKSCK010000025.1 GCA_022360655.1 Spirochaetales bacterium | reverse complement strand
GACACTATTTTTGTTCGAATTTCCACAATGGCCAAAAACTGACGAAGATTCATACCCACCTCTCAACATGCACATGCATTCTGAGTTTCAATCAACCCATCCCCTATTCTCAAAATTTTGATGGTGGAACTGGCACAATTCCACGGATATGATTGAAGTCTTCCAACAAACCAATTCATTTCTCAATCCTCACCTCAGGAAAGAGATTCCATGCTTTCATCTTTCAGGGCTGGAGACGTTTTAGGGAAAATCAAGAGAAAGCCCACACCCTGGCCATCCAAGCCTGTGCTTTGCACATCCACCTTTCCACCATGCCTATCTTCAATGATGGCCCGCACCAGATGCAGTCCCAGCCCTGTTCCTCCCGAATCCCGAGCTGTAGTGAAAAACGGATCAAATATTCGAGCAAGATCCTGTGAAGGAATTCCTTTTCCGTTGTCTTGATAGAGAATGGAAACATCATGTCCTAAGTCACGAAATTCCACGGAGATCTTTCCACCATCCTGTCCTATAAATCCATGTTTGATGGAATTCATCACAAGATTGGAAAGAACCCGCCACAAATCTCCGGGATAATGCAGCAAAGTAACTCCTTCTGGAGCCTGACTTTCTAATTGGGCATGCGCTCTCTTCAATTCACTTCGCAACGATAATGAGAGTTCTTGGGCAAATTCTTGCAACTCCAAAAGACGTGGTTTTTCACCTGTCTGATCCACAGCCACCTGTTTGAAGTTGCGAATCATGAGAGCGGCCCGTTGGAGATTCATCACCAGGGACTGACCCAGTTCCATTCCTGTGATCATAAATTCTTGGAATTCCTCTGTGGAGAGATCCTGACTTTCATGTTTTTGAGAAATCAAAGAAAACTGATCGCGGAGAAAACTTCCCCCCGTCACGGCCAGCCCAAGAGGTGTGTTCACCTCATGAGCAATTCCTGCCACCAAAGCCCCCAGTGCAGCTTGCTTCTCGCTTCGAATCAATTCCACTTCAGCCAAATGCAGTTCTTCAGACCGCCGACGCACCCGTTCTTCCAGCTCTGTGTTGAGTTCTCTCAGACGGCGGTCACTTCGATGCCGAGCCAGAATTCTCCAGGCCCCCTCCACCATCAAGTCCAGCTGACGTCGGTCGCCATCCACATAGAGGCTTTCTTTATTAAAAACAGCCAAAGAGAAAATCACATCGGAACTGCCCGGATGACAGGAATACACCAAACCTCGATGAACAGGATATTTCTCCCCCCCTATGAAGAAATCCTCTCCTCCTCCTATGGTGCGTTCCCCTGGGCGTTCAGCCTCAAGAATCCCAACCGGAATTCCTGGGGGACCCCGATAGAATCGGGGTTCATCCGAAGATCGAACATCCAAAACATAGGTGTGGCCATCTCCATCTGGTAGCTCCCTGTACCAAGCCACAGCATAGCAACTCCCCGTGATAACCGCGGCCTCATCCATGGCCTTTTCAATCACATGAATGGTGCTCACCTGATCCAGATCATTTAAAATTAATAAGGTTTCTAGTCGTCGTTCATTCAAACGAAGCAGTTCTACAGCTTCACGGCTTTGCCTCAGCAAAGAATCTCTCTGCCGCACAAGTCGAAGAGAAAAAAACAATCCAATGGTCATGATCAAAAACGTGATGAGGCCAAAAAAACTTTCCCATGGATATTGATGCCAGAAAATCTCAGGCTGATACAAAATGGAGCTTCCTGGAGGAAGCCATTCCACCGAGATTCCCAAATCACGCAGACGTCTGTAGTCAAATTGCATGCGTTGGGGCGTTTCAACAAGCTGAAAGGCCACCGTTGTTTTTTGCTCCTCCAGCACCTCCAAGGCAAGTTCAGCGGCTTTCTTTCCACTCTCAAACACATCCACAATGGGACCGCCACTTAAACCTCGCCCCATCTGATAGTCATGAAATCCGTAAATGGGAAGACCTGTTTCCTGAACAAACCGATCAAAGAGATCTTCTGGATCATACAGTTGACCTTGAGGTCCTTGGGCATAGACGAGATACAGCAGCATCTCTGGAGGATTCTCTCCCCAGCAATCCACAATGAGGGCTGTGGGCCCCTCATCTTCAGGAATGTAGAACCGAGATCCATCAGGATGAGTGGAAGCCCACTGAAGAAATCCATTCCGGTAAGCTTGACCAGTCACTGTGCCATCAACCACAAGAGCCACCCGACGATATCCTGGGTGGATGCGATGGAGTAGAGCAGCCATGGCATCAAAGTCCACCACTTCATCCACACCAAGAATATTCTTCATTCCCGGCCACTGAGCAGAATCAAATTCATTCACTCCGGTAAAAACAACCGGAACATCTTTTCCAAATATTTGACGTCGATGCTTGTAGAGCATGGAGAATGCGGCATTGTCTGCACTGATGATCAAATCAGGAGGATGCGAGCCATACTTTGCTTCAAAGAGACTCACCAGTCCATCCAGATGCTCTTGGGACACAATTCGTTTTGTATCCATGTATTCCACAGAAATACGAATTTCCTGAGAGGACTCGTCCAATCCAGAAATGATTCCCTCATGCAGGGTTTTGGTCCATGTGAAACTGGGGTGGTAGGAATGCAAAATTAAAACACTCCTCCCTCCATCATGCGCAGCAGATAGGTTTAAAACGAAAAAACAAAGGAAGAAAAAAATGAATCCTAATGCTTTAAGCCGCTTTAAACACTTCAACTGTAAACCCTCTTATAATCTCCCCGTGTGATGAGTCCAATCATCTTTGTTCCACTCATCACAGGGAGATGGCCCACATTGTGACCAAGCATGAGGCGTTCCACCTCTCGAATGGTGTCGCTTGGGGAGCACACCACGGTCCTTTTGGCCATGTAAGCCTGCACAGGAGCCTTCATGGCCTCTGCGCGTCTGGCCTGACTCACATCTCTTAGAGTGAACACTCCCACAAGGGTTCCATCATCCTCTACAACAGGAAATCCTGTATGCCCTGTATCTTCCATCAACATGGAAGCTTCTACGATGGACAGAGAGGGTGGTATGGAAGTGACGGTTCGTGTCATTAAATCGGCCGCTGTCAGGGCATCCACAGGCACGGTTTCCAGAAGAGCCAAGAGTTGAGACCATACATCCCGTCCATCCTTCACCAGGGCCGAAGCAGCGGAGGGATGGCCCCGTCCTCCCAAGGATTCAAGAACTTCAAGAAGGTTAAAACGATCCTTACGGCTTCGCCCAACCACCAATTCATGCCCTCGGTTTTCAATCCGAACCAAAAGAAACAACACATCCACAGGCTCAGCGGCAAAGATTCGGTCCGCCACTTCCCCCACTCCTGCCACCTGCTCAGGGCAATCCACCCGGCTCAATGCCACAACATGGCCATGAAAACGTCTCCAGGTCAGATTCCCCATAGCTCTGTGAAAAAGATCTGCCTGAAATGGTTCTCGTAAAGGACGCAAGAGGCGCTGAACCATCTTTAACGAGGCTCCCTGAGATTTGAGCCATAAGGCCGCTTCAAAATCCCCTCTGCTGGTTCCTTCATAGGTAAAGTTCCCTGTATCCGCGTAAATCCCAGCCAAGGCAACTGTAGACAATTCGGAGTTCAGTGAGAGTCCCGCTTCCTGGCACATGAGGGCAAAAGCTGTGGCTTGAGCTCCATAAGGGTTCTCCACCAACTGAGCGCCCGGTATGTCACCATCTTCACTGGAATGATGATCATACACACGAATCTGCTCTGGTGGTTTGGCAAAGGCATCCCAGAATTCTCGTACTCGGGATTTAGAACGCGTATCCACCACAACCAAGCTGGAGGGGCGCTCCCCTTTCACATCCTTCAAGCTCAGCATGGGAATTTCATAACCATAAACCGTGAGAGCCTCACGAACCGCGGGATGAGCCACACGGCTTCGCACAGGCATGTGATCTGGAAAAAGTCGACTGGCAAGGGCCAGGGAACCCAAGCAGTCCAAGTCCATATTGGCATGGCCAATGATGAGTCGTCGCTCTGAAGGAAGGCGAGTATCCATGGTATATCGAGTATGGAAGACCTGAAGCAAGGACGCAAACACTTGCTGACGTTTCCAACAAACACTTTCCACACTAGCTCGGCCGGGAGTTCAGACGGAATGGCTTGTTCGTGCTACCATCCTCCCATGCAGTATCGTCGCATGCCTCAAGATTCTCGTTCCCTTTCGGCCCTGGGATTTGGTGTCATGCGCCTTCCTCTTGAAGGAAAGCGCATCAACAAAACACTCTCTGAAGCCCTTCTGCGTGAAGCTCTTCATCAGGGTGTCAATTATTTTGATACCGCCTATCCATACATCAATGGCCAATCAGAACCCTTTCTAGGCCAATTTCTTGAAGAGAACCGGGTTCGTGATAAGGTGGCCATTGCCACCAAGCTCCCTCATTGGAAAACACGAAATCGGGGGGAGATGGAGGCCATGCTGAATCATCAGCTGAAACGCCTCCGAACCGATAGAATTGACTATTATCTGGTGCATAACATCACTGGCGGAAGCTGGAATCATCTGGAGCAGCGGGGCGTTTTAGACTTTCTTTCTCAGGCAAAACAATCTGGAAAAATTCTCAATGTTGGATTCTCATGGCATGGAACCACGGAAGACTTTCCCCAGGTTGTGGATGCCGCTGAATGGGATTTTTGCCAAATCCAATACAACATTCTTGATGAGCGTCGCCAAGCCGGAACAGCCGGACTCCATTATGCGGCCCAAAAAGGCTTGGGGGTGGTGATTATGGAACCCTTGAGGGGAGGACGATTGGCCTCGAATATTCCATCTCAAGCTCAAAAAGCCTGGGCAAATCTTCCTCAGAAAAAACCCGCAGAATGGGCGCTCCGTTGGGTATGGGACAAACCCGAAGTCACCGTATTACTTTCCGGTTTTTCATGCTCTGATCACCTCCAAGAAAGTTTGAAACTTGTTGATGAAGCCCAACCTGAATCCCTCACAAAAGAGGAACATGAGGGCATTGCTCTGGTACAAGAGGCCTATCACCAAGCTGGTGCCGTGGGTTGTACTGGTTGCCGTTACTGCCTTCCATGTCCCTTTGGTGTTTCCATACCTGATGTTTTTGATTGGTACAATGAGTGGAAAACGGTTCGCAAAGAACGCCATCAACGACTCTTCTATTTGGCCACTGTGGGTGGATTACTTTCAGGAAAAAGCGGAATGGCCCATCGTTGCACAGGTTGTGGGGCCTGTCTGAAAGCCTGTCCTCAAGATTTGCCCATTCCAGATCTCATGACCACAATTTCCAAAGAGTATGAAGGCCAATGGCTTCAAAGTCTGGACAAAATTGGTACAGGGTGGAAAGCACTGATGAGTCGTCAAAAGAAGAAGAGAAGAAACCACCAGAAGTAAGGGATGAAATCTATGGATCACCAAATCATAGAACTTGATGCCATGATGGCAGCAGTGAAAGAAAAAGTGAACGGATCTTTTGATATGGTTATAGGCATTGAACGAGGAGGAATTCTACCGGCCTACCTGGCCTCCCGCTGGCTTGATATCCCCCTTGCTTCCATGAAAATCCGTTTCCGCGATGAGAAACACCAACCCCTGACAGAAACACCCATTTTGGTCCGAGGAATTCAAGAGGATGTGCAGGGGAAGCACATTCTACTTGTGGATGATGTTGGGAATAGTGGAGCCACGTTACGTCGCGCAGCAGAGGAACTCAAAGGAGCCAAAATCACCACTCTTGTGATTTCTGGAAATGCAAATATTTCCTTATTTGGCCCGCACAACCGATGCATTCGCTGGCCCTGGGATAAATGATGCAAGCGAAGGGGGAATTTTTGCAGGAGCCTCAGAATGGTTGAGGCTCCTCTCAAAATGATCACAATGTGTTGATGGAAACATCTCCTGAAGCCGTGGAAAGAAAAACTTTTGAGGCTCCTCCACCATTCACTGTGGCGATGAATTCATTGTCTGTAGCTCCTGGTGCTTTTTCCATGGAAAAGGGCAAGTGAAAATCACCTGTTTTTGTCTGAACCTGAAGAGTGAATCCAGTATCATTGGGTAGGTCTATGGAGACATCCCCTGTTTTAACCATAGCCTTCAATTGAAGAGGAAATGAATCCAGTTGTGCATGCACATCACCACTGGTTGCATACAGTTCAAGGTAATCCGAAACCATATCTATATGGACATCTCCAGATTTCCCATTCATCAAAAATGTCTTCGTTTCTCCTGATTCCACATTGATATCCCCAGAATAGGATGTGATGTCCAGCTGCTCTGATAAAACCATATCAAATGCTGTGAAATCTCCGGAAGACATTTGGGCCTCCCAAGACCTTCCTTGAACTCTCTGAAGATTCATGTCCCCAGAACTTCGTTCCAACAAGGCTTCCTCCGCCATAAAGTTTCTGAGAGAAAGATCTCCAGAAGAGCCTCGTGTTTCAAAGTATTGCGCAGAACCACCATCCCAGGAGACATCACCATGAACATTCAGCTGTACGGAAGAAAGCAGATGAGATGGAAGGGACAATTCTAAGAGAACATCACTTCCCACAAGATCATGTCCCCAAGAGCTTGAGCATCTCAATCGTCCTTCAGAATAAGCACTTTGGAAGGGAATGGAGCCACTCAGCTCCTCTTTCAGCCAAACCTGCCCAATATACCGGAGGTCAATCTCAGAGCTCTCTGAAGACACAATCATAAGATCGGCATGTTGAAGATCAACAACGATGGACTCCAGATCTGAGGCCAACCAATGATATTTTTCGTCAATCTTAAGAACAACCTTTCCCCCCATTCTCCGAAAGAGATCCTCCTGAGACATGGAAAGACCAGGAATTCCATCGCGAACAAAGAAAAATGCCGAGATTCCACTGCTCAACACAAAAATAAGAAGAAGATTTCGAACCTTTTTCAATCCACTTTGTACAGCCATTCTCTCATCGTCCTTTCACCACACGGCAATTCCAATCCCAATAGGCCCTTGTTGACTTGAGGAACCACTTCGTGAGTTTTCGCATCCCAAAGACTGCCAAAGCTCCAAGAGAGCAAACGGCAATTCCTGCAAAGAAAACAGCTACACGAGGTTGAGTACCATAGAGAAATGCGGTTGGGAAAATTTTCAGAAGAAGCGGTTCTAAAACAGGAACAAAAATTCCCATCACTCCTCCAAAGACAAGAGCAATGGCACTGGCCCAAAGTCCAATCATCACTCCTACAAATCCACAGAACAGCCCTAATACAAAAATCAAATTAAAGAAGAACATGCCCACAAAACTCATGATTACAGAAAAGAATCTTCGGTTACTCTCATCTCTGAATTCATCACATGCTGCTCGGGCCAATTCGGATGGGGAGCCTAAGTCCTCTGCAATCTCATGAGCCGTGTATCCTTGCTGCAACCCTCGTCGAAAGTGTTTTTGGCAATCTTCCAAAATCTCCTTTCTATCGTCGGAGGATAATCGTTGCAAACCCCGTTCATAAATTCTGAGATATCGTTTTTCAGTCATCATATCCCCTTTGATTTCAAAATTGCATTGGAACATAAGATTTTCGTCTGTGCCTAGAAATCGTTTAATTCCCCAAGATCATCATGGCATAAAAGCGTCGCATAGAACTTTTTTCTCATGCCAGTATGTCCTGATGATTGTCCACTGGAATACAGGGAATCAGCAAGAATATCCCCTGCCTCTTTGCAAGAACTTTACATCATGACTTAAACTTCCTGGCGAAGGAGCCCTGAATGACTGAAGACCTCGATCATATTGTTCTAGGTGGCGGATGCTTCTGGTGCCTGGAAGCGGTATACAAACGCATCGAGGGTGTTGTGACCACACGGCCAGGATATGCCGGTGGATATCTCGAAAACCCAGATTATAAAACGGTTTGTGCTGGAGATACTGGTCATGCTGAGGTGGTGGAAATCGGATTCCGTCCATCCATGTTGTCCTTAAATGCTGTTCTAGATATTTTTTGGATGGCACATGATCCCACCACCCCCGATCGTCAAGGAAATGATGTTGGCCCCCAATATCGATCCATCATTCTTTATGCAAACCAAACCCAGAAGACCATAGCTGAGGCTTCTATGGCTGCTCTAGAGCGGTCCAATACCTATTCGGTCCCCCCTGTCACCCAGATTGTTCCCTTAGAAACCTTCTGGCCCGCTGAGGCCTATCATAAGGATTATTTTGAAGGAAATCGCACTCAAGGATACTGTCGGCTTGTGATTGCCCCCAAGCTACGCAAACTCAATCTCATGAAGGATTGAACGCAATAAGGAGATGAAAAAAGGGGCTTGCCTAATCTTTGCCCTCTCGTGTATAGTGCACCACGTTCGGGCGATTAACTCAGCGGCTAGAGTGCTGCCTTCACACGGCAGAAGTCACTGGTTCGAGTCCAGTATCGCCCACAAAAGCCACCCTCAAGGGTGGCTTTTTTTTACTTTTCTTATTCGTGCACCCCATAAAGAATTCTTGTCTTTTCCATGAAGGAGCCGCGAATCCAGATTGGATGTTCTAGAATGTTATTCATTCCTATTTTGGTAAGGTTTGCATATGTCCAGAACGTCACGATTTCTCAGGATTGCACTCCCCTTCCTTCTGACACTTGCATTGGCATCCTGTTCCGCGTCCGTTTCATCGATTTTGTCCACTGTTTTTCAACTTGATCCCAATGAGCTCACTGCTCTCACCCTTCGGGTGAATGATCAATCCTGGCCTGTCACACCCGTCTTTCATCCAGAAACCATGGATTATTTGGTTCAACTTCCTCCAGAAACCTCCTCTGCAACGCTTGTGGGGGATTTCCGAGGAACCGAGCCCTACTTTAGCCTCATCACCGGCCTTGCAGCTGATGAAACAACCCCCCTTTCCATCACCACTGTTGATGGAGGTCTCCTCATCTCTGGACTTCAAACAGGCGAAAACACTCTGACATTCAAACTTCCAAGTCCTGATGATTCAGATCCCACCTACACCCTGGTGTTGGATGTGATTCAAGTTGTGGGCTTAGCTCAATTGAGTTTTGAAGAAGGGACAGGAATCCATGCCACCATTGGTATTGATCCCCCCTCCCGTCAGGGCTTTACACTACTTTACAAAATCACCGCCAATGGACAAACCAACTTGGCTCTGCATGTAGCACCAGAGAATCAACAGGGACGCATTGTGGTGCCTGCTGGAGTTGCACGCCATCCCCTCCGCATCCCCACCCTTGATAATGACCGTGATGAAGGGGAACGCTCTGAAGTCACGGTAAAACTTATTGGAATAGAATCCACAGAAGGCTACACCATCAATCCAGATCGGAACGCCGCCTATGTCACTCTTGAAGACAATGATTCCACGGAAGTGTTTATCGGATTCTCTGCATCATCCATTGCTGAAGATGGAAATTCTGTTATGGTATTTTTTGAAATGCCCCATGCTCTCAGTGAAGATGTGCAGGTGGAATTCCGAGTGCGGGGATTGGCCTCCCCTTACCTGCCCGCATCGGTGGTAGAAGGTCAACAAGGAACGCATTTCCTCACCATACCTGCAAGTAAAAACGTGGCCAATCTTCTTGTCAGAGTAGAACCAGATGACAGAGAAATTTTCTTGGCTCAAGGCTTTGAAGTGGATCTTGTCTCCGTTTCCAGCGCTTCATCCCAAGTGGTTGTTGGCCAACCTTCTCGTGTCAAAGTCACCCCCATCGCAGAAAATCGCGATGGGGATTCTTCGGAGAACTGAATATCGACCCCTTCCTGAAACCAGGAAGGGGTGGGTTTAGGAATAAATCTCCAAACCAGAAATGGCTTCTAAAACATCCTCTCTCACCCCATCAAAATGATTGGATGTGGAAAAGAAAATCAACTGAAATGTTCCATATTTTCCAGAAGTCACAAAGGCAAAGAACGTAAAATCAATCCCCTGATTTGTAGCCGTATACTCCACCAATTCCCCAGAGATTCCATTGAGTTTGCAAGCATTTTTTGAAAGAACTGAGGCTTGAGGATCAACGGTTCGGGCATTACCAATGAGAACACCCTCCATATCTTTCTGGGAAACAGTGACACCTTCATAGATGAGCATTCCATAGACGGATTGATCTGTGTTGGCCACCTGAACTTGTGCCAATTCATTTAAGCCGCTCACCTCATGCCACATCTCTGTATCAAGAAACAACTCATAGGATTCTCGATCATCCGAGAATGAAGAGCGCAACAGCTTATCTCGCATCAAAACATCTGTGCTTTGGTTCTTGACATATTCCCAGGTTCGATCTTCATTCAGTTGAATGTAATCATCTCCAACACGAATGATTCGTTCTTGTGCTCCCAGAACCAAGAGTGTATTAAAAAGGGCAAAAACCCAAATCCATCGTTTCATACATCCTCCCTTTCGTTACATTCTGACCGTTCGGACACTGTACCACAGCACCATGCCTCTTGGGATGCCTTTCCATTTGGACCATGAAATAATGGATGTTTGGGGTTCATCAGATGGGACGTTCTCAATCCAACAATGAAGGATTTTCGGGCCTCTTGAAAAAGAGGCCCAGAAGGCAAAATCCGCTTTGTGATTTTGCCTTCTCTTGCCTGACTAGGCATACATGAGACGGGGAAGATCCAATTCATGTGGTCCTTCTCCAATGGTTCCAGAAGTCACAAGGACATCTGGTTCCCGGTTGACCTGCTCCTGAAATGGTTCCATGGCCACCAATTCGTCATCCCATTCGTTATACAACACTGCCATCGGGGTATTCCCTCCGTTGGGTGATTCACCCACCGTGGACGATGCGACGCACTGCGCCACCCATGCACCTTTGGAACCAACCAAAGGCCAATAGCATCCCGCAGAAAGCGGGGGTGCGGCTCAAACCACCAGGGGTGATTCTGAGCGAATGTCTGCATGAAATTCTATTGTTGGGAAATCTCTACGGGGACAAAAAAACCACACACAGAATTTCCTTCAACACATTGGACAAGAATGGACTGTCAATGTTCAGAATTTCTGCTCCGTGGTTATTCAAGCGTCTCAGCTTCTCTTCAACCATTTTGGAACGACGGGTTCACTGTAGCCAGAGAGCTCACAACGGGTCAAGAGAAAGTAAAAAAAAGAAGGACTGTTGCAAACATAAAATTGCAACGGCCTTTTTACTCTCAGGCTGTGTCAGGTATACCTTCGGTTTCCCTCTCCTTGTCTCGGCCATGGATGAGCAAGCTCCTCCATGGCCCTCAGGTTGCGTCAGGGATAATAGGGGCGGCGGAGCCGGTCCGAGGGACGAGGACGGAACCCCCGGATAGCCCGCCCCCGGCCTGCCGGGGGACGCCCAAATGGGGACGAAAAGAGGGGCATGAGTCCTATCGGACTTTAGCAACACCCCTTTGTTCTCAGAAAATCTAACGAATGATTTCCAGTGGATCGGGCTTCATCAAAAGTTTGGCATACTGTGCCCGCTTGTAGGCCCATGGATCTGTGCTGTTCTTGCGGCTGAGCTTGCCACGGAAATCAGCCAAGGAGGCATAGCCCTTACCATCCATCCAAGCGGAAAGATCGTTCAGGATGCGCCCAATCTGCGTGATTTTATTCCGATAAAGGGTGCTCACAACCTGCACCACATCCGCCCCGGCCAGAATCATTTTGGCCACATCTAAGCCATCCATAATTCCGCCAGAAGTACAAACACTGGCTCTGGTGTCCCCATACAACAAACCGGCATAGCGCAGGGGAAGTCGGCTGTCTGTGGTGGTGCTCAGATTCAAGGGCAGGGCAAATTTTTCGGCCTCTGGATCAATGTCGGGATGGAAGAATTTATTGAACAGAACCAGGCCGGCCGCACCCGCTTCACCAAAGCGTTTGGCTGTGGCCAGTGGAGCGGTGTAGAACACACTCAATTTCACCGAAACAGGAATTCCCAAGTCTTTTGTGACGGCACGAACCGTGTCCAATTGCTCCTGTTCTAAAAGCTCTGCCGATTCTTCATGACGCTCTGGATTAGCAAAGAAATTCAGCTCCAAGCCATCCACACCGGTATCCCGGAGTTTCTTGGCCCATTCCACCCAAGTCTCTTGATTCACGGCATTCAAGCTGGCAAAGACGGGCACAGAAACCGTTTCCTTGGTTTTACGCACCCACATCAGATGCTGTTCTGGGCCAGAATGTTCCAAATTGGGGTAGATGGATGTCATCTCTGCATGAATGTCATCGTATTTATGCTGCTCTTCATCAAACCGAGCACGTTCCAATTGAATCTGCTCTTCAAAGAGACTTTTAATCACCAGTGCTCCCGCACCAGAGTCTTCAATTCGCTTGATGGCATCCATGTTGGAGGTGAGCTCTGACGCCCCAGCGATTACCGGATTTTTCAATTCGATTCCCATGTACACGCTTTTCAAATCTGCCATGTGTCTCTCCCTGACGGCCGGTTGCCTCTTTCAAATATAGTGCATGGGAACGAAAGCCTGGGCAAATCGGTCATAAATACTGCGTGGTATGTGCTCATGGTCTGAAAGAACTCTGCGGACTTTCAAAAAAAGAGATCTTCTGGTGATTGTCATGGCATCTTCACAGAGCAATGAAAAACGGTGAGTTACGAATTGTTGGAGTTATTGAAAAATCTCTTCAGGAGAGAGTCCCTGACGTATGCCATACCGACTGAGGGCAAAATCATAGCGAATCGGATCCTCTGGACAAATTTTGGCTAAGGCCTGTGTCACGTCTTGCACGGTTCGTACATCGGCACTTTTTCGGTGGGTCCAACCAGCCAACAAAGCAATCCGGTGCATCCATGTATCAAGGGGAAGCCAAAGATGAGCTGGTGAAACCCTCTCCCAACCGCCCAAATCCACAGCATCCTGGCGCACCATCCACCGGAGATACAGGCACAGACGCTTGCAAGCACTGCCTTTTTCTGGCTTGGGCAAAAGATGCCCACAGTCCCCAGTAACACCCAAGCGCAAAGAGGAGGTGAGAGAAATCAATCCTCCAGCAAAATCGGAAGAGCCATAGCCCTGGAGAAAAGCGGCTTCCAAACTCCCCTTCTGAACAAGCGTCTTTCCCACTCCCGCAAGAAGAGCGGCCAGATGACTGGGCCGAGCAAATCGATGCACAATGCCCTCAAGGTCCTGCTCCATTTGGACTTCACTTCGGTGACAAACATAATCCACCGGATTCTCTCCAAGAACCTGAAGAACCCGCTCCACCACCTGAAGTATGGAGGTGACCCGTCCATAGGCCAGGGATGCGGCCACCAAACCCACCACCTCTCTTTGGGCCACATCAGGATAGGCAGACAAAAACTCTAAAGGATCTGGATGAATGAACTCCGGACGGTTCCACACCTCATAGAGAGCATCCAATCGTTCACGGGAAAGTGCCATGCCCCCAGCATAGTGAGCCCCTGAAGGACTGGCCAGATGCACACATCCTTCCAACCCCCAGTATGGCTTTTCTTGACACCCTAGAGAGGCGTGTCAGATAATGCTTCCCCGTGAGCCCAGAAACCATTAACGACCACGTCTCCAGTCAGCACATTGCCGAATTTGCTTCCATCACCAGGCAACTCATCCACGGCTCCCGCCTCTTCATTGATGAAGGCGCCGTTGTGGAAATTCTTGTGAATCCGGCCTCAGGACTGCTGAAACAGGGACGGGCCCATAAAAAAATGATGACCAACCTGCGCAATCTGGCCAAGGCCCGCAAAACAGCCACCACTCCCCGGAGTGGATTGGAAGTGCGGTTCCATGAAACTGAAAGTCCAGAAAGCGCCGGGGAAAAAGCCGTTCAACTTGTACAGGAACTCGTGGCATCGGAAAAAAGTGGCCGCCGCGTGCTCATTCTTGCTGGAGGAGATGGCTTCCATCGCGACATTGGCACCGCCCTTCTGAGCAAAGCTCCCCAGCTCATGAAAGAGATTGCCCTGTTCCGCCTTCCCATGGGCACCGGCAATGACAATGCTGATGCCGCCACAGTAGAAGAAGCTTTTGCCCTCCTCAATCAGGCCCAAGGAACCCGAGAAGATGCTTTAATTGAAATCACCACAGCCCAGAATGAAACCCATTACACCTTCAATGTGGTGAGTCTTGGCTTGGATGCCTTCATCAGCCGTCTTACCAATCGGATGAAATCCCTTGCAGGCCCTCGCACCATCTACAAACTCATCACAGACATTTCCGTGTTTTCATACAAATGGATTTGGCCCCTTCTGCCCTTCACCCTTCAAATCACCCATCAGGGAAAAACAACCAAACGTCAGGGGAAATTCCTTCTCACCGTTTTTGGACGTAAAGGGGATACCCGCTATGGCGGTGGTATGAAGGTGCTGCCCGGACCAGAAAACTTTGTGTTGGTGAATCCCCTCACCCTTCCCGAAATGCTGCGCATCAAGCCCCTTTTTTACCGGGGAGCGCATCGCGGTCTTCCGTTCACAGAGTTTTTTACCTGTGATGAGGTGAGTTTGGATTACCCTGGCCCTATCTTGATGGAAATGGACGGAGAAGATCTTCGTCTCGAAAAAGAGGACTTTCCTGTTCGGTTCCGTCGTCTCCCGGCCCAACTTCACATCATTGATTAACAGCCTTTTTTAGATCGACCCCGGCCTTCGCCGGGGTGTTGGGGATTTTTAATTCGCTTCAATCAAAGCTTCCACAAGACTTTCAAAACCACTTTGCTGAAACAAATCAGGCAAAGCCTTGGAAGGAACCTCGCGATGCGTGATGGCATCCACCATACCCAAGTCATAGGGCAGCCGCATCAGCAAAGGAAGGGAATTTCGCTGGGCATATTCCTCCATTTCTTCTGCAATGGGGGGATGCAGATTCCACTTGTTCACCACCAAAACGCAGGGAATGCCAAAACGGTTCACCAATTCATGCACCCGCTGCAAATCATGAAATGCGGATCGTGTGGGTTCGGTGACAAGAACCACTTGGTTAGCCCCAGTCAGTGAGGAAATCACATTACAGCCGATGCCGGGGGAACCATCAATCAGCAGAGTTTGAGCTCCAAGAGCCTCGGCTTGGGCCCGCGCCTTTTCCCGCACGGCATACACCAGTTTCCCTGAGGTTTCTTCCCCAGGAACCAGCTTGGCCCGCACCATAGGTCCCCAGTCCGTCTGACCTCGGCTGATGGTTCCCACCGCCACATCCACAAGCTCTATGGCCCCAGATGGACAAAGATGGGAACAAACACCGCAGCCCTCACAACGAGAGTCCAGCACAGTGGGTGGCTCTCCAGGAACCAAGGCACCAAAACGGCAGGCCTCAACACAGGCCCCACAGCCGCTGCAAGAATGGGATTGTGGGCGGGCCTTTTGGGTTCCTATGAATTCTTCATGGCGCTCATCTTGAGGGGAAAAGAGTATATGTAAATCCGGTGCATCCACATCGCAATCAGCCAAAACTGGTTTGGGAAGACGGGTGAAGAGAGAGGCCGCAATGGATGTTTTTCCCGTTCCTCCCTTTCCAGAAATCACCACAATTTCTTTCATGCACACCCCCCCTTCACAGTTTGAGCATCCTGGGCTTTCTCTGCATTGAAACCAATGGTTTGTACCAATTCTTTAAACAGATTGGATGGATTCAGCTCAGACCAGCCTTTCACTCCGGCCGCAGAAGCCTGAGCAAGCTCCAGGGAATGGGGAACCTCTCCCAAGATGGGAACCTTGCGCTGATGGCAGTAACGGTGAATCTCATCATTTCCAATGCCGGCCTTGTTCACCACAAGTCCATGGGGAATCTTGAGGCCATCCAACATGTCTAGGGCCATGGCCATATCACTCACCCCAAAGGGGGTGGGTTCTCCCACCACCACCACATAATCCGCACCTTCCACCGCGGCAACGGCCGCACAGGCAGTTCCCGGAGGACCATCTATCCACACCCTTTGGTTTTTCTGGGGCATGCTTCGAAGCTGGCGGATCATTCGAACACCGGAGAGTTCTCCCACATTCAATTCTCCATGGGCAAAGAAGGACGAACCAACCGTACCATAGGAAATTTTTCCAACCGGCCGTTCCTTGTACTCCACCGCATTCTGGGGACAAACCATTGCACAGCCCCCACAATCATGACATCGCTCTGGCATGGGAATGGTGACAGCCGGTCCGGAAAGAATGGCCTTGAAGGCACAGAAAGAGGCACAGGTTCCACAGTGGTTGCACCGCTCTTCATGAATTTCTGGATAACGAGCCATCATGGGCTCTTCCCCATGCCAATCAACAGATAGATGAAGGGAAGCATTGGGCTCTTCCACATCACAATCCAAGAGCACACTCTCAGGATCAGCAAGAAAGAGGCGAGTTGCCAGGGTGGTTTTTCCGGCACCACCCTTACCGCTAACAATGGCAATCTCCACCTTAGGCCCGGTACAATCCTGCCGGTTTGGGAGTGGAATCCACCTTGGGAAGAGAATGAGCCGCCCAAGCCGCATAGGCTTTGCCTAAGTCATCCAGCTCCCCTTGGTCCCAGACCTCTAAGCCCAGAGCTCTCAAAGCATCCAGGGCTTTGGGGCCCATTTTGGGTCCAACTATTCCCAATACACCCGCATCTGAGAGCATCTGAACAGCTCCCACACCAGCAGAACTGGAGGCCTCCTTATGGGGATTGGCCATGCGCTGAAGTTCCTTACCACTGTCTCCATCCACCAAAGCATAGGCCGCTGCTCGGCCAAATCGCTGATCCAGTTCTCCTCCCTCTTGGGCGGATTTCACACAAAATGCCAGCTTCATGAGTCGTCTTCCTCTGTTGATTGTTTTTTTGATTCTTCTGGAAATGGGAAGAGCGGATGGACAAAAGCACCACCACCCCATCCCGCAGGGGCAAAGCAACCGCCCCATGGGCCAGCTCCAAAGCCTCCGCGTCTTCCAAAACCACGTCCAAAGCCCTGACCTCGACCTGGGCCAAAAGAGGCTCCATTCCATCCCCCGCGGCGGCCATGGCCCCGGCCATAACCTGGCCCAAAGCCCCCAGGGCCAGCGCCCCAGCGTCTATGACCTTGTGGTCCAAAACCTTGACCTTCACCCAAGTCATTTCTTGGCCCAAAGCCTTGGCCTGTTCTGCCCCAAGCTCCAGAGTTGAGGGCTTCCCGTTCGTCCACAGGCGGGCATGATCCCCATCCCCGTCCCGTTCTTGCGCCCATACCACGTGGGCCTGTTCCATCACGACGCATCTGATCCTCCTTCCGCGTTCATTCATCATGCCCTCAAGGGCATAACTCACCCGTCCGGCGGTCAAGAACGGCTCCGTCACAAACAAACGGGGCGTGCTCAGGATCGTCGGTTCATACCCCTTATGGTGTATGAGTCCATTGAAACTCTTAGAAAAGCACAGCCATGCCCTTGTGAATCACGGCATGACTGAAGCACTCACATCCTAATGCTGATGAGAGCAAACACTTCCAGTGGAAGCCAGTTCCCCTTCCAGGAAAACAGCCAGCAAATCATCAATGGAACCAGTGGCTCCAAGAATCACATCAATGCCCTGCTGCTTGAACAAGTCCACAGCCCGAGCTCCCATACCGCCAGTGATGATGGTGGTGGCACCCTGCTCCCCAAGAAAAGCCGGGAAAACACCAGGAGCATGGGCCGGAGGAATAATCTCCGTTTTGGCCTGAACCTTTCCCTCTTCCACCGTCACCATCACAAACTTCTTGCAATGACCAAAATGCTCTTCAACTGTGATTCCATCATTACTGGGAATGGCAATGAACTGACTCATACACTCTCCTTAGGATTCTCCTGCTCATAACCATCAAGCAAGACAATCATCTTTTGATTCAGGAGGGCATCTGCCACTTTGGCTCGGGCTCGAACCAAAAGCCGTTGAACAGTCCCTCGGGACACATCCATCAATTCTCCAGCTTCCGTTTGTTGCCTGCCTTCTAAGTCGCAAAGCCGCAGGGCTTCAAACTCATCTAAACCCAGAACCACTTGCTCCAGGGAATGCCCTGGAACACCCATGGGCTTGAACCCACGATGGCCGCCCAGGCGCCGGCAGCGACGTCCCTTACGATGGGGCATCGGCTCCTCCTGTGTGCATATGCACACTAAAGACTGTACGCCTCTTGTGTGCATATGTCAATAAGTCGACCCCAATCAAAGAATGATTGGGGTTCAGGAAAATCGTCGTATTTGGCGATGGATGAGAATCCAAGAACCAAGACCTTCTGTGTATTGGATTCCATTATCTCGGAACACGGGCAAACAGCCCAGCCTTTCCCCGCGGCGGAATAGAAAGAACCCGAGTCAGAAACAAATGGAGGGGTCGGCCGAGGAACGAGGCCAAAAATTAGGGAAGAATTTGAGCATACCGCTCCCGGTAACGTTCAATACGGCTGCGGTTCACACCAAAATCCGAGTATCCCAGCCGGGCTTCCGAGCGCACATCAATATAGGGAAGATCATCACGAATCCAAAACTCCATGTCATCAGCAAATCCAAAAAAGGCCGATTTTTGCATGGCATGGATGTAACCAGGTATGTCCTTGAGGATGGTTGTACGAGGTTCTTCCATCAGAATTTGACGAATGATGGCCTGGGCTTGATCTGCAGAGACAAAACCGCGGTCTATGGGCGCGATACCATGAACTGAATCCTCCTCCTCACTGACGGCACTGGACACAGCATTGGGAGATTTGGGCATGGGTTTCATGGAGGGAATTTCCTCTGACCAAAGGGGTGCGGCACATAGAAACAGAATCAGAAGTGGACGTCCGACAAAACAAGATTGGGCGTTCATGTTTTCAGCATAGAGTCTTTTGGGAAAAAAATCTCATCTCCCTCAGTAA
Source organism: Spirochaetales bacterium (assembly GCA_022360655.1). GTDB lineage: Bacteria > Spirochaetota > Spirochaetia > DSM-2461 > DSM-2461 > UBA2779. The sequence goes on along the minus strand of JAKSCK010000025.1, from coordinate 11,740 downwards.
ATGAGAGAATTCTTCTATGATTTTTTGCTTCCGCATGTTCTTGGTTGTTTGGGAGAACACGTCAAAACATTGAAGTGAATGCGGAGCCCAAGAACGGGCTCCACACTGTTAGACAGAGAAGGGTAAGGATGAATGATGAAGGAAGATTTTCAGTCCCTCATTCTCTACAGCTCTGTACCCAAAGCTGTATTCCACCTTCAATTCCGTCCCCTCTGGAGGGGTAAAGTAATAATGTCCTTGGGCAAAGGCAAAGTTCTCATCAAAAGACAGTGAGGCATTCTCAAAACGCACACGAACCCAGGGTTGGAGTGCAAATCCGGCATCTTCAGGAAAGGCCGGGTTTCCTCCTATGAAATAGGAAAGGGCGGCCTCAAAACTTCCCCGGAAGGGAGCCTGCGCGGCCTTGGTGGGTTTAAACATTAAGGGATGGGAGAAATCATAAAGGCGCTCCAACATGGAACGAGCTTCTGATTGTCTTTGGGTCTCCGAGCATCGGCCAATGGCCTCGACACCCCGAGCCCAGGCATCCTGAGCTTGAAGAAGGCTTTGTTCGGAAATCATGGAGGGAATCCTAGAGAAGCTGAGAACTTGAGTAAAGTCCTCAGGTATGCTGGTCATGGAGAAAAACCGCGAGTCTTAATGCAAATCTTTGTACTTTCGCGGACTCATTCCCTCAATTTTGCGAAACACAGTGGAGAAATAGCTGTTGTTTTCAAACCCCACACGCCGACCCACTTCTCCCACATGCAAATCCCGCTCACTCACCAGCAAATCCTTGGCCCGCTTGATTCTTCTGGCATTGATGTATTCAACAGGACGTTGACCTGTGGCGTCTTTGAACAGAACACAAAAATGCTGAGCCGTCACTCCCATTCTCTGGGCAAGAAGATCCACGGAGAGGACATGGTCGAGATGGTGATCAATGTAATCCACTATGGGCTGGAGCCTGAGAGCTCTATCCTGACGACTCGGACTGCCTTCCACACACACTTCTCGGTGCAAATCAAAAAGCAATTGATAAATCAGCACGGAACCATCCAAACCGGTAAATGGTCTTTGACGGGAAAGAAGACGAAGGGCTTGATGCATATGAGCCGCTAAGACGGCGGTATTGGAAATCACATGCACTCCTGATTCACCAAAACCCAGTTTTTGCAGCATGGGCCCCACATGGTTTCCATCAAAACTGATCCAGTGAACCATCCAAGGGCCATCAGAACTCCAATAGGCATGGGCTTCCCGGGAATAAAGAATCATTCCATGGCCTGGTGGCACGGCATATTCCTGCTGCCCCAAACGCAGCTTTCCGGTTCCTTCCAGCGATTGAATCCACTGATAAGCCGGATAGCCAAAGGGTCGATCAATGGGGGTTTGCTCAAAGTCACAACCCACACCAATGAGCTGATAAGGAAGCTCTTTGGCCAACTCGGTCAGATTGGCATAAGCCACATTCTCAGGAACATCGGCATTGTGTTGATCTGTCATGGGTTCCACGGCCATTGTTTTCACCCCAATTCTCAAACTTTCCCAATATTGAAATAACAATCTGAAATATCAAAAACTTTTCTCCTCTTCATCCTTGAAGTAAAACACCAAAATGACAAGGATTTTTCTCTTTTCCCGCACCATCGAAAGAGCAATCACTGAATGAAATATGAGACTGGGAAAAACTTGCACGTGTTGAGAACAAGAATTTCAGGTTATTCAACCTCAAAAGACAGATCAAAGCATTGCTGATTTTCCTTTAAACAATCATAAAAGCTCAAGATCTCTTCCAAGACGGCCGACTTTCTCACAAAAAAGAATATTTTCAAACAAATCCAATAATTCAGAAATTGACCAGAACATCTCTACCCTCAAAAATGAACCATGTTATCAAGGAGGACGATAATGAGAAAACGCTTGATTCTTGCCTTGCTCATTCTAGGCCTTGTCAGTGCCCTTTGTTTTGCCAACGGTGATGCAGAAGCCAAAATGGAAACACGTCAACTGGTGATTAATTCCAATCTTTCTGACCCTGCTCCCAAAGCCGCCTTTGCAGAGGTAGTGGCCGCTTTCGAAGCAGAAAATCCTGACATTGAGGTCACACTGAACACCTTTGATCATGAGGCATACAAAACCGCAATCCGGAATTTTCTCGCCTCAGATCCACCAGATGTGTGTTTATGGTTTGCGGGTAATCGCATGAAATTCTTTGTGGATGAAGGACTCTTTGCCGATGTGAGCGATGTCTGGAGTTCTGAAGATTTATCCGATTCCATGAGTGCCACCAAATCCGCTTTGACCGTGGATGGTAAACAGTACGGCGTTCCCTGGGGATATTACCAATGGGGAATCTATTATCGTGCTGATATTTTTGAGGAACTGGGAATTGGGATTCCAAAAACTTGGGAGGACTTCCTTGAAGCTGGTGAAACCTTAAAAGCCGCAGGTATCACTCCCATCACCATTGGAACCAAATATCTTTGGACGGCGGCAGGATGGTTTGATTACCTCAATCTCCGTATCAACGGCATCGAAAAGCATATGGAACTCATGCTGGGAGATCGGAGTTATGACGATCCCATGCTGGATGAAGTTTTTGATACCTGGGCCGATCTGATCAACCGAGGATTCTTCCTGAAGAATCATGCCACCTATTCTTGGCAGGAGGCCCAGGCTCCCCTCATCAATGGGGATGCTGCCATGTATCTCATTGGCAACTTCATGATGCCTGATATGGTGAGTGCTGGTATTGGTGACAAGATGGGATTCTTCCAGTTCCCCATCATCAAGCCCACCCTGGGTGTGTATGAAGATGCACCCATGGACACCTACCACATTCCTGCTGGTGCAAAAAATATGGACGAAGCTAAGGCCTTCTTGGCCTTTGTGGCCCGTCCTGACATTCAGGCTCAGTTTGCCTATGCCACAGGAAATATTCCTCCCAACAAGTATGCCGAGCCTCCCACAGATCCTTTTACCCAAAAAGGATTTGAAATGCTGGGAGCTGCGGATGGTTTGGCCCAATTCTATGACCGAGACACCAATCCAGAAATGGCATCTGTGGGTATGCAGGGATTCCAAGAGTTCATGGTGTATCCCGAAAGAGAAGAATTGGCACGCCAAAAAATGGAAGAAAAGCGCGCCAGTGTCTTTGACCAGTAAGCCACCATTGCATTGATTGGACCGGCCGCCATTGCTGGCGGCCGGTTCTCCTATTCCCTACATCCCCCCAAGGAGTGTTTATGAAAAAAGAGACCCGTAATGCCTTGAAAAAATGGGAATTCCGCTTGGCTCCTGTGTATTTTCTGGCACCGGCCTTCACCTTATTTTCTATCTTTGTTCTTTGGCCCATTCTCCGAAGTTTCTGGATTAGTTTTCATGACTGGAGTGGGTTTGGTGCTATGACCTGGGTGGGGCTCTCCAATTACACAAAACTGTTCCAAGATCCAAAATTTGCCATTTCCATTGCCAACAATGTTCGATGGCTCATCTTGTCCCTGATGGCACCCATTGCCGGTTTAACTCTGGCCCTGTTTCTTAATCAGGAGATTCGGGGAATTCGTCTGGCAAAGTCACTGTTTTTCTTTCCCTTTGTCATCAACCTTGTGGTGGTGGGGCTCATCTTCTCCTGGTTTTATAACCCAGACTTAGGCCTTCTAGCTGCTCTAGGAGAAAAAATGGGCATAGAGCCCATCCCCATATTAGCCAATGATCAGTTGGCCACTTACGGCATTATTCTGGCCTCACTCTGGCCACAAACAGCCTATTGCATGATTCTTTTTCTTACCGGCCTCACCTCCTTGGATACCCAAGTGATTGAAGCGGCCAGAATTGATGGAGCCGCAGGATGGAACATGCTCTTCCGTGTGGTGATTCCCCAGCTCAGCGGGGCCGCCTTTATTGCCGCTGTTGTCACCATCATTGGCGCTCTCAGAAGTTTTGATCTGATTGCCATCATGACGGCAGGAGGTCCCTGGGGCAGCACCAACGTTCTGGCGTACATGATGTATGACGAATCTCTTTTTAACTTCAAAATGGGCTATGGCGCATCCATTGCCGTCATTCTCTTCCTGTCCATGTCCCTCATCATTGCCCTATTCCTCTATTCGGTTTTGAGGAAGGAGAAGTAGCATGTTTCCAACACCCATCAAACACCGTAGCCCCGCACTTCAAATTCTTTACAAAATGGCGGTCCCCCTTGTGCTCATCCTCTGGCTTCTCCCCATGGCCGCCATTCTTCTCACTTCAGCTCGAGGGAATGCAGATATCATCTCTGGGAATTACTGGGGTTGGCCCTCCGAAATCAAACTGTTTGAAAACTATGGAGAAGTGTTTAATCCGGAACGGAGTCCCATGCTTCTTTACTTCCGAAACAGTCTCATCATCACCATTCCCTCTGTCGTGATGGCTGTCTTCTTCAGTGCCATGGCCGGTTATGCCTTAGCCATACACAGATTCCGAGGCCGGATTCTACTGTATGCGCTGTTTATTGCCGGGAACTTTGTGCCGTTTCAAATTCTGATGATTCCTGTTCGAAGCATGTTTGCCAATTTAGATTTGTTGGATACCCTCTGGGCCTTAGTTCTTTTTCATACGGCATTTCAGATTGGTTTTGCCACCTTTTTTCTGAGGAACTTTATTGTGGACTTGCCCTATGCTCTGGTGGAATCGGCACGAATGGAAGGAGCCACAGAATGGGGAGTGTTTATTCGAGTCATTCTTCCCCTCCTCCGTCCAGCTCTTGCCTCGTTAGGGGTACTGCTTTTTACATTTGTTTGGAACGACTTCTTCTGGGCCCTCACCTTGGTGCAAAGTGATGCGGCCCGCCCCATCACTTTTGGACTTCAAGCCCTCCGGGGGCAATGGTCGATTTCATGGAACCTGATCGCTGCCGGTTCTGTGGTGGCAGCATTACCATCTGTGATTGTCTTTTTTGTTCTCCAAAAACAGTTTATTGCAGGACTGTCCTTTGGTGGAGTGAAGGAATAAATTCATGTCCTGGCCGCCAATCACCCAAGGGCAACTGGTATAAAAAACCGCCCCTTGGGGGGCGGATTTCATTCTACCGGCTCATGACCGGCTCTACTCCGATTCCAGGTTTTCACTGTCATCGTCGTCATCTTCTGATTCCTCATCATCATTGAGGGGCTCACCTCTCAACATGGCAAGGTATTCTGCGGCAGCATCTTCTTCGCCGCCACCCTTTTCCTGTTTTTTGAGAAGCTTTTCTTCGCGTTTCTTCTTTTTTTTCAGTTCCATTTGACGCTTCTCATAGGAATAATGACTTCTTGCCATCCTTCACCTCCTCGTGATTCCGTAGAAAAACCGGGGCCGAAGCCCCGGTTCGAGGGGGCTTAGTAGTCCCGACGGGGAGGACGCTCAGTGCGCTCGCGAGCCACGCTCACGCGCAGCTGACGGCCATTGTGCTCTTTTCCGTCCATGGGCTCGATGGCGGCCTCAGCCTCGGCATCATTCTCCATCTCCACAAAGCCAAAGCCTTTGGAGCGATTGTCGTAGCGATCAATGATCACGCGGGCGCTCAGGACAGAACCGTAGGCACCGAAAACATTCTCCAGCTCCTGATCGTCCACCGAATAACTCAAATTACCGACGTAAAGTTTCTTGGGCATTTCTACCTCTCCTGAAATAACTCTCCAACGCATAGGTGAGGTATTGTCCTGTGATAGCAGTTGAACGGGAAAAGGGGGTGGAGGGGCCGGTAGGTTTGTAAGGCTGCAAATTCTCTTATCACTCTTTCTTCACGATGCAACGGCAGGTTTTTGAACAACACCTGACTTACCGTCTTCATCAACACTAGTCGGGAAGGCCCTGGTTGTCTAGCGTTCTTTTTTATTCAATGAGCTTATTCTTGATATTATCGAGAAAAAGGCCCACAAATATTTCTATTCTGTGGGCCTTTGTTCCTTCTTGATGCAGACTATTTCTGTAAAACCGGTTCTGGAGAAGTCTCACCATTCACAAGCACTTCATCCCAAACCTTTTTTTCATCCAGTTTTTTGGAACAGAAAAACCAATCCTGGCATTCCATTTCCTCATTCCCATCCATTCTCTCTTTGGCCTGCCCACAGGATCCGGCAGGACCCACAATCACATCATCCCCTGGACGCCAATCCGCAGGTGTGGCCACATCAAAGGCATCTGCCGTTTGGAGGGCCACAAGGGCTCGATAGATTTCATCAAAATTCCGTCCAAGACTGAGAGGGTAGTAAATCATGGCTCGCACTTTGGACTCTGGATCAATGATGAAGACTGCACGGACCGCTTTGGTGTTGTCCTCACCAGGCTGAATCATGCCGTATTTTTTTGCCACATTCATGGTGATGTCTTCAATGAGAGGGAAATCCACCTCCACATCTTTCATACCACGGTAGGAAATCTTTTCTTTGATGGTTCGAAGCCAGGCAATATGGCTGTAGAGACCATCCACAGAGAGACCCACCAAATCACAATTCACATTGGCAAATTTCTCTTTCTGGGCCGCAAAGGTCAGAAATTCGGTGGTACAGACTGGGGTAAAATCTGCGGGATGGCTGAAAAGAATCACCCATTTACCACGATAGTCAGAAGGAAAATTGATTTCTCCTTGGGTGGTAACGGCAGTGAACTCGGGGGCCTTTTCATTCAATCGTGGCAGGGCTACAGGGATGCTTGTGTTTTCTTCCATATCTCTCACTTCCTTAGGTAGAATTAACTTTCTTCTTCAAAATACCGTCCCTCTCTTTGATGGTCAATATAAATAGGAATAATTCTCACTAATATTTTTAAGTCTTTATATATAAGTGTTTTCCTAATAAAAAAAAGACCTCCAAAGGAGGTCTCTGATTGCCCAAGAAAAAATTCTTGGGAGAACATGGAGGAGAATAGAGCATCACCCTAGCGGCGATGACTCCCACGGGAATTGCGTGAACGATTGGATCCTCCGGAGGAGGCCTGTCCGCCCCGATGAGAACGCGATGTGGAACCGGGATTCCTCCCTCTTCCTTGACCGCCCTGCCGCCGTCCATTTCCCCGAGGCATGGGAGCGCTTCGCCGTGGCCCCTCTTCCTGCAAAGAGGAGGGAGGATCCATGGGTTCAAACCCTGGGATTTGCTCCACATCAATGTTCCGGTGAATGAACCGTTCAATGTTTCGCAGAAGTTTGGATTCTTCCAGACAAACCAAAGAAAGGGCCTTCCCCTGCGCTCCAGCACGCCCGGTTCTGCCAATACGATGGACATAGTCTTCCTCAACATTGGGAAGATCAAAGTTCACCACTTGGGGTAATTGATTGATATCCAAACCTCGAGCAGCGATGTCTGTGGCCACAAGAACCTGAAGCTGATTGCTTTTAAATCCAGCAAGTGCTCGCGTTCGGGCATTCTGGCTTTTGTTTCCATGAATAGCCGCCGATTCAATTCCAGATTTTTCTAGCTTCTGAGCCAATCGATTGGCTCCATGTTTTGTGCGTGTAAACACCAAGACCTGATGCCACTGCCGTTCCTTGATGAGGTGTATGAGCAGATCCGCTTTTCGGCGTTTATCCACGGGAAGAACCGTCTGAGAAACGGTATCCACTGTGCTGTTGGGAGGAGTCACTGAAATTTCCAAAGGAGAATTCACAAGCCCTTTGGCAAGAGCACGAATTTCTGAGGAGAAGGTGGCGGAAAAGAGAAGGTTTTGTCGTTGAGGAGGAAGTAAGGCAAGAATCTTACGAATGTCATGAATGAATCCCATGTCCAACATTCGATCTGCCTCATCAAGAACCAGTATTTCCAATTCTTGAAAGCTCACAATGCCCTGCTGATGAAGATCCAAGAGCCGCCCTGGAGTGGCCACCAGAATATCCACACCATTGCGGAGCGTGTTGATTTGGGGATTAATTTTGACTCCACCAAAAACAACCGCAGAACGTAGGGGAAGATACTCACCATAGGTTTTAACACTGGCCTCAACCTGAGCAGCCAATTCTCGAGTTGGAGTCACAATGAGGGCTCGCAGGGGACGGAACTTTCCAGGAGCACGTCCGGCCTCATGAAGAAGTTGCAGAATGGGAAGAGTAAATCCAGCGGTTTTTCCCGTTCCGGTTTGGGCCGCCGCCATCACATCTCGGCCACCAAGTACGGCGGGAATGGCCTCCTCTTGAATGGGAGAAGGCGTTTCATATCCTTTTTCTTCAACTGCACGCATCAGGGGCGCGATGAGCCCCAACCCGGAAAAACCGGATGCTTTGAGATTTGAATTCATGTGCACGTTATTTGGGAAGAGCAATGAGAATTGCATCCCTATCCTTGTTCGAATTTCGTCAAAAAACCGCCTGCCAAGAATGCAGATAGCGAAAATGGACGGTCAGAGCCGCCAGCGGTTCATGGCGGCAGGCTAGCACAGAATCCTCTGGGAAGAATAGGCCAGATCACCGGCTCCTCCCATAAGGATCTCAACAAGGATTATGACCGTTCCTTGTGCAACCTATGAAAACTTAGGCCGGGCCACAGCCCAAGCCAGCAGGGAGACTCCCAAAAGAGCCGTCCAAAGCAAGAAAGACCCTGAAAGGGTATAAACAAGAACACCACAAATAGCAGCACACTCAATGAGTGCCAAGGAAAGAAAGGCATGAAGTCCAAGGGCGGCCAATTCATGCCCCCCAAAAAATCGTACAAGACTCTGGTGCAATCGCGACTCTTTCTGCACTAATCCTCCGCCAAGTCGTGCACCAGCAACGGCAGTGATGGCTCCAAAGGCCGCAAGCAACCATACATCCCAGCCAATTGTGGATGATGGTTCCAATTCAAGACGATACACATAAATGGCATACAGAGCCTTTGTGATGAGACTTGCCCACCAAAATGCGGAGACAAGCCGCTCCATTGTCCTACGTTTCATTCTTCTACTCTCGCCTGCTGCTGTGCTGCTGACTTATCCCTTCTTGATGTGGTTCTCAAGATACTCCACAACAAATCGCACACAGGGTGCACAGGATTCCTGAAAGCGTCCTTCCGCTTTTGCCGCGGCCAGAGCTTCTGGATTGGTGAGCTCCACACCTAAAATATCGCGGCAGTTTATCTTGTGAAACTGATTCTGAAAATCATCTATGAGGGCTCCTGCCTCTGCTTTTGCTTCTAATTTTTGCTCTTGTTGGTTGGACTGTTCACTTCCATGAAGCCCACTGAGAACAAAAACACCAGCAGAGAGAGCGCCACAGGTATGCAAACGGCTCCCCATTCCGCCGCCAAAAGCCGTTGTAAGTCGGTGCACAGTGGCCTCATCCATTCCCAAATCTTGGGAAAAGACGGTGGCCACAGCCTGAGAACAGGCGGATCCTTCAGAGAACATGGTGAGGGCTGTATCAACGCGATTCATAGTTGGCTCCTGAAAGTTGGTGTTCTCACCTTGGGGGTGATGAAGAGATTTTAGCAAGCCCTCTCCCCGACGGTCACACCGGCATAAACAGAGGAAAAGGGAAGGGAGGGGTCGGTTTAAGACGACTTCTTAGGACGGAAGAACACCCAAATTCCTGGTAAAGCCAAAACGAAGGGACCCAAAATTCCCAAAAGACCGGCCCAGACATAGGATCCCTCTGTGGTTCGCAACAGACTGAACACCCAGGGACCAATGGCGCTTCCAGCCACCAGCATGCTCATGGCAGAACCAGCAATTTCTCCAAGGTGTTTTCTTCCATACATACGGGGCCAAGCAATGTTGGTGAGCACAGAACGCAAACCGTTGGAAAGGCCAAATCCACCAATGAGCAAGTAACGCGACCAAGGAGCACCTGCAAAGAACATGGCCCCACCGGCACAGATGAGCCCCAGAGTCATGAGAAGGTAGAGAGGAGGGAGATCCATGGAATCACTGGCCCAACTCCCTAAAAAGTTGCTGGCCACAGCCACAAAGGTGATGGGAAGAAAAAGCGAAACCGCTTCTGTGGCAGAGGCTCCTTTGAACGCAAAGATATCAACCACATGAAAGGTGAAGGCGGTGTTGAATAGGGCCCACCAGGCCATCATAAGGGCAAAAGACCAATATCGGGGATCTTTACGGGCCTGAGCCAAGGTGGCATCTGGAGCTGCAGTGTTTTTCTTGCTTTGATGTTTCAGGGGTTTGAGTCCCTGCTCCATCTCCATGCCACATCGTTCGGGCGAATCACGAAACAACAGGAGCACCATGGGGAGCGCCACAAGAAGAAGCACTGCGGCCAAAGTGGCCCAGGCACCACGCCAGCCTTTGGCATCAATCAGGGTTTGAAGCAAACGTGGGGTGTAGGAAAATCCGGCAGAGGTGGCAATTCCCATGATGGCAGCCACACGACCACGACGAGTTTCAAACCACCGCATCACCATGGTACGAGAAACCAAGGTGAGCACTCCCTGTCCAAAAAATCGAATCCCAAGAAAGCCCATCACAGCCAGGCTGAATCCGCAAACCAAGGGAGATAATCCCCCTTGAAAGAGGTTCTCAAGCAGGGACGCCGCCCGATCCACTTGGGTAAAAAGCAACAAGCAAAGAGCCAAACCAAGCACAGCGGTACTGGCAGCAGGTCGGGCACCTCGTCGGTCATAAATACGCCCAGCCCGGGTCATAAAAAACGCACTCACCAGTGTTCCCACCATGTAGGCTGTGGACAGTTGAACACGTGACAGGGAGAGAGCGGAAATCAGATGATTGGTAAAAACCGACACGCCCATGGTTTGTCCTGGCAAACTAAAGAGAATGCCAAGGGGACCTACAATGAGAATGATCCACCCGTAATACAATGGCAGACGTGAAGGGGAAAAGGGCCGATTGGCCAGGGAATGCGTATTAATGGGAAGCTCCTTGAGAGGGAAGCCATTTCAGATTCATGGTATGGGAGAAATGGACCTATTGGATCAATAATCTAGTGTGTTCCCAGGGATTGAAGCAAGATGCCTAAACCAGGTCAATTCCCTCGTCGCCCAGCAAATCCCCCAGTTCTTCCATTTCTTTTTCATCCACAGGAATAGGAGGATGGGGACTCTCTGAATCAGATGAATCATCTGAAGATTCCCCCGGAGCGTCCTCAAGAACATCCATGATTTCCATGTCCTCAAAAGAGGCATCCAAAGACTCCAATTCTTCACCACCCTGGTCTTGGGGACCTTCAGCAGAATCCGAAGATTCAAAACTCAAATCATCGAGAACGGAATCCAATGCGGCATCAGAAAAGTCTTCCGCATCCAGGGGTGAGGACGATTCATGGTGAATATCATCAATGGAAACAACGGTATTCTCAGAAGAATCAGATGGCACAGTAGAATCACTGGATTCAAGCTCTGAATGGGATGGTTCTGCTTCCATTTGTTCGGCATCCGGAACATTGTTATCAGACATATCCATCACCAGAGAGTCCTCATCACCCTGGGCTGTAAAATTTGGAGCACCCAGGTTTTGGTCCATCTCTTGAATTTCATCTTGGACATCATCAAAGGAAAAATCTTCAGAGCCAAGATTCTCTGATGACGCCATGTCATCCAGCTCTTTTGATGACTTCTGACCTGGTGAAGAGAAAAATTCCTCTTCAGGTATGGAGCTTGAGGACAATGTGGCCGCTGTGGCCATCCCACTTCCCGTGAGAGCCGTTGCTCCAAGAGATGTTTGATCCGAACCTTCAGATTGACGCTTCTTTTTGGATTTTCCCGAGCGTGATTTGTGACTCTGTTTGGTTCTTTGCCTCAAAGCTTTTTTACTTTGACGCGACTCTTTTTGAGAGGACATCCCCTGAGGCTTTCCCAATTTCTTT
>JAKSCK010000117.1 GCA_022360655.1 Spirochaetales bacterium | reverse complement strand
GATTACGTAACTAAAATAAACTTAGGTACAACTGTACTTCAACAGCCGCCGAAGGCGGCTTTTCTCTTTTTCCAAAGATTCTTTCTAGCTTCCATGAGATCCTAACAGGGGGGGACACAAGAGATTTGAGTCCTTCAGAAGCAATAGCACATTCAAACATAATGACAAAATCAGAAAACCCCCTGGGGGAGAATGTATGCGAATTTCAACCTCGAGAGCTGGATAATCCTGAATTCCTAGAATTATCAAAGGGTTAGGGTGGCTTTGTGAAGCACCAGAGAGGGTTGTGCTCTGGGGTGGCATTAGGTAAATATAATCACTCAGGCAAAATATTGATGGTCTTGCTGCTTTTCAAGACGTTCAGCAATCCATACTTTAATCAAAGATTGTCTAGGTACTCCTAAACGTGTTGATTCCTTATCTAGACCATGTATCATCCATTCAGGAAAATCTACATTCACTCTTCTTTGAGCTAAACCAGGGCGTTTAGACTTAGATAAATCAACCAATTCATGAAGATCTATTTCTCCATCATCAAACAACTTGTCGAGTTCTTTAGCTTTCATACAACAACACCTCTGCTTTTCTTGCCCTTCTAACCGATATAATTCGTATTACTTCACTACGTAGTGTATAAAAAGCCGCCCATACTTTTCCGTCTGAAGACGCTAGAAGCGCAAAACGTAGTTCATCGTCACTCTTGGCAGGAATTACTAATCTATTTGGATCCTGCCACAATATTTGTGCTTCCTCAAAATCAATTCCATGCTTGATCTTGTTTGAAGCGCTCTTATTTGGATCATATTCAAACGCCATTATGGTATAATATATATACAAAATGGGAATAATTGCAATATTTAGTCTTTGGCTCTAAAAACACACAGAATCACATATTGGGGGAATCCCTGGGGGGAGAGTATGGAAGGGCATTCTGGGTTTTCCCACGAAATTCCGGAAATATGGGAAATCATCAAAACAGTAACGTGAAATTTACAGAACTCATCACTGATCTATCAGAGCTAT
>JAKSCK010000054.1 GCA_022360655.1 Spirochaetales bacterium | reverse complement strand
CCGTGCGTTCGGAGCATCTCTTTCCAAGCCATCTTCCACCCGCAGTGCCATATGCACGGCATGCGGACAAAGTTCATCCCCTTTGCAGCTTCCCAAAGGGCACAAAGAGTGTCCCACTCTTCTCCCAGCGCGCGCATTGTCTCCAGCTCCAGCCATTGAACGCAATCAATCTGCCGAGCGTCGATGTAAACGCGCGCAAGTGCAGTGAAAGAGTTTGGTAACCAAAAACGAGCGCGACAGTGTCGGTGCTTCACGTTTTCTCTTGGCGAAGCGTCGACGTAAGTCGACGTTTTGATCCTGTCGACTCGACGGAGTCCTTCCGTCGCGCGACTTCACATTGCACAGAATTCGCCGTCGACAGATTCGCCACGCTGGATTGCTCGGGGACACTAATCCGGGCAGCTGCCACGTGTCAGAAGTTCGCACTTCACTGTGTCGGTAGCCCCGCCACGTTGCCAGAGCTCAAAGACCGGCATCGGGACAGCAACACACCGCTGAACCCTCTCAGTGACAGGCATGACAGTGCCATCAGCGATTCCGATATCCAACCGGAAATCTGCATGATTTCCCTTAAATCACGTTGATGACGGTCAGAGCCATTTCCCACCAGATCGTGATAGCCATCCAATCAACTTCTGACGGATCAGCAGCATGCCACCCTCACGACATAGTGCATCTTCTGTTTTCTTGTTGTGTGATGAAACTCATTCGATTTAAAATAAAGGGACACAATAGAATGGTGCTTCGCTTATAGCGATTTACTTATGTCACCGATTTACAGAATGCAAGTTGAGCAACTTTTTTGACCGTTATTTACAGCTGCCTTGTGCTCAATCATGGGATTTTTTACTCCTCAAAAAAACATTTATGTAGCTTCATAACAAACGCTAGTCTATTAGCTGAGACACAGCACATCGTGCAACAGATTCTAGCCTGGAGCCTCAAAATGATGCGCTCCTGGTTGCCGTATATATGACATTAATTCCTCATTGAAGGCAACCCAGACAAGCACTAAAGCAAAGGTGAAAAGGGTAATTGGAAAGGAATGCGTCCTTTCCTTTCCTCTTCAAGAAATTCTGAGGGCCGTTTTTTCCCCCTTTTTCCCAAAAT
>JAKSCK010000095.1 GCA_022360655.1 Spirochaetales bacterium | reverse complement strand
TCACCATTTGCTGCATGAAAGATAGGCCCACTTGCATTGCTCTATTGCCCTTCTTCGCTTCACTCGGCCCCCATGCCCCAAGGCTGCCTTTACTGGTAGTCGATGCGCGCCACCTACGCAGCAGGCATCCGACCCCCGGATTCAAATTTCATTCCACAAAGAACCAACTTGTTTGAGCTTAGCACTCCAAATGCCAAACCCACAAACTCCGCCATACTTGTAACCCCTACCAATGCTGGCCTTCTGGTGCTTTCTTGTCCACTTGCCTAGCTTGCCGCAGGGTTTATGTTGCACAAGAGAATGCGCTACAGACAAAAAGTCCATGGGAAGACTCGACTTAGGGAACAATGCCGATACGACAGAAATGATAGATAGTCTACGACTAGGACCTTCCATTCACCCCTTCTCCCTCGCCCAACCTTCGCCTTCTCGACGCCTTCTTTCATACCTCAAATTGGCACGCGCAGCATTCGTGGTTGCGCAAAGTGTTTGTGGTTGCGCAAAGTGCCCGTGGTCTTGTGCAAGGCCAACAAGCTGTGCCGGCGGACCTTCGGCCAATCGACAAGCCTTTTATACCCAAAGGGCCACGGACCCCGGGTATTGGCTGGTGGCTAGAACCAGCCCCAGTCGCAAGGAGCGCTGGGAGACAGTAGCAGAGCGCTGGTGGCAGGCCAGTGGAGCGCAGCGCCTTGCTGATCTTGTACCCTACCAAAACCAAGCGGCTTGGCCCCATTTTTACCCCGTTTTTACCCCGCTTTCACCCTGATGGCACCTATCACCCGTTTTTACCCCGTTCTGGAGGGTAAAATGTGTCGGGGTAAAAAGGAGGGTAAAAATGGGGTAAATTCATTTTACCCTGGGGTAAAAACGGGGTAAAACGGCCCTTTTTTTACTAGTGGGAGGGGGGTAGCTTGGAGGCCACTGTGGACGCCGTCACCGTTGCCTTTGAATCTTACGATCCCGCCATGCTCGATAATGTTTGGCATGCCTTATTTAGCGTCCAAGCCAGCGTGCTTCAGC
>JAKSCK010000244.1 GCA_022360655.1 Spirochaetales bacterium | reverse complement strand
CCTTCTGTCTTGCCTGTTTTGCCGGGAGAAGACTGTACAGGCATCTGGTTTTCTCGCTTTCACTGTCATTGAGATCTTCCGGGTTTATGGTGACCCCCAGCAGCCTGGACTCACCCGATAAAGACCATGATTCCTGAATTGTACCGATACAGCAGATAGCACAGTCAGCCAGTCCTTTTGCTCCAGAGCTATCATTTTGACCATATCTAACCAGCTCTGCAGGGGTGAGATAGCGGTTGAGGGTAAAGGTGTCAGGGCTGGTTATAGACAGCTGCTCAATGCCCCCCAGGCATCTGTCCCCACCGGGAACATTCATGGTGAGTCTGACTGCATCCGGGGTGGATTGTTCTTCTGAGGTGAGAGCTACTCCTTCTATCAGCAGGCCATAGGAGAAAACTCCACTGCCTCCGTAATTGACCACCTGCTTAATCACGGTCTGATTGTCTTTCATTCCCCCAATAATGTTATAGGCGGCATATCCAGGCAGGATTTCACCGTCTGGAGCCGTATTTGCTTTGACTGCTTCCCAGGTTGCATGCCAAGGGGTGTTGTGTCGGTACGGCAGATGGTTATATTGTTTTGTGCATGCTTTAACATCAAGAGGGGCCGTTTTTGCCCCCGATGAAGACAGTGGTACCAGTTTCTCCAGGCACAGAGGGTGTATCTCAAGAGCTGATGCTGTGGCTGACCATGCTATGGCAAAGCTAAGTGCTGCAGAGAGAAACTTCATAAGGCATCCGTTGTTTACTGTTGCCTCCAGTCCCCCCAAAGATATTGCATAAGACTGACCGCTGCCACTGGAGCTGTTTCCGTGCGCAGAACCCGTGGCCCCAATGCCAGGGGGTGAAAACCAGACTGTTCTGCCGCTGAGATTTCATCGGCAGTCAGCCCCCCTTCAGGGCCGATCAAGAGAGAAACCGACTGGGGCGTGGAGTAACCAGCGAGAGCTTGGCTGGTTCGATGGTGAAGAACAAAGTTTAGCTCTGATGTCCGGCTGCTGATCCACTGTTCCAAAGCGACCGGCGGATGAATGGCAGGAATCATATTTCTACCGCACTGCTCGCAGGCACTGATAATAACCTGCTGCCAGTGGCGCAGCCTTTTTTCCTGCCTGTCGCTGTTAAGCTTGACCTCGCAGCGTTCAGTGAACAGTGGAGTGATCTCTGTGACTCCTACTTCAACGGCTTTCTGGAGAGCATAATCCATACGCTCGCCCCGGCTGAGGGATTGGCCAAGGGAAATGTTCAAAGGTGATTCGTTATCTTTGGATATATGTTCCAGGGGAACAACCTGTACCTGTCGCTTATTGACCGAATGAATACGGGCCTGCCAGCAGCCACCCCTACCATTAAATAAAATCAGTGGATCGCTTGGTTTCATGCGTAGCACCCGGCCGACATGATTAGCCGCCGATTCAGGCAGATCAACAGGCTGAAATTCACTCAGCTCAATGGGAGCGTAGATTCGAGGGTTGCGCATGGGTATCAGATAAGAACAGCAATAGGATAGTCAGGGTGCCATTGTAACGAATGAGAATGGCTGACTGAACTCCAGCTGAACTAAAAAACGCCCATCCGGGCGTCTTTAAAAATCATCTGGTTGGCTGAACCGCTCAGCGTGGCATCAGGTTAAGGTTTTTAACAATTGCCATGGATGGGCCAGCTTGATTCAGGGTATAAAAATGGAAAGCCGGAACCCCATAACTGATCAGTTTTTCACAAAGTTGGGTAACCACTTCCTCACCAAACTGGCGGATGCTGGCACTGTCATCACCATAGGCTTCCAGCTGTTTGCGCAGCCAACGCGGCAGCTCTGCACCACAGGTATCTGAAAACCGTGCCAGTTTTATATAGTTGGTGATCGGCATTATTCCCGGAACAACCGGTGCCGTTATACCCATGGAGGTGATGCGATCGATAAAGTAGTAGTAGGCATCAGGGTTAAAGAAGTACTGGGTTATGGCGGAGTTGGCTCCGGCATCCACCTTTCTGCGGAAGTTATCCAGGTCAGACTCCATAGAGCGGGCCTGGGGGTGCACTTCAGGGTACGCCGCAACCTCAATATGGAAGTGATCACCTGTTTCCTTGCGAATAAACTCAACCAGCTGGGAGGCATACTGAAAATCATCATACTGGATGGTACCGATACCGGAAGGGCGGTCACCTCTCAGGGCAATAATTCTATTGATGCCCAGTTCGATATAGTCATTGAGTATACTGCGAACCTGCTCCTGGTTATG
>JAKSCK010000163.1 GCA_022360655.1 Spirochaetales bacterium | reverse complement strand
GCCTCGTGGCCGTGGGCCACCACACAGAGGTGGTTGGCGCGGCGGACGCGGAGGCCGTGGCCGTTTCGGTCCACCACGTCCCCCACAGGAGGGTCCATAGGAGGACTAAAGGGATGATGGTTGCGCATGGATTGTGATTGGGTCTAGGACGAACGTAACGCTGAATGAATGTAATTTGTCTCTTGATTCACGTGGGCGGGTTCGCAACATACGAGTCCTATGTTTCTACAGGCCTCTACGAGTACAGACACTCGATTGGGTTGATTGGCTGACTGCCGAGGACGTCAGTCTTCCCGGGAGGGGACGAGTTGATACACCCCAGTAGGAGGGTGGTCTCCCGCTCCGCCTTAGAGGAGTGTAGGATAGGGGTAGGCCCTATCCGCCTAACCTACCTGGGAGGTAATCCTAGGTAGGTTAGGGTGAGGGGAGCGGCTGCCACAGACGACAGTGTACCGGTGGGGCGGCGCCCGGTACAATAGACGCTAGGGTACCTCACACCAATCTTGGTTTTTGCCAAGAACAAGCGCTCACAGACTTGGGAGACGGAGAACCGTATCAGTTGGTTTCGGAGCAAGGTTTCACGAAAGTCCTAGTGGTATATAACAACACACGTACAGGGACGTGGAGACGAGCTTGGTGATTGTTGATGGTGCCAGAAGAGAACCCCGCCACAGATGGCGGCGGTGGAGATGAAGGAACAAGCCCTCCAAATGGTGGCCCACAGATGGGTCAGGGCGAGCAGGGCACAGACGCCCTTGAAGAGACAGCCATGGAACTAGACCAACAGGCTGGTCTAGGTACTGAAGCGCGGACGGGAGTGGTATTGGAACCGCCTGTCGGACTGCCGCCATTAGCGCGGAGGCGACAGTTGGATATCGTGTCAATAGTGGCACAGATTTTGTTGCTGGCCCAGGCGATGGGAGGAATCCCCACCGGCAGAAGAGACCCACAGACGGGTCAAGATGCATGGGGTCAGCGTCAGGAGCGACAGGCTGCTCATTAGGAAGAAGGTGCTGGACAAGCGGGTGCAGTAAG
>JAKSCK010000124.1 GCA_022360655.1 Spirochaetales bacterium | reverse complement strand
GCCATCGAGATGCAATGTTTTTGTTTTCCACGATGAAAAGGAGGAGAGGAGGTTGGTACTCACCATGTCGGAGCCTTTGCACAGGCCCCTCACCTCTCAAAGCACGGAGGGCAACACGCGACATGTTTGCCAATGTGAGCATAACAATTGCACGCAAACAGCCATCACTCTATAGTTGGAATAATGATGTAAAAAAACTGTCAGTTCCTTACATAGAGCATCAGTTTGTTACATAGAGCATCAGTTTTTATTTGGACTGTCAGTTACACAATGTCAATTCTTGCGAGACAAATGGGAAGAGGTTGAGACACTTTTATTGCCACAAGATTACACTTCTTAAGTGGACATTCACAGTTGTATAGAGCCATTCAGGGTTCAAAAAGCCACCTTGACTGCATTAAATAATAAATGAGTCTTTATTAGTTTTGCCATCGTATAGCAAAAGTTTGAATAGTATAATGGACAAGGTGCTAGTTGCAGCAAGCTACAAGTGCAGCGACCGAGCTTTCCCACCTGATGTGCAAAAGAATAAAACCGAAGTTTAGCAATGGCAGCGGAATGCCCACCCCCGTACCAACTCCAACCCAACATTTCTGCGAGACAAGAAGCAAAGTCGTTTTCATCTGCGTCGCACAAAATGTGAGAAGAATGGTCAGCAGAAGAAAACATATAAGAACGGCATACATTTCGGGTCCTTCTAAATGGAGCCCAATTGTGCTCGCCTACACCATCTTTATGGTTGTATCTTTGCCTCCTAATTCTAGGGTTGAATAAATGTGGGGAAATAAAGAAATGGCAAATTTGGAACATTGTCTCATTGCGAAATAGAGCACGGTGATTACAAATCATTGGACAACAACAACGAAATGGATCTCGCCTCTGTTAAATGTTTGGTGCCCAGCATATTTGCTACAGGGTTTGCTCTTTCAAACGGAACACCTCTTAACACCCATCATCAACACGCACACTTTTGAATATGGACTCGAGTAGCTCTACATGGCCTATAGTTGCTCTATAAAGCTTTGTTGCACATTTAATACATCAATGGATTTAAAGTAACATATGCAATTGCTTACCCCATGTGGCATTGATTTCACATTGCCGTTCGTAGTCGACACCATCGAGCAATTTGTCAAGTAGTTCCGCAGCGCTGTTGAAGATGGATCTATTGCTAGTGACCATGGATACGTCTGTCGCGCTGCATGCGTATTCACAAATGCACCAGAACACTCTCAAAACAGTAACGACGTGCGCAGATTCGTCCAACGTCAACATCGAATCCATAGCAAACAAACCAAGAGGGCGTCGAAGCTAGAACAGTGT
>JAKSCK010000036.1 GCA_022360655.1 Spirochaetales bacterium | reverse complement strand
GTGGGATTTATTCCCTCACCGGGTTCTGTCTTTGCCGATACCAGCTCCCTGACCCAGAAACAAAAACAGGTGCTCTGGGCCGGGGCCCAGGCCGACCGCATCGGTGACCAGGCCCGGTTGGGCCGGTCCGTGGTGGCCGATATCCTTGCCACTTACAACACCCAGGTGACCAAAGAACTTTATGCCCTAGTACGCAGTGTGGATTTCAATCTGGCCCGGATTGAAGCCGATATGCAGGGGAAGACTCCGAATCTGGGCCAGGGGGAAACCCGGGTCCAGGAGCAGTTCAAAGCCCTTTACCGGGTGGTGGAAGGCTTTAATTGGTCAGACACCCATCTGGCCGGGCGCAAAACCGGCTGGCTGTCCCAGCTGGCCGTCACCGCGGGAAAGGAAGATTCCGCCTACCTGGGCCAGCGCTTGACCCTGTTTTTGTCCCGTGCCTTTGGGGAGCAGGGGCTCACGGATACGGCAACCACGGCCGTGGGATATCTGGTGCTTCTGGCCGGATATACCGGCAGCAACCGGACCAAAGCCCTGGCCGTGGCCGAATCCCTGCTGGATCTGGGGGATGAGGACGGCTCCATTGGGGCCCTGGTGGCCAATGTCATTGCCGGCACCGCCACCACCCATGCTTCGGTGAAGACCTTTTTTCGATCCACGGAGTTGGAGGGGCGTCTGGGAGAACTGGCCCACGCCCTGATCCAGGAGGGGGAAACCGCCCAGGCCACCGCCTTCCGCACGGCCATGGGAGATTACAATGTGGTCTGGATCCAGGGGACCAATGGCCAGACCGTGATGCTGGACACCTCGGTGGTTTCCGAGACCTGGCAGGCGGGCTCCGACATTGGATCGGTTTATGGCGCCGCGGTTTCGGCCAGCCAGCCCTGGAAGGTGACCTATACCCTGAAGCAGGGGGCCACGGCCATTGATCATTTGGGCAATAGCTTTGTTCTGGTGACGGGGAACAATTTGGATACGGTTCCGGACGATGACGTGGATATCCGGGGCTATGGCCAGGCCGGGGCACAGGCCTACGGCACCTTTTCCCACACCCGGGATCAGATCAAACGGGAGGTGGCCCATGTGACTTCCTCAGCCCCCTGGCTGGACAAGCGGGTGGCCACCCTTGCGGCCACAATGGTTTCCCAATTGGATGGGGGATCCGTAACCTCGGCCGGTGCCACCCTGGGCCAGATCCAGACCCTTTTTACCAACAATGCCAGCGTATTGGCCGGGCTCATGGATGAGACCCAGGCCTATACCCGTGCCCGGCTGGGCATGGAATCCATCTACAATGCCGTGGCCAACGGCAGTGCCGATATTCCTGCGGCCCATAAGACCCTGGCCCTGACCTTTTTGGGAACGGCCCTGGATTTTGTGGCCCTGTCCCAGACCCCTTCCATTACAAGCACCCGTGGATATTATGCAGATTTCCTGTCCCGGTTCCTGGCCGGGGACCGGACAGGGGCCAAGGCCCGGTTTGAAACCATGCTTTCCCATTTTAACCTCCCCCAGGGCGACCGGAACAGCTTCCGCACGGCCATGGCCGCCATTATCGATCTTTCCGGCTCCCCCCTGGACCGCATGCGGGCCCTGCCCGCCGCATTGGAGGAAATGGTCCTTAAGATCCATCTGGGACGGCGGGCGGTGCCGACCTTCCTGACGGATTTAAGAAGCGAGGCCGCCACCCTGGCCACCCAGGATCTTCCCCGGCTGGCCACCACCCAGGCCCAGCTTTCAGGTATTTCCCAAAGCCCGTCCTTTGGATCGTCCACCCAGGCCCAGCTCACCTTTGACAAGGTCCTGATTGATCATTTTACCACCCCCCTT
>JAKSCK010000064.1 GCA_022360655.1 Spirochaetales bacterium | reverse complement strand
TGGCGTTTTCCGCTTTCAGCTCATCTTCTTGCATGGCAATCATTTTCTCTTCACGCTCAAGCTCACCCTTCATTTCTTCAAGGTCGCGTTCACGCTTCTGAATATCTCGCCGCAGACGCTGCTCTTTTTCCACAGCATCCCGAATCTCTTTATCCAAGGCTTCATATTCACGCTGGGTGGTAATCACATCCATGCGTTTTTCAGATTCCTCACGGGAACGTTCCGCTTCACCCATCTCAAACTGAAGAGATTTGATTTCCGCTTTGGTTCCCTCAAAGGCCTCATTCTTTTCCACATAGGATTTTTTGAGTCGATTCAAAATCTCCTGTTTGGTTTCCAGGGCCTTGGGAATCTCGAGGATATCCCGCTCAATCGCGTATTTCTGCGACAGGATTTCCTGCAACTGTCGCAGGACTTCAAAGGTTTTTTCCATGTCTGTTCCTTGCCTCTCAGGTCCTTAATTTTCCAAGTAATCCTTGAGCCGACGACTCCGCTTTGGATGGCGCAGGCGCCGAAGTGCCTTTGCCTCAATCTGCCGAATACGTTCCCGGGTCACGTTGAAATACAGCCCCACTTCTTCCAAAGTGAGAGAATATCCGTCCTCAAGTCCAAAGCGCATTTTCAGCACCTCTTGCTCCCGAGGCGGCAGGGTTTCCAGCACTTCCTGCAGTTGCTCTTGCAATATTCGGAAGGCCGTCTGTGAGGCCGGATTCTCCACATCCTTGTCTTCAATGAAATCCCCAAGAAGAGAATCTTCCTCTTCACCAATGGGTGTTTCAAGACTGATGGGTTCCCGAGCCACATTTTTGACCGATTTCACCCGAGCAACGGTCCAGCCCAAGCGTTCAGCCACTTCTTCATCAGTGGGCTCTCGTCCTTTCATCTGCATGAGCTGACGAGATTCCCGCACCACCTTATTGATTTGCTCAATCATATGGACCGGAACACGAATGGTTCGGGCCTGATCAGAGATTGAACGGGTAATGGCCTGGCGAATCCACCAGGTGGCATAGGTGGAAAATTTATACCCTTTCCGGTATTCAAACTTTTCAACGGCTTTGATCAGACCAATGTTGCCCTCTTGAACCAAATCAAAGAAATGCAAACCCCGGTTAGTGTATTTCTTTGCAATGCTCACCACCAAGCGGAGGTTGGCTTTAATGAGCCGGTCCTTGGCCGTTTTCATCATCACTCGACCACGGCTGATCTCATCAGCCATTTCAAGGATGTCTTCAACGGATGCCTCGAAATCAATCTCCATGTCTCGGATTTTCTTTTCCGTGACTTGAACCTGGCGGATCAGTTCTTTGATTTCATCCGAGCTTAATCCCAAACGCTCTTCAATGACATTGCGTTCAGCGGCCTTGGCTAATCCCCGGCCCAAAGTGCGGATTTCCCGCATGGAGCGAACCCCAAGAGTTCGTTCAATACGGTATTGCTTCTGTTGATATTGCTTGATTTTCTTGACGGCTGCAGCATATCGATCAGAGAAACGAACAATTTCCTCTTGATGGATATCCACTTCAACAATGGTTTTCAAAAGGGTTTTTCTTTTGGCAACCAGTTTCTTGTCAGTGAGAACATCGCCATCCGTTGCGGCAACCCGCAACTTCATATCCATGTACTGCTTCAAAGGCGGGGCAAGTGCTTTCAGAGATTCCTTGTAAAACTGGTTGATTCGCCGCCGTTCCGCCAAGAAATCAGAAATCTCTTTCTTGGAGTAATTGAGCTCACGAGGATCTGTTTTGCTAAAAGCCTTCTGAGCAAGCTCATGGAATTCAGGAATGATCATTCCAGAAGTTCGCAAAACATGTTTGATGATGTTCTCACCATCTTCCATCTGCTTGGAAAGCTCAACTTCCTGTTCTGCAGTGAGGAGATTTTCTTTACCAATTTCCCTCAGATAAAGACGGATGGGATCATCCACGGAAGAATCTTTATCATTAAAGACAAGCTTCTTGCTGGATGTTCGACTCGTAGGCGTGTCGATTTCCTCTTCCATTTCCTCCGATTCTTCAGCTTCGTCCACCGAATCGGAGTTCTCTTCATCATCAGATCCACCGGCCTTGATGATCGAAGATCCAACGCCTAGATCATCCTCGCCGCCATCAGATATGTCGTCATCGAGGATGACATCTTCTTCATCATCGTGCTCCTCTTCCGCTTCATTTGAAGCGAGGGCACGAGCATCCTCAGTGATTTCCACTCCGGATTCTTCCAGGAGTTTAATCACTTCGTTCATGGCATCTGATTTGACCATATCATCGGTCAACCAGTCGCCAATTTCGTCATAGCTGATGGTTTTGCTCTTTTTTGCATGGTCCAAGAGCTTCACAACCATAGGATTAGACTTAATTTCCGCCATCCTCACCTTGCCTGATTTTCAATATGCCCCGATCTATGTCCTGAATGCGCCTCATGCGGGCTTCGAGGATCTCCCCATCTTCGCCACTATTCTGGGAAAGTCCATTCACAAGCTCCTGTCGTTCTTCTTGAAGACTCCGAAGCTGAAGTGAACGAATTTTCTCCTGAACAGTCTCCTCTGCTCGGTCATCATAGAGCTCTGTTGAAGCCTTTTGAAAAAGGTAACTTTTCAAGGCTTCATCATCAATTTGCTCTATGACTGCTGCCGTTTCTGGAACACTCCCATCTAAAGCTAATTCTTCCATTGCCCTGAACACGGACAAAGCTCGCCCATCCCGAAACTGTTCGGGGGCGAGCTGGTCCCTCAGGGTAGAGAAATACTCGGTTTTAACGGCAACCGCTGTCATCAAGTAAAGCTCATCCCCCACTGGTTCTGTAATGGGGCGGGAAATCCCAGACTCTGTCGGAGAAGAGGCGTGGTGACGGCGCTGGATTCTTTTACCGTTCTCATGGTGCAGATTTTGGAGATCACGCTTTACAGCCTCCGCATCCGCCCCCATGGCCTCGGCCATTTGCCGAATATACGCTTCCCTTCTGACTTGTGAACTCACCGACTCCAAATAGGGTGCCAGTACTTCCAAGGCCTCCTCTTGTGCTTCCCCAGAGAAATCCAGATTGGCACTAATCAGGAAATCTAACAAATATCTGAATATATTTATAGGTCCTGAGGCCATTTTTTTCAAAGCCTCTGTTCCTTTCTCCACCAAGATATCGGCTGGATCCGAGCCAGGGGGAAGTGGAACACCTTTTATGGAAAGATTGGCTTGCTCTCCAATGATGGCGGCTTTCAACGTAGCGGCCTGTCCAGCCCTGTCTCCATCCAACATCAGAATGAGATTTTCACCCTGGCGGGAAAGAAGTTTGGCCTGCTCCGCTGTGAATGCGGTTCCTAAGGGAGCAACAACCCCCTCCACCCCGGCTTGAGAGAGGGCCAACACATCAAGATTGCCCTCACAGAGGTGAGCTGTTTTATTCCGACGAATGCCATTTTTTGCCTCACTCCAACCAAAGAGGGTGCTACTCTTATGATACAAAGCGGTTTCGGGCGAATTGATGTATTTGGGCCCCTTTTCTTGAAGGGCTCGGCCGCTAAAGGCCACCACTTGTTCTTTAGAAAGCATGACTGGAAAGACCAGTCGGTCGATAAAATAGGACCACTGAGGCGATTTTTTACTAAAAAGACCTGTTTCTGCAAGAAACTCAGGTGAATAGTTTTTGGAAAGAAGAAAGTGATAAAGCCATTCTCCCTCACCTGGAGCCCAGCCCAGCATGTAAGCTTCAGCGGTTTCACGATGGATGCCCCGATTTGAGAGGTAGGTTCGGGCATGCGCGGCTTCATCTCGATTCCAAAGAAACCACTGAAACATCTTGGCCACACGCATATTTAAATCCGCGAGTGTTTTGCGCATGTCTTTCCGAAGAGATTCACCCTCTTCTTCCACCACCTCCACACCGGCACGTTCACCGAGATGGCGAACGGCCTCTGGGAAGCTTAAGGATTCCATCTCCATGACAAACTGATAGACTCCTCCCCCTTTTTGACAGCCAAAGCAGTAGTACAAATTGGTATCTGGTGTGACCGAAAACGAGGGAGTTTTCTCAGAATGAAAAGGACAAAGACCCCACCATCGATCCCCCTTACGGGAAAGATCAACATAGGTTCCCACCACATCAAGAATATCGATGCGGCGGCTAATCTCATTGATCACATCCTCGGGTATACGACTCGCCAACCGTTCAGTCCTTCACGACGTACTGTTGAAGATAGGCCGAGCGCCCCTCAAGATGATCTTCATAATTTCGTGTAAACAAATGGGTTCCAGCAGCTGGATCATTCACAACAAAAAAGAGAGCATCACTGTCGGCAGGAAAAAATGCCGCCTCAAGAGCCACCCGCCCAGGAAAGGCAATGGGGCCAGGAGGAAGAGCTGGTGCAGCTTCGACAAGGTAGGTGTTGTAGGGAGAATCAATCTCGAGATAGCGCTCCAGCATACGCCGGTTCTTCTTCAAATATTCATCAAGAAAGGGAGCCCCTTCTTCTGTATTCTCCAAAACATAGGCAACGGTGGCACAGGATTGCAGAGGCATTCCTTCAATGATGCGGTTATGGAACACAGCCGCAATTTTAGAGGCTTCTTCCTTCACACGATATTCTCGCTCAACAATCGATGCCAGCGTGATTTTTTCATGCAAGCGCAGTGGCGTGAGTTCCTTCCAATTGGGATCAATCTTATCCAGGGTATCAAAAAACTGATCTGCCAGAGTGCGAACAATGATGTTGGCCGTTTCTTTTCTGCTCTGTTCGTCCATGGGGGACTCAAAAGCATAGGTTTCTGGGAAAAGATAGCCCTGCAAGCCTTCTGGATTCTTGGCAATGGGATATTCAGAAGCCAATTTTTTGACGGCACTCAACACATCCTCTCCATAGGCCAAACCCGCTCGTTCGGCTCGTTCCGCCAAACCCTGGGCTGTGATTCCTGGAGGTACGGTCAAGGAAATATACACCCGTTGAACCTGAGTTGGATCCGTCAATCCCGCAATCAATGCCGATGGCTTCTGGCCTCCTGACAAGGAGTAGCGTCCAGCCAGAAGGGGCCCTGCAAGATTGAGTCGGCGCATAATTTTGTAGCGCAAAATGGCATATTCTGCATTCTTCAGTAAACCAGATTCTTCAAGGCGTCGCGCCACAACGGGAAAGGACTCGCCATTGGAAACCTGGAAATTCTCCTGCACAGAAGAGTCGCCATAGGACCCATTGAATCCCAGCCAAAAAACCAAAGCGGCAGAAAAGAAAACAAGGGGTAATGCCACCAAAAGAGTGAGCAAGATACGCCCAAAAATGCGTTGAGGAAGATTTTCAGCCATGCTGCTCCTCCTGCATCTCGCCAATGGACAAGGTATCCCAAAGTTTTGCTTCTAAACGACGCGTGAGTTGTGCCAGTTCAGGATTAAGAGTCGAATTATGGGTATTTAAAAAATCCCAAAGTGTACGAGCTTCCTCATGCGTGAGGAGAAAAGAATGGTCAGAGTTCAAATACATGCCCCTCCCGGGCCAGGTCAATTTCCAAGGGGCCTCCATTTTCGAGGCGGTTATCAAACAAAATGGCTGATCGGAGGATTTTTTCCATGTCAGCATCATCATTGAGTGGTTCATGATGATAGAGATAAAGCTTTTTTATATGAAATTCGCGGCAAAACTCCACCGCCAAACTGTAGGAAGAATGTCCCCAGTTGTATTTCTCAATCGCCTCTCCCAGCGTGTACTGAGCATCTAAGATGATGGCATCGGCTTCATAGAAAAAGGCCAAATTTCGCTCGGTTCGTTCAAAATCTTTTTCTGTGAGTTCGGTGTCTGTGGAATAGATGAAGCTACGGTTTCCTTCTTTCACCTTATAAGCCGCACAGCCATTGGGGTGGTTTCGGCGAATCCAGCTCACTTCAGCTCCACCAATGGTGACTTTTTCATTCTTGGCCAAAACACAAAAACCAATATCTGCTGCAAAACTGTCCCAACCCACAGGATGGTAAGGTGCACGCATAAACTCATCCAGAATGCGTTCCATCGCCGGATAGGGGCTGTAGAAAATTACCGTCGCAGTGGGATCATAGAGAAGATTAAAATAGGGCAAACCCAGAAGATGGTCATAATGGAAATGAGAAAGAAAAATATGGAATTCCTTAACCGAATCCCGCTCACGTTTGAGACGTTTTTCTAATTCACGGAGGCCTGTACCTGTATCAAGGATGATGCAAGCATTTTGCTTGGTGCGAACTTCTATGCATGCAGTATTCCCACCCGCGGTTCCAAATAAACCACGAGGAAGACGAGAAAGGAAACGCTGACGCGTTTCTGAGTTCTCTAAATCCGAAGCTTTTGCCCGCTGCAATATGGCAGCAAATTTGCTTCGAAGTTCTTCGGGGGCCAGAGGTGTTGGGCTTGAACCACGCACACCCCACAACCGTACGACCATAGAGCCTCCGCTTGCCTATATTATCTTATCGGTCAGGGGATAGCAAAACATCCCCTTCTCTTGCCGATAATGCATCATGAATTTCTTTTTTGCTTCGCAAAGCCCCATGATTCATGCCTGGACACTCTTTGGACTCTTCATCCCAGGCCTCCTGGGAATCCATAATGGCAGGCCAAAAAGGATAAGTTCGGCACTGGAGAGGACGATGCTCATACACGGTGCATCCTTCATCCCAAAAAATACAATCGTTATTGGATTTCTCCAAGAGACTCAGACGAACAGCGACTCCTAAATCTACACGGCGGCAATGCTTCGAGATGAAATCCTTTTCTTTCATGCCCATTCCTTGAGCAAGGCGGGTGAGATCGTTCTGAGAAAGGAAGACATAGCCTGGTTCATGGCGACAGCAATGGCCACAAGACGTGCATTCAAAGCGAACACCTTCCGCCCAAAAGGGTGTGTCTTTCATTATGACCTCCTTGTGCAGGAAATGCACAGATGGGTTTTCTCAATGACATCCATTCAGAAAGAAAACCTCGTCACGAACAACGAGAGCCAGGAATGACTCTTTTGTTCAAACAAAAAAAAGGCAACCCCAGCGGGTCGCCTTTTTAAAGAGTGGGGAGAGAAGGATTTGAACCTTCGAAGCCGAAGCAACAGATTTACAGTCTGCCCCCTTTGACCACTCGGGAACCTCCCCGTGACAATGTTGTCAAGCCATCTGTCGGATTCGAACCGACGACCCCGAGATTACAAATCACGTGCTCTGGCCAGCTGAGCTAAGATGGCACGACGCTTTCGCGTTGTCGAGAAGGAAATTAGCATAGTCGGGGATTTTTGGTCAACAGGAAAAGCAAAGAAGATTTCAAAAATATTTTTTTGTATTTCTGTCAGAACAAGGAATTAGACAAAAAAAAGCGGTCCAACTGGACCGCTTTCTCATTCATGGGGAGAGAAGGATTTGAACCTTCGAAGCCGAAGCAACAGATTTACAG
>JAKSCK010000144.1 GCA_022360655.1 Spirochaetales bacterium | reverse complement strand
CTGTGGGCTCCCCCATAAGACTTTTGGTTGCCCCTCAAAACCTCAAGGGCGCGCCAACTCCTCCAGTCGGGAGGCTCATGCCTTTGGCCAAGCGGATCGCAGCCCCCGCGGATGGGCTGCTCCCCCATCATGAGGCCCCCTCTGGCTTCGAGGGGGGGTCCTCCCGATCAGCCCATACGGGGGGCAGTGTCCTGTATGCAACTCAATTTCCGGCGCAGTGAAACAACTTGGGTGTTATGCCAGCAAGAACTCCTTGATCGGAATCTGGCCCCCGATGTGCTAATGATTCAAGACCCCCCCTCCTCAGCATTGGGAGGACGAAATGTGTTCAAAGGGTACCGCCTGGTCCGTGCCCCCCGACATGGTGCGGTCCTTGGGCAAGTGGCCGTGGCAATCAGAGATTCAGTGCGCTTCAGGCAACTCAGACCCTTCGGTCCCCGGGTGGTCATGGTGGAGCTCGCGACTGTAGATGGCCCATTGATCTTTATCTCTGCCTACATCCGGCACACTTCGGGCGAGGGCTTGGATGCCCTTTCAGCTGCATGCCGCTGGGCCAAAGGACGCTGCCCCCGCGTGATCTTGGGGTTGGACGGAAATGGACACAGCCCCCTCTGGGGACCCCCCACAGTGGGCCGTAATCAGGTGGGCTCACTCCTGGAGGATTTCATAGTTTCTTGCGACCTCGACATCCTGAATGACCGGGGAAGTCCCGCCACTTTCGTATCAGACGTGGGAGCCCAGACGTGGATTGACCTCACTTTGTCCACCCCGTGCATCTCTGTGTCCGTCCTTGATTGGCACGTGCACTGGGAATTCTTGTCGGGATCTGACCACAGGCCGATCTTCTTCTCGGTGGACACTTCCCCGCTTCGCACGAATGTATTCCGGCGACGGGCTTGGGACGAAACCCCTTGGGACGAGTTTGCCGCCACTGTGAAGCGAGCGTATCAAGAGGCAGGTTGGGGTGAGGACTCCATCGGCGGATTGGGCTTGACCTCTCGTTCAGATTCAGTAGCCGACAGTGTGGCACGCCTCACCCAGATTTTGGAAAAGGCAATTGCGGCCCATGTGCCCGAGAACACCATCTGTTGGGCCTCCAAACCTTGGTGGTCCCCATCAGTCGCCTCTGCCCGACAACACATGCGGCAAATGTTGCACAGAGCCCAACGCCACGGGACGGCCCATGACTGGACATTGTACCACCGCGCCCGTCGCCGATTCACTTCCATCGTCAGGAAAGCCAAAGCTCTTGCCTGGCGGGACTTCTGTGCCTCAGTCAACAAGACTAATATGTGGCACCACATTCCTCGCCTCCTGAAACCACGCCAACGATTGCGCGTTGAAGACCTCCGGATGGCCGATGGCGGGTGGGCACATGAGGATGCGACCAAAGCAGAGGTT
>JAKSCK010000237.1 GCA_022360655.1 Spirochaetales bacterium | reverse complement strand
GAAGCTGTGGTGCCTCTTGTGAGTGCTCAATTCACGGTTTCTCATGGTGCCCAACGTTATGATGGAGTGGAAGTGATGGGAGTGCTTCCCGATTATGCCAACATCTATCAGTACACACCTGAGAGTGGAACTTTTATCAACGAATCTCATGACTCGGACCGGGATGCCGTGGCCGTTCTTGGTGCTGAAATTGCCCAGAGCCTGTTTCCTGAGGGGGGAGCCGTGGGGGAGCGCATTCGGATTTTCCGCAATCAAGCCCGGAGTTTTCGGGTGGTTGGGGTGATGAAGAGTGAGGCGGATACCATGGGAAACTCCTTTGATTCGACAGTGTATATTCCAGCCAGCACATTTGATGCCCGGCTTCAGCGGATAGACTCGGTGAGAGAGTATGGCGTGCTTGCCAAGGCTGGAGCCGATGTTCTTGTGGTGGAAGAGAATCTGAATACCTTTTTCACAGAAAGTTTTGAAGGAAGCGATTCGGTTCGGGTGATGTCTCCTGCGGGAATGGCAGAAATGTTTTCTGGCATCACTCAAACGTTGAATCTTTTTCTCGCAGGTGTGGCGGCCATCAGTTTGGTGGTTGGAGGAATTGGCATCATGAACATCATGCTGGTTTCTGTTTCTGAACGCACCAAGGAAATTGGTATTCGTAAAGCTTTGGGAGCCACTCCTGCGGTGATTCGCTTTCAGTTTCTCACGGAAGCGGCCCTTCTCACCACCTTGGGGGGCATTGTTGGTGTGGCCAGTGGACTGGGGTTGAGTTCCCTTGCTGTGAAAAGTTTGGGATGGACTCTTGCTCCCGATCCCATGGCCATTCTGATGGCTGTGGCCTTCTCCGGCGGTGTAGGGCTGTTCTTTGGTTTGTATCCGGCGGCACGGGCCAGCAAGTTGGATCCTGTGGATGCCCTGTCCCACGAATAAAGAACTCATAAAAAGACCCCGGTGCGGAGCACCGGGGTCGATCTAGAATGCTGGGAACAATGGGTTTAGTTTCCAGCGAGATAAGCTGACCACTGATCTTCTAACTCTTGTTTGACGGTTTCAATTCCCGCATTGTCATAGTCATCAATCAGCTCTTGGTAACCTTCCTCCACATCCATTAAGCCCCAAGAAAGTGCGGAGAAAACACCTGTGCGCACAGTGTTGAGGGCGGAAATTTCGGTGCTGACATTGGACTTGTCAAAGGTAAAATCGGTCCATTTTCGTTCCACCCCTATGTCATACATGGTTTCTTGAGAGGCTTTGACTTCTCCCCAAACAGAGGGGGATTTTAAGACATTGAGGCGATAGAACTTTTCTTCTCGCCAGCCCCAAGGACAGGGACGATCCCATTGGAATCCTGAGTCACTCAAATCCAACCCCTGAGGAGCGGTGATTTCACCATCACTTGTTAATTCCCAGTGCACTCCCTGAACTCCGTAGGTGGTGAGGTCATGGTAACGCTGATCTTGGTGGAGTTTTTCAAGGAGCATCAGGGCGCGTTCGGGGTTCTCTGAAGCGGTGGGAATGGACATCCCGTTGTTGATGGCTGGAGCTTTTTCATGGCTGGCCATGGTGGTCATGGGGAGCCAATAGCCCAGTTCCCATTCGGGATTGGAGTTTTGGATTTTTTGGAATTCTTCATTGGCATTGAGGGGGTTAAGGGTGGTCATTGCACTTTTGCCGGCCAGGAAGGCTTCCCGAGAACCAATGGTGTTGGAGAGCACATTCCGGGGAATGAGTTCTTCATTGTACATGGTGCGCATGAAATCCATGGTTTCTTTGTAGTAGGCACTCTCATAGTCATAGAGAATGGTTTCCGGCTGATCATAGTTCACATAGGCAATCACCCCTTCTGTATTCTCCAACAGTACTTTGAAGGCACTTTGGGGGCGGCTGTTTTGAATCATTCCAGCCATTCCAATCCAAACGGTAAGATCAAATTCACCTGCATTGAAGGGAACCATGGCCTCATTGTCATGGACGGCTTTGAGGAGGGCCATGAGGGATTCGGTGCTGTTGACTTCATTGATGCCATACTTCTTGGCCAGGTCTTTCCTGTACACAATCCCCTGGCCAATGGGTTCGGTGTAACGGAAGGGCATCATGTACACTCCACCATTGATTTCGGTTTGCTTAAGAATGTCAGGATTGTAGCTGTTCCAGGTTTCTGGAGCGTAGGTTGGAGCCAGGTTCCGAATGTCCATCAGGCTGCCGGCTTGGGCCTGCTCACTGTAGATTCCCCAGGGAGCCATGTGAACCAGGTCCACTTTCTCTCCTGAAGATAGGATGAGACGAAGTTTTGTTTGCCAGTCCACCCAGGTGGTGAAGTTGACGTCAAGAGAGGCATTGATATCCTCTTCCATCAGCACGTTGAGTTCATCCAGCATCATGTCATAGTCAGGAACAGTGTCGCCAACAAGGTACATTTTGAGTTCAACAAATTCGTTTTCCGATGCCTCTTCTGCGCGGCCATTGGCAAACACAGAGGTGATGACCAAAACGGCCATGAACAACAGTGCAGCTCCTCTTTTCATAATGGACTCCTTAAGTGATTTTTTATGCTAGCCCTCAGGACTAGCCTTTTACCGAACCAACAGTGATTCCCTTCACTAAAAATCGTTGAACAAAGGGAAAGAGAAAGAAGACAGGGGTGGCCACCAGCATGGTCATGGCCATTTTGAGACTTTGTGAGGGCATGTCCGGGATG
The DNA here is from genome assembly GCA_022360655.1 of Spirochaetales bacterium. Taxonomy (GTDB): domain Bacteria; phylum Spirochaetota; class Spirochaetia; order DSM-2461; family DSM-2461; genus UBA2779. The sequence goes on along the minus strand of JAKSCK010000237.1, from coordinate 87,401 downwards.
GGAATCCCTGCACTGGCAATGGCCTCTTGCATGGCCTGAAGATTGTTCAAAATACGGTACAAAAAGAACTGGAGGGGGTAGAGATGTTCGCTATCAATGTAGAGTTTGGCCAAGTACCAATCGTTCCAGTAGTACAGAGCTTGGAACATGCCCACAACGGCTAATCCTGGTATGGCCACTGGGAGGATGACGCGTCTGTAGATGGTGAAGTCCCCAGCCCCATCAATTTTTGCCGCTTCCACAAGAGAGGCTGGAGTGGCATTGAGAAAGGAGCGAAAAATCAAAATGTTCCAGGCATTGGTGAGATTAGGAAGAATGAGAGCCCAGAGGGTGTCTTTGATTTCAAGATAACGAACTATCCAGATGTAGAGGGGTACCAGCCCACCAGAAAAGATGCTGGTGAAATAGATAAAAAAGGCCAAGTGATTTCTGTAGGGGAAGTCCTTTCTCCAAATCACATAGGCCAAGAGACTGGTGATGAGAAGTCCAAGAAGGGTTCCTACTCCTGTCACAATCAATGTGACGCCATAGGCTCCGAGTAGGGCTTGGGGCGACTCAAAAACAATGCGATATGCCTCCAAAGAAAAGCTCTTGGGAAAGAGGGTATAGCCATATTGGTAGATGGACTCTTCCGATGAAAAGGATGCGGAAAAGACAAGTATGACCGGGAGTAGGCAGAGGAGGGCCACCGCCGTCACAACAACATAGCTGGTGAGTTTATAGATGAAATCAGACATTCCTGTTTTGGTGCTCAGCATCATGTGTATGGTCCTTAAAACAGAGAGTTTTCTTTGTTGATGGCGCGAACGAGAGCATTCACACCCAGAACGAGAAAGAGGCCAAACACGGATTGATAGAATCCTGTGGCCGTGGCAATTCCAATATCAAAATTGTTGACGAGGGCTCTAAACACAAAGGTATCCACCACATCCGTGGTGTCGTAGAGGGGACTGTTGTTGCCAACGAGGTTGTAGAACAGGTCAAACTGTCCCCGCATCATTTGCCCCACACGGAAGAGGAGGAGCACCACAAATGTGGGGATGACGGCCGGTATAACAATGGATTTCACGGTTTGCCATTTTGTGGCTCCATCAATACGAGCCGCTTCAAACTGTTCTTGCTCAATGCCCACAATGGCGGCCATGTAGATGATGGAGGAGTAGCCCACGTACTTCCAAATATTGAAGAGTGGAAGAATGAAGTACCACAGTCCTTTGGTGTTGTAGAAATCCACCGGATGCATTCCCAGAGATTGCAACAATGTGTTGATGACGCCGTATTCGTAGTTCATCAAGTTGTACGCAAAAACACCCAACACGACAAAGGACAAAAAATAGGGAAGAAAAAGGATGGATTGGTAAAATTTCTGGATGGATCGCTTTGCCATATCAGCAATGAAGATGGCCAGAAATACAGCCAAAACATCATTGGTGAGAAAGAAAATAATATTGTAGAGAATGGTATTGATGGTGACACGGCCCAAGGCTCCAGAACGCAGAATGAACTCAAAATTTTTCATTCCAATCCATGGACTTCCTAGAATGCCCAGAGCAGGGTGAAATTTTTTGAAGGAAAGAACAATTCCAATCATGGGAATGTAGTGAAAGATGAGAAAGTATAAGATTCCGGGAAGGGCCATAAGGAGAAGGGTTTGACTTTTGTTCTTCACTGGTGATTCCTCTCAGTGGCAGTATCTGAGAGGTGACAAATGGACTTCAACTCACAATTGCGGATTGGGCATCCCAATTGCATAGGTTCCCCTTGGGAAGCAAAAAAACTATTGAATTATGAGTTGGTGTTCAAATTTAAGAGTTGTGGGTGAGAGCAATGACCTGGATGATGAATGATGGTATGAAATTTTTTATATCTATTATTTCTAAATTATGCAATGATTTGTTGGGCTTGCGAATTCAGAAAACCCAGGTAAAGTGAGTTCTAAGTTTGTCCATGAATACGATAGATTTGAAAAAACAGATGATATTCTGATTCGGTCCAACATGATTTTCATGAGGCTGAAGGCATTCCTATGATAAAAAAAGAATCCATTTTTCTTAAAATCCTCATCATCACTGTGGCCACCATTCTTGTGACCCTCACAGTGAATTCTGGGCTTATGCTTTATTTTGGTGAGAAGTATCTGATTGATCAGGCTCTGGAATCAGAGATGACCAATTTGAAAAGATCCTCTTATGCCAGCGAATTGGTGATAGAAGAGGCACGAGAGTTGGCCATTCAATTGCATACAAATCTCAATATTCAAAAGCTGTTGTATTTTTCCAACGTGTCTCAGATGGAAAGTGACTTTGCCATGAGAACGCTACAAAGTTTTCAGGGCATTGGAAAGGAAGTGCATTCCATCTATGTGCTGAATCGGAAAACACAGATGGTGTACTACTCTGGGAAAAACTTGAAAGTGTCTTCTCTGTGGGACTTGGATGATTTTTTTGATAAAGAATTTCTTTATGAAAGTTTGAACCACAATCGTGTGAACAAATATTTCCCTCATCGAAGAGTCATCCATGAAATAGACATGCTCACGGATGATGTTTTGGAATCCGATGTGTATTCCTTTGTGGTGAGTTTCAGTCATCAACAACGCTATGAAACGGCCAGCCTCATTGTGATCAATGTCTCCGTAGACCGGATGAAAGAGGCTATTGCATCTTTGGATCAAACTCCTGAGCATCCCTTGTATGTGGTGACATCCCAGGGTGAATTGATGTTTGGAACCTCCCAGAACCTCCCCTTGGTCACTCACAATTTTCCTCAGTTTCTGAAGAACCATGGGAGTGAATTTCATCAAAAAATCCATCAAGGGGAGGATGAGGTGATGGTTGTGGGCTACCAGTCCCCCCTACTCACCGATTGGTACTTTCTCAAGGTTCTTGAACTTCCAGCGTTATTAGCCAAAACGCGGGATGCAAAACACATCATTCTGATCATTTCCTTGCTGGTTCTTTTTATTGCAATGCTCATTGCGATGTTTTCTCTTCTGAGCATGAGAAAGCCCATTCATGCCCTCATTGAATCAGCAGAGCAGGCAGAGCTACGAACTGAGCGGGATAGAAATGCTCTTCTTCATTCCCGCTTTATGTCCCTCTTAGATTTCTATGCCGACTATTCTTCCGATGATGTTGGCAGGATCTTGGGTCAATGCCACCCTCAACTTTTGGCCTCTGAACCGTTTTATACAATGGTATTGAGTGTCCAGAATTGGGTTCATCCCCTGATTGCAGAATTTGTTCAAAATGCCTTTTCTCGAATTTTAGGTGATGGGGGATTTGTTCAGTTTTCTTTTGCCCAAGATGCCCAGCTGATTGTGTTCCAAAAAAGAAACTCTCAGGAATTGGATGCTCTCCTCCATCCGTTTCAACAGGAACTCCAAGCTTTTTGGGATGGAGATGTGGTGCTGGCCTACAATAAAGAAGGGGTAAGACTGGAAGACTTAGGCCATGGGATTCGGCAGATTCAATCCTTTCACCCCTACCTGCGAAAATTTCGATTCCAACCCATTTTGAGTCTTTCTCATCTTCAACATCGCCATGAATCCCATGGAATCTATCCTAAGAATCAGGAACGCGCCTTGCTTTCAGCCATTCTGAAAGAGGAAGTGGAGAGCATTGACCCCTGTGTGAATGGCTTTATGGATGATCTTTTGAATTTCAGTTTGGCATTCTACCAACGAGCACTTGTCCGGCTGATCACAGCCGTTTATGAGGGTTTGATTGAGCGAATCCAAGCAAAGGTGGGAGTACCAAGAGAATTTGATTTAGAAGGAATCCTGGAGTCCTTGTGGGCCTGCCAAACCCATAGAGAAGATGCTCAGTACATGGTGAATCTCTTCACTCGAATGCAAGCTGCTCTTGGTCAAGATTCCGAAGTTACAGAGCATGACACCATTGCTTCCATCATTGCTTACATCATGAATCATTATGAAAATCCGGGTCTCGGAAGTGAAATGATTGCGGATGCCATGAACATGAATACCACATATATGCTACGGGTGTTTAAACGGGAAACCCGAATTCCTTTACATCGCTATATCAATGATTTTCGCCTAAAGAAAGCGGAAGGTCTGCTGAAATCCACATCCTTATCTGTGAATGACATCATTTTCCGGGTGGGATTTGCCAATCAGCAAAGTTTTTTCCGCTTATTCAAAGAGGCGTACAAACAAACACCCTCTCAGTTCCGGGAAACATTTTCGAATTGAGTCCTTGAACTCAATGGACCGGTCATATTTTGACACGGTCAAAGAGTCTTGATATGCTCCCTTCCTTTTTGCATTGGTGCCAAGTTCTTGAGTGGATAGAATCCAGCGTAATCATTGATCCTTCTTCTCTGAGCTATTTTAGGGATAGAACCCAAGAATGATGATTTCTCAGATTGAAACGAGAGCCAGCCGTGCGTGTTAACCGTCTATGAGCACCATCATCGAGCTCTCTATGACCTGTGGTGATGCCGTTCTAAGCCATTGCTAGGGAATCAAAGATGTAAACTCCTGAGCATGTTGATGAGAGAATGATGGATGAAGAACGTTCCATTGAACGGTAGCAAATTCGAGTCGATATTCTTGGTGGACTTTTATTAATCTAATGAGCCTTTCGGTAGATTCGGATGATGTTTAAACGCTTGTAAAGAATTAATAGAAAGAAATGAACTAAATTAAATCCAGGTTAAAGTTCTATGCCTCGGTGTTAAAACTTGAATGATTCATATATACCCTAATATCTGAGTTAGAACTTCATTGAAGAACGTTCGAAGCGATGATTCAGAGACTTCATGACTAAAGATTAAGGAAATTTTGTTCATTTTAAAATTTGTATGGTTTTGAATAAAGTTCCTCATGAAAACGAACAAAAATCCACAAATCGAAAATATTTCATTTTGACGGGCTGTGAAAAGTAACTCCAAAATAATTGAAACCTTTTCAAGTGAGTTTCTATGCGTTTTGTTAAAAGTCTCCAGTATGACATTCGCAACAACAAACAGTTGCTAATCTTACTCATTCTACCCGTTTTATGGGTGCTAATATTTAAATATCAACCCATGTATGGTTTGTTGATTGCCTTTAAAGATTTTAAAGCACATCTTGGTATTCTACACAGTCCTTGGGTGGGCTTAAAACACTTTAAAGCATTCATAAACTCGTATATGTTTGCGCGAGTTATTAAAAATACTCTCATCATCAGTATTCAATCTCTTATTTGTGGGTTTCCTATTCCTATTCTATTAGCCTTGGCTCTCAATGCAACAAAGAATAAGCCATGGAAGAAACTTGTTCAGTTCACCATCTATGCTCCGTATTTTATTTCTACAGTTGTTATGGTTAGTATTATCATCCAATTCTTATCCCCAAGCGTTGGTGCCTATGGTCATTTTGTAAAACTTTTTAACCTTGAAACAAAAGTTCTGATGGGAATCCCCAAGTATTTTTCTACAATCTACACGGTTTCTGGTATATGGCAGTATGCAGGATACAGCACAATTATTTATTTAGCTGCTCTAGCAGGAGTAGATCCAACTTTGCATGAAGTGGCAACAATAGATGGGGCCAACAGGTTTAAAAGAATCCTTCATGTGGATATTCCTGGAATAACTCCAACAATGGTCACGCTACTTATTCTTAGTGTAGGCCAGCTTTTACAAATTGGTTTTGAAAAAATATTTTTGATGCAAAACCCATTGAATATGATTTCTTCTGAGATTATTTCAACTTATCTCTATCGTGTTGGTTTAAAAACAGGATTACCAAAATTTTCATATGCAGCGGCAATAGGTTTTCTTAATTCAATTGTCAATGTTGCTCTTTTAGTCTCTGTCAATATGGCCTCAAAGAAAGTCTTTAAGACTTCAATTTGGTAGGAAAATTCATGAAAAACGTGAAGATGAGATCTACACTCAGCGATAAGTTCTTCTACACTTTTAACTTCCTTTTTTTGCTCTTGGCATTTGTTGGAGTTATCTATCCTCTTATTTTTATTCTCAGTGCTTCCTTCAGTGAGCCAACAGCTGTCTCCTCAGGAAAAGTATGGCTTTTTCCCGTTAAATTTAATCTAAGAGGTTACGAAGCAGTTTTTAATGATTCAAAAATATGGAGAGGTTACTATAATTCTATTGTAAATACATTTTTTGGAACATTGATTAACATTGCCCTCACGATATTGGCAGCCTATCCTCTTTCTAAAAAAAGTTTTAGATCAAAGAAATACTTTATGTTTCTTTTTATCTTTACCATGATTTTTAATGGTGGATTAATCCCTACATATTTGTTGGTTAATCAGTTGAACTTAATCAACACAAGGTGGGCTCTTTGGCTTCCGAATGCTATGAGTGTTTATAATATGATAATTACTTGTACTTTTTTTAAACATACTATTGGGGAAGAACTTTTTGAAGCTGCACAGATGGATGGATGTGGTGATATTTATTTTCTAATGAAGATTGTCTTACCACTTTCCCATGCAATTATTGCAGTAAATGCCCTGCTGTATAGTGTGGGGCATTGGAATATGTTTTTTGATGCAATGATTTATATACAAGATGTTACCCTTCGACCTTTACAAATTGTTATTCGGGGAATCCTCTTGCAAAGTCAGTTTGATGCATCTATGACCAGCAATGTGAATGTGGAAGCCTTAGCTGCACAAGAGGGGCTTGCTGAGTTGCTGAAATACTCACTAATTATTGTTGCTTCCATTCCCATGTTGTTGATTTATCCCTTTGTACAAAAACATTTTGTTAAGGGTGTCATGGTTGGAGCTATTAAAGGGTAAAACTGCATTTTGCAGATACAAATAGGAGAAATTTTATGAAGAGAATTCTTGCGCTTGGACTTTGCTTCTTTGTGGTGATGACATCACTTTTTGCAAATGGTGAAAACGAAAGAAAGAATGTCACAGTGAGTGGTCCCGGTGAGTTTCCCCTTGTAGACGAGAAAGTCACTTTTACTGTTTTTGCCGGAACAGAATCCTGGGTTGAAGATCTCAATGAGAACTGGTTTACAAAGTATATTGAGGACCATCTAAACGTAAAACTTGTTTTTGAACAATCTAACCCCAAAGATGCTCCGGAAATTGTCAACTTAAAACTTGCTACTGGTGCCAATATGCCAGATATCTTCATGGGATGGGGTGTCACTCCAGATGCCGCAAAAATCTATGGAGAAAGAGGAACATTTCTTGCACTTGATGAGTACATAGAGAAGCAAGGAGTCAATATAAAAGAGTTCTTTGAGTACGACCCGACTGTTCCCTCTCAGCTTCGTGCCATGGATGGTAAGATTTATGGACTTCCTCAATTCAACGAATGTTTCCATTGCAATTATTCGCAGAGAATGTTGATAAACAAAACATGGTTAGACAATTTAGGGCTTGAATTACCCACAACAACAGAAGAATTTTATCAGGTACTGAAGGCCTTTAAAGAACAGGATGCGAATGGAAATGGGGACCCTCATGATGAGATTCCTTTGACACAGATTGCAAAACATGCCTGGAATAGTCGTCTTGATGGCTATCTTATGAACCCCTTCACATTCTCTCCATATGGGCATATCAGCCAAACAAAGCTATACATTGAAGACGATGTTGTTCAAACCTCAATTACAAAAGAAGGCTTTCGAGAAGGTTTGAAGTATGCAAACAAGCTGTACAAAGAGGATTTGATCTTCAAAGAAGCATTCACAGTCTCTGCATCCCAGGTGAAAAGTCTCATTGAGCATCCGGATGGAAATCTTATTGGTGCTGTTCCGTCAGGGACTCTTTCTCAAGTTTGCGATTTGACGAGTAAAAACGAACGATACAATGATTTTGTTTATCTGGCTCCACTCAAAGGACCAACCGGACTTCAGCAGACGATTGCTTACTACACCCCTGCCAATCCTAGCAATTTCATCATTACTGAGAACTGTGAATACCCAGAAGTTGCCTTTAAACTTGCAGACTTTCTTATGGCTCTGGGACACAATCCCGATGGGACATATAACGAAGAAAAGCTCTTGCAAAAAATGATAAGCAAAGGTGAACCTGAGGTTGATTGGAGCATTGATTCAAGTGACTTTCATTCATTCCTGAGTGATGAATCCTGGTATAAAATTATTCTCTCTTATGGTGTTAGTCAGAACAAATACTGGGGAAGTGGGACTCCCGGTGTTGAGTCGAATTTCTTCCGACTCAGTAACGCCGTTGGAGCTGCAGATGGTTTTGACCAAGAGCAAGTTCTTTTTGATGCCGCTCATTCATATGAACCCTACGGAAAGCCCTATGCTATTCCTCCAATTAACTTTACAGAAGATGAACTGGCCTTACGCAATGATCTGCATGAAACATTCCGACTCTGGGAGGCTGAATCCTATGCAAACTTTGTGACCGGCAACATGGATCCCAATAGTGATGAGGATTGGAATGCTTATCTTGAGCAGGTTAAAGATCTTGGAATGGATCAGCTAATTGAAGTTATTCAAATGGGTTATGACCGTCAGTATAAATAAGTAGGTCCATTTTACATTTATAGAGATAGTGTTTGAGCATGGAATGCGTGTGAGTATTTGATACAATGATAAGTTGAATATGTTGCAAAGAAAGCTTGCATTATTTCTCTATATTTATAAGAAGATGATGTACTCTGGTTTTTTGCTCGAACAAAATATTTAATAAAAACAAGTTTAATTATAGAGCTTATAAAGTTGGCAAGGGATATTGACATCAGACAATATCCCTTGTTTTTACATGAAATCTATAGTAAATTTAAGCATGAAAAGACTGTATGATAAAGTTTTCATATCATATATTGTGATCTTGATAGTTTTTGTTTGTTTTGGTTCTTTTCTTTTTAGTGTTGGTTATGGTGAAATCCATAAGTATTTTACACAGGTTGAGAACCAAGAATTTCATTCACAAGTACAAAAATTTTCAAAAGTTATAAAAAATCTTTTTTTGATTTGCGCTCAAGTAAATTGTTTGTCCTCAACAAAAACTTTCTATGAATATGATATTAACGATGTGAATAGTAATGTAATGGACATGAAAGGATACAGTCAATATTACAATACTCTTCTTCCTCTAAACCCTTTTATTGTCAATGTTGGAACTCTTTTTTATAAGTCTGAAGCTTATATTGGAAATGATACAACAACACAGCTAGAATATATGTATGATGATCATTTCAAAATTAACTCATTCGATTATGAGAGCTGGAGATACTATTTAAAATCAGAAAAAAGTAGCAATAATTTTTTAGTAGGTAGTCGAATAAACTCTCTTGGGAATCGAATTAAGACAGTTCTCTTTACCTTTAAGCTCCCTGCTGATTCTATTAACAAAAAAGGTGTTTTGATGGTTGAGTTTTCTTCCAAAGAAATGTTGAATCAGCTAGAACAGGATATTTCAAAGTGTGGTTTTATTGCAATATTTTATAAAAACAATTTATTGGTAGAGAAATCAAATTCAGATTACATTGATGATTCTACGAAAAGTGATTTTTATCAAGATATTCAAGAGAAACAGTTTGATAAATTAGAAGATAATAAGAACTTTCTTTTTTTCTTTGACTCTTCACTTGATAGTAACTGGATGCTTGTCAAAGCAATACCGACTCAATTAATAAAGGAGCAACTTGCATATATTCCCAAGGCTATTTCAATTATTACCGGAATATTTACTATCATTTTTCTTAGTATTTTTACTTTTTTATATACCACTACAAATAAGCCTTACAAAGAGCTGGTAAGGAGAATTAGCAGTAAAAACTCTAAGTCAATTGATAAAGGGTTTAAATCATTGTTAGACGATATAGATAACTTATATAATGACAGAAAGGAACTGCAAAAAATAACAGAGAAGAGAAGACTGCTTTTAAAGTCAAATTTTACATATAAACTTTTATCAGGAAGCTTTGCTTCTTCTCATGATTTCCAATCAGAGCTGGAAGAAGCGGAAATCCATTGGACCAATACAAACTATAGAGTTGTTATTCTAACGAATGATATTAAAGATTATGAGAATAGTAGTCGATTTTTAGAGATTTTTAAATTATCAATGCAAAGATATATGGATTCAGAAATACTTACCTACGAATCCAATAATCAAAGTATTGCCGTTATTCTCTCACTTTCTAATTCGGAATTAGGAATGATTGAGAAAGGCATGAATTCCACATATGAAGTGCTGAATGATGAGTTTGATAGCAAGTCGTTTAATATCTATATAGGAGATGTTAAATCATCATATTCGCAAATCATGGATTCTTATAGCGAAGCCTTATTTGTTAAAAATTATTTTAGTCAAAAATCTGTATCAACAATCACGTATTTCAATGAGATTTGTAATAGCGATATAACCTTGAATCTGCCATTAAATAAAGAAAGTGAAATTTTACTTTTTATAAAGAAAGGACAGTTTAATAAGCTGTTGAAATCACTTGAGAACTTGTTTCCTTCGTTGGAAACAGAAAAGAAATGGTCGCAGGTTTATAAAGCGCAGTTTAAATTGTATATTATTAGTCTTTTACTAAAGATATTATCGATGATTAATGTCAGCAGTGATGATCTTGCACTTGAAATAAATGATTTTTTGTATTTGCAAACTGTTGACAACATATCTGAGTTGAAGAGTAAAGTTCTATCAATTGTAGAGAAGAGTTATCAGAATACCCATAGTGCCCATAACACAAAGAATTATAAAATCTTAGAGTCTTTAAGGAATATTATTGAAGAGAACTTCCATGATTATTCTCTTTCTGTGGCCATGTTGTCAGATCAACTTGGTTTTACTCCTGGGTATCTCACCACCATATTTAAAGAACACTATGGCGTTTCAATTGGAAACTTCATTGAGGAAAAGCGGCTTACTCATGCACTTTCTTTAATCAAGATTTCGTCTGAATCAATCAATGATGTTGCACGGAAATGTGGATACAGAAACATGAATACGTTTTATAAAGCATTTAAACGATTCTATGGAATTTCTCCTAAAGAAAAGCAACGCGAATATAATCTTCTTTCATATGAAGGAATGAATGTGATGGTTGAGGAAAACTGATTCCATCAGGAGTCTTTTTATAGGGTAAATGCGTGTGCATCGAATTTAAAGATGGTAAACCTTAGCAACAGTATAAAACGTGTGACTGTTCTGCTCTTCTTTTGATGCTTATGTTGTTCAAACCGTTCTGAATGGGGATGCATGCTGCGTCTTTAAATTACTCATGTTCACAGGATTGATGTGATTCACGACAGCTCCTGATGTGTGATTTTTTTCTTTTACCCCGGCGGTGAGCGCCGGGGTCGATCTAATAGAGAAAACAATCCTTGAGCTTACCGTTACGTCATACTTTAGAGTAATGAAATCCATGGATGGAGATGTATGGAATACAGCATTGGTGCCTTGGCCAGATTGGCGAAAGTCAGTTGCCGAACTTTACGGCATTATGAGGATGTGGGACTCCTGATTCCATCGCATCGGAGGGCCTCGGGGTATCGAAGCTATGGCCTAGAGGAGTTAGACCGTTTGCAGCAAATCCTGCTGTTTCGGGAAATGGATGTACCACTCAAGGAAATTCGGCGAATTTTGGATTTACCTGGTTTTGCACAGCGTCGGGCTTTAGAAGAGCACCAGCGATTATTGGAGGGGCGCATTCGCCGGTTAAAGGCCATTCAAAAAACAGTGAAGAACACGTTAAAGGAATTGGATGAGGAGGAGAACACCATGAGTGATGAAGATAAGTTTCAAGGTTTTGAAGAGGCAGAAGCCCAGTATCGGGATGAGGCTGTGGCGGAATATGGAGCCTCTGCCGTGGAGGCCAGTGAACAGCGCATGGCTTCATGGAGTGATGAGAAAAAGGCGGCCGTTTTTGCAGAAGGACAAACCATTGCAAAGGAATTGGTGGAGTTCTTGGGTGGCCCAGTGGATGCTCCTGGGGCCTTGGCTCTTGCCAAGCGTCAACATGAGTATGTGAATCAGTTTTGGGAGGCCTCATTTCCAGCATTCCGGGATTTGGGGCAAAGCTATGGAGAAGATGAGCGGTTTGCCGCATTTTATGACGCGTTTGCACCAGGCTTAGGAGCATTTTTTGCCCAGGTGATTGCCTGTTATGTGGATGCTCATACTTGAGGTCCTCGTGGATTCTCCGTGAAGAGGACAGGGTTTCCTGGGGATGACGCTGGTCCACCAGGGGGGAAATCGGGATAATCGGGAGCAATGAATTCCTTCCTGCCCATCAGTTCCCAAGATATGGCTGATAAAGAATGGGACCAGCTTGACTTTGTGCTGGTGACCGGTGATGCCTATGTGGACCACCCCTCCTTTGGAGCGGCGGTGATTACCCGTGTCCTGGAAGCCCAAGGTTTCCGGGTTGGCATCATTGCTCAACCGGATTGGACCACCCCCAATTCTCTCAAAGTTTTGGGCCGTCCTCGGCTGGGGTTCTTGGTGACTTCAGGAAATCTGGATTCCATGGTGAATCACTACACAGCGGCCAAGAAAAAGCGTCGACAAGATGCTTACACTCCGGGGGGAAAGGCCGGAAAGCGTCCCGACCGGGCGGCCATTGTGTATGCCAATCTGGTGCGGCAGGCCTACAAGGGAATGCCAGTGATTTTGGGCGGCCTGGAAGCCTCCCTGCGGCGTATGGCGCATTATGACTATTGGAAGGATTCCCTGCGTCGTTCCATCCTTCTGGATTCCAAGGCAGATCTGGTGATTTACGGAATGGGGGAGCGGGCCATCAAGGGCATTGCGGCGGCTTTGGACAAGGGCCGTCCAGTTTCATCCATACGGGAAATCCCAGGTACACTGTACGCCTGTCCCAGTGATGAGGTTCCCAAAGAGGCCTTGATTCTTCCCTCCCATGAGGAACTCAAAGCCAAGCGCAGTCGGTTTGCCCAGAGCTTTCGCCTTCAGTATGAAAATGCCGATCCTTTCACCGGACAGGTGCTGGTGGAATCCTATGGTTCTCGATCGGTGGTGCAAAATCCTCCAGCCAAACCTCTGACTCGGGAGGAAATGGATGAGGTGTATGCCCTTCCTTATGCCCGGGAGGCCCATCCTTCTTACACCGAACCGGTTCCGGCCGTGGAAGAAGTGAAATACAGCTTGGTGTCCAGTCGGGGCTGTTTTGGAGCCTGCGCTTTCTGCGCCTTGGCCTTCCATCAGGGGCGCATTGTAAAATCTCGTAGCCATGATTCCTTGATGGAAGAGGCCCAAATTCTCATTGATGATCCAGGATTCAAGGGATACATCCATGATGTGGGCGGTCCCACCGCCAACTTCCGTGATCCCGCCTGTGCCAAACAGGGGACCAAGGGCGCCTGTCCTGGCAAACGCTGTTTGGCTCCTGAACCCTGCAAGGCCCTCAAAGCCGACCACGGGGATTACATCCAACTGCTGAGAAAACTGCGTTCACTGGATAAGGTGAAGAAGGTTTTCATTCGTTCTGGCATACGATTTGATTATCTCCAGGCCGATACCACCCATGATTTTCTGCGTGAACTTTGCGAGCATCATGTGAGTGGTCAGTTGAAGGTGGCTCCCGAACATGTGTCTCCCGATGTTCTGCGGGTGATGGGCAAACCCAAACGTCAAGTGTACGAGCGCTTTGTGGAGCGCTATGGCCAGGTGAATGCTCAACTGGGCAAGAAACAGTACTTGGTGCCCTATTTCATTTCTGGTCATCCAGGTTCTCGTCTCAAGGATGCCATCATCTTGGCCGAACATCTTCGGGATTCTGGTTTTATTCCGGATCAGGTCCAAGACTTTTATCCCACTCCAGGAACCCTCTCCACCTGCATGTGGTACACCGGGATTGATCCCATGTCTGGCAAGAATGTGCATATTCCCTCGGATGGTTTGGAAAAGGCCATGCAGCGGGCTCTCTTGCAGTACAACCGGCCAGAGAATCGTGACATTGTGCGCAAGGCTCTTCGAAAAGCGGGACGGGGGGATTTGATTGGCCGTGGTCCTAAGTGTCTGGTGCCTGCAGAAGGGGATTATATGTCCCCATCTCCTGGTTCCCGGAATTCTCGGCCGACCCCTTCGCGGGGGCGAAGGGGTGAGGCGCCGGCCTCCTCCGGCCGGCGGGGGCGTCGGGGAATGGCCCCCGGCCAGAACGCCCAAGGACCGTCTTCTCGAGGCCAGAAATCCAACCAAGGGAAAGCAGCCTCTCACAATAGCGGGCGTTCGGGAAATCAGAGCAATCGCCCGCAGGGCGGAACAAAGAACCGCGGCAGAGGAAAGAGGCGCTAAGGTCTCATCCTCCTCAAACACCCCGCTGCGGAGCAGCGGGGTCGATCTTGAGTTTTTGACTAGAGTGAATCCCGCCAGATGATGCGAGAATCCAGTGACACTTTTTCAGGTGTGAGGGTGGCATCATCCATTTCTTGCAGCAGTCGACGCACGGCCATCCGCCCAATTTCACCGACGGGATAACGGACGGTGGTGAGAGCTGTGCTGGCATACCGAAGAATATCAATGTCATCAAATCCCATCACACCCACATCCTGGGGAATGGATAAACCAAGCTGATGGAGCTGGTTCACCACTTCTAGGGCAAAAATATCACTGGTGCAGATCAAGGCTGTCTGAGCTTTTTTCCAGGGAACCTGTTCGAGTTGCTGAAGATAATCCCAATCATCAAGAACAAAACTCTCCACTCCAGCTTTTTGGGCAGCGGCCAGAAAACCATTGAGACGTTCTTCTGCTTCAAAATTGTTGAGATGTTGGCTGGTTTTGAGATAGGGGGCCACAAATCCCAGTCGGGTGTAGCCCCGTTGGATGGCCGCCTGTGTGGCCTGGTCAATAAGGGTTCGATCATCTAAACCGACGAGGCTACAGCATCCTTCTGGAAAGAGGGCATTTCCAATGGCCACAACGGGGAGGGGGAGGCTGGACAAATACTGGCCCAGCTCTTCCTCTTTTCCTGCCGGAAAAAGGAGAATCCCATCCACATTGCGCTCAATCATGTGTTCCAGAACGGCTTTTTCCCGCTGAGGATCACGCAGTGTTACGGCCAGTTGGATGAAGTATCCTCGTTCCCAGGCATCTTGTTGGATGGCATTCACAAGCTGGGAAAAGAAGCGATTATCCAGGTCATGCACCACCACACCAATGTCCATGGTTCGGCCGGATTGCAGGCTTCGTCCAATGTGGTTGGGTTTGTATCCATACTCTGCGGCAGCAGCAAGAACGCGTTCACGAGTGCTTTCGCGAATGCCAGGCCTGTTGTTGAGGGCTCGGTCTATTGTACCAAGGGAGACACCGCAGAGTTCGGCAAGTTTTTTTGTGGTGATGCGTTCCCTGGCCACTATGCAAGCTCCACAACAAGGGCATCCCAGGTGCGAAGTTCATCCACACGAATGGTATGACCGTCAATTTTAGGATTGGTGCGTCCAGAAAGGCTACGAACGGTTAATGGAGTCTGTTCTGAACTGATGGTCATCACAATGTCCCGCATGGGCTGTATTTCCTCCACAACTTCATAGGGGCGTTCAAAGTTCCCTCCCATGGGATCCATCAATCCGCATCCTATGACGGGGTCAGCCGATGCTAACATAAGATGGATCACCAATGCATTACTTTGCTGGTACACCACAGAGTCGAGACGCTTCGACGCCGGTATTTGAACAACTGGGGATTTCAACCCTTCCAGGGCTTCAGCCAGGGTTTTGCGCCAGGGGGCAGCAGGATACTTTGCATAATGCTCGCTCCAGGGCTGGGAGTAGGCAAAAATGCTCCCTTGGCCCAGGGTGGATTGAATCAGAATGGGGGAAATTTCTGCCTTGCCTGGAGCAGGAAGGTTGTTGTGAAAGAACTCCTCTTTTGTGTTGCGACAAACGGGAGCAAGAAGAATACCTGAGGCCTGGGCTGTACCGGTTGTGTGAAGTTTTCTGGCTTCTCCACGAACCAGGGTGGGGGGGGTGATGAAGCGTCCAGTTTGCGCATCAATGGCTTCCTGTTTGTAGGTAAGGCTGTGAGGAAGTGCGCCCAGATCTTGGATTCCAGCCCAACCCTTTTCCTCAAAGAGTCCGCAGCCACCAAAGCTGATGATTCGTCCTCCTGCTTGGGCATAATCGGCAAAGTGCTGTTTTTCTTCCGAATCCATGCAGTGAACGCCTGGAAGAAGGATGGCAGCATAGGGTTTTAGATCCTCGGCACTCGCGATTTGCTCATCAAAAACAAATTCCACAGGTATGCTCAAATCAAAAGCCATTTTGAAGGCCCCAACGGTTCGGCGAATAAACTCAATTTCACTGCAGTTGTCTTTGCTCTTCAAGGAATGATAGATGGCCAAATACTTCTCAGGACTTCCTTGGACAGAACTAGCAAACTGCTCCATGGTGCCATAAATGCGGGCAATATCTTGGGAGTACAGTTCTTCATCAATGGAACCATCGGCATAGGGTTCATCATCAATGGTGACACAGCCGCCGTTGGCAAAAACGGTGAGGCATTCATATTCCAGTTGTTCAAAAGGTTTTCGGCAATAATCCCAGGTATTGATGAAGCGGCCAATGAGAGCTTCAAAGGGCCGACCTTTGGAGAGGCTGCGTAAGAACCGGGAAAAAATGGCTGGTGCCAGAATGCCGGTCCAGTCGGTATAGGCTTCACCAGTTGTGTAATCGGCGTTTTTTAACGCGCCAATGGTACGGCTCCCCATAGAATAGGAGGAGAAGGGATATCCCCAATAGTTGTTGGTGAGGGCCAAGTTTGGATTGGCCTCCCGTGCCCGCTGGTAGGCTTCCGAATAAAAGGCCTCAATGGTGTCATAACGGAAGTTTCGGAAGTCGAGAGAGGGGCCTTCTTGGGGGGTGAGAGGGCGGTGGAAACGATCTTCAAACGCTTTGCGGCATCGATGACAATGACAACTGTCCTCCCCAATGATGCTCATATCAATCCACATACCATCCAGGTAAGGAAGGGAGGCAATTTCGTGGACTTGATTGAGCACTTCTACTCGGTATGGGGAGTTGAGGCAGAGGGTTCGCCAGCGAAATGCATCAGGTGTGCCTCTCTGTCCCTGGGAATCTTCCACAAGCCAGTCTGGATGATGATTTGCCTGCCACTCATCCCAGGAGATGGAGATGTAGCCAATGATTTCAATCTCTCTTTTATGCAGTTCCTTGGCAAATTCAGCAAGAAAATCTTGGGAACCCAGACCTGTGTGTTTATGCCATTGGGGAGTGTTGTAGTAGAAGTTTCCAAACTGGCATTTGGCAAAGGCAATAACAGAATCCACATGGGCGGCCTTCATGGATTCTGCAATGGCAGCCGGCTGAAAGTTCTCTGCAATGTTTTGCCCAGAGATCTCTGGAAAATGCATGTCAAAAAAGATGCGTCTTTTTGTGTATGTTGTACCCATAAAAATTATCCTTTGATTCCTGTTGAGGCAATCCCATCCATGTAGTATTTCTGGATAAAGACAAACAGGAGAATGATGGGAAGGGAGCCAACAGTGATGCCAGCATAGAGAATCCCATAATCGTTGAAGTAGACTCCTGAGTGGAGATCGGCAAGAACAACTTGAAGAACAGCCTTCGAGGGTTCACTGATGAATGTCACAGGTACAAGAAATCCGTCCCATTGAGCCAAGAACTGAATGGTTCCTAAGGTAATCAGTGCCGTGCGACAGAGTGGGAGAATGATCTGACCAAAAAGTCGCCACCGACCACAACCATCGATTGTTGCGGCTTCTTCCAACTCATTTGGTACCCCTTTGATAAACTGTCTGAGGAAGAAGATTCCAAAGCCATTGGCTGTGAAAGGAATGATGATTCCAGAAAGTTTATTGATCATTCCCATATCCCTTACTTGGCTGTAGAGGGGAATAATGAGAAGTTCCAAGGGAAGAATCATTGTGGCCAGAACGGCCGAAAAAAGAATGTCTCGTCCGGGAAATCGCATTCGTGCAAAGGCAAATGCCGCCATGGCATCTGTGAGAACACTGGCCAATGTGACCGCCCCACAAACATAGAGAGTGGTGGCAAGAACCCGAAGGAAATTCACAGAGCTGAAAAAGTTCTGATAGTTGATGATGGTGAAGTGCTCAGGGATAAAACTTTGAATCCCAAAACCCGACATGGCAGCAATTTCCGTGTTAGAACGGAAGGACAGTGAGACTCCCCATAAAAGTGGGATGGTCATGATGGCTAACAGCACAACAAGGGTAAGCCGGGCTGGCCAGCTGATGCGTTCGAGAGACTTAATCATCGCTGCGTTCCCCCATTTTGAGCTGTATAAGGTTGATGAGAAGAACAAAGAGGAAGAGAAGAACAGCCATGGCTGAGGCTTCTCCGAATTTTCCCAGTCGGAATGCCGTTCTCCATGTTCGATGAACCAGCATGTCGGTTGAGCCCATGGGTCCTCCGCTGGTCATCACATAAACAGGAACAAAGACTTTGACAACAGAATCCATTGTGGTAATCACCACAACAAACAGAAGTGTTCGTTTCAGCATGGGAAGAGTGAGAGAAACAAATCGTCTTATAGGTCCAGCACCGTCAATGAGTGCGGACTCATGAATACTGATGGGGATATCTTTGAGGCCGGCAATGAAAATCATCATGAAAAACGGCCATGTTTTCCAAATACAAGCAAATATGAGAGATCCTAAGGCTTGGCTTCCATCATCAAGAAATCCTTGTTTGGGAATTCCGAGTGATGAGAGAAGTCCATTCACCAGGCCGTAATCGGCGTTGTACATTCCTCTCCAAATGTATCCAACAACAACAAATGAAAGGACAACAGGCACAAAGAGAATGCTTCGAATTGTTCGAATCCCCTGTGTCTCATGGTTGAGAATCACGGCAGATCCTAGGGCTAATGAAGTTTGAAGAATGACAACCACCACCATGAATTGGAGGGTTGCACTCACGGAGTCCATAAAGCTGGAGCTTCCTAGTATTTTCGTGAAGTTGTTGAGCCCCACGAATTGTCCACGACCCATAAGCTTGAGGTCTGTCAGGCTAAAGTAGAAGAGCTTTGCTCCAGGCCACGCAACAAATATGGTAATGATGGCAATGGCAGGGAGAAGAAAGAGAAGGGCATCACGCACTTCTTTTCCATTGTAGCGCGTCAAGGTCCATCGGCGCTGGTTCATCGGATACTCCTGTGGGGATGGGAGTCCCACCTTTCACAGCTGTGAAAGGTGGGAAACTCGAAGAGAAGAATCTCTTCGAGGCAATTCAATTTAACGGAGGGCGTCGTTCATCTCGCGAACAGCCTCTTCAAAGGCTTCGTCCACATCGGCACCGTAAGCAACGGCATTGTAAGCATTCATGAATGCTTCAGAGATGAGTGGATACACGGGGGTTACTGGCCGAGCCTTGGAGGTTTTCAACAGCTGCTCTTGAATGACGTTCATTGGAACGGCAGTCATGTCTGTTTGAGCCAGGACAGAGGCACGAGCGGGAAGATTTCCGCTTCGCTCGTTGTAGATGGCAGAACCCTGGCTTCCTGTGATGGCCTGGAGAACTTTGAAAGCCAATTCTTTGTTCTTTGAGTTTGCAGTGACAGCCAGGTTCCAGCTGCCAGAGTTGCTTGCTGCGGCCACATTCTGAGGAAGAGGCATGGCGGCCCAGTTTCCACTCTCATAGAACTCAGGGAAGTTGTTTTTCCAAACGCCAACCATCCAAGGTCCATTGAACCACATGGCTACTTTCTCACCAGCAAAGAAGTTAGACATTGCTGTTTGGGGGGAAACACCATGCTTATTGAAGAGGTCTGCGTAGAACTGAAGGGCAGCTTTGCTTTCGGGGCTGTTGAAATAGCCATCAACAGTGGATCCATCAGGAGAAATGATGTCTGCACCAAACCACCAAGGCCAGAGCATTTGTGTGTAGGTCATGCCTTCATTTTTCTGGTCAATGCTGAACATCTGGGGCATCAGACCATAAACTTCCACTTCACCATTCGCATTCTTTTTAGTGAGTTTCTTAGCGGCATCAAGGAGTTGATCAACGGTCCATGCATTGTCCACACCTTCAGCAGCAACAATACCAGCTTCATCAAACATGGCCTTGTTGTAGTAGAGAACGCAGTTGGACTCGTTGAGGGGAGCCGCCCAGATTTGACCATTCCATGTCATTGCCTGACGGGCAGATCCCACAAGGTCTGCAAAATCATTTTCATCCCAATAAGAATCTAAGGGCTCTAAGGCGCCGAGGTCAGCATAGTAGGCAATGTTGGGAGCATCCATGCAAATGATGTCACCAACCTCACCAGAAGCAATGGTGACTTTAAGCTTGGATTCATACTGATTCTGAGGAGTTGTGCGGAATTCAACTTTGTCAGCAAGTCCAGCTGCTTCCAGCGCTTCCATCATGTATTCGGGCCAAAGATCTTTAAACGTGTCAATGATGATCTTGTCCTCAGACATGTCCTTACTTTCATTCTCACCATTAGCAAAAGCAAAGCTTGCAATGGAAATTAATGCCAGTACAAATAAACCGATTTTCTTCATAGATCCTCCTTGTTATGACAAACCGTGCACGTTACCGATTGTGTCGTTAACGTGCACGATGTTAGCTTGCACGATTTCCGCCGTCAAGGAATAAATGTGTGATTCTTTATAATTCTTCCAAAAATCGGGAGTGGGAGAGTTCTTCAGGTTTGAAGGCATTATGAACAGAAAGGACTTTATTGGGACTTCTGAATGATGAATAGAATGATGGTTGTGCTTCCAAATGGTTAGAATAGGAAGACATGAGCCTCATTGAACACAATCAAGAGGCTCATGACATTTACCTATTGTCATGGTGGAGCAACCCCACCATGACATCAGAATTAACCTTTAAAAGTTCCAGGTTTAATCTGATCGCCATATTTCTCTTTGGCGGCAGAAATCTCTGCAATGGCCTTGTCCCAGGCTTCAATGATGTGTGCTGGAACATTGTTGTCCATCTTGGCAAAGAAGGCTTTTGTTCTCTCCAGCTTCTCAATCCACTTGGTGCAGCGGAATGTGAAGAGATAGGTGTAGTCTTCCTCACTGAAGTCCTCATTCAACAGATCCTTGAAGAGTTTCTTCAAGTCGGCATAGAGGGGGATGGTTCCAGTGGGAGTTTTGTATCCTTCGTACTCGCCATGAACGCGGCCTTCTGCCCAGTGAAGCCAGACTTTCTTGGCCAGCTTGCTGGTCATGAATTTCCCTTCAGGGCTGAGCATAAAGTAGTTGGTGCTGAAGACTTTTGGTTCTTCCTTCATGCCCTCCGTGAATTTCAGGTTGTTGGCGGTGTATTCTCCCAAGGGATAGGACACAAAGTCCATGTTGGCCATGGGACTTGCTGTGCGCACACCTTCTGCACCCAGAGTGGCGGCTGTGGTTTCCGATTCCAAAGTGGCAGCCTTCAATAAAATACCGCTGGCATAGGAGGGAGATTCTTCCACAGGAACCGTGGTATCAGAATCGCGTCCACCGTAAAGCAAACCGTCAACCTTTACACCCTGTTTGGCCTCAAAACCTTCTTTATCAAAGTTGGCTAAGTAGTCCAGACGCATGGTATAGCGGCTGTTGGCATGGGAAATGGTGACATCTTTGCCATTGGCATCCTTGTCACCCAATTTCCATGCACCATGATGGTTGTTGCCTTCCGTCGGAGTGTCTTCACCCATACCGGTCCAGTAGGGGTTGTTATCGGGACCCTGAAGAACGTTGGAGAAGATCAGTTCCTGACCCTTCTTGAGGTTCTCGAAAATCACAGGATCATCACTGGAGTTCACATCCTTGATGATACCAAAGATTCCCTGCTCCACGTTTACGGCGCGGAATTCACCATCAATGTTGCGGAAGTAAGCAATATCGTCACCCACAACTTTTTCACCTGGAACCATTGCGGTGGATGTTTTTCCACACGCGGAGGGGTAAGCACCAGCAAAGTAGGTCTGTCGTTTGGATTCAGGTTCAACTACGGCCATCACAAACATGTGCTCGCAGAGCCAACCTTCCTCGCCAGCCTTGTTGATGGCCAAGCGCATGGAATGTTTTTTCAAACCAACAGAGTTTCCAGCGTACTGTGCATTCTGGGAGTACACCATGTTGTTCTGCAAATCCATGTAGATACGACGTTTATCAAGATTGACAGAACATCCTCGCTCATCCTGCTCACCAGCAGAATGGATGAAGCGGAAGATATCATCTTTCTCATCGTCCTTCATGTTCAGGAAATGATCATAGGCCGGGCGATAAAGAATTGACTCTGAATGAGCAACATACCAGGAATCTGTGAACTGAATACAAGGAATGGTGAAGGGGCTTCCTGTTGGGCCTTCAGCAAAGAACTTCACAACAGCATCTTTGCCCTTCATGTTGTCCTTGGCAATTTCCATGATTTCTTTCTGTCCCTCATCAAAGGGAACAGCATTCAAAGATTTCATGCGCTCCATGTTTTCTGGAGTCACAATGTATTTGGTGTTGGCTTTGTCACGTGCCTGATCACCATAACCATCCCAGTGAATGGTTTGGCCCTCTTTTGCCAGTTTGTGTTCTTCACCCTTTGCCAAAGCCTGCTCACGGATGTAGGCCTCATCAGCAGCACTGTCATCACAAACGTAAATGGTGGCTGGGTTACAATGCTCAGCAAACAAACCCACAAAGTCATAAACTTTCTGGTTCTTCAGTGCCGTGAGCTTCTCATAACTCTTCTCAGACATTTTCTCTTTTAAAAGGGCATCGTACTTGGGATTCATTGTTACTCCTTGTTTTCCCGCGCCCGCGGCGCACCGTGCGCAGAAAATATGTTTCAAAATCACTCGGCTCTTGTTTTGCGCCAATTTGGCTAATTTTAAGGAGTAATGCCCTGTTTGTACCACCCCCCGGCTCTATATAATAGTGAAAGGCCCAGAATTTGTTGATTATTCGCAAATTGATCTTATTTACAAATATTTCTTGAAATTTTTGGCTCTCGTTGATCTCTAGACCACTTGGAAGGATTTCACTAAGATGACGGTTCCGGTCATATCACCGGAAATCAGACTTTTACACTGATATTTCTGACAGGAGGATCCCAATGGGAATCAACTACCTGAACGCCGTGCCCACCAAGCACGCAAAACTCGTTTCCTGGGTCGAAGAATGGGCAGAGCTCATGACCCCCGATGCAGTCTACTGGGCCGACGGCTCCAAAGAAGAGTACGATCGTCTTTCCCAGGAACTGGTGGATTGCGGCCTCGCAACCCGGTTGAACCCCGAGAAGCGTCCTAACAGTCTTCTTTTCCGTTCTGATCCTTCTGATGTGGCCCGTGTTGAGAGTCGCACCTACATTGCTTCTGAGAATGAAGCCGATGCTGGTCCCCTCAACAACTGGATTGATCCTGTCGAACTCAAGAAAATCATGAAGGCCAAATACGCCGGTTGCATGAAGGGCCGTACCATGTACGTGATTCCCTTCTCCATGGGCCCTGTTGGCTCTGATATTGCAAAGATTGGTTTTGAAATCACAGATTCCGCTTACGTTGTGATCAACAAGCACATCATGGCTCGTGTGACTCCCAAAGTGTACGATGTTCTCGGCGCTGATGGTGAGTTCATCCCCTGTGTTCACTCCGTTGGTAAGCCTCTTGCTGAAGGCGAGAGCGACAACGGCCAGTGGCCCTGTGCTCCCGTTGAAGAGAAGTACATCTGTCACTTCCCCGAAACTCGTGAGATCTGGTCCTTTGGCTCCGGTTATGGTGGAAACGCCCTTCTTGGTAAGAAGTGTCTGGCTCTCCGCATTGCTTCCGTTCAGGCCCGTGATGAGGGTTGGATGGCTGAGCATATGCTGATTTTGAAACTCACCAGCCCCGAAGGCGAAGTGAAGCACATCACCGGTGCATTCCCTTCCGCTTGTGGTAAAACCAACTTGGCCATGCTCATCCCCACCATCCCCGGTTGGAAGGTGGAAACCGTTGGTGATGACATTGCCTGGATGAAGTTTGGCAAAGATGGTCGCCTCTATGGTATCAACCCCGAGGCTGGCTTCTTTGGTGTGGCTCCTGGTACATCCATGGATTCCAACCCCAACGCCATGCACTCCTGTGCCAAAGACACCATCTTCACTAACGTTGCCCTCACAGAAGACGGCGATGTGTGGTGGGAAGGCATTGGCTACGATGCTCCTGGCAAGTTGATTGACTGGAAGGGCAACGAGTGGGATCCTGCAACGGCTGAGGCCCCTGCTGCTCACCCCAATGCTCGATTTGCTGCCAAGGCTTCCAACTGTCCTTCTATTGCTGATAACTGGGAAGATCCTGCTGGTGTTCCCATTGACGCCTTCCTCTTCGGTGGTCGTCGCCCCTCCACCATCCCCTTGGTGAATGAGGCCTTTGACTGGACCCACGGAACCTTCATGGGTTCTGCTGCTGGTTCTGAGATTACCGCTGCTGCTCTTGACCTCAAAGCTGGTACCGTTCGCCGTGATCCCATGGCTATGCGTCCCTTCATTGGTTACCATGTTGCTGACTTCCTCAACCACTGGTTGAAGATTGGTAAGACCGAGGGTGCAAAGCTTCCCAAGATCTTCTTCACAAACTGGTTCCGCAAATCTCCCGAAGGCAAGTTCATCTGGCCTGGATTCGGTGATAACAGCCGGGTTCTGGAGTGGGTGTTCAAGCGCTGTGATGATGCTGTTGAGGCTGTTGAGACTCCCATTGGTAAGCTTCCCAAGAAGGAAGACATCAATATTGAAGGTCTTGATCTTACTGATGCTGACATGGACGCTCTTTTGGCCGTTGATGCTGAAGGTTGGAAGAAAGAATTGGCCGCCATTAAGGAAACCTATGAATCCTATGGCGAAAAGACTCCTCAGGAGTTGATTGACCAGATTGCTGCTCTTGAGAAGCGCTTGGGTTAATCCTTTTATAACGACCACAGGATTGCATCCTGTGGTTGATTCTGCCCTTTGATTTATCAAGGAGCATGGACATCTTTTGATGTGCACAAAACGCCTGGTTCTTACCAGGCGTTTTTTTTGCCAATTTCTGGCAGAGAGATTCCTAGGTAAACTTATAATAAAAGCCTAAGACCAGTAATTATCAATGGATTGTCCATTCATTTGGGAATAGGTAGGAACAGTGAGTTTAGGTTGGAATCACCAAAAACGAAAACTTCAAAAAGGCCCGTTGGTTCTATTGCTCACACTTTTTTTTGGGATGATTGTGAGTCTGATCTTGGTGCTGTTCTACGAAGGTCAGCTCAATACCTATCGGGATTCCTTGGTTTTTGAAGAAGAGGTGCATCTCCGGTCTCGCGAGCATACAGCCGCCACACGATTCCAGGATGTGGTTGCAGATGTTCAATTCCTTTCTCAACTTGGAAGCTTACAAGAGGCCATCGAAACACAGGACTATTCTCAAGTTCAGCAGGATTTTAAAGCCTTTGCCCAAGTAAAGGAAATCTATTCTCAGGTTCGATTTCTTGATGTCCAGGGGAATGAGCAAGTACGGGTAAATCTTGTGGAGACTCAACCCGAGATTGTGGCTCAGAACAAACTTCAAAAAAAGTCACATCGCTATTATTTCCCTCAAACAATGGCCCTTTTGCCAGGAGAAACCTATGTTTCACCCTTGGATTTGAATATTGAAAATCATGAACTTGAACAACCCTTTTCGCCCATGATCCGTTTTTCCACCGCGGTGTTTTCGCACCAGGTTTCTCAGGGCATCGTGATTCTCAACTTTCCGGCAAAAAACCTTCTGGAGGAAATCACAGGAGATGTTCATGACTCGGAAGATGCCGTATTTCTTTTGAACGAGGAGGGGTATTACCTCTCTTCCACCGAGCAAGAGAAGGAATGGGGATTTATGTTTTTGGAAGGCAAGGATTTTCGATTCCAAAATGATTATCCCCTATTGGCCCCTTCCATCCTGAGTACCCATGCTAGCAGTATTGAATTTGAAACACCTGAGGGGCGGGGCGTGTTCATCTCAAGAAGAATCCGTCCGATGGTGGCTCTCTCCGGAATGCCCAAGAATTACCACTGGACCATGGTGGTTCGAATTGATGCCCAAACACTGTCAGAGCATTTCTCCCCCATGCGTCGTGGCCTGATTGGTATGGGCGTTTTCATCACCTTGCTTTCCGTTTTTCCGTCCATTTTGATTGCACGGATGTATATCCAATCCAAAAGCCGTCGTGATGCCTTGGAGCATTCTGCCAACTATGATCGATTAACCGCCCTCCCGAATCGACGTTTTCTCATTACTTTTCTGGCTAACTTACTCATGACTCTGCACAAAGAAGGTTCGTCCTTTGCAGTGCTCTTCCTTGATTTAGATGGATTCAAAGGGGTGAATGATAATCATGGTCATGATGCGGGTGACCACCTGCTGAAGCAGGTGGCCTATCGATTATCTGAAACGGTGCGTGAAAGTGATGTGGTGGCTCGTTATGGTGGGGATGAATTTGTGGTTGTGGCGCTTTCCGTGACATCCTGGAGAAGTGCTGGGATCTTAGCTGGAAAACTGGTGGATGCCATCTCTCAACCCTTCAATCTTTCTGGTCATTCCATCTCCATTGGGGTCAGTATTGGCATTCGCTGTGCTTCCACACAATGCAAGAACTCCCCTGAAGAGGTCATACGAGATGCGGATGCCGCCATGTATGAGGCCAAAAAAGCCGGAAAAGGCCAGTTCCGATTTCATGGAAATAGCACGGATTGCTGAGACTTCTTCCAGAACCATAGGGTGGACAATTATTGATGATTTGCTTTCTGTGTCGATTACCCCTCTTCCATGAGAGAGGCCACAAGATCATCAATATCGTCTTGAACCACATCACCTTGACGTTCATACGCCAATTCTTGGTTGGATTCTCGGAGTTTCTTCAGCAAACCATAAATCACAATCATCAAAACTTTGATGCCAACAGAAGGATCTTGTTTGATGAATCCAAGCAAAATATCTCGTTCAATCCGGAGAACTTCAGAAGAACCTAAACTCACAATATTGGCTGTGCGGGATGTCTTTAAAAATATCCCGGCCTCTCCGAAAATTTCCCCTTCTCCGATGGTGGAGAGATAGGTGTCTTTTCCGTCTTCATCAGAAACCGTGGCACTCACCTGTCCTTGAAGAACCACAAACACATGATTGGCAGGTTCTCCTTCCTTTACCACAACATCACCCTCATGACAGGTCAGAATATCTGAGGCATCAAGGATTTCATCACGAAGTTTGTGAGGCACGTATTTGAAAAGGAGAGTTTTGCTCATGCGGTCCCGTATGTCCATGGAACTGATCATGACGTATCCCCTTCTATGGTGCCAGCAGGGATGAGATTTTTTTAAGAGCGTGGTGCAATTTTTATCTTACAGGTGAGTTTCATCATGCTCAAAAAGATCCATGATCTCATCTTCTGTAAGATCTGGAGCGGCACCATCTCCAAGAACTCCGGCAATCAAGTCTTTCTTTCGCTGCTGCAGCTCCAAGACCTTTTCTTCAATGGTGCCCTTGGTGATGAGACGGTAGGCCATAACCGGACGCTGTTGGCCCATGCGGTGTGCACGGTCAATGGCCTGGGCTTCCACTGCCGGGTTCCACCAAGGATCGAGAAGAATCACATAATCAGCGGCCGTGAGATTGATTCCAACACCCCCGGCCCTCAGACTCAACAAGAAGATGCGGTTGTCTTCTTCTTCTCGGAATCGGCGGATTTGCTCTTCACGGTCCTTGGTGCTTCCTGTGAGTCGACTGAAATTCCAATTCTGTTGATGACAGGTGGATTCAATTCTATCCAAGGCACCCAAAAACTGGCTGAAAACCAAGGTTTTATGATCTTCCTCAAGGACTTCTTCCAGAAGATTGTCCATCATGCGCATTTTTCCCGAAGGAACATCGGCAAATTGCCTTCCGGCGAGGGGAGGGTGAATGGCCAGCAGGCGGAGTTTGCTCAAGATGGTGAAAATCTCTAATCGAGCCGTTTTTAATCCAGATTTGGAAAGGAGTCCAGCCACCTGATTTTGGTAAAGGGCCCGCATAGCATTGTAAGCACCACGTTGTGCTTCGGTCATATCACAAAACAGAACACTCTCATCCTTGGGTGGTAAATCATGAAGCACATCGGATTTTTTCCGCCTGAGAATGAAGGGCGCCACAATCCCTGAGAGGCGTTCCATGGCCTCCTCATCGCCCTCTTTTTCTACGGGTTTCACGTAATGCTGGGAAAATTGTCCCTGGGTGCCCAGAAGGCCAGGGTTGAGGAAATTCATCTGTGACCAAAGTTCGCTCAAGTGATTTTCCAGAGGCGTACCTGTGAGGGAGATTCGATGCTGACACACCAGGGAGCGCACGGCTTTGAAGGTTCGAGAGGAGGCATTCTTCACATAATGGGCCTCATCTAAAATCACATGATCCCATTCATGCTCCAGAAAAAGAGCCGCATCATTGCGGAGCATTTGATAGCTCACCACAAGCAACTCCACCCCCTCTTCTTTCTGGGGAATCTGACGTTTTCCAGCGGCTCCAGCATAGCGGCGGTGAATCAGATTGGGGGCAAATCGTTGAATTTCAGCCTCCCAGTTTCCTAAAGTCACCACAGGTCCAACTAATAAGGAAGGCCCCAGTTTTCCATCCTTCTTCAAGCGAGAAAGATAGGCCAGAGTTTGCACTGTTTTTCCCAGACCCATGTCATCGGCAAGGCAACTGCCCAGACCATTTTCTCGCATGGAAAGAAGCCAAGCGTAACCATGATTTTGATAAGGACGGAGAGATGCTTGAAATTCTGGAGGAGGTGGTGGAGCACCTTCCGGTGAAAATTCGGTGAGATTGGTATAGAGCTCTTTTCGACGGCGAATGTCTTCAACCGTTTCCTCTGCCGCTTCAATTTGGGCATACACCGCATCAATGAGGCTCAGGTTGTCAGGGCTGGTGGAAAGGAAACCACTGTCCTCCATGCCATTCCTTCGAAGATAATTCAGTTGCTCCAAAGCCTTACCGGTGAGATTGAAATAGGCATCCTTGGTGCGAGCCAAGCCTCGGTCCAGCCATTCATCCAAATCCAGATGAGAGGCCTCTCCCTGAGCATCGCGCACCGAAGTGCTCATTTCTAAAACACTGCCTTCCCGGTGGGTGTGGATGGACAGTGCTCCCACCATTTTGACCGGTTTATCTTCCAGACGGATGTCTGCTCCGGCATCAATCAGGGCCTTCCCATAGGTTGTGAGAACCTCACTGAGGGGCATCTTTAAACGAAGGGGGGCGTTTGGATCGCCAGAAATAGAAGCATAACGTCCCCGTTTCCAGCTCAAGTCCACAGACAGAATCTCTTCTATTTGTCGAAACTGTTGCTCTTCCGCATTCCTATCTCGCAAACCCAATGGTTTTGCTCGGCGCCCAGGAGGTACCACCACATCGTTGCGATAGGATGGGGAAATGAACACCCCGCCATAGCGCCAACGAGGATAAAAATCGGTTTGGTTTCCCCGTTCTGCAATATCCAGAACGGGAAGGGGAATCAGGGTCTCCAGGGCCTCAGGGAGTTGGGGCAAATCCGCATGAATTCCAGGAGGCAAGGGCCGCGATCCATGAAACCTCACCCGTATATCCTGAGTGCTCATCACCTTACGAGAAAGGATGAGGCGAAGAAACCACAGTGACTCTCCCAAATCATGAATCACACCCAAGGTTTCTCGTTCTTCATCCACCACCATCACCATGCCCCGACAGGTGAAGATGGCTCCTGAGAGCGTTGCTCCCTCATGATTGGGAAAACGAAGTTCCACAGCCGGTTCATAGAGCGGCTCTTCCTCAGAGGCACTGAGAAGAGGATCAAACCTCAGATGAAGTGATCCTCCCGTCCAGAATTGCCAGGGCGCCCCCTGGGGAGTCCAAGGTCCTTCTTCCGATTCCAAAAGGGTCCAAAGAACATCCTCTCCCCGGGAGGTAACCTCTTCTTCTTGGAGCCATTCCAGATGGGGATCCCCCTCATGGGGAGGATGGGGTTTCCCGGCACTTCCATCTTCTCGGAGGGAAAGAACAGCTTCTTCCAAGCACCACTGTTCCCCTTGCAGTTCCTTCAAATTCCACGTTTGAGAGGACCGCGAAGGAGGATGAAGCCCCTGAAAAGAAGAGGTTTCCAAGGCCTTTTTCACCTCTTCTTTGGGTCCCAATACAAGCCCCGCCCTTTTCTCCACAGGGCTGGGAGCCGCAAAGAAGAGCAAATCTTCCTGAGGACTCAGGCCATCATGAGAATTCTCTGTGTTCGTTGAATCTTCCAAAGGTCCTTCCAAAACGGAAGAGGAGGCAACCTTCTTTTCCTGTGGAAGAGCCTGAGTCTCCGTTGGTCTGGAAGAGGTCGTCTTGGTTTCAGAGGACGAAGACTTTATGGATACAGATGGTTTTTGAGTCGATTTTTGTTTCGGTGTAAGAGAGCTTACTTCCAGGGATTCATGGGATGCACCATTCTCTCCAAAAAGGTCTGGAGTGAACAAGGATTCTGTTTTTTCCGGACGCTCTCCATGCTCCTCATCTTTCTCCGAAGGGAGGGCAAAAAGATCATACTGAAAATCTTTTTTGGGAGCCTTGGATTTCTCCTTCACCCGCTCAGAAGAGTCTGGGAGCCATTCTTTGCCCCATCCCGGTTGTTGTTTTTGCAGAGTAAGAATGAGGGCTGCTCCATGGGAGCAAAGAGGGCTCCCCGAAGGACATTCGCAGCAGAATTGAGATCCATTCCACTGAACCAAATAGGGTTCAGGAGCGCTATCCAACACATAAGCGCCTGCCCATCCAGGATGGACAAATCCCGCCTCACCATCCTTTTCATCCAGCCTATTGGTGAACTTCCAGAGCCTTCCCGCCTTCAGGATGCGCCGTGCCGATTTCAGCATGGTTTTTGAGAAGCGAGCATGTTCTTTCTTCGCGGTTTTTTCTGCCATGTCTGGAAATGGTCCGTGGATACTGAAGATGAGCCGGTCTGCATCAGACCCGAACTGCCATGATACCCCCAAGCCCCCTGAGGGTGAAGCCTTTCAGGAGAACTCCAAGTTCTCCCCAGTCCTTTTCTGATGGTGCCGATGCCCCGTCTTTCGCCGGGGCCCGGGCTTTCCGTTGCAATGGCCTGATCTGGGGAGCAAGATCCGGCTCACTTCCGTTCCGCCGGGCTCCCCAGGTCCATTTTCACTTCAATCCCTATCGGAGAGGGTGGAGATTCTCCCCTCTCTTTGTGGACAAAAACCCATTCTGGAACCGCACCCAAAGATTTGATTTGACGGCTCCTTCTGGGCATGAATAATGGCCATCTATGTTTGCCAACAGCATGTCTCCCGTCGTCCTGGATCAGGATGGCCATACGGTAGAGAATTTTCAGATTCTCAATGAACAGAAAGACGACTCTCGCTTCACCGCCTCATTAAAGTATGAGGGGCAGGAAACCTTCCGTCTTGGGGAAATTCAATTATTTGATGCTCCTCATGGTTATGAGGGAGACTGTGAGGTGTACGGAGAAGGTTATCAGATGCTCACTCAGAGTGAAGGAACCCTTTCTCAGCGTCAGGCTCTCACAAAATACACAGATGAAGGACATTATCGTCTCCCTAGCCCCCAAGGCATGGCCACCGTGCACAATCTGCTGCATTTTGAACCCATGAGTGCAGACAGTCGCTTGCTGGCTTTCAGCTCCTGTCGCCGATTTGCCGGGGAGTTTCGCTATGATGGCCAATCCCTTCAGATTGCACTCTGTGGTGATGGAATCTTGGTTGAACCTGGTGATGTTCTAGAGCTTGAAGACTTCATTGAAATCCAGGGGCCACGGGAGAAATGTTTTCAAATCCTGGGGCAGGAAATGGCTCAGAATCACCCCATTCTTACCTGGTCTCAACGGCCAACAGGTTGGTGCTCCTGGTATTGCTATGGACCTGAGGTGACCGAGCAGGACATCACAGACAATATGGCGGCCCTGGGCAGCATGAAAACGCCTTTGGATTACATTCAAATTGATGATGGATATCAGGCCGCCATGGGAGATTGGCTCCTTCAGGATAAGGCCTTCCCCACCCCCATCAAGGACCTTTGCCAAAACATTCGTTCTGCCGGGAAAAAACCTGCCATTTGGATTGCCCCATTTATTGCAGAAGAGGGCTCCAAACTGTTTCAAGAACATCCTGAATACTTTGTTCAAGATGATGAGGGAAAGCCCCTTCGTTCTGATCGCATCACCTTTGGAGGCTGGCGGAGAGGTCCGTGGTACATGCTGGATGGAACCCATCCCGAGGCCCGGGATTATCTGCGGCATGTGGTGAAAACTATGCGTGATGAATGGGGGGTGGCCTATTTCAAAATGGATGCCAATGTTTGGGGCGCTTTAGGTGGGCGTTACCATGATCCCAAGGCAGGCCGAGTTGAGGCCTATCGACGGGGGATGGAAGCCATTGTGGATGAAGTTGGGAAGGACTGTTTCTTGCTTGGTTGCAATGCTCCCATGTGGCCTTCACTAGGTCTTGTTCATGGCATGCGTGTCACTGGGGATGTGTTCCGTTCCAATCATCATTTCTATGTTCTTGCACGGGAAGGACTCTACCGGAACTGGCAGCATGGAACACTTTGGCTCAATGATCCTGACTGCATTGTTCTTGACAATTTGGTGGTGGAACAGATCACACCTGGTGGGGATGTGGAGGCCTATCCTCCTCTTACCCAAGAGGCCTTCCTCTACCATGCCACCTACATTGCGGCCACTGGTGGAATGCTTCTTTCTGGGGACCGATTGCCCTCCTTCTCTCCTCGTGGTCAAGAGATTCTGGACAAAGTGGCCGCACTTCCTGGTGAAGCGGCTCTGTTTTCTGGAACGGATTTTGAACGGGGAGAACTTCAGAGTGATGAGGGGCATTGGCTGTTCCTGTTGAACCATGATGAGAACGAATCACGCCAGTATTCTCTTCCCCAGGGAGCTCAAGCCTATCTGCTTCCAAAAACGGCTCTTTTGAAAGAGGATTCTCTTGAGCTTCCTCCCTTCTCTGGAGCCATATTCAGTCTTTAATGGCTTTCTTCTGCGGGAGCGATTGAACTGGAAAGCCCGGAAGGCGGCAGCCGGGCCTGGAGGGCCCCATGCCACCTGAGGACTTGAAAGGGAAAGCGCGGTCCCCCTCTGGGGGGGACCCGCCCCCCATCTTTCTTGAATTCGTCTTTAGAGTTCTCTGAACTGAGAGGGCGTGAGGCCGGTTTCTTTTTTAAAAATTCGGAAGAAATACCGGGAATCTTCGTATCCTGTCATACCGGCAATCTCGCGGGCTGTGAGTGTGGGGCTCTCTTTGAGCAGACGTTTGGCCTCATCAATTCGTAGAGCAGTGAGGTGGGCCATGGGGGTGGTACCCTCAGATTCTTTGAATCGTTTTGTGAGATAGTTGGGGTGATAACCCAGATAGTCTGAAAGCGATTTCATGGTGATTTGCCCCGCCATGTTTTCCTGTAAATATTTTTTCATAATAGAAATAAGATTATCTTTTGCTGGGGGAGCTACCTGGGCAAAAAGAGTCTCGCAGAGCATTTCAATGGTGCTTTCGATGGCTCTGGTGGCCGATGGTGATGTCACTAGCATTTCAGCAAAACGTTCATGAAAATTCTGAATCACGAACTCATCAAGTCCGGCAAAATTGCGCTTTAACGCACGCACAAGTTTGGAAACAGTCTCGTGGAATCGGATTTGTGTGCCCGTTTTCCATGGATGCAAAGCCTGCCGTACTTCCTCTTGTGCGGCAGAGAGGCGTCCCTCCCGCAGGAGGGCGGTGATGCGATGAATGGTGTCTTCTCCTAGGGACGAGGGGAGGGGTGGACTGGGCATCTCACTGGTGAAGAAACCCTGGTCTCCCAGGGGAAGATGAGACTCTAATACGGAACGAAGGGTTCGAGAGGCCTTGCGAAGTTCTTCTGGGGATGTGGGTTGGGTGGTATGGGCCACCGACAGGGGGGCATCATGGGAAAGGAGTGAGAGAAGTTTTTCTGCAAAGCGATTTGGGGAAAGATCTTTAGGCCAAGGAGCAATGAGGAATCGAAGGTTGGGGCGGCCAGCGGGGAGCACTCTCAGTTCTGTTGAAAAGGGATGCTCTTCCCACTGAAGAGTGAGGGCGGAGAGCTGAGAGGAGGATCCTTTGGGACAGTGTTCTGGTCTGAGAGCCCAACCTCCGAGAACAAGAGCTCCCACCCAGAGTTTTTGAGGGAATTCATTGTCCATCATGGTAGTTGAGAAATTTTGATTGGTGGATTCATTGGAGGAATTGGTTTGCATGGAATTGGGCTGTGAACTTCCCCGAAGCAATTCTTCATAAACCTTCAATTCTTTCCAACGTCTGGCCTCTTTGAGTTTGGGAAGAATCCGGTCAAAAAGATTTTGCATGTCACCTTCTCGTAAAGGTTTCAGGAGATAATCATCCACACCCGCTTTGATGGCTTCACGGGCAAACTCAAAATCTTCATATTGTGTGAGAATAACGCGAATTTCCTGTTCTTTTGGAATGGATCGGAGCATTTCTAATCCATCAATTTGGGGCATCACAATGTCTGTGATGATGAGTTCGGGTTTGAGTCGGCGAATTTGCCGTATACCTTCTCCTCCACTGGAGGCTTCACCCACAACCTGAAAGGCACTGGAACATTCTTCAATTTTTCGAACAATGTCGCGACGAATTCGAGGTTCATCTTCCACCACAAGAACGCGGTAAGGGTTGTTCATGATGGTAATTCTCCTTTCACTCCAAGAACAATTTGAGCTCCTCCCTGAGCACCGCGTTCTAAACGGAAGAGGGTTTGGTCTCCAAAGAGATATTTCAGCCGAACAATGGTGCCTCGCAAACCCAAACCGGAGGTTTGTTGCTCCCTCCCTCCATGACCTTGGCGCTTGGGAAGCTGGTCAGGGTTGTGACAAAGAACATGGGGCGGTGTGAGTATATGGGGGGGGAATCCTGGGCCCTCGTCTGTGATGGTGATTTTCCATCCTTCTGTATTGCGTTGACTATGGAGGGTGAGTTTCCAGGGGGGCGATGCTGCCAATCCATGTTTAAAAACATTCTCTGCAAGAGGTTGAAGGGTGAGGCGTGGTACAAGGATGTCGTGCAGGTTGGAATCCAATTCTTGGGTGATTTCTAAATCCTCTTCATAGCGAATCCGCATGAGGTCAAGGTAGCGGTCAAGGTGGAGAAACTCTTCTTCTAGAGGCACCAGGTCACTGCCATCCCGGGCAATGTAACGGAGCATGTCTGTGAGGTCAAAACAGGCTCGGGCAGCATCCGCACTCCGCCCTTCCTGGGACATGATGCCAATATTTGTGAGAGTGTTGTACATAAAATGTGGGTTCATCTTGGCTTGGAGGGCCTGAAGACGAGCTTCGGACTCATGTTTTTGAGCCTCAACCAAATCAGATGCAGATTTTTGCCAACGGCCCTTCATCGCTCCAAATGCTTTATTCAATGATTCTAATTCCGTGATGCCGCTTTCCAAGCGTCCTTCTTGTGAGGGAATGGAAAAGTCTGCATCGGTGATTTGGCGATTGAGGGCACCAATGGGTCGGGCGATTCGCCGAGAGAGAATAAAAGAAACCAGAGCAGAAAGAATGGCCAGAAAGGTCCAAATGAATCCCATTTCTACCCAATAGATTCTCAATGGTCGCATCACTTCCTGGCGAAGACCAGAAACCGTGAGTATAAAACCAGAGTAGGGGGCTTGATAGGAGACCGATATGAGATTTTTCTCAACATCCTTGTTGATATCCGGCCCCTCGGAGTAAATGAGTCGATCAGAGGAATCAATGACACTCCATGCCGCCACCTGCTCAATTTCTGTGATGGCATGGGCAAAATATTCAAAAATCACTCCCATGAGCTGTTCCACCTCAATGAAGCCAATCCATTCTGATTCTTGACTGTAGTAGGCCCGCACAAGAGAAATGGTGGTCTCAGGAACACGAAGCCAAATGTTTTGGATGGGAAGGGAGAGAATCCGATCCCCTTTTGCATTGACGGCATCGTCATACCAGGGTTTTGTTGAGGCAGGTTCATCCCGCAACATGTTGTAATATCCACCCCCAGTAGAACGGTTATTTCTTGTGTAGAGATTCACTTGGCTCACAGGATGCTCCGGGCCAATGAGGTAATTGATCTGGGAAATAATCTCTGTTTTCAGCTTGTAACGACTGACATTATCGGGAGCCTTTTCATATTCTAAAAAGGTGGAACGGATGAGAGGAGAATGGGCCACCTTAATGGAGAGACGGTCCATATCTCGAATGCTTCCATCCAAGTAAATCGCCGCATTTCGTGCCACTTGTCCCAAGGATTCTTCGGCTTGAGAGGTGAGGATATCAGCCATTTTGACAGAGTAGAACACACCCAACACAGCACTCACTCCGAGTATGGCTGAGAGGATGCTTGGGAAGATGTATGTGCGGAGCGTTCGGTGGTGTTTCAACTCTATGGATACTAGAATTGCCCTGCTTTGGAGTCAACCGACTCTTCGTTCTGAGTGAATCGTCCACAACTCGGAGGAAAATCGTCCACTATGCCGCAGTTTCTGTGGAGGCGCAGAATGAGAGCCATAACGTAAAGGAGGCAGATCATGAGACTGCAAAAAACCATTGCGGTTCTTGCCCTTGTATCTTTGGCCGTCATCCCCGTTTTTGCCAACGGTGGAGCTGAAGATGCTTCAGGTGCAATGACCGACACCCTAGTAATCGCTGGTGCTGGCGAATGGGTTCAAGAAATTGACCGAGAAATTGCCGCGGACTTTGAAGCACAAACCGGCATTAAGATTGAGTACCAGGTGAATCCTGTTGCCCAGTACAAAGATGTTGTGAAAACCAAATTGAACACAGGGAATGCTCCTGATGTCATGCTTTGGGCCGCTGGACTTGAGCTGAAAAGTCTGCCCCTCGAAAAATTTGTGGATCTTTCTGATGAAGATTGGTCTGCTCGCATGAAGGATGAGCACAAGACTGGTGCAACCATTAATGGAAAACTCTATGGTTTTAACTCCTGGTCTGCCGATCCTGCTGGATTCCTTTACAACCCTGTTCTTTTTGAGCGCTACAACCTTGAAATCCCCACCACTTACAATGAACTCAAAGAAGTGTGTGCTGTATTCCAAGCCAATGGCATCACTCCCATTTTTGAGAATGCCGGTTCCTCTTGGCACCTCTCTCACTTCTTCCATGTGGCCGGTCCCTATGCCTTGGCAGAAGATCCAGCCGTTTATGACAAGCTGAACTCCAACGCCATCAAAATGGCTGAAGTTCCTGCCTTTGTTCGCATGCTCAACCAGATGAAAGAACTTGTGGACTTGGGATACTTAGGTGATGAATACCTGTCTCAGGAAACCAAACATTCCCGGGAAGGCATGACTCAGGAACGCTTTGCCATGATGATGATTTGGCCCTCCTACCAGGTGGAAATCGAAGGTTCCTATCCTGACCAGGGTGCTTTGGACTACAAGATGTTCCCCAATCCTCTTGGCCTGAATCCTGATCAGAAAGCCACCATCCGCCCCTCTTCTCCTGGTGGAATTGTTCACCTTGTTCCCAAGGGAGCCAACCAGGAAGCCGCATTGGCCTTTATCAACTACCGTGCCAATCCCGATGTTCTCAATAAGTTCTATGCTGCTCGCCAAGACTTGGCCAGCCCTGCCTTTGATGATGTCACCACCAACTACATGCCCAATGCTCAGAAGGCTCTGATTGAGACCACTGAGAAAGGTTTGCCCAACTTTGGTGGATTTGTGTACTTCTTTGATGAGAAGTTCTACACCGATGCCATCCGTGGCCTGCTGATTGATGAAACCACAACCGAAGAGGTTCTGGGTCAGATTGATGAGTACCGCCTGCGCCTTGGCCAGGCTCTGGGTCTCGAGGGCTTCTAGGCCTTCCAAGCGCCGTCGCGCTTCCTTCCTATCCCATTGTGGATAGGAAGAGCCGGGCGGCCCTGTTGGTTTTTTAACCACTGCGTGCAGGTAACCCGTCCGGGGTGCACAGGATGCACCACTTTGAACAATGACAGGCCCTTCCCATCCCTACTTGGAGGGAAGGGCTCTTTTCCGGAGCCACCATGTCCAGAGTTACAACATTACAGAGGAGAACCTACCGAAGCTATCTGATGCTTCCGGCCATCATCCTCTACACCCTGTTCTTTATCATTCCTAACTTTGCCGCTTTCGGCTTTGCACTGACCGATTGGAACAGTTACCGATCCGAAGTGAACTTTATTGGCTTAGAGAACTTCCGCACCATCTTCTTAGGAGATTCTCGCTATCTGCGTTTCATCACGAATACGCTGATTTACACCGCCGTTTCTGTTGTTTTGAAAATCGGCCTTGGTTTAGGACTTGCTGTCCTCTTAGACCGAGGCATTAAAGGACGGGATTTTTTCCGGGTGACATTCTACCTTCCGGTCATTCTTCCCTCCATTGTTGTTGGTATTGTCTTCAAGGCCTTCCTTCATCCCCAGGGCTTGGTGAATCAGATCTTGGAATTCATGGGCCTTGGATTTTTGGCAAAAGCCTGGTTAGTGGACAATGCAACCGCCCTGTTTTCCATCATTCTTGTGGAAGTTTGGCGAGTGACCGGTTATGTCATGGTGATTTTCCTTGCCGGACTCCAGCTCATTCCTCAAAGCTATTATGAGGCCGCTGAAATTGATGGAGCCGGTGGATGGGCCAAATTCCGCCATATCACACTCCCTCTCATCAGCTACTCCATGATGGTGAATGTTGTACTTCAGCTCATTGCTGGACTCAAGGTGTTCTCCATTGTGATGGTGATGACTGGTGGTGGACCAGGATTCCGCACCGGTGTGGTGAATCTTGCCGTCTTTGAACTCTATTCTGGGGGACTCTACGGACTCTCCACAGCCTTTGGTGTGCTGCTCTTTGTGGTGATTCTTATTGCGGCCTTTGGAGCCATCAAGCTCATGGACAAAGAGGTGGAACTCTAATGAAGCGTTACAGAAAATTTGACATCATCACCAATATTCTGGTGGCCCTTTTGAGCCTTTTGGTGATCATTCCCATTGTGACCGTTCTCTTAGGGTCTCTCAAAACCGTGAATGAGGCCGAGCTTGTGCGCTTTTCCCTTCCAGCAAAGCCGCTTTGGGGAAACTTTGCCGTTGCTGCTAAAGTGGGAAAACTGGGCCGGTCCTTTTTCAATAGCATGCTGATTGCCACAGTTTGCTGTGCCGTCAGTCTCATCACCGCCT
This sequence comes from Spirochaetales bacterium, assembly GCA_022360655.1. Taxonomy (GTDB): domain Bacteria; phylum Spirochaetota; class Spirochaetia; order DSM-2461; family DSM-2461; genus UBA2779. The sequence goes on along the minus strand of JAKSCK010000237.1, from coordinate 48,283 downwards.
CCATGGCGGGGTTTGTCATGTCCCGTCGGAAAAGCCGGTTTAATCGAGCCCTGTATATCTATTTCATTCTTGGTCTCATAGCCCCTGTGAACATGGTCACCGTTGTGCAGGTGATGAAAAGTCTTGGTCTCCTTGGAACTATGAGTGGTTACCTTCTGTACTACAGTGCCAGTCTTCTTGCCTTCAGCGTGTTCATGTTCTACGGCTACCTGGCCTCCGTTCCCGTGTCCTTGGATGAATCAGCCGTATTGGATGGAGCAGGAGCTCTGCGTATCTATTGGCAAATCATCCTGCCTCTCTTGAAACCCATTCTCATCACACTGCTCTTCATCAACTTCATGAATGCGTGGAATGAGTTTATTGCACCCCTGTATTTGGTGAACAATTCTCGGCTCTGGCCCATGACCCTTGCCGTATTTAACTTCATTGGTATGTATCGTTCCGAATGGAACTACATTTTTGCGGATGTCATCCTCACCTGTCTTCCCGTTGTGATTGTGTATCTCATCGGCCAAAAGTACATCGTGAAAGGCATGTCCGCAGGAGCCGTGAAAGGCTAACTCCTTTTCTTCTCTTTTGGCCCGCCGTTCTCAACCTCCGGGACGGCGGGTTTTTTTATGGGCGGGTTGTTTCGCTGGAGCGAACCAAGCGGGCTTTCTGTTCCAACGGCCTCATCCGGTCCGCTCTTCCGGCTCTCTGCCGTTCCGCCGGGCTTCCCGGGGCCGTTTCCTCGCCAATCCCTCCCGCAAGGGGGAACCAGCATTCTCTTTGCCCCACCACCATCTCTGAGTTTCATCATCGTACTGGGCCTTAACTCTCAGGGGAGCTGAACCGGAATGTAGATTTCACTCACAGCGTATTCATCATGAGGGCTCGTGAAATGGGGAGGGTAGTATTCAAAGTTGAAGAAGGCAGAAAGCTTGTAATCGGTTTCTGGGAGATAGGATTGATAGATGTACTCATAGGTTTTTCCCACTTTATGACTTGGTCCATGGTGGAAAAATCGGAGATAAAGTTGCTCTGGAAGTTGTTTGGTTGTGAATTGCAGAGGCACGTTCTGGAGATTTAACCCCTCCAGGGCAAAGAGAAAGAAAAGCTCATCGGACTCTTGATCTGGAAGCCAATATTGAACCTGATAGTATCGTTCTGGAACCACTCTGGATGGAATGGAATCCTTGTGAGAGAACAGCGTTTCCCAGGGTTTGGAAAAATCTTTCAGTTGATCAGGATGGCCATAAAGAGGAAGTCCAATAAGGTTGAGAGGACCTTTGGTGATGAGCTCAGGGCTGTGATTTTCAGCCATGCGACGATAGGCCTCAATCTTCTCTCCAGTAAGGGGCATGAGGAGATTTGTTGGTTTTGGTTCTAAGGGATTGAATGCTGTCCTTGGGGAAATCCCTAACTGATTCCGAAAAGCACGGGAAAAACTTTCCGGTGATTGGAAGCCCATATCCAGAGCAACCTCCGTCACGGAATGTTTTCCCTCTCTGAGCTTTTCCCAGGCCTTGGTGATGCGTCTTTTTTGAAGGTACGCCCCTGGAGAATGGCCTGTGATGCCCTTGAACAGGTGGGTGAAATAATGCACAGAATACCCAATCTTTTCGGCGAGATTCTGAACATTCAGGGCACAGTGAAGTTGTTCCTCAATGATATTGAGCGATTGGTAAATGATGTCCCGATTGTTCAAGGGCAAATCCTTTAGAAATTAAACACAGTTTCCCAGGGGAAGTTTGCTGATTCTTCTACTGACTTAGGCCAGTTTGAACACCATTCTGGAACAGCCCAATTTTGGATGCAATCGGAAGATCCATGGAAGGGCTTGATGTCCAGGATGGGACTCCCTGGTTCTGCATCAATGTAGGGAAGGTGAATCATGCCATTCTCCAGATCAATATGAGAAACAAACACAGGTGTGATCATGATGGGATTGGGACGGGCCGGAGATCGTGTGGAGAAAATCCCGAGTTCCTCTGGTCCCATCTTGTAGGGTTGCTCACAAACCGTGATGCTTCGTGCGTTGGTTGTATCCATGTGGTGGGCCCACCAGAGAACATGGATGTGAGTAAAGCCTTCTAAACCCTTTAAGGCAGAATGCCAGGATGTCTCCAATTTCAAGGAAAATTGTCCCTGATGTTCTTGTACCGTTCCAATGGAATTCAGTCTGATGTCTTGCATGTGTTCACTCCTGGCACCATCATCCCGTTTCTCCAATTCTTCTACTTGATGATCTCTGCTCTACAGGCCAGGGAATCTGACAATACTTGCTATTTCATGTGAATAGGATTCTCAAGAGCAAAAAAAAACTGCCTCCCAAAGGAGGCAGCTGGATTTAAATCACAAAATTAGGCATCAACCGCCAAGGATGGGAACCAGGGCAAGAAGAACACCAGCCGCAACAGCGGAACCAATCACACCAGCCACATTGGGGCCCATGGCGTGCATCAGCAAGTAGTTGTTGGGGTTTTCGTCCAGACCTACCTTATTGGCCACACGAGCAGCCATGGGAACGGCGGAAACACCAGCAGCACCAATAAGGGGGTTGATGGGGCTCTTGGGAGAGAGCTTGTTCATCAACTTGGCCAACATAACACCAGTGGCAGTACCAATCATAAAGGCAATGAGACCCAGGAGCAGAATGCCCAAGGTGGTGAGGTTCAAGAAGACATGGGCAGACATCTTAGAACCTAAAGACAGACCCAACATGATGGTGACCGTGTTCATAAGAGCATTCTGAGCGGTGTCAGAAAGACGGTCTGTGACCATGCATTCCTTCAGCAAGTTTCCAAACATCAGCATACCAATGAGGGGAGTTGCGCTGGGAAGAAGCAGGATACACAGCACCAGGACAATGAGAGGGAACACAATCTTTTCAGTCTTGGTTACATGACGCAGCTGCTCCATCTTGATCTGGCGCTCAGCAGAAGAAGTGAGGGCCTTCATGATGGGAGGCTGAATGATGGGAACCAAAGCCATGTAGGAGTAAGCTGCTACAGCAATGGGTCCAAGGTACTGGGGGGCCAATCGGGCAGTGGTGAAGATGGCTGTGGGGCCGTCCGCACCTCCAATGATGCCAATGGAACCAGCAACATGAAGAATGGAATCCGCCAGCTGGGTGCCATCAGCCGCTGTCACAAAGGAGAATCCAGGGATTTGCTCCAAAATAACAGTACCAAAGAGGGCAAAGAAAATACCAAACTGGGCTGCCGCACCCAAGAGCAGAGTCTTGGGGTTGGCCAGAAGAGGACCAAAGTCAGTCATTGCACCCACACCCATGAAGATGAGGAGGGGGAAGAGACCTGAGGCCACACCCATGTCGTAGAACTGTCCGATGAATCCACCAAACACATCCACAGACACGTGTCCATCTGCGCCAACAGTACGAATGGTGTGGCTGGCAATTTCCGCAAAGGGAATGTTGGACAGCACGGCACCAAAGCCAATGGGAATGAGCAACAGAGGCTCAAAACCTTTTTTTATTGCCAGGTAGATGAGGGTTAATCCCACCGCAATCATTACGATGTTGCCCCATCCCCCGTCCTGGAGGAAACCGTAAATACCGGTGGTCCTCCAGAGTTCTAACAGGGAATCAAAGAATTGCATCAGTTCCTCCCTCAGCCAATCTCAACCAGGACATCGCCTGCTTTTACCTGATCACCCTGGTTCACAGTAATGGCTTTCACAGTTCCACCAGCAGTGGCAGAAACAGGAGTTTCCATCTTCATGGCTTCCAGAACAATCACTTCATCACCTTCGGCCACAGTGTCGCCCACGGCCACAGGAATGCGGAGAACCAAACCAGGCATGGGAGCACTGATGGAAACAGCAGCACCACCGGCAGAAGCAGCAGGGGCAGTAGCAGCATCCATACCAGCCTTCACATCAATGGCGTACTCTTTGCCGTTTACCACAGCTTTTCCACCATCAATCTTCACGCCGTACGCTTTGCCATTCACAGTGACTGTGACGCCATCTTTTGCAGAGGATGCAGCAACAGGCGCAGCTTCCGCAACATTCTTGCGAACATTGGTTTTAGCTTCACCCTTGAGGTACTGAATACCCTTATCAAGACAAGCGGCAGCAATGAACACATTTTCGTCGCTGTGGTCTGTGATGTTATTGTCTGAAAGGAGTTTCTTGGCTGCATCAACACCCAGTTTGGGGTTCTCATCGTTGATGTCCACAACCAGGCGAGTTGTGGGCTCTAAGCCCAGCTGCTCTTGAGCAACCTTCACAACTTCTGGATCGGGAGCAACGGGAGTTTTTCCGAAGTAGCCAAGAACCATTTTGCCGTAACCTTCGGCAATTTTCTTCCAAGGACCAAACATGGTGTTATTGAAGGCCTGCTGGAAGTAGAACTGGGAAACTGGAGTCACGGAGGTACCAAAACCACCCTTAATCACAACTTCACCCATGTTCTTGGTGATTTCCTCATACCGGTCCAGAAGATCGTTGTCTCGGAGCATCTGGGTGTTGGCCGTCAAAGCGCCGCCAGGCATGGGGGAAAGGGGAATGAGGGGCTCCACTTTCTTGGCTTCAGGGGGCATGAAGTAATCTTTCATGCAATTCTTGAAAACCTCTTCTGCCTCGTAAACTTTGGCAGGATCAATGCCCATATCGTAATCAGAACCACGGAGAGCGTGGTACATGGTCATCACATCAGGCTGGCAGGTTCCACCAGAAGCAGGAGCCATGGAAAGGTCAATCTGGTTGGCACCAGCATCCAGGGCAGCCATGTACTGAGCAATACAAACACCAGCAGTCTCATGGGAGTGGAACACAATCTTGGTGTCAGCAGGAAGCATCTTGCGGGCACGTTTAATGGTTTCAAACACAGTAGCAGGTGTGGAGGTACCAGAAGCATCTTTGAAACAGACGCTGTTGTAAGGAATGCCAGCATCCAGAATGCCCCGGAGTGTCTTCTCGTAGAAGTCGGGGTCATGAGCTCCAGTCACACCTTCGGGAAGGGCCATCAGAGTGACACAAACCTCGTGGTTCAGACCGGCATCCACAATGGCTTTACCAGAGTCAATGAGGTTGTTCACGTCATTGAGGGCATCAAAGTTTCGGATGGTGGAAATACCGTGCTTTTTGAAGAGTTTGGCGTGAAGCTGAATGATGTCCCGGCTCTGGGAGCTGAGACCAACCACGTTCACACCACGAGCAAGAGTCTGAAGGTTGGCATCGGGACCGGCCGCAGCGCGGAACTGGTCCATCATGTCAAATGCATCTTCGTTGCTGTAGAAGTAGAGGGACTGGAAGCGAGCACCACCACCAGCCTCAAAGTGCTTGATACCAGCAGCGCTGGCAGCCTCAACGGCAGGGATGAAGTCTTTGGTGAAGACCCGGGCTCCGTAGACGGACTGGAATCCGTCCCGGAAAGCCGTAATCATGAAGTCTACCTTTTTCTTAGCCATGTGCGTTTCTCCGGTCTTTTAGAGGCTGCAGGCGGCCGCAATTGCGACAGCCACTTCCGCGTCGTCAGCGCCAGCGGATGCGGCGCGAACGGGGACGGGTTCTTCCTTTTCTGGGAAGAACTTCAGGATCAGGCCAGACATGGCCCTCATCATGACCACCATGATGGTAAGGAAGGCGAAAACCACCAACATCCCAACCGCCATGATGATGAGTCCTACATTTATCATGATCGTCTCCTGGGCAAAATAGCGCTCGACTTCCGCTTGTGACACCGAGGTTCAATAACAGGCGAGGGGCGGAGAGCCGTAAATGTGAGCATAGAGATCATAGGGGATAAAGTCGCTTCACTTCAATAGGAGAAGGGGGTTTGAGTTGGAGAGAAGGCAGCGCAAGGAAGAATGGAAACTCAGAGAGGTTGTTGCAGTTTTCTTGGTTTTATCCAAAAAGTGATTGGTAGATTTTTTCTAGGGAAATCCCCTCCAGAGGAGGGGATCGGCCTAAGAATTCATGATGTCTAAAACCGAAAATCGAGGGAAAAGTCCGCCGTCATAGCATGGTAATTCATGGGATATTCCCGCACAGAATTCTTTCCTCTGGCCATGTGATAGGCATAGCCCACATCCAAGGAGGCCTCCAATGCCCATTTGGGGCGTTCAAGGAAAGGAAAAACCGTTCCAATGATGGCGCTCGCATACAGCCCACCACTGGTGGATTGCAAGGCTCCACCCTCTGAATCCCAAATACTCAGGAAAGCCTTGCTTGGCTGAAAAAAGGCATATCCCGCTTTTCCCTCCAGAAAAAGGTCTGCTTTCTCTGTATCAAGGAATCGATAGCGTACCGCAGCATAGAGGGGAATGAATTGGAACATGGCATCATCCACAGAGTCATGGAACACCCTTCGCTGGAGTTCATAACGGAATCCGGCTCCCACTTCTACTTGAGGTGTGATGATCCAAAACACTTCCAGACCGGGAGATATGTGATATGAGGCATTCCAGGTCACTCGTCCAGTGGCCCCAGGTGGGTTGGGAACACTCAGATGATCAGCGGTGAATCGTCCAATGGGCTCAATGCCAATAAAGGTTCGGACACGCATATGATTCGCCTGTCCAAAGAGTGCCATCGGAAGGAGGGCGAGAACGATAACAATTAAGGCGCGGGGAACTGACTTCATAAACGAAAGTATATCCGAGCTTAGTTTCCCATTGCATTAACCAGGTCTGGGGATTTGAAAGAGAAAGAGAAAATCTCCTCAAGAACAAGACAACATTGTTCATGATCTGTTCCTCAGCGGTTTCTCTCAGATTTGTGGGGGCTGTAGGATTTTATAAAACATGGATGGTGTTTTTTGGGAATTCTTCCGAATAAAAGAAAGAAATTCTGAAAGAATATGGATATTCCTATGGTTTTGGTGGTATTTATGTGGAGTTCAGACGTGCTTTTCATGATGCACGGAGCTTCGCTGATCATGGTTCCAAAACAGAGAGTTTAAGGTTCATTTATTGAAGTTGACATTTTTGCCGAAAATGAATTTGTCATCAGAGAGATACCGACCGTTCGTTAATCTGTCAATTTCTGAACCTCGCCCATGGTGAATTTGAGTAAGGTGAGCAAATCGCTGGATTTGTGAAGAGAGGAATTTGAATGAAAGTGATCCAAAAAATTTCCCGTTTATTCCCCAACAAACAACGGACTCGCACCATTCTCATTCTTTCGATTGTTGCTGTTTTTTTAACGATTCTTACAGCTTGCCGTAATCCTTTGGTTGGTCTTGGTTCTCGTCAGGATATTGATCCACCAGAAGGGGATGTCAAAAACGCCAATCCAGGAACATACATTCGTGGAATTTTTCAGTTTGAGGGAACAGCCTCTGATGATGTGGGAATTAATGAGGTTTACGCCGTTATTGATGGCCGGCGAATCAACGGAACGGTTTCCAATTCTGCTTGGTCTTTGGAATTAAATACAACCGAATTTGATGATGGGGAGAAAGATCTCCGTTTTTACTATGTGGATGGAACGGGGAAAAAAACGGAAGAGCGGCTTATGGTCATCATTGACAATACAGCTCCGGTCTTGCTTGTTACCTCTCCTCGAGGTTATTCCACGACGGCATACACCGATTATAGCTTTGCCATCAAAGGAGAAGCCTTTGATGGTCCCTATGGACGAATCCGTCAGGTTACGGCTCGGGTGCTTCAGCCTGGGAATCCCCAAGGAGAGGAAAATCCCGCAGTAGCTTCTTTAACAGCACCTGTTGGGACATCCTCATGGACCACCAGTTTTACCAACAATGGCGGGCATAAAACACATCGTCTTCTTTTTGTGGCTGAGGACTATGCAGGAAATACCTCTCAGCGCATGTACCACTTTGATGATTTGATTGCGGCCAATGGCGGAACAGAACATGTCCCCATTGATGCCGTTTTTTCGTTAGAGAATGGAAATGCTGTTTCTGGAATATCCATCACACCAGAAGACTTACTCAGTTATGGGAAGAGCAATGAGGAAGGCCTCCCCATTGAAGTCAACATGACTGGGGATGAACCGGTGATCACATTCATCAATCCTGGAGCTGATCAAAGTGCAGAAGAAAACATCATGGTTCCAGGGGGAACCGTGATTGCCACCATTGAAGATGATGATGCCTTGGATGTTTCGGCTTTATTTATTCAGTTTGATAGTGATGATCCAAACCTCTGGCGTCCCATTGATCCCGACCAAAATCCTTCCACAAATCCTCACCAGGGAAAAATGGTTGGAACGACTCCCTATCAATTTATTCGAATTGAGTATCCACTTGATGGTTTAGCACCTGGTGTCCGAAGTGTTCGAATCAAGGCCCGTGATGTGAAATCCGTACAGGCTCAAGTGGCGGAAAAAACTTCGGACGTGGTTCCATTTACCATTGATTCAGGTGCCCCATCGGTTGCCTTCACATCACCAGAAATTGGAGATTATCTTAATCTTGCCACCTTTGATCTCATTGAAGGTCATGCCTCGGATGAAACAGATAACATTGTTCAAATCCTCTTGAGTCTTGATGATGGTGAAAATTGGGATTCGGCTTCTTTTACATCATCTGATACGGTGGATTGGAGTTATTCCGTTTCTAATTGGCCTCATCCTTTGGTGGATGGTCCCATTGCTATTCGGGCAAAGGCGGTGGATCAGTCTGGCAAATTTTCTGTCACAAACCTTCAGATTTTCCGAGACACCCAAGCGCCTCAAGCCCGTGTTTACAGTCCAAGTAATGGAACCTATGTCAATGGAAGTGTGAATGTCCGGGTTCAAACTTCGGACAATACCCAACTTCAGAGTGTGGAGTATGTGGTAGGACGTGATGAAACCAATCAGGAGTCTTTAGCATGGATTCCTGTTTCCAATGATTTGTACAACTTTCAAATTTCTGTGAACACGCAGGCCTTTGAGAATGACTTGGATTCAGAAAAACTTTCAGCGGAAGGGGACATTTGGAAAACTCCCATTCGGGTTCGAGTGACAGACCTTGCCGGAAATATCTTTGAAACCAATTTAACGCAAGAAATCCATGACGATGAGAATGGAGAACTTCTCTTTCCCTATTATCTCTTCATTGATAACAAACTGGACTTGCCACTGGTTTCTATTTTGAACCCTGCATTTGGAGCAAGCATTGGCGGTTCTGTGACGGTAGCAGGATCAAGTTTTGATGATGATGGGGCTGTGGATGCGGTCTTTACCCGAGTTGACATCAATACCGCTGATGGTGAGTCACCTAATTTTTCCGACACGGTGACCTTGCCTGCTGGAAAATACATTGATTTCAACGGAAATGGTTTAGAGGATTCAGGAGAGCGCATCATTGATGAATCTCGCTGGTATGAAGTAGCAGGAACCGGAAGCTGGTCTTTTGAGCTGAACCGTTTTGGAGAACTTTATGACACCGATGGTTCTGGTGGACATTCCGGAGATATCCATGTTCAGGTTCGTGCCCGGGATAGATTTGGAACCTATGGATCTCCACCGGTTGAACGATCCTTCCGTGTGGATGATTCCATTCCCATCATCACCAATGTGAACTATGCATCGAATGATGCGGCTGGAGGCATCATCACCATCAATGGCGATGTTTTGGATGATGAAACGGTCAAAGAGATTTGGTTGAGTTTGGATAATGGAATATCCTATCCCTATCCTCTTCATACTCTATCTGGTTCAGTGACCCATCAGGAAAATCCCTATATTGATGCCAATGGGCAAAGCTTTGATCATTGGAGTTTGCATCATGAGGTGGACACACGTACGGTGATTCCTGAAAGTGGCATCCTCTATCTCAAGCTGAAAGCTTTGGACTACACCAATTATCAAACCATACTTCCTATCACTCTCAATGTGGACAATCTTCCTCCTACCATTACTGATACTCCTGGTTACATAGGCCAAACGCAAAACCTGATTGGCTCGCAAGTTCAGCTCATGGGCAAAATTAAGGATGTGGGTTCTGTGAGTGGTATTGCCAAAGTGGAGGTGTACCTTGAGCGAGGAGGAATGGCCTACAACCCAGATGGGTCCTCTACGTACACCTACTCCACACACAGTACTCAGGGAGATGTGCCCATGAGTACTCGGAATTTTGATCATGGAAATTCAGGATCCCATAGTGCACTGTATCCAGATCAATCTTCCGCCATCATGGTGATTGACAGTGTCATTGAGCAGTGGGATGAGAACGGTGGAAATGGCGATGGTGATGGATATTCTGAGAACCTGGTGAGTGGTTTGGCCTGGGATTGGGGCGTTGTTTTGGATTCCACCATTATTCCTGATGGTAGCGTGAATGTGCACTATGTGGCCTACGATCATGGGGGGAATACAGCCCACTATGTTCAACCAATTGCTCTGGCAAATAATGGTCCTGCCATCAACAGTCTGAAAATTTCAACCGATCTCAATGGAGATGGTGATGCTTCTGATTCCAGTTCGAATTTCAATGAAACTGAAATCTACGTTGGACCAGGGGCATTCACGGTTCGGAATGATCTCTTTGTGATGACGCCCACGGTGAGTGGGGGTAATGGCACATTAAGCTATGCCCTTTTTTATGATACGCCTCTCGCAAATATTGGCTCAGCCACAGCACTCAAAGAAGGAACTTTTGGAGAGGATTTAACCATTTCTTTAGGAACCGCTGATTTTGCGGGGATTCCAGATGGAGAGAATCGTCCGTTCTTGCTTCAAATCACAGATTCGGCTCAACTGACGGCCATTCAGGAATTTTCTGTGGATGTGGCCAACACCGATTCTGTGGCTCCTACAGCCCGATTGTTCCACCTCAATCAAGGTTCCGTGACCAGTGCGGCAGGCCGTACAGGACGTTTGCAACCCGCAGGACTTGGTGGTGGTTACAACAATAATGATGCGGATGTGAGTGGAACGGTTCTACTGACTGGCCGGGTTTCCGATGACCAAAGAATCCAGAATGTGACTCTTCAAATTGATGGCCTGAATGGTGGAAATCCTTTTGATTTATTTGTGTGGGATGATGCCTCTTTGGAGGCCTCTGGAGGCTTGAAAGCCCCTGCAGGAGTGAATGCAGAAATCACCAGTTGGAGTTTCACTGAATCTTCAGGCCACATCGTGGATTTTACTTATCAATGGAACACGGAAGAGATTGCAACAACGGCACAAAACAATGTGGATGTCAAAGTCCGTGTGACCGATTTTGGGAACAATGCCAGTCCTGAAGTACTTCAAGAGTTGAGTGATCTTTCAGAACCATTCAACTCTATGACGGTGGATGTGATGCCCTATATCACCACCATTTTACTTAATGACAGCACCGAGATTCTGAGAACCCAAAAAGGACGTTACCCTGTTCCAGAAGGAACAGGAACAAGGATTGTGCTTCGTGGATACAACCTTGGTACAGCAGAAAATACGGCAACCGTTTCCTTAACTGGCCAAGGAGGAGCCTCTTCTACTGATCTTATTGGAAATCAATACGCCAACAATGGGGACTCCAATGCAGACTGGTCCCAGCAGGTTTCTGTGTTGCTTACAAATTTGGATGGTGTCATAGAAAATTCTGGTTTATTGGCTCTGAAAGTGAATGAGATCCCCATGATGAATCATTCCAATGATAACAGCCAAACCTTTAACCAAGAGGCCAACCCTTCTGGTACTCTCTGGAACGATGACCGATACCTCAGTGTTTGGAAGGTGGATGAATCCATCACGGGAAGCTCTGGAGCGGTTCATGGAGCACTGACCGCGAATCCTTTGGATGGGGGCCTCTGGGCCTCTTGGTCAGAATACAGCGACGCAGATGTTTATATTGCAAACAATACAGCGCAATCAGAAATTTTTCATAAATATGATCCTGCCGAGTACACAGATATTGGCATCAGTGAAGCGGGAAAACAGTATGTTGTGTATTTAGCAAACTTCTTTGGTGGCGGTACATATGATGGTGCTTGGAATACTGGCAGTGGTGGGCTTGTTCTTTGGGGAGAAAACGCGGAACTCTGGGATGGTTGGAACGGAAATCCTTATTCAACCAATCGATTAGAAGAAGTTGAGCGATTCTCAGAAGATAAAAAGCTCTGGCAGTTCCAAAATCCTCGTATGTTTGTGAATGGGGATATCATTCATATTTCCTATTATGATAGCCATTCAAACGCATTAAAGTACGCGCGTTTCTCGGATGATGGAACGTCCATTTATAATCTGACTTTTAGTAATGCACAAAATACGGCCTCAAATAACCGTGAGTATATTTATGAGAATGGCAAATGGGATGAGAACATCGTTGATGGTACAGAACCCTCCACTGATCCCAGTGATGTAGGGGAATACAGTGACATCACGGTGGATAAAGATGGCAAGCCTGTCATTGTGTATTACGACACAAAAAACAGCGCTCTTAAGTTGGCCTATGCCACAGGTGAAACACCACCTACGGATCATTCAGCTGAATGGACCACTCATAACATCACAAACCCATCCAGCTACATTGGAAAATATCCCAGTGTGCGGGTGGACTCAGAAAACACAGCCCATGTGACGGCCTACAAAGTTTCCACAGGGGATTTGATGTATTTCCAAGTTCAACTCTCCACAGGTTCTGTTGAGAAGACAGAGATTGTGGACAGTGTTGGAAACGTTGGGGCCCAGGCAGATTTGGATTTGCTCACCATTGGAACTCAGGACATACCAGTTGTGGGTTATCTCAATTCCTCTAATGTTGGCACCTTCCAGGGCCTGAAATATGCCCTCCGGGAAGGAGAGGATGACTGGGAGCAAGGAACAGTTCCTCTGTTCCATGTTGTGGATGGTGAGCGAATTTCCACTGCAGCCTGGCCAAAGTCCAATGGGGATAGAAATTATGATATGGCGATTGGTTTTCATTCCAACGAATACCGTTATGTTCAGCTGAGACCAGAACTTTGAATTCTCACAAACATGTTTCTGACAGCAAGGGGGGAATATGAATAAAAATCATCATAAAAAGTCTGCAGTGATATTACCTCTGTTTTTTGCAGTTCTTCTGCCCCTCTTTGCAGGAGGGAATGCAGAAGAATATGCCTTTGAGCCGGTGGATGGCGATTCCCATTGGTCATTTTCCATCAACTTGGATGAACTTGAGGAAGGGAAGCATAACCTCATTGTTCGGAGTGAGGACGAGGCCGGAAATGTGCGCTTGGAAGGCCCGTTTGACTTTACTGTTGATCCTCAGACGGATGTTCCACTTTTAGCCATCGCTCACCCAAAGCCCCATGCCCATGTTGGCCGGCGCTTACCCATCATCGGAACAGCTCTTGATGATGATGGTGTGTCCCGGGTGGAAGTTCGGGTGGATGAAGGGCAATGGCATGAGGCTTCAGGAAAAACCTCTTGGTCCATTGTTTTGGATGTGGAAGCTTTTGGAGATGGAGCCCATGTTCTTGAGGCACGTTCTTTTGACATCAATGGTATCGAGAGTGATGTCATTCAACTTCCTTTCATCGTGGATATGGGAGCTCCTCGAGGCGGCATTGAGAGTCCTGTTTCTGGAACAGTTATTTCCGGCAAATCTGTTTTTAAAGGACAGTTTGAAGACAGCAATGGAATGGCTTCATTAGAGCTGTCTCAAGATGGTGGAGAAGAATGGATTCCCTTATCATTTCGAAAGAAGAGTTCTCCTACGCAAGTTTCCTTTTCTCTTCCCGTTGATTCTCGGAAAATAGAAGACGGCCCAGTGGTGTGGTGGTTCCGTTCCACTGATTCTCAAGGTTTACAATCTCAAGTTCCCTTTCTGTTCTTTGTGGACAATGGTGGCCCTTTATTGGAATTGGATTTTCCCATAAAGGAGGAGAAATCTTATTCACCCGTTCCTGGAAATGTCTTTTTGAGTGGACATGTGTCCGACCCTTCGGGGGTGGAGTCTCTTCAAATTCTTCTGCCAAAAGAAGCTCCCCTTGAAGTGCCTTTGAGAAGGGGCGATTCTCGATGGACATTTGATCTCATCCTTCCTGGAAATGCTTCTCAAATCGATGTACGGATTCAAGCCAAGGATGGAGCGGGAAACATCACAGAAATCAAGCCCCGTATACCCGTTGATCGGGAGGCTGACCGCCCCATTGTGGAATGGGATGGGGGGGATGAACTTCCTCAGAGGGTAAAGACCCAAAGCTTTGTTCTCACAGGATCCTTTCAAGATGATGATGGAGAGGGGACCCTTCTCTGGACCTATGGGGAAGAGACCGGACGCATAGATGATGTGGGGGGGCTCTGGACATTAAACGTTCCAGCAGGAAGAGCTGGAGAATCGGTATTGACGATTCAGGGGGAAGATTCTCACGGTATTCTTGGGGAAAAAATAATGATTCCTCTTTTACGTGTTCCCCCTCCTTCCTACATCACGCTCCATTCGGTGTCCTTTGCTGGATTCGAAGAGAGTGAACCGTGGAAACCTGGAATGGTGTTCCCCATGAATGGAGGTGAGATCACTGGTTCTGTGATTTCTTCTGTCAACCGAGGCTTAACTCTTCTCTGTCTTGGAGAGGATGGCAGTGAACAAAGGCTTTCTCTTAAATCCTTGGTGGAGGATCCCACTCATCATGGCTTTACTTTGCGAATCCCAAAAAGTAAAGAAGCACGAGTATGGCGTTTTGAACTCCAGGGAACGGATGGTTTTCAACCCTTAATTCCTCTGGCAACGGGAATCTTTCAAGAAGGGGCTCCTGATGAGACAGGTCTTTTGACCAATCCACGCCAGTATTCTGATGCCATTGAAATAGCGCTTCCCTCGGATTCGGGTGTATTCCCACTTGTGCTCGGTGCTGAACTGGAAGGTTGGACCAGAGACTCCGCTCTGGGTGCTGTTCTTGTTCCGGAAACCCCGATAGCGCGTTTGCGCGCTGAGGGGTCGTCCTTAAAAATTGAGGCTGGTGAAATGGGAACCAGTCCCCCTTTGGCTCTTGTTCTTCCAGATGGTTCACGGTCAAAAACCTTTCAAGTGCAAACGGATTTTACACCACCAGTTCTTCTACTTGATGAGCCCATCCCGGAATGGGTTCGAGAAACGCTTACGGTGAAGGGAACGGTTCAAGATGAGGGAGGCGTGGCCAAGCTCACTTGGAAATTCCAAGATCAAGCTCCCCAAGAAATCTCTCTTGAAGAAGATGGAGACCAAAGGATTTTTTCCTTTGAGTTGAATCCTGAGTATCAATCAGATGCTTCTGGACTGCTGGTGATTCAAGCCTTTGATGATTCAGGGAATCACTCCGAACACATTGCTCCCCTCACGATTGATACCACGGTGCCAGAGCCTATTAAGGAGGCCATGACCCCCACCACAATGGGGGCGCGAGCGACTCTCTTGTATCAATGGAAAAACCAGGAGTGGCCAGCAGAACTGTATGTGGAGGATTCCCAAGAGAACATCATTGCTCAAGCCTCTTTGAAAAGCCAATACTGGGTTTTGCCTTTGGAGATTGGGGCAGAAAGCGGCGAGCTTTCCTTGGTGGCAGAGGATGAAGCGGGGAATCGTTTTAAAGAGCCTTTGAATCTTGAATACAATGCTCAAATTGATGCACCACATACAGTCATTCAAACTCCTGTTCCGGGATCTGTTGTTCGAGGTCCTGTGGATTTGGCTGGCCTTGTGATGGATGATGATACGGTGGCCCAGGTGCGTTGGCGGGTGGATGGAGGGTATTGGCGAGAGTTGCCAGGAGGATCGTCATTCCGAGTTCCTCTTCCTCTTGGTGAATTGGAGGATGGAACACATCGACTTGAGGTGGAAGCCGAAGATGCTGTAGGAAACATCAGTGCACCATCTTTGGTTGTTTTCCAGCTTTCTCGAAAAGAAGCCCATGTGGAGATTCTGGAACCTGTTGTGGGATTGCCAGCTCGCCATGCCACCCGAATATCAGGAATTGCACAGGATGAGAATGGGATTCAATCTGTGTTGCTGTCCTTTGATCATGGTCAAACCTTTGTAGCAGCCCAAGCGGATGGGATGGTGTCGGCTGATGACATCCATTCTTTGTCCAATCTTACTTCAGAGAATTTTCCTGAACGAAATTCCAGTGAAACTCCTTCCCAGCAGGAATCTGAGGAAGAGGCTGGCGAATCTCTTGATGCAGAAGGGGACTCCACTCAGCGTCTTTCCCAAGACAAGGATTCAGACTCTCTCCAGAACTTGGATTCTCTCTTTAACAATCAACAGAAGCCAGTGGAATGGTTCTATGTCTTAGATACCTCGGTGTTGGAAGATGGTGTGCATTCTCTGTTGGTGAAGGTGGTGGATGGAGCCGGAGATGAGGCTTTGCTGGCAGGAATCCTGGATGTGGATAATCAAGCGCCGCGCCTCCAGTTGAGCCAGCCTCCAGAAGGATTGGAGGTTGCAGGATCCATGGTGTTGGAAGGGCGTCTTGTAGAACCGGGAGGGCTTGCATCTTTTCACTATGTTTTGGAACGTGATGGAACCACTTTGGTGGAAGGGGTTCTTTCAGAAAAAGGTGTCTTCCACAAAAAACTTGAACTTCCTGTTTTGGAGAGTGGACCCGTTCTGTTACGAATGGAAGCGGTGGACCAAGCTGGGAATTCCACAGCTGTGACGCGTAGTCTTCTCATAGGCAGTGGAACCCGGGTGGTGCAGCCCTTCCTGACTCTTCCCCTAGAGGGGGGAGAAGAAGGTCCTTACTTCCATCTTGCCGGTCATGTGGAAGGGGTCCAAGCCTCAGATACTCTTCTTCTGGTGGTGGATGGCAAAGATTATGGTCCTCTTGAATTTGGTGATGAGGGCTTGTTTGAGCGTCTCTTTTCTCCTGGAGAACTTCCGGCAGGGAATCGGAGTATTCGTGTCGATGTGCTGGCTGGTTCAGATCGCATCCAGGGTAAGGAGAGGCAATTCACTCTGAAAGAAGAGGGGCCTTGGGTGCTCATAAACTCCCTTCCTCCCTTCTCTGCTGTGGGAGAATATCCCCAAATCACAGGACAATGTGGTTATTGGTTGGAGGATGAGAACCATTCTGTAGACCAAAATGAACCATCTCAGGAACCGTCTTCTCAACGTTCTAATAAAATCAAAGCCCCTAAAGCCCTTTCTATTGAGCTGAGTTTTGATGGAGGATTAACGTTCAAAAGGGCCGGTGGAAAAGAGGATTGGAAATATCTTTTAGACACCTCTGATCTTTCGGATGGGACTCTTTCCCTCTTGGTGCGTGCAGGTTTCCAGAATGACGAATGGGCCTATGCCCGAACCATTCTTCGACTGGATAAAACCCCACCAGAATTGAGTTTGGATGAATCTCCTGCTGATGGACGTTTTAATGGAGAACTCCTGATTTCTGGGCAGTCAGAGGATGATCGAGCTTTAAAAGATGTCTCGGTTTCTGTGCGCCCTGGCTCCTCGGGACGGTATGAGGTGCCATCCTTTGTTCAAGGCATGTACCTTGATGTGGCGGCTCTGGGGGCCACCTGGGTGAATGCCGGACTGGGACTCACCTTCTTTGATGACAATGTCAAACTGCAGGTGAGTGCAGGTTGGGCTCCCGATCATGTCACGGTGAAAGGCAAAACCCTTCCAGCTCGAGTTTCAGGTGCCGCTGTTGGAGCCACCTTGTTGGCCAACATGGTGTATCTTCCCCTGGGGTATTGGTGGGGTCCCTCTTGGGAGCCCATTTCGCTCTCCTTGGCCATTGGGGCCAATTTCACCTATTTTACGTCCCTGGGTTCGGCCGGTGGAGGGGTGATGTCCGCTGTGGTTCTCCAGACAGAAATTCCTAAAATTACCTTTGCGAATCGGCGTTTTCTCACCTATTTGGCGCCTTATCTTGAAGGGCGAATGTGGTTCTTTTCCTCTGATGTGAACACGGAACCGGCTTTTACCTTTTCGGTTGGATTGCGTTTGGGACTTCTTTGATGAAATCGACCCCTTCCTCGCCTCTGCGGGGAAGGGGTTCTGTGATTACTGGGCCTGGATGAACAGCTTGGCGTTGGCGCAAATCACGTCCTTCAGATCCACCGTGTCTAATCGTCCTGGAAAGTTGAATAGCTCCGCATAAAGCGTTTCAGGAAGCACCTCGCGGATGGGGGAAGAAACTGGATTATGCCAATTGTCCACCACCAATTCGGCACCACTTTTTGCGGCCTTGGCAATGTTGGCAGGAGTGGGAGGCATGGGACCAAAACGGTGAACAATGGTCATTCCCATTTGTTTAAGAAAGGGGGCCTGAAACACATGGGCTGCCACATTTTTTCCCGCAAGACCTGCTTGAAGCACCATCTCACGTCCCTCATCCCAGGCCTCTTGAATCTCTTTAAGACCTTGCTGAGCGGCCCCCTGAGTGCCCGCACGTTCAGCCAAAAGGGTGACGGATGCCACAATATCCTTGGGGGCATAAGTGGTGGTGATTTTGATGAGCTGGGCCTTGGGAGCTGTGGAGCGAATTCGTTCCATCATTCCCTCATAACCGGCAAACACAATAAAGTCCGCCTCTGCAAGAACGGGAATATCAGCCGGGCGTAAACCATAGTCTGGGGGATGGCGGAGAGCCGATGGTGCCAAAGTATACACCGACTCAATTCCTGCCGCTCGACAAAAGGCTGCGGTCCATTCTGTAGTGGCCACAACCTTGAGATTCTGGGCTCCCAAGGAAAGGGAGGCCATGAGAAGAAATAGCATCCCAAAAAGAAAACGGAAGAACTTACAATTCTTCATGATGACTCCTTGCCCGAGGGATTCGGGCCATGATGATGGATATCCCCAGAACAACAGCCCCAGTAAGGGCTGTTGATGCCCCTACGGGAAGATTGGTTGCTAAGGCGAGGATGAAACCACTGACACCAATAATAAGACCAATTAACGAAGATTTTCGATAGAGGGATTTCATGCTGTGGGCGCTCACAGAAGCGGCCAGGGCTGGCACGAGCATCAGAGCATCCAATAGCAAGGCTCCGGCAACACGCATGGCAAAGGCCACAGTCAGGGCTGTGATGAGAAGCAATGTTCGGTGGATTCTTTGAGAATTCACACCAGAGGTATAGGCCACGTCCTGATCAAAAATCAGAGCGGAGATTTGTAAATCAGCCTTTTGGGAATACAGCACAAGCCCAAGGCAAAAGATCAAAGCCATCGTGGCCTCTGTTGGTGATACGGCAAAAAGATCACCCCATAGCAGATTCGTGGTTTCTTGGGCAGAGACTCCCGCTCCTGATGCCAGTGCTGAGGCTCCGCCCAGTGAGGCAATCATCAGAGCCATTGTGGCCATCCCCCCATCCATATGTCCCTGATTGGTGAGAAGGTCAGCCAACAGCACCAAGAGTAGATTCACAACAATCACAGAGAGGAGTGGGGGAAGGTTGAGTGCCAAGCCTAATGCTCCTCCCAGCAAAGCCCCATGCATGAGCATAAACCGGTAAGGGAGGAGGTTGAGGCGAATCACCCATGCCCCAGCAATGGGAAAGGTGGCGGAGGCTGTGAGAAGGACAAAGAGACCGCGAAGAACTGGTGGATAGGACAGGAGGTTCAGCATAATTGACCTTCTTTGAGAACCCTCGTTTCCCAGGATTGGTTAGAGAACAGTTCTTGATCATGGGTGACGGCCAAAAGAGAGACCCCCTGTTTGTTGAGTTGCAATAGGAGATTGGAGAGTCGATGACGCGACTCCTGATCCAAGCCTGTTCCTGGCTCATCCAAGAGCAGAATTTCGGCCCCCTGAGCAAGGCAGCGGGCAAGGGATATACGCTGACGTTCGCCTCCTGATAATCGGTGATAGCAACGCTGTTGCAAATGCAGAGCTTCGACAGACTCGAGGGCTGAGAACACAATGTCCTTTCGGTGTTTTGCTCTCAACTTCCTTCCTGCCGTTCCAATGGTGACCACTTCTAAGGCGGAAATAGGAAAGCGATGAAGAATCCCTTCCTGGGGAACCCAAGCCATTTTATGACGTATCTTAAGCCACTCGGGGGAGCCAATAATCATATGATTAAGTCGAATCTCCCCATGACTCACTGGTAGTAATCCAAGAAGGCTTCGGAGCAGGGTGGTTTTTCCACAGCCATTGGTACCACGAATCACCAAAGAATGGCCTGCTGGAAGGGAAAAAGAGAGATTCTTCAATACAGGAGTTTTGCCTTGATGAACCACCAAATGATGGGTTGTGAGTTCCATTCCAACCTCCATGTAGAGCTGCACAGTATCGCTGAGACGATGAAAGAGACAAGAGATTTCATTCCTGATCTTTAGAACATGTCATCCGAGAGTTCCATTTCATAGGCGAGAAGAGAGTATAAAAGTTTTCTTACATTGAAAACGGGAAAAATTGTGTGATGCTCATCCCTTGTCCTAGGATATATTCATAAATTGATATACAACTAACTAAGTAATATATTCCTAAGTATATCATTCAAGGAGTTTGCAATGATCGAACGACTCAATGTCACCTCTGCCGCCCACGAGCGGTTAAAAGACTTGGATGTGAGCATAGACAATACCCTTCGCTTAGCTGTTGAACCGGGTGGATGTTCCGGTATGGCCTACCGGGCCACCATTGATTCTGTGAGCCTTCCACTGGATGAAGTTCTGTTTGAAGATGCAGAGATCCGAATTGTCTCAGATCCGAATAGCGCCAGTTATCTTGATGGGGTCACCATTGATTATGAGGATGATTTGGTTAAATCCGGCTTCCGGTTCATCAATCCCCATGCTGTAAAAACATGTGGTTGTGGTGGAAGTTTCCAGGCCTAATATGTCCATTGCTGATATTGAACAACAGCTCACCGGTGGTGAGTCCGTTTACTGCATCAATCAAGCCCAGATGGCGCGAACCCAAGGAATTCTCACTGAAGATTCTGAGAATGGAAGAGCCCTTCGGCTTGCTCTGGAAGAATTGGAAGCTCGCTATGATCGAAATCAACGGGCGGCCCTTGCCTTTGCCTTGATTGAACGTCTGAATGGTTCGGTTCCAGAGAAACCCATGTAAACCTTCCATTCAACCTCAGGATTCTCCCACAAAATGTGGAATGTCCCCTGAATTGGAGGGGTTTCGTTGCCCCTCGTCGTCCCCATGGATATATTGAGTGCATTATGTCGAACACAATTACGGAAGAACGTGTCCTGAAGTCTTTGGCAACAGTTGAAGACCCAGAGTTGCACAAAGATCTCGTGTCCCTCGGTTTTATCGAAGACCTTAAAGTCTCAGAAAACGATATATCATTCACCGTCATGCTCACCACTCCGGCCTGTCCCATGAAGGAAAAGATTCGAAAGGACTGTGAGGAAGCGCTTCATCGGGATATTCCTGAGGCCTCTGATATTGCCATTCGCTTTGGAGCCCGGGTTGCAGCTGATCCCCGATTGGCCGCTGATCAGGCTCCTTTTAAGAATGTGATTGCTGTGGGTGCAGGAAAAGGTGGAGTAGGAAAAACCACAGTTGCCGTCAATTTGGCTTTAGCGTTGGCCTCCACTGGTGCCAAAGTGGGCATCCTGGATGCGGATGTTTATGGCCCCAATATTCCTCAGGTTCTTGGAACGGATGTCCAACCAGATCAACGGGATGGAAAGCTCTTACCTGTTGAAAAGCATGGCGTTCAGATGATGAGTATGGGATTTCTTATTCCTGCTGGACAGGCTTTGGTATGGCGTGGCCCTATGATTCACAATGCCATCAATCAGCTGGTAACCCAGGTGGCATGGGGAGAGTTAGATTACCTCGTGGTGGATTTACCTCCTGGGACTGGTGATGCCCAAATGAGTCTGGCACAGCAGCTTCCATTGACAGGAGCTGTTGTGGTGACCACTCCACAGGGTGTTTCCGTCAGTGACACGCTTCGGGGGATTGATGCCTTCCGCAAGCTTGAAGTTCCTGTTCTTGGTGTGGTGGAAAACATGGCGGGTCCTATCTTTGGTTCTGGTGCTGGTGAAGATGCCGCTCAACAAATGGAAGCTCCTTTCCTGGGACGACTCCCTCTTGAAGCAGAGGTTGCTGCAGCTGGAGAAGCTGGAGAGCCTCTTATGGCCCAGTCTGGTGATGATGAAGCTCGGCGAGTGTTCCGGGAAATGGCTGGTAGCCTAGCCGCTTCTGTGAGTGTTATTCGTTCCCAGGGCTAGGTTTTAATCGTCTCCAATCCCACCAACTTTTTATGATTTATATCGACCCCCTCATTCCTGAGGGGGTTGTTTTTGGGAATCTAATTTCAAAAGCATTAAGATTTGAGAGTGAAGAATTCAGGAAAGAAGCCTCCCGACCTCACAAAAATCTTTCAAGAATGGGAATACGATGAGGAGGATAATGTTCGCTTCCTCATTGCTGATGATGGCCGTGAAGTGATGCGGATTCGCCAGCCCTTAGGAATCGAGCAATATGACCTTGATGGAAGACCTGATGGTCGCAAACCTCAAGAATGCTCATCTTTTGGTGAATTGTTTCTGCATCGGGAGGAGAATGCACAGGTTGCTGGTACCACGCTTGTGATTGAAGATAAAGAGTATCGTGAACTCAGAGACGAGGCCATTCTTTTTTACTACCGTTATCTCGTATTGTTTCAAGTGGGGCAGTATGATCGGGTGATTCGCGATACAAATCATAATCTTTCAATCTGCCGGATTGTTGCGGAGTATTATGATGGTGAAGATCGGTTTGAGATGCTTCAATATCAACCCTACATTCGAAGAATGAATGCGATAGCCAAAGCCATGATGCTTCTTTCTGAAGATGAAAATTCCCATGCATTGGAAGAACTGGAAAAAGGTCAGGCTGACATTGAGGCCTATGACCAAGTTCCAACACCCATTTTTGAGTTTGAGAGAATACGTTCCTTACAACACCTTGCCCATGTGATTTCTCAGGTGGAGGCGGCAGAGAATGAGGAGCAAACTCCAAAAGGATTTAAAGACAGATTGTTAGAAGAACTTCATTCTGCAGTAGAACAGGAAGATTATGAATTAGCTGCTCGTCTTCGTGATCGTTTAAGACGACTTGAGAATTGAGAGACAAGCATAAAAAAACCGCCGAAAAATATCGGCGGCTTGTTCCACAAAAGTCAGGATTTATTCGACACTCTCAATGCGAGTGATGGAGATGGAGCGCTTACGTCCTTCCACTTCAACCTGTACTTTGTCCTGGAAGATACCGATTACAGCAGCTTTCATCAGGCCACCACCGGCTCCGCGCTGAGCAAAAGAAATCTTTTGACCAATGCGAATTTTGTCACGAACTTTTCGAGCTTCTTCAGCACTTTTCACCTTCATGGCTTCGCGCTCTTTTACTCGAATCTCGGAAGCAACTTCGGCTTTCAAGATTTTCAAGTCGGCAACGTTAAGGGGTGTCAGGACATTTGCAAATTTCAGAGCTTTGCGAGGTCTGGGCATTATATGTCTCCTTTTATCAAAAAATAATATACTAGATTAGCTAGACTGTATTGAACATAAAACACCCGGAATAATACGTCAAGTAATTAAAACAAAAAAGGCGGCAAAACAGCCGCCTTTTTGTGTGTTTTTATTTTTCTGGCATAAGTATGACTTGAATGTAATGTTCTTTGTTGAAAAATTTCGTTGCGGAATCCATTAATAAATTAGGGGTTAACGAATCATATAATTCCTTTCGATTCATAAGGGTTTTGAAACTAGTTCCTGTTTCAATTGCAAATTCCATCTGATTCATCCACCAGTTGTTACGTTTTAAGTTTTCTTCAAATTCACGTTTTTGTGACTCCGCAACATCTTCGGAATATTTTGAGTCTGGAATTTGGGACTGGAAATATTCCACATCTTTTTTCACGCTTTCAATCAACTCATCAACACGTTCAGGATCACAGGTGAATTGAACAGATATTCGGTACTGAGGTTGAGGATACAAATCCAGAGCGGGTCGAGCACTAATGGAATAGGTTCCAGAGGATTCTTCCCGAATGCTTCTTAACAGCCGCATTTCAAGGGCGGCGGCAAGGGATTGAATTGCATAACGATCTTCCCACGTTCCGCTCCATTCTCCAGTCCAGGTTTGATTCACCACACCTAAGGGCTCTATACCAGCTTCAAGAACTTTTTCATGAACGCCTGGTGTGTATCGAATCATTCGGTCTATGGGTTCTTCTTGCTGACGGCCTGCAGGAAGTCCTCCGATCCATTGTTCCACCAGGGGGCGAATCTCGTCTGGATCAAAAGAGCCAACGAAGAAATAGGTAAAATCATCGGCTCCATTGAAGCGGTCCTGAAAAATTGAAAGAGCTTGGGAAAGACTGGCTTCATCAACGCGTTCTGTTGTGAGCGGACGGCTCCGGTAATGATTGTTGTAGAGTGTTTGAACAAACAAATCATTGTAGAGGGTTTGTGGGTTGGAATCTCGATTTGAAAGGAACTCTCTGAGGCGTGTTGTGTACGATGACCAAGCTTCAGAATCCTTTCTTGGGGCCGTCATGTAGAGATAATGGATTTGAAGCAGGGTTTCGAGATCTTCTGGAACACTTCGGCCTGAGAATCCTTCTGAACGGGAACTGATGTAGGGACTGATGCCCACATTTTGTCCGGCAAGAGCCTTTCTGAGCGCATCGGCAGAGAACTCTCCCAATCCGCTTTGATTCACAGCTTGGGTGGACAGTAGGGCAGATATCCAGTCCTCATCTTCAACCTTGGAGGTTCCTCCAGGACTCCAGGCTTTGAAAAGAATCTCATCATCTTGAAAGTCTGTGGGTTTGAGGTAAACCTCTGCTCCATTGGAAAGGGTCCAATGAAGAATATCGGTTTCTTCCAATGTGGTGGATTGTTCCAGAAGACCAGGTTGGGGAATGTTCTGAACAAGCGGGGCATCGAGGGATTCATCTTCCCAGGGTTCAATCTCTTTTTCGGAGATGGAGGAAACGCGTTGGAGCACCTCCTCTTTGGTGATGCTCTGCAGTCCTGTTCCCTCTGGACCAGAAATCAGGATGACACGATTTTCCTGAGAGAGGCGTTCTTTGATGAGGGCATTGATTTCCGTCATTCCAATCTGGGGAAGGTATTCTTGAATGGCGGTCCATTGCCAATCAATGGATGGGTTGGGAGCTCCATCTAAGAAGGAATCCAGAATGGGTTGAATGAATACGCTGGATTCCATTTTTTCCCGATCTTTCCAGAAAGTTTCAAACGATGAGGCCAGATTGGCTTTGGCTCTTTGGAGTTCACTTTCATGGAATCCATAGCGCTGAACACGTTCGATTTCCACCAACAGTCCTTCAAGACCCTGAAGAACCTCCCCATCAGGAGTGGCCGCAACGAGTCCGTTCAGAGATGTGGTTTTGGCCCAGCTTGAGGTAAAGGCATAGCCGTAGAGGAAGGGGGGCTGGGGATTCCTTACCACTTCGTCTAAGCGCTGATTGAGCATCCTTTGCATGAGGTTTTCCGTGAGCCCTTCTTTCATGTCTGGGCGGAAGCGAACTTTTTTGGGGGTGAATTTGTTATAAACCTCAACGGTTGTATTCACGGCCTCCGGATCATCCACAATGCTGACAAGGGTTTCCTCATGGGAGGGAACGGGCCATTCTTTTGGTTCCTGAGGCTCAATGGCCTTGGATGACATGGAGGAAAAGGTGGTTTTAATGAGATTTTCTACCTCTTGGGCATCAAAATCACCAACAGCAATGATTCCCATCAAATCGGGGCGATACCATTGGGTGTAATAACGACGCAATGCATCCACAGGGGCTTCTAAGATGATTTCTGGCAGTCCGATGGGAAGGCGTTTCGAGTAGCGGGATCCTTGGAAAAGGATGGGGAAGGAGGCATCAAACATTCGGGCCTGGGCCCCTCGGCCTCGTCGATACTCTTCATAAATCACACCACGTTCTTTCTCAAACTCTTCTTCTGTAAGAAGGGCGCCTGATGCCCACTGATGGAGAACATCCATTCCCTGGCGAAATTGCTCTTGATCATCGGTTCGGACAAAAAGTTTGTACACCGTCTCATCAAAAGAGGTGTAGGCGTTGATGTCTGGACCAAAGTCCATGCCCATGGATTCTAAGACATCAATGAGCTGGTTTTTGGGGAACTGTTCTGTTCCATTGAAGAGCATGTGCTCCACAAAATGGGCCAGGCCGCGCTGATCTTCATCCTCTTGAATGCTTCCTGCTCGGACGGCGAGGCGAAGTTCTGCTCTGCCCTCTGGCTTGGGATTGGAGCGCACATAGTATTGCAAACCATTATCAAGGGTTCCTGTGATGACAGCTGGATCTTCAGGAATCAGGTCTTCAGACTGAGCCCGGGCACTGAGGGCCATGGGCACGAGAAGAGTCGCCAGGTAAAGAATGGCGAATACGCGGGATATTTGTTTACGCATCATGATATTGAGTATAGGCATCTCATCAGCCTAGGACCACTGTGGATGCATTTCCCAAAAATGAATCTGGTCAGGCGTTATGTGTAAATATTCTAAAAATTGTAATATATTAATAGGAAGAGCTTTGATCTTTGAACCCATTCCTTTTTCTTTTTGAGTTAAAGGTTTATTGATTTTTTCAATGATTCTTGATGACAAGGTATGCAGAAAATACGGAAGCGTTGAGAGGAATCATAACAAGATTTCTTGAGAGTATTCTCCTTGGAATCTTACAAAGTCTTCATAAAACGGGTGTTCAAAGCCTTTTGAATTTCATGGAAACGAGGTTAAGCATGAAACGCGTTATAGCCTATGCCGTCCGTCAGGATGAGAAGGAACTCTTTAAGACTGTGGCCAAAGGCTATGGTTTTTTGCTCACATTGATTCCAGATTCCTTGAACAAGGAAACGGCTTCTCTGGCTCAGGGGCATGATGGTGTGGTTTTTTTAGGCACCTGCCCTGTGGATTCTGACACGTTGAAGATTCTCTCTGATGTGGGAATTGGCTTTGCTGCCAGCCGCAGTGCCGGGTTTGATAATGTGGATTTGAAAGCGGCTCATGAGCGGGGCATCTTGGTGAGCAATGCTCTGTATTCCCCCAATTCTGTGGCCGAATTTGCCATCATGTCCATGCTGAGTCTTCTTCGAGGTCTTCCACGGGCGTTGAAGCAAGTTCAAAACAACGATTTTTCCCTTCATGGCCTTCAGGGAAGGGAAATGCGAAATCAAACCGTTGGAATTGTGGGAACCGGACGTATTGGTCAGGTGGTGGCCCAAGGATTATCTGGTTTTGGCTGCACCATTTTGGGCTATGATCCCTATCCCTCAACGCAGGCCAAAGCTCTCTTGGACTATGTGCCTTTGGATATCTTGCTTTCCCAATCCGATGTGGTGAGTCTTCATGTGCCACTTTCTGAGCAAACCAAGGGAATGATGAATTCGGCGGCATTTTCTAAGATGAAAGATGGGGCACTTTTGATTAATAGCGCTCGAGGAGAGCTGGTGAACACGGCACATTTGCTGCAGGCTCTAGAGTCTGGAAAATTGGGTGGAGCCGCCTTGGATGTTCTCGAAGGCGAGCGGGGAATCTTTCATACGGATCATTCTCAATCCACCATAGATCACCAGGCCCTGATGGCATTAAAAGCTCTCCCTCATGTTCAAATCACTCCTCATGCGGCCTTTTTCACGCAGCAATCTGTGCGAGATATGGTGGAGGCCTCTCTGGGAAATCTCCATGCCTTTTTGACAACAGGAACAGCTCCCAACAAGGTGAGTTTTTTAGAAGGCTAAGATGGCCTTTTTTGTTGGCTAAAAATCTTGAAACAGACGTTCTGGGAGACGATGCGCCAGGGACGCGGAGGGCGGAACGTCCAGACGCAAAGCGGACGGATGAAGCGAGAGCGGAACCCAGAGCTGCCCGGTGGGCCCTTGGGCCCAGGCGCCCAATAGAGAAATGATTGGAGAGTGTGTGCAGGAATTGAAAAGGGTCAGGACATGAGACGATACACCATTCAGGATGTGGCTCAACTGCATCAGGTTTCTAAGAAGGCTTTGCTCTATTATGAGCAGAAGGGATTATTCTTTCCTTCTCTTGTTGATGATAGAACGGCTTACCGCTATTACACGGCCGATCAATTCTCCCTTTTGAAAACCATTGTGTTTTTTCGAAATCTTGGGATTCCCATTGGGGAAATCAAGGAATATGTGGATCAAAGGGGATCGGAAGGTGCGATTCGGTTTTTGGAGAAGCAGCTTTTGCGAATTGGGCGAGAGTCGGAGAAACTGGATGTGGCCAAGAAGGCCCTTTCAGAGCAGCTTTCGGTGTACAAACTGGCGGCCAGTTTGGATGAACGGCATCTGGAACATGTGAGTTTTCGCCGTGAAGAGGAACGCCGGGTGTGTTTTGATTTCTGTGAGAATCTTCCTGGGGGAGAGGAAATCTTGCTCACCTACAGACGGGTGGTGAATCTTTTGAATCAGAGGGGTTTGCCGGTTTCTCGGAAGTATGGAGATGTGTATTTCCAAGAGGGCTTTGAGAACAATGTTTTAGATCATGTAGGAGTCTTTTCTGAGGTTCCTTGGAATACGGTGGAGGATGAATCCATCAAGGTGTTCCCAGAGGGCATGTATGCCTGCATGTACAAGCTGGGAGGTTATCCAGATGCGTCGGCGGTTGCACTGTTTTTTGATCAAATCAAAAATCGTGGTTTTCGGGTCAAAAGTGATTTGTTGGCTTTTGCCCTTTTAGACTATGGCGATGTAAAAACGGAAGAAAAAATGCTCTATGAATTTCAGATCTTGGTGGAATAACTCTTCTTGTTGAAGAACGACCCTCCCGGGAGCTGGCCCCGGGAGGGGAAGGATCAGTTTAAGGTTACAGAGAGGGTGTAGGGACCGGATGGCACTCCAGCCCGTATCACTTGGATGTAATATGTTCCTGTTTCTGTGATTTCTCGGGTGATGGAGAAGTTGAGGTTTCCACGACCAGCGTTGATGTCATTATGTGCCACAATCACCGTCCCATCACGATCCATGAGTCGTCCCAAAGGATTGGTGGCATCTCCACCAGAGGCAATGGTGACGTTCTGACCGGCTTGGAGTTGGATTCGGAAGAAGTCTTCATCACCGCCTCCTGTACGTCCTGTAATGGTTTGGCCAATACGTATGGGTGTGGCTTCTTCCCGTGTGTTTCCGTGGTCTTGGGGGGTGACGGTGACGGAGTTGCTATCCCCACTGGCTTCTGTGCTGTTTATGGCACGGATGGTGTAGGTGTATTCCCTCTCATTCTGAGCACTGAAGTCTGTGTAGAAGATGGTGATGAGAGGATTGGGATTTGTGGTGAGTCGTGTGGCGGATCCACCATCGGTGGCACGATAAATTTGGTAACTGGTGGCACCAGGAACACCCTGCCACCGGAGGGTGACTTGAGCATCACTGGCACTGGCCACAAGCTGAGTGGGAGCAGGGAGATCATTATCATCCACGGCGAGCTGGAGGGACGTGGGGAGGGGCAAAATGGTTTCGGGATTTCTTCCAATGACGATGGTGCGCAACCGAGTGGGATTGTCGACATCATCGTCAGTTGAAGAGATGGTGATGGTGGCGCTAGGAGATGCTGCTGTGAGGCTGACAGATTCTGGTGCAAAGGTGAGTCCTGTGGCTGTTGGAGTGACTTCCACATTTTGACTTCCGGGATTTTGCAAGGTGAGGGAAAGGGTTGCGGTGCCCCCTTCCGTGATGCGGGATGTGCTGAGCGAAGAAACCACGGCCACAACATCATCGTCAACAACCACAAATTCAATGGTATCTGTGGGAGTTGGGAAGCTGTAGTTGGCCGCATTGCTGCCGGTGATGGTGGGCGTTCCAAAGGAAATGGAGACGGTTTCATTATTTGTATTTCCATCATCCGTGGAACGTCCTGTGAGGGTGATTGATGGGGTTTGGGCGCTGTTGGAGAAGGTGAGGCTGGTCACGCTTCCTCCACCAATCTGATTCTCTGCATCGGTGATGGTGACTGGGAGGGTCACGGTGATTCCTGCTGTGGCCAGGTTCAACTCAGGAAGGGAGAAGGTGAAGGTTCGGCCATTGGTTGTGTCTTGTTCAGTGATGGGACTTTGGTCATCTTCCCAGCTCAGAGTGATGGGGTTCACCACAACAGTGAGTTGATAGGTTTTGGTGGTACTGCCATCAGCTGAGCGAACTTGAGCAGAGAGGCGATTCTGTCCGGTTTGGAATCCACTAACGGTAACGCCCTGAAGGGTTTGAGCGAAGGTGAGTGCGGTGGTGTCATCGGATGCTGTTCCCACCAAGCTGTCTGGAACAAGGTTTGCTAGCTGGTTGGATGGTGTTCCAACAAAGAGAACCGAACTGGTTCCAGGGGGGACATGAACTTGGTAACTGGTGACAGAAGGGGAAAACGCGGGGATGAGGGGACGTTGCTGTCCTGCAGCGATGACGGCAATGGAACTGAGGTTAGCATCTTTTCGGCTATCAAAACCAGAAGTGACGGGGTTTTTGCATGCGAGAAGAATGAAACCTGCAATAGCTATAATAAGGACATAACGGAGAGTGTTCTTCATGAAGATACTCCTGGTTCTATGGATATATGATTAGTTTACTATCTTAAGCGCGTCTATCCGGTTTCAATGACAATATTCACGGAAAATGGAAGTGCTCTCCTCTGAGTCTTCATGGAGGATTTCATTTGGTGGATGTGTGTTCATAAATCATAGTTTTTTTATTAATCAATTCCTCAGAGATGGTTTTGGAACACATATTCATTTCTTTGCTTTGGGCTATGAGCGCATAGCGTCTTTGTCGCGTCAGGGATACCGTTGGTTTCCCTCTTCTTGTCTCGGCCATGGATGAGCAAGCTCATTCATGGTTCTCAACTGCGTCAGGGATACGAAAGGCGCGAAGCGTCCGGTGAGGAGCAAGGCGAGGATCCGGATGAAGCGAGAGCGAAACCTGGAGCAGCCCGCCGGGAGTGCTGGGCACTCCCGGGACGCCCAATAAATTAAGAACCACTCACGGTGACGGTGAGAACATAGCGACCGGTTCCAGAAATACCAGAACTGCTCCGCGTTCTTGCATGGACGCGGAGGTAATAGGTTCCGGCTGTGGTGACGGTGGTGGTGAGTTGGAAATTGGTGTTTGTGCGGACGTTGATGTTGTCATGAGTGGCCAGTTCTGTCCCCGTGGAGTCTTGGAAGGAAGCAAGGGTGTCAAGTTGACCTGTGGTGGTGGCGGTGATTCTTTGTCCGGCTTCAAGACTGATGCTGAAGAAGTCCACATCCGTTGAGGAGGCAATGATTCCATTCACAGGTTCTCCTGAGCTAAGGCTTGTGGCGGTATCGCGTGTGTTGCCATGGGAATCATCGGAGCCCACAAAGTAATGGAGATAATAGTTTCCGGTTATGGAGGAGTTGTTGGCACCAACTTGAAGATAGTGAATTCCTGTTGATTGAGCCGTATAAGCAAAGATGAAATCTGCATTGTTATGTGGTGAAGCAGGGCCTTGTTCAAAATGTCCCGTTTCACGAGTTGGAGTATAGAGGGTGGCCATGGTGTCGATGTTACTTTCAGTGGACACCGAGAAGAGTTGGCCATCTTCAAGGCGGATGCTGAAGAGATCTCCATCATTGGCATGCTCAAGCCAGCCTCCGAGAGTTCCACCATTTGGAGATAAGGGTGTGGCTGTGGCTATGGAATATCCATGATCTGTTGGGGTGGCACTGGCTCTTTGACTATCAATGCTACTTTTGGAGGCGTTCACAGCTCGAACGGTGTAGGTGTATTCCGTTCCATTCGTGAGGCCAATATCCACATAAGATGTCTCTGTGAGGATGGTGGGTGTGGTGGTGACCACTGCAGGGGCATTGTTCCCTGAGGAACGGTAGAGTCGGTAACTTGTGGCATCGGTGACGGCCTGCCAAGAAAGACTTACTCGTGCATCTCCTGCAGTGGCTGTAAAACGGGAGGGGATTGCAAGGTCATTATCTTGAACCGTGATGCGAATGGAGGAGGGGATGATAGACACACCGCTTGGGTTTGCACGCATGGTGAGATTGATGGCTCGATCAGCGGCTGGTGTGGTGTCATCGGTGATGGTGACAGTGATGGATCCTGTTGTGGTGGTGCTGGAGAGAGTGAGACTTGTAGGCGAAAAGACAAGTCCTGTGCCTGATGGTGTCACTGTGACGTTAGAAGAGGATGGGTTCAAAAAAGAGAGAGAGAGAGTTGTGGTATCACCTTCTGTTAGTGTGGTTGAGCTGAGACTGGCATGGATTGCAGGGATATCATCATCCAGTACGGTGAAGCTGATTCCCCTGGTGATGGGGGAGAAGGTGTAATTATTGGCATCAGATCCTGTGACTGTGGGGGTGCCAAAGGAGATAGAAATCCTTTCATTGTCTGTATTCCCATCGTCGGTGGCCCGTCCTGTGAGGGTGATGGAGGGGTTTGGAGCGGCTGAGGTGAAGCTGATGGAGGGGGATTTTCCTGAACCGATTTGGCTGGTGGTGTCACGGTAGGTAAGGGGAATGGCAATGGTGAGATCGGTTGCACTGAGGTCAACATTGTGGAGGGCAAAGGTGATGGTTCGTCCATTAACAGTGTCTTGTTCTGTGATGGGCGTTTGAGAGTCTGTCCAGGTGAGAGAAATGGGGATTGGGGCCACTTCCACAGTGAGTTGGTAAGTTTTTGTACTGGAATCTTGAGCCACCACTTGGGCTTGAAGAGTGTTCTCTCCAGTTTGAAGTCCGCTGATTTGTACTCCTAGTGGCAGGGCTTCAATGGTGAGACTGGTGGTTCCGTCTGAGGCCGTTCCTTGAACGTTGGAAAGAGAGAGCTGAGCCTCTTCGTTGGAAAGGGTTCCTGTAAAAAGAATGCGTGTTGTTTGCGGAGGTACGTTCACTCGATACTGGGTGATTTCAGGGGAAAAGTCGGGGATGAGTGGACGGATTTGATTATTGGCCGAAACAATGATGGAAGTGAAATTGGCATCATTACTGAGGGAATCAATGAGGTCTGAAGTGGATGGATTTTCACAGGCAAGAATGAAAAAAATCAAGACAGGTAAGCTTAAGCCTTTTTTTATAACACTTTGCAGTGGCGTATTTTGTCTCAGGGGGGAGTGATGGTACATGGGAAATCGTCCTTATTCAGTATGGGGTTGGGGTGCTCCTTGTGATGAGTTTTGAGTGAATTGGGGACGAGTTGTGAGAACCAGGAGGAGTCCAATTTCAGAGTTTTTTTGAAAAATACATGAATTGGTGATGGTTGGAGATCTTTCATCAGGAACCACTCACTCTAACCGTTAACGTATAATGTCCGGTTCCCGTTCTTAAATGGCTTCTGGATTCCACTCCTTTGACCAGAATGTAATAGGTTCCTGTTTGAGAAACACTGTGGGAGATTCGGAAGTTGAGGTTTGTGAGAACACTTATATCATCATGAGTGGCTAACTCCGTTCCAGAACTGTCTTGAAGAACCCCAAAAGTGTTTAGTAATCCGGTTGTATGAGCCGTGATGGTTTGACCTGCTCGAGCTTCAATACGGAAGAAATCCTCATCGGTTCCTGTTGCAATGGTTCCATCGAGACTTTGACCTGATGTGATGGCTGTGGCCGTTGAACGCGTGCTTCCATGACCATCGTCATCACCAACAGTATGATAAAGGTAGTAGTTCCCTAGAGGTGAACTGGGATCTGTTCCTACATCAAGGTAATATGTTGCGGTTGTTGGGGCGACAAACGTGAATATGAAGTCTTTGGCCCCCACTGGAATGACGGGACCACGTTCTTCTAGGATCGTGTCACTATTTCCATTTCTTATGAGTGCCTTGGTATTCAAATCACTTTCTGTCCAGGCTGTAAAAAGTTCTCCTGCTTCTAGGCGAATGCTAAATGTGTCGACTGCGTACCATTCTCCAAGCCAACCACCGATTCTTCCTCCATCTACAGAGAGTGGTGTTGCTGATGCGATGGAGAATCCATGATCTGCAGGAGTGGCACTGGCACTGGTGCTATCGGCACTGCGTTTGGTTGAATTGACGGCTTGTACAGTGTAGGTATATTCCGTTCCATTCGTAAGCCCAATATCTTCATAACGTGTTTCTGTGATGGTTGCTGGAGTGGTGGTAATTAAAGCTGGTGAGTTTCCTCCGGATGCACGGTACAGCTGATAACTTGTGGCATCTTCTACTGCTTGCCATGACAAAATCACTCGCGCATCCCCTGCTGTGGCTGTGAGACGCCTTGGAATTGCAAGGTCATTGTCACGCACGGTGATTCGGATTGGTGAGGGCAGGATGGGGACACCACTTGGATTGGCCGCCATGTTCAAAGCAATCCCACGATCACCGGAGGGGGTGGTGTTATCAGTAACAGTAACAGTGATGGTTCCTGTTGTTGTGGTGCTTGAGAGAGTGAGAGAAGTGGGAGCAAAGGTGAGTCCTGCTCCCGATGGTGTGACGGTCACATCGGATGTGGATGGATTTTGAAGGGTGAGTGTGAGAGTGGCCGTTCCTCCTTCAGTGATATCAACGGAACTGAGACGAGCACGAATAGCAGGAATATCATCATCAAGAACGGTGAAGCTGATGCCCCGTGTAATGGGATTAAAAACATAATCTGCAGCATGAGTGCCTGTGATACTCGGAGTTCCAAAGGAAATGGAAACACGCTCATTATCAGTATTCCCATCATCTGTGCTTCTGCCAGTGAGGGTGATGGAGGGGGATGGTGAGGATGAGCTAAAAGTGATGGATGCGGCATTCCCTGCACCAATCTGATTCCCTGTATCCCTGTACGTGAGGGGGATGGTTATGGTTATGTCTGCTGTTGGGAAATGGACATTGTTGATGGAGAATCC
Organism: Spirochaetales bacterium; assembly: GCA_022360655.1. Taxonomy (GTDB): domain Bacteria; phylum Spirochaetota; class Spirochaetia; order DSM-2461; family DSM-2461; genus UBA2779. The sequence continues at coordinate 13,672 of JAKSCK010000237.1, read as the reverse complement.
AATGGTTCGTCCATTGGTGGTGTCTTCTTCTGTGATGGGAGTTTGAGAGTCTGTCCATGTGAGTGTGAGAGGAATGGGAGCCACTTCAATTGTAAGGTGATACGTTTGATAAACACTCGTGTCTTGGGCCACCACACGGGCTTGAAGAGAATTCTCACCCGTTTGAAGCTGACTGACTTGAATCCCTGTTGGCACTGCTGCAATGGAAAGACTCGTGACTCCATCAGCAGCGGTTCCCTGGATATTGGCAATTGAAAGGCTTGCAAATTCATGGGAAAGGGTTCCTGTAAAGAGGAGGCTTGAGGTTTCTGGGGGAACTTGAACGCGGTATTCCAATACTTCAGGAGTAAATTCAGGAATGAGTGGGCGTATCTGATTTTGAGCTGTGACGAGTATGGATGTGAGATTGGCATCATTACTCAGCGCTTCAGGGGGGGTGAGAGAAGCGGGATTTTCACAGGCCATAAGGCCCATGATGATGAGAATGACCATCATTCCCCATGGCTTTCTTCTTCTGTCTAAAAAGAAGGAAAAAACTCTCTTTGCGTTATTGCTCATAATCTCTTCCTCATCGCATTCAGACTTTTTTGTTCCTGATATATGTGTTGCCTTGATTTTTTATAATCCAGGTTTCTGAGACTGTGATGGGGTTGATCCTTATGAGATTTCTTATGGTCTTGGCATGGACGAGTCATTAAGCCAATGGCAAAGGAATGCATGGCTGGTCTCTTGCATGGAATCTTAGAATGTCCCGTTTTAGAAAAAAAATTGCGGTAAGTGAGATGTATGTTCACCGATTTCTGGGACATGTTTGTTACTCCTATTTTGGAGTTGTTAAACGAATTTAGTTTCAGATTGTAAACATATCCAGATGAAGGATCATTCTTCATCAAAACTGAAGATGGTCTTCGTAGAAACACCATGGTGCAATACTGTTTTTCTTTCTTCTGAGTGAATGCAATTTAGATGTTTTGGAGGCTCTCTAAGGGAAAAGAGATCGCTCTTCCACTTATAGCAGAAGAGCGATCTTTGTCTATCGGCCTGTCATTGTCAGTCTGACAGAATACGTTCCTGTGCGGCCATCTTTTCCTTCAACTTTGAGATAGTAGGTTACAGTGGCATTATTTGGTGATGTGGTGAAGATGAAGTTTTGGTTCGAATTTCCAATGTTATCAGCCGTTCTAATCACATTGAAATCGGAATCATATAGCGTTCCGACGGTATCAAGGTCACCCAGGGTTCGAATATAGAAATTATCCCAGTTGGTGCCTGTCGTGGTGTACACAAAGTAATCAACATCAGTGCTTGAAGAGATGATGGCATCCGTCACCTCATTGAGTGTGATTCGATTGGCATTGGCAAAATTGTTGGAATGATCAGCAGCTGTTGATGTGCTCAGTTCCAAAGTATAGGCCCCTGTTGCTGTTGCAAATGACCCAACTCTTATGTAATAGGTTCCAGTTGTTGGGACTTCATACACAAATTGGAAGTTTCGATTCAGAGTACCACCTGTGTTGTCACCACTAGTAAGGATTGTTCCTGAAGCGTTGTAAAGTGTTCCTCTTGTATCCAATGATCCGGTTGTACGTGCAATAAACGTACGACCTGCATCGAGATCGATTCGGAAGTAATCTTCATCACTTCCATTGTTATCAATCATACCATCAATTGACCCGAGTCCAACCATTGTGGCTGTGCCTCTTGTGTTGCCGTAATCTCCAGGAGTCACCGTCATGGATGTGCTATCTGGTGTGGTAATGGTTGCGGTCACAGCTCTGACAGTGTAGGTGTAAGCAACTCCATTGGTGACCGTTGTATCAATGTAGGACGTTTCCGTCAAAGTTGCGGGGGTTGTGGTGAGCTGACTTGCTGGATTCCCTCCATTTGAACGGTAGATTTGATACGATGTTGCACCAGAGAAACGATTCCATGACAGGGATACCTGTCCTTCCCCATTGAACACTTGGAAGTTGGTTGGTGCATTTCCATCATCATCACGAACAAGAATAGCAACGGGTGTCACACTGATTGAATTGGGGATGACCGTGAACATCACAATTGGGGTTCTTGTTCCATCTTGGACGTTATTATCGGTTGCCGTGACTGTGATGTTTCTGGATGTTCTACCGCTATCTAGAGTCACAGTCGCGGGTGAGAACGATAAACCATTGACAGCTGGTGTTACCTGTATTGCTTGGTTGCTTGGGTTGGTCAGATTGAGAGTAAGGGTTGTTGTGTACCCCTCAAAGATGTTGTTGTTGCTCACTGTCGCGGTCACAGTGGGATCATCATCATCATCCACATTGAATTGAATGGTTTGGGTGGGAAGAGGGAAGGCATAGAGTGCTGCATCTGTTCCTGTAATGGTTGGTGCACCGAACTCAATTGTGATTTGTTCATCGATGCTATTTCCATCATCTGTGGAGCGCCCTGTGAGAGTGATGGATGGTGATGGCGTAGCGGAATTGAAGGTGAGAGTGGAGACCGTTCCACCACCGATTTGGTTTCCAATGTCTGTGATAGTTACTGGGAGACTCACACTGATGTTAGCCGTACTCAGATCTACGGAGGAAAGGCTGAAGCCAAAAGTTCGTCCATTCAATGTGTCTTGCTCTGTAACCGCCCTACTATCATCCGATGTTGTCAAACCAATGATGGTGACGCCTGGTGCGACAGGGGTGGCATGCATGGGAGTTGCCCCAGCACTGGATTCTGTTGAGTTAAAGGCTCTGACGGAATAGCTATAGGTTGTTCCATTTGTGAGCCCACTGTCAGTATAAGAGGTGGCCGTGAGTGTTGCGGGTGTTGTTGTAAGTCGAGCAGGGGTTCCGCCGGCAACGGCCCGGTAGATTCGATATTCGGTGGCACCTGTTACAGCATTCCAAGACAGATCCACCTGCTGATTTGAGGCAGAAGCTGTAAATCCCGTAGGAACAGACAAATCATCATCTTCAATGGTAAGGGGGAAACTTGCCGGTGAAATATCAATGGCAGGAACCGATGAAGCCAGGGAAATGGTTGTGTTCCGGTTGGCTTCATCAATGGTGTTTTGGGTGGCCACAACATTGATGATCTCGCTGGTGGTGGTACTGTCCAGGGTTACTGTTGATGGAGAGAAGGTGACTCCTGTTCCAGAAGGAGTGATGGTGACTGACTGTGCTCCTGGATTTTGGAATGTGAGGGTGAGAGTTGAGGCGTTTCCTTCCGTGATGGTTGCGGGGCTCATGGTGGCTGTTACGGTAGGTCTTTCATCATCCACTACATTGAATTGAATGGTTTGTGTGGGTCTGGGGAAGGTATACAGGGCTGCACCAGTTCCAGTGATGTTGGGCGTACCAAATGCAATGGAGATTTGTTCGTTTACAGTGTTTCCATCGTCTGTTGCGCGTCCTGTGAGAGTGATGGAAGGTGTTGGAGTGGCAGAGCTGAAGCTGAGAGAAGTGACGCTTCCTCCTCCAATTTGATTTCCGGTGTCTGTAATTGTAACAGGAAGACTCACATTGATATTTGCAGTGCTCAAATCTACACCAGTCAAACTAAAGGTAATGGTTCTGCCATTTGTGGTGTCTTGTTCTGTGATTGTTGCACCATCATCGGTGAATGAAAGTCCAACGGTTGTGAGGGCTGGGGCCGCTGGTGTAGCTGAAGCGGAGGCGCTGTCAACACTGGATTCACTTGTGTTAAAGGCTCTCACTGTATAGGTATAGGCCGTTCCATTTGTCAGACTTGAGTCTGTGTAGGTTGTGCCTGTCAATGTTGCAGGAGTGGTTGTCACCCGAGCCGCAGGGTTTCCACCAGATGCACGATACAGGCGATACTCTGTTGCCGCGGCAACACTGCTCCAAGAAAGTGTCACCTGCTGGTTCCCTGCAACAGCCGTGACACCGGAAGGTGCAGACAGATCATCATCTTCTACCGTTAATGAAACACTTGTTGGGACAACGGTGATTGCAGGAATGGAAGATGCGAGTGCAATGGAGACATTTCTGTTGGCTTCATCCGTTGTGTTGTCTGTTGCTGTCACCGTGATGGTTGCGGTACTGGTTGTACTGTCCAAGTCCACTGTGGCTGGAGCAAATGTGACTCCAGTTGCTGTTGGTGTGATGGTGACGGTTCTTGTATCGGGATTCTGTAGAGTGAGGGTGAGGGTGGAGGTTCCCCCTTCTATCACTGTGACGGGGCTGAGTGATGCTCCAACAGCGGTCACATCATCATCCATGACATTGAACTGAATGGTTTGAGTGGGAGCCGCGAAGGAATACAAAGCGGCATCTGTTCCAGTGAGTGTGGGAGTTCCAAATCCTATGGTGACCTGTTCATTCACACTATTTCCATCATCAGTGGCACGACCGGTGAGGGTGATGGAAGGTGTTGGAGTGGCAGAGCTGAAGCTGAGAGAAGTGACGGTCCCTCCTCCAATTTGATTCCCTGCATCGGTAATGGTAACAGGGAGGTTCACACTGATATTTGCCGTTGCAAGGTTCACATTATTCAGTTGGAAGGTGATGGTTCTGCCATTTGTGGTGTCTTGTTCCGTGACCGTCGCTCCATCATCTGTGAAGGACAGAGTAATGGCTGTGGCGGCTGGGGGTGCTGGGGTGGCGGAAGCTGTGGCGCTGTCGACACTGGATTCTGTTGCACTGATGGCCCGTACAGTATAGGTGTAGGCTGTGCCATTAGTGAGGCCTGTATCGATGTAGGTTGTGGAGGTTAATGTTGCTGGAGTGGTGGTGACTCGAGCCGCAGGATTTCCTCCAGATGCACGATATATCTGGTATTCTGTTGCTCCTGTTACACTGCTCCAAGAAAGTGTGATTTGCTGATTTCCAGCAACGGCAGTGACGCCAGTTGGAACAGGTAAATCATCATCTTCAACCGTTAAAGTCACACTTGTAGGAACAACGGTGATTGCTGGAATGGAAGATGCTAAGGCTATGGCGACGTTGTTGTCTGCTTCATCATTTGAATCATCCGTTGTTGTCACAGTGATGGTTGCACTACTGGTTGTACTATCCAAGTCCACTGTGGCTGGAGCAAATGTCACGCCAGTTGCGGTTGGTGTGATGGTGACGATTCTTGCATCGGGATTTTGCAGAGTAAGGGTGAGGGTGGATGTTCCCCCTTCTCTTACTGTGACGGGGCTGAGAGATGCCCCAACAGCAGTTGCATCATCATCCATGACATTGAACTGAATGGTTTGGGTTGGCGCTGGGAAGGTGTAGTTTGCCGCATTTGCACCTGTGACGGTGGGTGTTCCAAAGGTAATGCTGACTTGCTCATTCACAGTATTCCCATCATCTGTTGCCCGCCCTGTTAAGGTGATGGATGGGGTTGGTGTTGCTGCTGAGAAGTTGAGGCTTGTGACCGATCCGGAACCAATCTGGTTTCCAGCATCGGTGATTGTGACTGGAATGGTCACAGAAATTCCTGCCGTTGTAAGGTCAGCACCTGTCAGGTTAAAGGTGATGGTTCTGCCATTAGTCGTGTCTTCTTCTGTGACGGCAGCTCCATCATCGGTCCATGCTAGTCCAAGAGTCGTGGCTGGAGGGGGTGCAGCAGGAGTGGCTGTGATGGAGGTGCTGTCATCACTCGATTCTGTTGAACTAAGGGCTCGTACAGTGTAGGTGTAGGTGGTTCCATTTGTGACCGTTGTGTCTGTGTACGTTGTGGTTGTTATAACCGCTGGAGTTGTGGTGAGCCGGGCTGCAGGATTTCCGCCTGAAGCACGATAAATCTGGTATTCAGATGCGCCTTGGACACGGTTCCAAGAAAGGACAACCTCTGCATCTCCTTCTCCTGCTCGGAGTCCCGTTGGTGTTGGAAGATCATTGTCTTCTACTGTCAGGGTGAGACTTGATGGTGCGACGGATATTTCTGAGACTGACGATGCCAGAGCAATGTTGATATTTTGGTCAGGTTCATCTGTGGTGTTCTCTGTTGATGTAACGGTGATGGTTCCTGTACTTGTGGTGCTGTCTAAATCAATCGTTGCTGGAGCAAATGTGAGTCCTGTGGCTGTGGGTGTAATGGTCACTGTTCGCGTATCAGGATTTTGCAGGGTGAAGCTGAGAGTGGTTGTTCCGCCTTCTGTTATGGAAGTGGAACTCAATGATGGAATGACGGTTATGGCATCATCATCCACAACGGTGATTTGTATGCTGGATGTTGGGGCTGGGAAGGTGTAGTTTGTGGCATTCGTGCCAGTGATGGATGGCGTTCCAAAGGAGATGGTGGCCATTTCATTGTCTGTATTTCCATCATCATCCGCTTCACCGGTAATGGTGAGCACAGGAGTGGGATCTCCGGAAGAGAAGGTGAGGAAGGTGGTGGCACTGGTTTCAATTTGATTGTCCGGGTCTGCAATGATGAGAGGAACATTCACAGTAATTCCAGCCGTTGCCAGGTCTACGTTCTCAAGTCGGAAGGTGATGGCACGGCCATTCACCGTATCTTCTTCTGTTACTGCGGCTTGGTCATCATTCCAACGCAAAGCTAATTGGCTTGGAGTGACAACAATGGTGAGTTGATAGGTGATTTCTGTTCTTCCATCTTCGGCCACGATTTTAACGGAAAGCGTGTTATTGCCACGTTGTAGGCCATCAACTTGAACAGTGTTTTCATTTTGAGTCAGGGTGAGTCGTGTTGTACCATCAGCGGCAAAACCAATGAAGTTATCTTCATCAAATTCTGCCACTCGACTGGAAGTTACACCAGTGAATACGATGGACGTTGTTCCGAGAGGAACACGGACTCTATATTCTGTGGTGTTGGGATTGAATGTGGGTTCAAGAGTTTGAGGAGCCCCTCCGGCTGTGATGGTGATGGCGGAGAGGGATGCATCAATATGCTCTTTTGGAAATGTTGGAAGATTGATATTGCATGAAAAGAGTAGGAAAGAAAGGAATGCTATCAGAATAAAACCAATTTTCTTCGTGTTCCTAATGCACATATGAGATCTCCCTTTCAATTATTCCTAACCAATTTAGTCAGTAATTGTTTAGAACCCTTTTCTTCCTTGTGTTCTTCGTGAAAAAAACATGACCCTTCTTCTCTCCTTCACACAAAGGAACAACTGTTTTGAGGACAATTTTGGAGAAGGAACTTTGTCAGAAGTGGATGAGAGGCAAAAAACATTATCAATATTGTAATATAAAATTACCAAGAAGAAAAATTGGGCCATGTTTGAGCAAGCGTTGCCATGGTTCTCGACTGCGTCAGGGATATGGAGGGCGCCGGAGGCGTCCGGGAGGAGCCGGAGGCGAGGAGCGGATGAAGCGAGAGCGGAACCCGGAGCAGCCCGGCCCAGGGCGCAGAGCGGCCTGGGGACGCCCAAAAAAGAAAAAAGCCCTGGCTTGAGAAAACCAGGGCTTGGTGATTCATGGATGAAATGGTTTAGATGGCGAGGGCCTTCTTTCCTTTCATTTTGGAACGCAGAACTTTTCCGACGGTCTCAATGGGATGGTTGGCAATGGCGTCATTGACGGCAATCAACTCTTCATCTTTGATGGGAGTGTTGGCGGGGATGATGCTTCCAAGGTCGCCAGGTTTGAGCGCGGCCATGAAATCTGCCAAAAGAGGAACGCAGGGGCGGGAGAACAGGTAGTTACCATACTCTGCGGTGTCGGAAATGACACGATTCATCTCATAGAGCTTCTTGCGGCTGATGAGGTTGGCAATGAGGGGAAGCTCATGGAGGGATTCGTAGTAGGCGGATTCTTCTTTGATGCCGGAAGCCACCATGGCTTCAAAGGCCAGTTCCACACCGGCTTTCACCATGGCCACCATGACCACACCTTCATCAAAATAGTCTTGGGAGTGGAGGCGATCAGCGGGAGCGGCCTTTTCAAAGGCGGTGGCCCCGGTGTCTTCCCGCCAAGTGAGAAGGTCTTTGTCACCAACGGCCCAGTCTTCCATCATGACCCGGGAGAATTCACCGGAGATGATGTCATCCATGTGCTTGTAGTACAAATCCTTCATGATGGGCTTGAGCTGCTCTGCGAGTGCTGCGGCCCGGATTTTGGCTGGGTTGGAGAGACGATCCATCATGTGGGTGATGCCGCCATGCTTGAGGGCTTCGGTGATGCCTTCCCAACCAAACTGGATGAGGGAAGCGGCTCGTCGTTCATCCACTCCATCGGCAATCATTTTGTCATAACAGAGGATGCTGCCGGCCTGGAGCATTCCACAAAGAATGGTTTGCTCTCCCATGAGGTCGGATTTTACCTCGGCAACAAAGGAAGAGGCCAGCACGCCAGCGCGGTTGGAACCCAGGCCAACGGCATAGGCTTTGGCCACATCCCAACCCTTTCCTTCAGGGTCGTTGGCGGGGTGAACGGCGATGAGGGTGGGAACACCAAATCCGCGTTTATATTCTTCACGAACTTCGGAACCTGGGGACTTGGGAGCCACCATGATGACGGTGATGTCTTCGCGAACCTGCAAACCTTCTTCCACTATGTTGAAACCATGGGAGTAGGCCAAAACAGAACCCTTCTTCATCAGAGGAATGGCCTTGCTCACAACCTTAGTATGCTGTTTATCGGGGGTGAGGTTCATCACCAAATCAGCGGTGGGAAGAAGCTCTTCAAAGGTTCCAACGGTGAAGCCATTTTCACTGGCGCTGGTGAAAGAGGCGCGTTTTTCAGCGATGGCTTCAGGGCGGAGGGCGTAGGCCACATCAAGTCCTGAGTCACGGAGGTTAAGACCTTGATTCAGTCCCTGGGCGCCGCAACCAAGGATGACGATCCGGGCGCCAGAGAGGGCGTCGGTCCCGTTGAACTCGTCTGCGTTCATAAAACGACAGGTTCCGAGCTGGCCAATCTGTTCCCGGAAGGGCAAGGAACTGAAGTAATTCATATATGTGCACTCCAAGCGTATAATATTTCCACCATAAAGGTAGAGCGCGCCCCTCATGGTGGTCAATGACCTATTCTGACGTTATACTAGCCGGCATTGCTCTCTTTTGAGCTCTAACTCGCTTCTAAGCCAGTTAGAAACAAGGGGTGTGCATGACTTATACCTATGCCATCAGCGGTGACGATTATGGATCTGCGGGGGCTGCAAGCAGCGACATAAAAAAGAAACTCCGGCAACTGGGTTTGCCCAGCCCCTTGATTAAGCGGACGGCCATTGCCATGTATGAAGCCGAAATCAATATGGTGATTCATGGTGGTGGCGGAACGACTCGGGTGGATATAGGCCCAGACTGCATTGAAATGGAATTTCATGACCAGGGCCCAGGAATTGCGGATATTGAGTTGGCCATGACGGAAGGGTGGTCTACGGCATCTGATGCTGCACGTGAATTGGGTTTTGGTGCAGGGATGGGCCTGCCCAATATCCGACGGAATGTGGATGAGCTGAGTATTGAATCTGTTCCGGGGCAAGGAACCACCGTGCGTATGTCCCAGCATCTTGGGGGTAGAGAAGACTGATTTTTTGGCTTTACGCCGTCTCTTTGGGAGAAAAAATCTGTTTTTTTTGTGTTTGACTCTCCTGTCTCATGACTCATGATGGAAGGGTATTGCAATTATTTTTTTGTAAAATATTTTGATGTAAATAATTAAAAATGTTTGCCATAAATAATTCTGGGATTTTGATGGGGGAAAGCCCAAGACTTTTGGGATGAAGAAATTTCTACTGATGGCTCCAGAACTCTGGTACGATTTTGGACCATGGTATTGTTTCCACCGGTATGGGCTCCCAAATCTTCTATGCAGAAAGATGAGCACTGCAGTGTTTAAATCTCAGTGCATGTTTTGCCCCTACGGTCCTGTAACGTTGAGGCATGGTGAAAAATGATGATGAGCTTCTTAATATTTTTTTCTCTGATGATCATGGGGGAATCCCCATGCTGAGTCGTTTTCATTCCGTGCGACTTGAAGAATCTCTCTGTCGTGGTTGCACGAACTGTCTCAAGGCCTGCCCAACAGAAGCCATTCGTGTCAAAAAAGGCAAGGCCTACATTATAGAAGAGCGTTGTGTGGACTGTGGTGCATGCATTCGTCGTTGTCCCTTTCGGGCAAAGCGGGCTCATTCCGATGGTTTACCCTGTTTTGAAGAGTATGATTTCACGGTGGCTCTTCCTGCACCGGCACTCTATGGCCAATTCCCCCGCGGTACTGCACCAGATCATGTTTTGGAAGCCTTGATTCGACTGGGTTTTGATGCCTGTTTGGAAGTGGCTTTTGCGGCGGAAGCGGTGAGTCGGGCCACTCGTGCCTACCGGGAGGCCCATGCTGGGGAAGGGTCTCTCATTTCCTCCTCATGTCCAGCTGTTGTTCGTTTGATTCGAAACCGATTTCCAGATTTGTTGGATCGGGTGATTCCCATCCGTTCACCTATGGAAATTGCGGCACGACTTGCACGTGAGCGCTATAAGAATGAAGGCCGGAAACTGGGAATTTTCTTTATTTCACCCTGTGCCGCAAAGGTGACGGCCACCCGAGATCCTCTTGGAGATGAAGATTCGGCAGTGGATGGTGTGATTGGTTTCAATGAGATTTGGCGACCCCTTCAAGAAGAGGTTTCTGCCATTTCTCGAGAAGAGGCCGAAGTTCCACATCGTTCAGAAGCAGGGTTCCGGGGGGTTTCTTGGGCTCGTGCGGAAGGTGAAGCCGAAGGAGCTGGATTGGGAGAAACCTTAGCCGCGGATGGCATTGATGCGGTTTTAGAGGTTCTGGAAGCTCTCGAAGATGATCGGTTGGAGGACATTGCCTTCCTCGAATTGATGGCCTGTCCTGGAGGCTGTGTGGGGGGGCCACTCACAGTTACCAATCCCTATCTTGCTCGAGCGCGGATTCGATCAATCGAAGAAATGGACCGCATTGAAGAGAATCCCCTTCCATCAGAATCCCTCAATTCCGAATGGAACCATGATATCAACACCGGGGATGTGGATTTGGGCCTTCCCTTGAACATTCCCCCCATGCCAGTTTTTTCTCTTGATGATGATTTAGAAACAGCCATGGCCAAAATGGCCCAAATGGATAGAATTGCAGAAGAACTCCCTGGCCTGGATTGTGGTTCTTGCGGGGCTCCATCTTGCAAAGCCCTGGCTGAAGATGTTGTTCGTGGTTATGCTCGGAAAACAGATTGTGTCTTTCTCTTGCGTTCACGAATTCGAGATTTGACTAAAGAAATGCTTGAGTTGGAGGAGATTATGCCTCCTGGACTCGATAAGCACGAATAGTAGAAGTGCATTGATAACGCATCGGAGTGTGTTCATGAAGATCAACTGGAAGAAGCCTGTTGCCCTCTTCAGTATTTTTATTGCCAGTTTTGGTTTTATATTTGCTCTTGTTCAATGGACAGGAAAAACCTCTTTAGCCCCTCTTGTTGAGATTCTTATTGTTGCCGGTGTTCTCACATTGTGGGCCGGTGTTTTTGCCCTTTGGGCATTTCGGCCTCAAAAGGGACTGGATGGCTATGCTGGTTACCCCCTAGAAGAACTGGATTTAGGAGAAGATGAGCTCAATGATGCTGTGGCAAATTGGGTTTTTGCGCATTATCGAAAAAGGGTGGAAGGGGAAATCCGGTTTTTAGAAGATGAAGACGGTGGAGTCTCCTGCCGTGCCACGGTTCGAAAAGAACCATGAACAAAAATTTCAGAGTGGGCTTTCAGGTTTAAACCTGCACAGGTATTTTTTGATAATCCTGAGATTGTTCGCTTCCGATGACTGATGGTTTGGGACAGTTTCTTCTGTGGTAGCTCAGATAATCAGCTGGCATCAGTGGTTTGGAAAAGTAGTAGCCCTGAAATCGTTGAAGACCCATGTCCATGAGAATCTTTAATTGATCAAGATTTTCCACACCCTCCACCACGCTGGATAATCCCAGTTCTTGTATCATGGCCACCATGGCTTTCACCAAATTGCGGTCTTGGGTGTTTGTGGCAATGTCTGTGATAAAGCTACGATCAATTTTTACCACATCCACTGGGAGTTTCCGAAGGTAATTTACGGAAGAAAACCCTGTACCAAAATCATCAATGGCAATGCTGATGCCCAAGTCTTTCAATTTAAAGATTTTTCGAACCGCTTCTGCTGGATCTTCAAGAAAACTGTTTTCCGTGATTTCTACCTGAAGGCATTCTGGGTTGATGTTGCGAAAACCAATGATTCGGCGCACCGAATCCAAAAGCTCATCGTTCTTAAACTGTCGAGGGGACACATTAATGGCAAGACGTGAGTCCAGGTGATGTGTATTCTGCCACGATTCAATTTGGGCGGTGGCATTGTAGAGAACCCACTTCCCTATAATGATGATGAGCCCCGTTTCTTCCGCAATGGGAATAAAGTCCTCAGGACTGATGTTTCCATTTTCAGGATGTTTCCAGCGAATCAAGGCTTCTGCATCAACCCGATCAATCTCAGGTAGCCCATCAACCAACGCGTTCACAGTTACTATGGGTTGGAGGTTGATGTAAAACTGCTGACCAATCTCCTTTAATGGTTGTTCTTCTAGAGCTCGGATGATGCTGTTCTGGATGTGCATCTTTTCCACCACATCCTCGCGCATTTTTTCCGTGTAGAACACATGGCCCTTTCCAGTTGCTTTGGCATGATTCAAAGCAATATCGGCATTATTCAGGAGAGTGCTTTTTGTTGATCCATTCATTGGGTAGAAGGCCACACCAACAAGACAATTGATTGTGATGTGGTAACCCGAAAAAATATGGGGATGAGAGATGATGCGGCATATATCATCCAATAGTCCCTGCAGTTTCTCTGGTTCTCCGGCTCCAGGGACAACCAGAATGAATTCATCATCTCGGGTATGAAAAAGCGGTGTCATCTCTGTGGCCAACTCTTGGAGTCGCGTGCTGATTTGATACAGAACCCATTCACTCACCGATGGTTTCAGTGTTTTTGTGATGATGTCATAGTTCTCATCAAGTTTGATCAGGATGACGGCCCCTGATGGAGCCTTGGAATCATGGGTGAGCTGCTCAAAGTATTCTTGAAGGTCCACATCAAGCTGAGTGTGATTTGGAAGACCCGTCTTTGGATTCAAGGAAATTCGCATGCGCAAATCTTCATTGAGCTGATTCTGCTCATTGATGTAGTGGAGCAGGCCATTCACTTGTTTTCGTAGAGAGTGGTTGATCCGTCTCTCTTCAACTAAATCCAAACGGGCCTTGGATAATTCATCCCATAGATTTTTTGCGTTGGTTTCCCTATAGACGGATTCCGTCGTTCTCAGAAGCCCCATAACCATCCTAATGATTGTGATTCATTCCTTATATCGGAGATGCACCACTGATACCTATAGTGAAATCGCAGTAAATTGCCCCACATTTCCTTTTCAACGGTAGATAGCACAGCCATTTTGTCCGTCATCTCATTTCATTATATTCATTTGATTCCGCTTCTTTGTTCAAATCGACCCCGGAGCTTCCCGTCGCGACTGCTCCTTGGATGCACCGGGGTGGGGAGCAAAAAAGATTGTGAAATCTTTTTTGCTCCTAAGTGCTTTAAAACGCCTCTAGAGAAGGATTTTTGAATGAACAATGATTTTATGAAAAAAACTATTGACGTAAATCTCTCAGACGTGTAGATTCCCCCTCGTGCTTCGGCAACAACGACGAAGCGCACCGAACGAACGGCCCACGAGATGGCCATTCGAGAGGTTCTTTGCAAGAGAACAGGGAAGGGAAGAAAGAGACCACGCG
>JAKSCK010000140.1 GCA_022360655.1 Spirochaetales bacterium | reverse complement strand
GCAAGTTTCTCCTCATGGGTGTTGGGGCCCGTGTAATGCAACTGTAGCAATGCAATGCCAGATGGGCCTAAGCATGCCGATTTGGTGGATGGACATGCGGCAGAACTAGCGCCAAAGGGCGTAAGGCCCGGTCGCCCCGCCGACCAATCCTGCCCCGCACAGCTATCCTCTATATGTTTCCCGCATGCTAATTCACGCCTAGTGGGCGTATGGCCCAGTCGCCCCGCCGACCAATCTAGCCCCGCATTACTAATCCTTTTGTTACAAGATTTTAAAATACAAGCCACATCTTCAACATCCACAGTATACAACGCATCATCATCAACTACACCAGTTTCCAGTGAATAATGTATATGTCCAACAGATTGCAGATTAAAAACTTCTGATGGACTTGCAGAGAAAAAATCATGAACAAAGAATGGTGAACTAACTCCAAGTACAACAGGGTCCACACATGTTTCACTAGTTGAAGTTCCCTGTGTATTTCTATCTATTGAGATTGTGGCAGGCATTCCCACATCTGCCAGGCTTCCCTCTTCATCAGTCCTCTGTGCAGCTATCCTCAAATGTCGTGTAGTCCTGGGGTCCACGAGACCCTCTTCTCTTTGTAACTGACATTGAAGTTTTGCGGATTGACTTGACTGTAAAGTACTGAACTGATTTGCAGCAATAGGGAATCCAAAAACTTCACTGACAGATGTGTCGCCTCTGAAACGACGATTCACTGGTTGAGGACTTTGTTGTGCCATAGAATCATGAATGGAATCCATTGAAACAATTCTGTACAATGCAAACAATCCCACTCACTGCAGGATGTTGATTCAGTATCAAATTTACAGATTGTTACCTCTAGCGACCAGCGTCGCTCGCCATCCCTGATTCTTAACATCTGAATGACCCATTGTAGTCCTTTGGGGGTGTAGTGTTTCTCCACCAAATTCCACTTCAATCGATTGAGGCGATTGTCCGCATCGGCGCCAAATCCGTTGGTCGGATTTCAGAATGTTGCATGCATGTTGGCATGTAGATTTGCTACGGCTCGGTCTACTGCACATCCCCATGGACCCATCGTCCAATTCCACCACGTCTCAACTGTTCTCCACTCTGTTCTGAAGTTCTGGACGCATTGAT
>JAKSCK010000055.1 GCA_022360655.1 Spirochaetales bacterium | reverse complement strand
GCTGGTTCCATTCACCACATGGCCATCAAGGGAGTCAAACCCTTTAACCGCCTGATCATGAATGAAATCCGATGGAATGGAGATCCAAACTTCCAACGTTATCATTCCGGTTGGTACTACGATGCTCAAACCGAAACACTGCACATTAAAAAACGTCATCGTACCAAATCTGAAACCATTCGGATTCTTTACTACGACGCAGAGTAGAATACTCACACCACCATCCCATGACTGGGGTGGTGGTTCATATGACAAAATCACTTGGAGGATTCTCAGAATTGAATCGACCACCATTTCCCCGAAATGGTGGTCAAATTCAGCTTTTCTTGATTTAAAAAAGGAAGAAATTCATCCTCACGCAATGATGGGAAGAAACCAAGGATTACGCGTGAATTGGACCAATCGCACGACAAAGCCATAATTCGGTACGAAGAGACCGAGCCTCTTTGGGAGCCGTCCGAAGCCAAGCCTCTAAATCCGCCAGATGGCAGAGCGCATGATCCAATTCCTCTGAACCAAATCGCCGGGCTCCATCTGTATAGGCACGCAAAGCGCGTTTTCCCCCTCGAAGGGAAAGTTCTTTTGCGGCCTGCTCCCCTGTTAAGCCACGATGCACCAAGGCTGTAAAATCGCGGAGTTTTGCTAAGGGATCCGCAAGAAGGGACAGCACACGATCCGCCGCACCAGGATCAGAATTCAGCATCTTTCGATAGGCTTCTAAAACGCCGCTTAAATCACGACGGCAAAACCGGTCAAAAAGACTGTAAACGGTTTCTTCCCGGCCATGCTCCAAAGCTTTGTCCACATCATCTTCTGAAATGAAGGCTCCGCGCTCCACTGAAAATGCCAGCAACTCGCAGGCCTCTCGAAGAGCATCCGTGGTGCCCTCCGTAACATCTAAAAGCAAATCCAAAGCAGCCGGGTCAATCCGAAGCCCCTTCTCTCGGAAAAAGCTCATCACCCAGCCCTTTTTATCCCGCTCAAACATCTCCCAAAAAACTTCAACAGCATTTTTGGGAAGAGCATCGGCAAGTGTACGGGGATACTCCCGAGAGCCAGGTCCTTCATCAGTGGTAAATATGAGAACCGCTTCTCCAGAGGGGGAAGCAATGTACTCTTTGAGGAGTCGAATATCTGCCGCCTTCAATGCATGTGCATCAGCAAGAGTTACCACTCGCCGTGAAGAAAACAGTGATCCATTGCGAAGCAAAGAGAGAATGCTGGCCACATCAGTATCATAAGGATAAAAACGATGAATCTCGGGTTCTTCCTGATCCATCTCTTTGAGAGTGGCAATGATGGCAGAAATCCGTTCCTTTTTTCGTCCCACTTCAGGACCAGGAAACATATAGACAGGAAGAATACGAGCGGCCACAGAGAAGCTCCTAATAGGTGCGCATCAAGCCCACTAAACGTCCAAGAATTCGAACATCCGCGGTATAGAGGGGAGGATATGCTGGATTTTCCGCCTGAAGGCGAATCCGGTTAGATTCACGGTAAAACCGTTTGAGAGTCACTGCTTCATCCACCATGGCCACAACAATCTGACCATTTTCCGCTCCAGGTTGTTGGGTAAAAATGGCAATGTCACCATCAAAAATCCCGGCACCAGTCATGCTATCCCCTTCCACACGAAGGGCAAAAGATCGTCCCCGCTTTACCATGGACGCAGGAATGGAAAGGGTTTCCTCAAGATTTTCCTCTGCAAACAAAGGAGTACCAGCAGCAACCCGTCCAAGAAGAGGAACGGTCACCTGCTCTCCAGGAGATTCTGTTTGAGGCAAATCCATGATTTCGATGGCACGAGAACGATTTGTATCACAAGAAATTAACCCTTTTTTCTCCAGGGCCTTCACGTGATCATAGGCCCCTTTCACGGAGACATTAAAATGGGCTGCAATCTCTCGGATTGTGGGTGGGTACTTATGCCCTCGGAGGAATGATTTAATAAAATCGAGAACTTCCGTCTGACGTTTCGTCGGTGCCTTCACTTCTTCATCTCTATGCCGTGTTTCTTGATTTTTCCGTGCAAGTTGCTGGGATAAACCCCAAGAGCTTGAGCTGTACGGGCCACATTAAACGAATTCTCTGCTAAACGCCGCTCTACAAGTCGTTTTTCAAACAAATCCCGGGCCTCGTTTAGCTTCATTCCATCGTACTCCAGTTCGCTCCGTCCGGATACCTGCCGCACTCCAGATTGCTCCAGATAGAACTGTGCTGTTTCCTCAGAAACTTCATCACCATCCACCAGGATGGTAACCCTCTCAATGAAATTCTTCAACTCCCGAATATTTCCGGGCCAATCATGATTTTTTAGTAGCGAAATCGCCTGGGGTGAAAAGGAAAGGTTCTCCGAATTTCCTGTTCCCGTTGATTGGAAATACGACATGAGTTGGGGCAAATTATCTTGGCGCTCTCGTAAGGGAGGAACATGAATCGGAATCACATTGAGTCGGAAGAATAAATCCTCCCGGAATCGCCCTTCTTTGACTTCCCGGCCAATGTCCTTATTTGTGGCACTGATGATGCGAACATCCACATCAATGGGTTCTTCTCCACCCACACGTTCAAAACGCATTTCCTGCACAGCGCGCAGCACCTTGGCCTGCGCTTCCAAGGACATATCCGCCACCTCATCAAGAAAGAGCGTGCCTCCATTGGCAATCTCAAATTTGCCCCTTCGGCGAACAGAAGCCCCTGTAAAGGCCCCTTTTTCATGACCAAACAACTCACTCTCAATCAAGTTGTCTGGTATGGCTGCACAATTGACTTCCACAAAGGGCCTGGAGGAACGCTGGCTACGGGCATGGACCATGCGGGCTACAAGTTCTTTTCCTGTACCGTTTTCTCCAAGAATCATCACTCGGGAATCTGATGGGGCACTTTGCTCCACAATTTCACGGATGCGCTCCATTCCCGGTGTGCTTCCCACCATATCATCTTCCAGAAAACGGTCCCGGCGTAAGGCGGCATTTTCCTTTCTCAATGCTTCAAGGCGAAGCACATTGCGGGCAATGGTGATGACCCGTCCCATGTCCAGGGGCTTCTCAAGATAATCATAAGCCCCAAGTTTGATGGCTTTGACAGCGGTTTCTACCGAAGCATGCCCAGAAATCACCACCACTTCCACTTCAGGCCATCCGTCTTTGATTTCCTGAAGGATTTCTATTCCACCACGTCCAGGAAGCCAAACATCCAAGAGAACAGCATCAATGGGTTCAGTCTTGAGAATTCGAAGTCCCTCTATGCCATCACATGCCACATGAACGGTGTATCCTTCATCTCGAAGAATGTCACCAAGAACATCAAGAATGGATGGTTCATCATCAATGATGAGAAATCGACTCATACAACCTCCCCGGCGGGGAGGTCGATATAAAAGACCGTCCCAACCCCCGGCTCCGATTCAAACCAAATCCGGCCGCGATGATCATAGATGATACGCTGTGCAACCGCCAGTCCAAGTCCTGATCCACGATCACGAGAGGATTCATAGGGTTGAAACACCTGGGAACTTCGCTCTGGAGAGATTCCTTCCCCATCATCCCGAATTTGAACCCGAAGATACGGGGTGGAGCCTCGGCGAATCCCATCCATTCGGATGCTCACCTGCTGGGACCCGGCTTCAAGAGCATTTTGCAAAAGATTCACAAGGGCCTGACGAACTTGGCGCGCATCCACCAAGGCCTTTGGTAAGGTTTCTTGGGGATGGAAAACCCAATCAAGATTTGGAGCCACGGTTTGGAAGCGTTCCAAGGCTTCAGAAATAAGCTGTGTTAAATCTACCGCTTTCACCACAGTTTTTCCCTCACCTGCAAAGGCACGGAAATCCCCTAGCAATTGATCCAATCCCTCCACCTCACGAAGAATAAGGGTCATGGCTCGCTCAGCAGATTGAGAGGAAACATCTCCCTTCATGGCCATCCGCTGAACTCGTTGCGCGGAAAGCTTAATGGGAGTGAGTGGGTTTCGAAGTTCATGGGCCAAGCGTTGAGCAATCACCTGCCAGGCTGCCACTTTTTCTGTTTGAACAATTTTTGTGTGACTCACTTCCAGTTCTGCAATCATTTGATTGAAAGAATTGATGAGAAATCCCAATTCTCCATCCTTGGGAGCCAGGAGTCGAATGCTGTAATCTCCTTCAGAGATTTTTCCTGTGGCTTCGCCAAGAGAGGCCAGGGGCTGAACCACACTGTCTCCCAAAGTCATACCAATCAATAGGGCCAAGAGTACAAGGGGAAGAGAGAGAAAGAGTCCAAAGCGAACCAACGATCCTTTGACCTGTGAGGTCAGGCCTTCGTAATACGCCCATGAATCTAAGGCCATGGAAACCTGCGAAACGTTGTGTTCAAACTCAAGAGGCAGCAAAGAAGAAAGAACTACACTTCTCCCCGGAACGTCAGTCCGCCAAGAAAGAATGGTTCCTTCCCCTGTGATACGCCGAGGAAGAGGTCCTGTTCCCTGATAGTCCTTGAGAAAATCAGCCTGGGCAAAGAGGCGAGGATCCCCCAAGCGTTTCTCCTCCCCCGCCTCAAAAACCTGAAGCGCTCCAAGTTGAGGGGTAACATCTTGAAGTCCCTCCCATACCATCACAAGATCCTCTTGTTCATCCAAGAGGGACTGGAGATACTGGCTTTCCGCTAAGGTCTGAAGATGTTGAAGTGAAAGGGAATGGTAGGAAATGGCCAGCTTTTCCCCAGCTTCCAATCCGGTTCCATTCTCCTGGGCCAGCCAAAAGCCCAGGGCGGAACGGAGAAAAATCATGGCCAAAAGAGCCATAGGAAGGGCCGCTGCTAAAACAGCTGTAAAAACAGCTCCCACCAATCGCACCCGGAGTCGGCTCCCAGGACGACCAGCACGGCGCTGGGCAAACATTCGAAAAACCCCAATGGCCAAATACACCAACAGTCCAATGGGTATCAAAAACGATGCCACAATCACAATGGAGAACTGGCCTGAACTCTCCCAAGAGGGGGCTCCCATTATTTGAACAGCCCATAGAAGGAACAGAACAATGATGAGAACATAAAGCGCAATGATGATGGGGATGGATCGTGGAACTAGAGGAAAACGCTTTGTTTTCACTCTCCACCTCCAGGGTGAATGATATCTCTCCAAGGACTTTTTACCACATCCTGCGCTCCTGGATTCAAAAGGGGTGCAGCAGGCCATCCTTGCATCACATCTAATCGTAAACGAAAAGACACCTCGCCGGAACCGTTCCAAGGAGCATCAAAAGGCCAAGAAAGATCACTGAGCGTCAACAGATATTGCGACAAATCCTCTCGGGAAATGAGTCGTTCTGGACTCTTCTGTTTTCCCCAGTACACAAGGTATCCCTCACTCAAGGAATCTCGACGCACCAAGCGAACCACCATGTGTTCCTGTCCTTGATAGCGAAAACTCCAAACACCTCGTAGGGTGGCTCCCTGGTGAAGATAGCTTTGTAAGCTCATTTCATCCACACCGGTTGCCACACAAGTCAAAACCGTTTCTGAGTTTTGAAGACGGGCAAAGCCCCTCACATCCATGGCCCATCCAGACCATGGGAGCATCAAGAGGAGAATGAAAACAACAGCTCTTGGTATCAAGCCTGTGCAAGAGAAAGGATTCTGAGGACTCCGATCAACGGCGCCCAAAGTCTTTATTCTTCCTTGAATTTGTTGTCAAAAAGACTGGCTAAAGCTTCAACCGCTTCGGTTTCATCAGTTCCATCAGCAGAGAGAACAAGTTCTGTCCCATAGGTTGCCCCAAGAGTGAGTATGTTCATGATGGATTTTGCATTGATTTTGACATCTTCTTTTTCCATCCAAATGGAACTATCAAAACCTTGAGCTGTTTGAACAATCATGGAAGCCGGCCGGGCGTGAATTCCGGCGCGGTTCTGAATTTTCACGTTTCGTGTGGTCATTTCGAACCCCGTCTGTTTGCGAATCGATCAAACCAGAGATTTCGGGCATTCTCGCTCTCAATCCACTGAATCAGATTCTTATTGAATTCCTTGGCGGCATTCACTCCCTGAGACTTCAGGCGTTCATTCAGCACCGCGGCCTCAATAATAATGGGAATGTTCCGTCCCGGCTTCACCGGCAAGGTGATGCGAGGTATGGTAACACCTAATAGCGAGGTGGTCTCGCCAGAAGTGCCAAGTCGGTCATAAATTTTTTCATTGTCCCATTCTTCTAACTGGAACACCATCTCAACAGGCTTTCTGTCTCGAACTGAATTTAATCCGTAAACCTGGGAAATATCAATGATTCCCAAGCCTCGAATTTCCATATGATGTCCCATCATTTTGCTGGTGCCATAGCCCCACAAAGTATTTCCGTTTAAACACTTTATCAGAACGGCATCATCCGCAATCAGTCGATGCCCTCGATCCAAAAGCTCCAAAGCGGTTTCACTTTTCCCCACACCGCTTTCCCCTTGAATCAAAACTCCCATCCCTTCCACTTCCACAAAAACGGCATGGATGGTTTGCCGGGGAGCAAACACGTCATCCAAAGCACGAAGCAAACGAATGGAAAGAGCGGAGGAATCCAGAGGCGTCATCAACAGAGGTGTTCCAGATTCATCTGCCGCCATACGAAAACTCGCTGGAGGTTCAAGATTGTAGCAAAAGATAAAGCAGGGAATGTCGTAGGAAAAAAGCTTATCCAGACAGGGTTTCAGTTTGTCCTCTGGCATTTCCTCCAGATAGGCATATTCCCCTCTACCAATGATTTGAATTCGCTTGCCCACAAATTTCTCAAAAAAACCTGTGAGAGCAAGACCCGGTCTATTGATTTCCGTGGAATAGATTTCTTTGGACAAGCCCTTACGAGCACAAACACAACGAAGTTCCAAAGCATTTGGATCTTCGAGTTCTAGGTCAATCAGATCCAGTATCGTGAATTTTCCCATTCTGAGGCCTAATCCCCCCCAGAGCCAGCTCTGGGGGTTGATTCAATGCCCGAGGTTACGTGGTGATGATTCCCTCAAGGAAATCATGTCCCCCCAGGTCAATGACTCTGGACTTTCTCCTTTTCTTTATTCACCTTGGTCACAATTTTATCAAACAATAAATCGAGAGCTTTGAACAAATCACGGTCTGTCACCTTGATATGCCCCATGGCCCCCCATCGAAAATGGATTGTGGATTCCGCTTTAAATTCCCCATCTGGCTCCTTATCCATTGTCAGATGAAGATCAGCAACCTGGTCTCGCACGTGGTCCAGGCGTTTGAGTTTCTTATCAATGTACTCCCTGGTACTTTCCCCAGGATTGTATCCGTGTGTACCTTTGATTTCGACTGTCATGGCATCCTCCCGTGCTGAAGATGTTTTAAGACGATTCCAAAAATCAAGAGATTTCTGAAATTGCTCAAACTTAGAGAAATCATAAACCCATTTTGCGATGAGTTGATGATTTTTCTGTGATAAACCGACCCCCTCTCAAATGATTTTTGAGAGGGGGTCTCTAGATTATCGATGGTAGGAAGAGGGCAGATCAAGTTCCTTTCGGTACTTCGCCACAGTCCTGCGAGCCAAGTTGATTCCCCGCTTTGCCAAAAGATCACTCATCTTTTGATCGGAAATACGTTTATGAGTTCCCGCCTCTTCAAGAATTTCTTTGATCACCTCTTTGGCCGCCACCTTAGAGACCTGGGATCCATTGGAACCTGCACCAGAAATGGAATTGGAAAAGAAGTATTTCAGGGAGAAAAGTCCCCAATCGGTTTGCATGTACTTGCTGGTGGTGATACGAGAAACCGTGGCCTCATGAACCTCAATCTCATTGGCCACATCTTTGAGGGTGAGTGGCCGAAGATGACGGGGGCCCCCCACAAAAAAATCACGCTGAAAATCAATAATGGCCTTCGCTGTTTTCAAAAGAGTGTTATCCCGTTGAGCCAAACTATTAATGAAATACCGCGCCTCACGTGCATGGTCTGTGATGAACTTTTTGGCCTCTTTATCTCCAGAAGCCTCATCTTTGAGAGCCTCAAATTCAGCATCCACCCGAAGAACCGGAAGAACCTCATCATTCAAGGTCAGGACAAATTCTCCCTCAATCCGCCGCACTTCTAAGTCCGGAATCACATAATCCGCATGATCTTCACTGTATTGTCTCCCAGGAAAGGGATTGAGGAGAGGAATGTACTCCAGAAGCTCCTCCCAATCCTCCTTACGGAATTTGAGCTTGGATCGTACCTCATCCGGTTTTCCCTTTTCCATGAGGGGAAGAGCATCCAAAACAAAGCGCTCAAATCCCTCAGGAGCATCTCCCCGAATTCGCGCTTGAACCAAAATCGACTCCTGCCAATTTTGGCAGGCACAACCAATGGGATGGAGATTTTGCACATGTTCAAGGGCCAAAGGAAGAAACGATTCCTCCCCCTCATTTAGCAGGGTTTGAGGATTTTCCTGATGAAAACCATTTCGATCTAGATTCCAAATGATGCGCTCTCCCAGAGAGATCAAAATCGAATTGGTTTCTGAGATTCGCAGTTCTTCTACCAACCGATCCTGAAGACTTGGGGCACGGGAGATGGCCCCCTCAAGGAATCGTTGTTTGCTATCTGGGTCTCCAGAGAATGAAGGTTGATACCCAGGGTCCGAGCTATTCGCAAAAGGATCACGTTCAGAAAGAGAGCTTGGAACAGCACTCTCTGGTGGTGCCACCACATCTCCCGCTTCTCGGGCTACTTCCAGAGCCGGATTTTTCTCAATCTCTTGGCGAATGGCTTCTCTAAGCTCCACCATGGGCATGGCCATCAATTTGATGGATTGAATCATCTTTTGAGTGATGACCTGCTTTTGAGCAAGAGTCTGACTGGTTGTAAAATGCTGACCTAATCCGGGCACGCGTGGAAACCTCCGTTGCCATGCTCGCCCAATACAGCGCCTCCGTCAAGGAAGTCTCTTAGAGGAAAAAAATCAGAGAAAAAGATGCTAGAGCAAGAAATCTTCACCAAGATAATGCTCTCGAGCCCGCTCATCAGAGAGCAGTTCTTCTGACGTTCCTCCAGTGAGGATTTCGCCATGGCTGATGACATAGGCATGCTGAGTGATGGCAAGAGTATCCCGAACATTATGGTCGGTGATCAAAACTCCTATGCCCTGCTCTGCAAGTTGGGCAATGATGTTTCGCAAATCTCCCACAGCAATAGGATCAATCCCGCTGAAAGGTTCATCCAACAGAAGGAAATGAGGATCTGTGGCCAAGGCACGACACACCTCTGTTCGCCGTCGTTCTCCACCAGAGAGAGTATCGGCTTTCTGATGCGCCAGACTTGTGATTCCTAATTCATCCAAGAGGTGGTGCAGCAAATCCTTTCGTTCCCCACGTGTGAGATCAGAGCGGGCCTCTAAAACCGCCATAACATTCTGTGCCACCGTCAATTTTCGGAAAACAGAAGGTTCCTGGGGAAGGTAGTTGATTCCCAAGCGGGCCCGCTTGTACATGGGCAAAGAGGTGATGTCTTGCTGATCCAGCCAGACCTTTCCACCTGAGGTTTTGATAAAACCAGCAATCATGTAAAAGGTGGTGGTTTTTCCGGCCCCATTAGGGCCCAATAACCCCACCACTTCCCCCTGGTACATGCTGAAAGACACATCTTGCACAGCCAATTTGGTTCGATATTGTTTTCTCAAGCCTTCCGCATGGAGCACTGAAAGCGGTTTTTCGGGATACACCATCCCAGGGATTTCTTGACTCAACGTGTCTCTCCTTGAGGGGGGGCTGTGCTTTCAGCTGAGGCTGCATCCTCGGAGCTCTGGGACTCAACGGTTTCATTGGGAGGAATCTCTTCAACCGTGGTTTCATCCTCATCCTCTGTGGTGAGAGAACCAGCAACAGCTCCCTGAAGGAGAATCTCATCATTCTCCAAATCCACCGTGATGCGCTGAGCCCGGTACACATCATCATTTCGCCAAACTTCAGGACGTCCAGAAATTTCTAACAAGCCATCTTCCCGGCTGTAGGTGGCAAATTCTCCTCGGCAGATGGTTTCTTCTTTAATCAAACGCACCAAAACCTGCATCACCACCACATCATCTTCTTCACGAAAATCCAAAGATTCACAGCGAATCACAATGCCTTCTTCTTCATCAATCAGGCTCACCTGCTGACGAAAACGAATCAGTTTAGCTCTTCGGTCATATTCAAAGCTTTGGGATCGAATGCTCAGCCCTTCTTCCTTATCCAGAAGATCAACCCCACCTTCTCCGGCAATGGATTCATTCTCCTCGCCCCCAAGCTCAATGGTATCGGCAAGAATCAACATGGATTCGGATTCCACCCGTGCGCCGCCTTCCAAAACTGTGGTTGTTTCTCCACCACCACGACGGCTGCTCACCTGCTGGGCAGAAAAGGTCCATTCTTCTCCAAAGCCCAAGGCTCCTAAAGTAAAAAATATCCCGAACAGGAGTGCCTTACTCTTCATCCGTGTCCCACTTTCCTTCTACACCAAGGTTGAATCCATAGGTTTCTCGAGCAAGATCTGCAGAAAAGCCCTCACCTGTGGCGGAAAAGCCATCCCCGGTATCAATCGAAACCGGGCCCTCTCCTTCAAGAGTACGCTCCTCTCCATCCCATACCAGCACTTCAGCCGAAAGCCGGGCATCTTGGGCAATGTCCTGAATCTGAACCGCCCCTTGAGCACGGGCCTGATCCTCTCCCCGCACTTCCACTCGGGCAGCCTGAGCTTCCATGATGAGTTCTCCCTCATCATTCATACTCTTTAGCTCAACGCCTTCCAGAATGGTTTTGTCCTCATCATTGTAGGCACTGGCACGATTGGCACGAATTTCCGTTCGTTCCCCATCCGTCACGGTCACCCGCACAAGGTTTTCTAAAACCGTATCTGCCACCTGACCACTGGTCACGGGATTCACGCCATCATCTTCACAGGAAAGAAGAGTAAGAGAACATAAACTGAGAAAAACAATGGATCGGGGATTCATTGATTCATTATCGAATCAGCTCCACGTCCGGTCAACCAGGAGAAGCTCCGATCCATTCTGGCAGACCACACATAAAACGCCCTTATCCAAGAATCTATTCCCTGAGGAAGATCTTCTTTTCTAGCAGAATTTTGCTGATACGGATACAATGGTTCCGGTCCTCATTGCAGGAACAAAGGAGAGAAAAACAGGCATGGCATACCTCATCAGCGGCATACAACAAGTGGGCATCGGCATTCCCAATGTGGACGAGGCATGGGCCTGGTACCGCAGCCGTTTTGGCATGGACATTCCCGTCTTCCGGGAGGCCGCCGAAGCTCCCTACATGGTTCCCTACACCGGTGGAAAAGTGCAGTCCCGCGATGCTGTGCTGGCCATCAATCTCCGCGGCGGTGGTGGATTTGAAATCTGGCAGTACACCAGCCGTGAAACGGCCTTCCCAGAAAACGAGCCCCTCCTTGGTGATACAGGGATTTTTGCTGGCCGCATCAAATGTGATGATCCTGTGGCCGTTCACCGCTTCCTTTCAGAAAAAAAGGAAGAGATTCTTGGTGAACCTGCCATGAGCCCCGATGGAAGTCCCACCTTCTTTGTCCGCGATCCCTGGGGCAATATCTTCCAAATTGTGCCCTCAACAGAATGGTATCAGAAAAAAGGCCATCCCACCGGTGGACCCGCCGGAGCCCTGATTGGGGTGAGTGATGTGGATGAAGCCCGCAAACTCTACACCAGCGTCTTGGGTTATGACCGGGTGATTTATGATGAAGAAGGCCAGTTTGCCGATTGGAACGGCCTTCCAGGTGGTGAGGGACGCTTCCGACGTGTGCTCCTGGCGCGAAATCAGGCTCCAGAAGGCCCCTTTGCGCCTATTTTTGGCCATAGCCGCATTGAATTGGTGCAGGCCCTAGACCGAAAACCTGAAAAAATCTTTGCAGACCGCTACTGGGGTGATGCCGGATTCATCCATCTGTGTTTTGACATTCAAGGCATGGACGAGTTGGGAGAAAAACTCAGCCAAGCGGGTTTCCCCTTCACCGTGGATTCAGGAACAGCCTTTGACATGGGCGAAGCCGCTGGACGATTCACCTATGTGGAAGATCCTGATGGCACCCTCATCGAATTTGTGGAAACTAAAAAGCTCCCCGTTGTGAAAAAATTGAACTGGTATTTGGATTTATCCAAACGTCCTGCCGGAAAAAGTCTTCCCCGATTCATTCTGAATGCCATGGGTCTTGGCCGTGTGAAAGGGGCTCGTCGCTAATTTTTAGATCGACCCCGGAGACGCGGCGTCCCCGGGGAGTCCCGAAGGGTTCACAACCATTCCAGACGCAAAGCGGCCCGCCTACGGCGGGCCTTCTTTTCAAACCACCCCGGCCCGGAGGGACGGGGTCGGCCTAGAGGCTGTTGAAAAAACTTAATCCCGGTAAATGCGATTGATTTTTCCAAGCTCTGAATCCCCCAGGGGGAATTGAATCTTCAAGTCATCCCGCATGTTTTTGAACACTTCTACGGTGCGAGCCACATCCTCTTCCGAGTGAGCGGCTGTGGGAATCATGCGGAACATCACCAGGCCAGGAGGAATGACGGGCCACACCACGCCAGTGCAGAAGATGTTGTTTTTTCGCAGGTAGGAGAGCATTCCCATGGCCACATCTTCCAGGTTATCCCCCACAGGAGTAAAAACGGCACAGATGGGAGAGTCGCCGGTTCCAATATGGTACCCCAAATCCCGTAGTCCATCCTTCAGCTGGTTGGAACGTTCCCACATTCGGGCTCGAAGATGATCACCATCCATCACTTTTTGGAGGGCCACTTGAAGGGATTTCACGTAGGGCATGGGGAGAGCTTTGGCAAATACCTGGGTGCGGGCATTGTAGGCAATCCAATCTCGAACCTGAGTGGAGGTGGCGGAGTAACCGCCGATGGAAGCAAAGGATTTGGCAAAGGTGCCAAAGTAGATATCAATTTCTTTCTGAACACCTTGATGGTCGGCCGTGCCACGGCCTTTGTCACCAATGACGCCAATACCATGGGCATCGTCAATGAAGACACGGGCATCATACTGACGGGCCAGGGCGGTGATGCCCTTGAGGTTGGCCAAATCCCCAGTCATTCCATACACACCTTCGGTGAGAATCATCACACCGCCCTTGCGGTCTTTGTTGACGCTCTTGAGCACCGATTCCAAGTCAGCCATGTCATTGTGACGGAAGAACCGGACGGTGGTTTTTCCACCATTGCCACCCTTGGCACTGAAGGCGGCATCCACAATGCAGGCATGGGCCAGTTTATCCACAATGAGGGTGTCATCGGGGCCTGTGAGTGCGGTGACGGTTCCCACCACACCCATGTAGCCAAAGTTGAACAGGAAGGAATCCTCTTTTTGAGCATAATCCGCCAGGGATTTTTCCAGGGCCAGATGCTCACTGGTGGAGCCACTCATCATGCGGGATCCCATGGGAGAACACACAGACCACTTCTCTGTGGCTTCCATTGCGGCGGCCTTGATGTCGGCATCATGGGCCAGCCCAATGTAGTTATTCACCGACCACATGATGTTGTCCTGACCTTGAAAATTCATGTGAGGGCCGGGAAGGTCATCAATCACGGGAAGGGTAAAAAATCGATCTTTTGCAGCACGGAAGCGGCCAAAATACCCTTGATCTGTGGCACATTTGTCAAAAATATCGGACATGGTTCTCTCCTATCTCAGTGTGTTCTCTGTTCACAGCTTTCCACTTGAGCTGGTGAGCCCTGGGGAAAGAGTTTTTCTGCGGTTGCAAGGATTTCATCATCTTGCGCATGGATGTTCAAGACGGATGAGGGCTCAAGACGGAAGAGTTCTCGTTCCTGATGGAACCGCTGACTCCCTCCTCCGGTGATGTTGAGCAGTATATGTTCTTCGGGGCGAACTCGCCCTTCTTCTACGGCAGAGAACAGGGATGCCACAGCCACAGCAGCGGCAGGACTGATATCAATGCCTTCTCGTTGTTCAAATCGTTTCGCGGCTTCACGCGCTTCCGCATTGGTGGCAGTGAGCACATCTCCTCCTGTGGCCTTGAGGGCATCATAAAGACCGCCAGGAACGCCCCAGGGAGGACGACGATTGGTGAGAACTTTGCCATCCACACTGGCGGCAAGCTGCCGGGCCTGATCATCGGGAGGAATAAGAAAATCTCGGCTATTAGCAGCCCAGGTATCGGCCATGGGATGAAAGGGAGAATTTTGAGCCACCATAAGACGCATGGTATTGGGTCCAAATCGGCCATCACGCTCAAAGCGACGGGCTGCTTCCCAAGCGGCAATGGCTCCAGTTCCACTGCCCACGGCTTGGAAGTAGGCATCTGGGATTCGCCCCATAGCGGAAACTCCCGCTAAAACTGTGGTACCCATGCCATCACGCCGGGCCACATTTTTTGCTCCACCTTCCGCCAAAAATTGCTCTGGGCGATGAGTCGTAACCACTCCACTCATGCGAATGGCATCAAAATAATCCCCACCAGAGGCTGGGGCGATGAGTTTGACACAATCTTGAATGGGAGCATCAAACTGAAGGGCATTCAAATTGTCTTCAGGAACAAAGAGCAGAAGAGGAATGTGATTATCAGAACAAACACGGGCAAAAGCACGAGCCGTGTTCCCTGCGGAGGCCACCACAAGAACGCTCTGGAAGTCCTCAGGAAGACGAGCACAAACACTGTAGGCTTCACATTCTTTGAAACTGGCGGTTTTCATGCCAGCCCCTCGTTCAGGCCACCAACCGTTGAACACCACCCAAAGATTCTTCAGCCCCAAATCTCCTGCCAGTTCGACACTTTGGTAGCAAACGGGAGATGCAGAGCCTTTGAGAGTCCGGCGTATGGGTAACCAGGAGGCAAAACGATACAGGCCATCAAGCTGATCGTGTTCACAGAATTCGGTTTGTTCGTAAACCGTACGAATGAGGGAAGGAGCTCCAGGAAAGGCTAAGGTCCACCCTTCATCCTCCCGTTGCTCACCTGTGGCTGCCGATTCCAGGGTGTAACGTGTTGGAGAAAAACTCATTTTCCCACTCCCTTTTTTTGTAATACATCCATAACCTGTTCCATTTGAGAGATGGCTTCATCCGCATCTGTGACGGTGTAATCGGCATCAACATCAGATTCCGAAGGATCGCCAATCCAAATGGTTCGAACTTTGGCAGGAGCAACAGAAGTGCGAAAGATTTCCCGTTCATTGAAGGAAAGATAGGAAACGGTGGAAATGAGCACCATGCCCGAATCTAGCAGAATATGAGCAAGCTCAGCTAATCGCCGAATCATCTCCTCCCGATCCTCTGGGTAAACTTCATCGCGGCGAACCGTCATATCCGCATCCAGTCCGGCCAGCACATTTCGAACGCCCAAGTAATAGGCTTTGATTCCCTGAGAAAAGAGGGTTTTCTCTAGTACCTTGGCAAAGGCCGCTTTGCGTGGATCTTCTGGTCCTCCCACAAGAACGAGACGGGGTTTATGGCCATAGACTGCCGTGCGTTCTTCACAACTGATGTTGCCTGTGTCCCATCGAAGGTTACGGTCTAAGACTCGATTTCGGTAATCCGCCTGTTTGTCACGTATCACCTCACGAATGATTCCTCCACCAGCAATTTCATAGCCATCCACAATGACAAAACGGCTGGTATCTGGGAAATCTTCCACTAAGTCAAAGGCAATGGGTCGTTTTGTTGAAAGCACACAGTCGGCAACATCATGGCGTTCCACCATTTTCTTCATGCCATCGGTATTGAGATTGGAGGCATCAATGACTTTAAGGGTGTCATACAATTTCATGCGCACCCGAGCCGACCCCACCTTGAGCACATATTCTTTGTCTTTGACAAAAGGTTCACGCCCAAGCCAAAACAGGTTCACCCGCAGCACATTGCCGGTTTGGGGAGCCTTCTCACCAGCACGAACGACCAAGTCACCGCGCTTGGTATAAATCTGTTCTGTTGTGGTGAACCCAGTGGCCATACCGGCCGGTGCTGACTCCAGAGGAGGCCCATTGAAATTTTCAATATCGGCCACGGTGGCTCGCTTCCCCGAGGGATACACCACCAACTCATCACCACTACGAAGTGTTCCTGATGAAATGGTTCCGGCAATGATGCGGCGGTTGTCTCCCATGTCCGTAAACTTGTACACATCTTGGACAGGCATGCGGAAATCCAAATCCACTGGGGCCTGTTCTTTTTGAAACTTATCAATGAGGGTGAGAACGGTATCTCCCGTCCACCAAGGCATGTTTTCACTCAGAGAGGCAATGTTGTCTCCTTCCCGTCCTGAAACAGGAATGAAACGCACATCATTCATATCAATGCTTTTGAGGAATCGGCTGTATTTTCGAACAACGGATTTGTAAACTTTTTTGTCATAGTTCACCAAATCCATTTTATTCACCAGCACACACATCTGTTTGATGCCAAGCATGGAGAGCAGATACCCATGGCGTCGAGAGTTTTCCTGCACGCCCTCATCCGCATCAATACAAAGAAATGCCGCTTCTGCCCGAGCGGCACCAGTCACCATATTTTTAAGAAATTCGATATGACCAGGTGCATCAATGATGATGTAATGACGCTTTTCGGTTTGGAAAAACACACGGGCCGAATCAATGGTGATTCCTTGGCTCTGCTCGTCTTTCAAAGCATCAAGAAGAAAGGCATATTCAAAGGGTTTGGAGTTTCGGGCGCATGAGGCCTTCACTTGCTCAAGTTTTCCCTCAGGAAGGCTGTTGGTATCCGCCATGAGGCGGCCAATGACGGTACTTTTTCCATGATCAACATGCCCTGTGATCACAACATTCATCTGTTCTCGCATCTTACATGTACCCTTCCCGACGCAGTGTTTCTAATCCGCCTCCATCTTCTTTGTCCTGAGCTCGGCCAGAACGTTCTGCAATGTTGGCAAACTTCCCAGATTTCAATTCGGCAACAATGTCTGACACATTTTTGGCGGTGGATTCCACAGCATGTGTGCAGGGTTCACACCCCAGAGAACGGTAGCGTTTTCCCTCTCCTTGGTCATAGTAGAGAGATACCGTTGGAATCTTTTCCCGTTCGATGTATTCCCATATATTGGTTTCAGTCCAATCCAATAGTGGATGGATGCGCACATGGGTTCCTGGGGCAAAATCGGTTTTAAACTGATTCCAGAATTCAGGAGGTTGATCTCCCACATCCCAGGTGTTTTCAGTGTCTCGGGGTGAAAAATATCGTTCTTTGGATCGTGATCCCTCTTCATCAGAGCGAACACCCACAATCACACCTGTATAGGCATCCGTATCCTGATCCACCTGATATTCATCCGCTTCATGATTAAAACGATATCGTGGCCAAGTCCCATTGAGAGTGTTTTTGAGGGCCTCTGCTTTGAGCAACCGGCAACAAGTGATTCGATCCACATTGCCATCGGGATAGGTTTTCTTTTCTGCCAGCGCCTGGGCATTTTCCCCATAAACCATGGGAAGATTCCATTCTCGGGTGAGTCGGTCTCGATAGGCTATCATCTCGGGAATCTTGTAATGGGTGTCGATGTGAACCAGAGGAAAGGGGACATGTCCGTAGAACGCCTTTCGAGCGAGCCACAGCAACACGGTTGAATCCTTTCCAATGGACCACAGCATGCAGAGATTCCGGAAGTTAGCATATGCCTCGCGGAGAATATGTATCCCAAGGCTCTCAAGCTGTGTGAGTTGATCCATACGTTTTCGGAGTGCTCCATTCCATGGTGGGGGGTGAAGAGTGTCACGCGTGAACGATAAACACTTGTCCTATGATTTTGACAGTTTACAGACCGTCGTCACATAAGGGAAGGGGGATTTACTATTCCTTCCTTCTCTCAATTTCAATGCGATCTATGTGGGTTTGACCTTGCGGGCAATCCGACGGAATAGAGGCGGTATCCAGCGCCGGAAAAAGACAATGATGGTTTCTGATCCACCAATCACAATCTGCCATTTTCCCTGCAATACAGCTTTCCAATACCGTTTTGCACAAAGACGAGCATCCATCCCTTGGGCCTGCCCTGGATCTGTCTTTCCATAAACCTGCCCATCCCCTTTCAAGGACCGCATTCCGATGGGAGTTTTAATACGACCAGGAACCGCAAGAGTCGTTTGGATATTTTTGTGGGCATATTCCAAGGCGATGGTTTCAAAGTACCCATGTAAAGCATGCTTACTGGCTGAATAGGCTGACCTCAATGGAAAACCAAAAAGTCCAACAATGCTGCTTGTGGCCGCAATGTGGCCTCCACCAGCTTCAATCATGGATGGAAGAACCACACGGGTCATCATCACGGCACCAAAAAAGTTCACATCCATGATTCGCCGTGTCACACTAAAATCTGTTTCCGCCGTCAATGACCGCTGTGAAATACCTGCATTGAGCAAGAGATACTGGGGAGTACCACCTCCCTGAAGAGCTTCTTTTGCAGCCTTTTCTGTTGCCAAAGAATCCGCAACATCCACCGCGGTGTAATGTACGGAGGAGGCACCTTTCGCCACACAAATCCGTGCGGCCTCGGCAAGAGAATCTTTCCGTGATGAGAACAAATGAAGATGAGCACCAGCCTCAGCAGCGAGGATGGCCAACTCTAATCCAATCCCCGAAGAAGCTCCGGTGATCCAGACTTTCTGACCCTTGAGAACATTAAATTTCATGTCATTCCTTAACAAGGATTCTGTGGGGCAACAGAATCAGATAATAGGAATGTTCGAGGCATATTGTGCTGGAGTCAAGTAAAGAAAATTTTCTGTGAAGTTCGTATGATGAGACAAATACTGAAGTTCATGCTCACAAAGAACAAACAATGGTTCCTCTGCAAAAAGCGGTGTATGAAGAAGTTTAACCAGTGAGAGTCCTTCACCAAGAGGCAGAGCATAACCACGATTTTGTTTGCGATAGGCAAAGCGAACATGGATATCTCCATTCCCATTGAGCTCGAGCAAAGCCCTTTGAGGAGGACGAGTACTCAACAGTTCGGCCAACCAAGAAACGGATGAATTATGATTCTCTTCCGTAAAATTTCGTATCAACATTTCTGTTTGAAATGGATCTGCAGGTATAGGAAGAAAACGCCCTCCGGCCGATTCTTCCATCACAATCACGGGGGAGCCATCCCGTCCCGTGAGTGCGACGCCTAAGATCATTAATTGCTGCATGAAATGCACCCCCGACAACGCTAAGTAATATATCGCGGGCTCCCCAGAAAACACGTAAAAAACCCACGTTGACACCCCATGGAAAGCAAACCTAGACTTGGAGCACCCAGGGGTGGTGCACTGAACATGTCAGATTTCCTGAAAGACTCCGTATTTCAGAGCTACAGAGACTACATTTACGCAGAAAGCGGGATTCACTTTTCTGAATCAAATCGATCCATATTGGAGAGTCGTCTGAAGGAGCGTCTTCGAAAAAAGGAAACGGAAGCTCCAGATGCCTATTTGTCTCTTTTGATGAAAAACAAAGAGGAAACGCGCCAGTTCCTTGATGCCATCACAACAAATCTCACTCGATTCTTCCGAAATCAGGCCCATTATGACACCCTCATTAACCATGTGATTCCTGACCTGAGAGCCCACCGTCAAAAGATTGGAGCTCGACGCATCCGATTATGGAGTGCTGGTTGCTCCACTGGAGAAGAGCCTTACACCAATGCCATGGTGCTCACAGAACACCTTCCTCCAGGATGGGAAATCGAGGTAATTGCATCCGATCTAAGCTTAAAGTCCTTGATGAAAGCCAAGGAAGGCTTTTACCCGGAGGCAAGAACCACAGGGATTCCTGAGCATTACTTGAAAACGTATTTCACCCCAGAAGAGGGCGGTTTTCGAGTCAATGAATCCATTCGGAAACTCGTGCACTTTGACTATCACAATCTCAAATTTCCCAGTGATAGTAAAAACTATGACATTGTGTTTTGTCGCAATGTGCTCATCTACTTTGATGAAGCCGCTCAACGAAACGTGATTGGACATTTCTGGGATGCAATGGCACCCCATTCATATTTGTTTATTGGTCATTCTGAATCATTATTTGGAATGGACACTCAGTTTGATTTCATCAAAACCAACTGGGCTTGCCTTTATGGAAAAACGGTGGGTGAAAAATGAAAACCGAACCCATTAAAGTCTTAATTGTTGATGATTCTGCCCTGATGCGAAATCTCATTCGGCGAATGCTAGAAGCCGACCCTGAGATTGAGGTGGTGGGTGTGGCCATGAATGGCCAGTTTGCCCTCAGAAAAACAGAGGTTCTCCAACCAGATGTCATTGTTCTTGATTTAGAAATGCCTGAACTGGATGGGATTGGATTTCTAGAGCAACGTCGTGAAAAAGAATGGGATGTCCCAGTCGTGATTCTTTCTGCCCTTGCAAAGAAGGGAGCAGAAGTCACCATGAAAGCCTTGGCTTTAGGAGCATCGGACTTCATCACCAAGCCCTCTGGTTCCCCAGATGCAAACCGGGAAACGGCAGAAGAACTGATAGGAATGGTGAAAGGGTTTGGTGGCGCTTTTCGTCGCAGACGAGTCAGATCCCCTCAAGAAAAAACAGAACGACTCTCCCATCCTCTGCCTCCTCTTCCCCCAAGCCCAGTTCGAAGCATCTCACCCAAAACTGGCTGGCCAAAACTGGCCCCCGCGTGTGGACCAACAGCCCCGCAAATTGTGGCCATTGGAATATCCACAGGTGGCCCAAATGCCCTGAGGAAAGTCTTTTCTCAGCTTTCTCCTCATCTCAAACTCCCCATCGTTGTTGTGCAGCATATGCCACCAGGTTTTACGGCGGAGTTTGCCAATAGTTTGAATAAGATTTGTCCTTTGGATGTAAAGGAAGCCGCAGACGGAGACCTTCTTCGCCCAGGAAGAATTCTCATAGCTCCAGGTGATAGACATTTACGAGTAGAAAAGCGCCGACTGGCCACTGTGGCACGTCTTTCTGATGAGGAAAATGTGAATGGCCATAAGCCATCTGCTGGTGTTCTCTTTGACTCCATTGCTGAACAATTTGGGAATGCTGCCCTGGCCATCATCATGACCGGCATGGGGAAAGACGGGGCAAGGGAGATTGGAAATGTGTATGCCGCAGGTTCCATCACCCTAGCTCAAGATGAAGAATCATCTGTGGTTTTTGGAATGCCTCGTGTGGCCATTGAACATGGCTATGTCACTCAGATTGTTTCTCTTGATGAAATGGCCGAAGCCATCAATGAATTAACTGGTGCTGAGGAATAACTGAAAAGAGACGGAAAAAGGAGAGCAAATCTCTCAATCAGACAATTATATATTATATAATCAGTAATATTGTAATTGATGATGAGGTGAGCATGCACATCCGACGCAAACTCTCTTTGGGATTGTCTACTCTTTTAATTCTATCGGCAGCCATGGGACTGACAGGTCTCATCCGTTTAAGACAGGGAACCAAGGCCGGCCTTCTCCTTGGGACACATTATGCTCCTCGAACCAGTGCTGTTCTCATGCTCACCCTTGAGGCCACAAGAGCTCATCTCCTTCTTGAAGAAATCTTTGCGGGCAATACAGACGTTTCTATGGATAAAGTGCATCTCCATATTGATAAAAGCCTTCTTTATGCCAATGCCATATTAGAAGGAGGAATGATTAATAACCGTCGTTATCGTCCCACAAAAGATGGTGAAGTCCGACGTCTTTTGATTTTAGTGAAGAGTCAGATTGAAGCATACAAGAGAGCCGCTGAATCCCGTTACAATCTCTTTCTCCGTAACAGCGATTCCACCCAAGCGAATACCGAGTTTTTGGAAACCTATGCCATTTTTGTGAGCATTGCGGAGAAAGCGGAAGAGCTGATTTATCAAAAGATGGAAGGTCAAAATAGTGGATTAGAACGATTGGGAAGCACCAGTTTGATCATAATGGGCGCCTGGCTCTTTGTCATAGGTGCAATTGCAATTGCGATTGGTGTGGCCCTTTCTCGTCGCATATCACGGCCGTTGTCGAATATGCTCACACTGTTTAAAGCTGGAAGTGGTGGGGATTTAACTGTCCGATCACACTACGATCTTCATGATGAAATTGGCGAGATGTCTGGTGAGTTCAATGGATTTATGTCCCGTCTCCAAAGCATTGTTCAGGACATCAAAGGGAAAACTCAAAGACTTTCCTCTGTGGCTGAAAGACTGACATTCAGTGCTGAAACAGCCCAAGGAGCCAGTCAAAGCATTGGAAAGGAAGTTGAACAATCTGCGGAACGCTTGGAATCCCAAGCCGCTCAGATGGACCAAACCGCGTCCGCTGTAGAAGAAATGGCCCGCAACATTGATTCACTTGATTCCATGGTTGAAGAACAGGTTGCAAGTATCACGGAATCCTCGGCCTCTATGGAAGAAATGATTGCCTCGGTTTCAATGATTGCTAATCGATCCCAAGCAGCCTTCAATGATGTCCAAACCTTCTCAGAAAAAGCACTCATTGCCCAGGACAAAATGCAAATTTCTCTGGAACATATCAATCGCATGTCCGCCCTTTCCTCCCAACTAGAAGAAACCAATGATGTGGTGTCCTCCATTGCAGCACAAACCAATCTCTTGGCGATGAATGCCGCCATTGAAGCCGCACATGCAGGGGAAGCAGGGAGAGGATTCAGTGTGGTGGCTGATGAGATTCGAAAATTAGCAGAGCATGCTTCTGAGCAATCGAAAGAATCAGGAGAACGTCTCAAACAGATAGCCGCTTCTATAAAAAAGGTTGTAGGTGCCTCGAGTGAAACCAATGAAGCACTGGTAGAAATCGGTGAATTTGCCCATTCCACTTCCGGTGTTTTCCAGGAATTTAATCATGCTCTTGAAGAACAAAAAACGAGTGGAAGTAGTGTTCTTGAGGAATTACGCCGAATGCGTGACTTCAGTCAATCTGTGAGAGAGGGCTCCGAAGAAATGAAAGAGGGAAATCAGCAGGTGATTCAAGCGGTTTCCACTCTCCGCAATACCTCCTCTTCATTCATGGATTCCTTTTGGAATCTAGAAAACCAAAAGGATTCCGTCTTGGAAACCGTCGAACACATCAATTCTGCTGCAGAGGGCACCGCAGGAATGGTGGGGGAATTAAATCAAGTGATTGCCAGTTTCCAACTTGAAGAACAGCAGGAATCCTCATATTGAAGAACAATGATCGGTTTTTCCCGAGCAACGATATTATTACGGTCTCACAAAAACAAACCACCATTACTTAATATGACATAAAGCATATCCATGGTAAAAAACTGACTAAAAATCCACCTCAAAGTCCCCATCCTCCGGCTATACTCCTCAAACAAGACATAACCGCAAAGGAAACCCCATGTATATTCGACACAAACTTTCCATCGGTTTGATTTCCATCACAGCGATTACCGCCATTATGGGCATCACAGGGCTGATGCGCCTTGGTGAAGGAACCCGAGCAGGCATTCTGCTTGGCACGCACTACGCTCCACGAACAGCTGCAATACTTAAACTTTCTCTCAATGCAACGGAAGGCCATCTTCTCATGGAAGAAATGGTTGCAGGAGATGAGAGCGTCAAAATGGCTGATGTTCGCGACTACATTGACCGGAGTATTTGGTATGCCAATGCCATCCTGGAAGGTGGTGCTGATGAGGAAGACACGATTTATCCCAGCGAAGATGAAGAAGTTCGCCGCATCATTGCTCAGGTAAAAAGCCAGCTCTACTCCTTCAAGACAGCAGCAGAAGCGCGTAATAACCAATATCTTCGGAAGAGTTTTGTGGGCTCAGCAGCAGATGAAGAATTTGATGAGGCCTATGATTCCTTCCGAGACTTAGCCGATAATGCCGAACGGCTCATTCATGACAAAATGGTGGAGCAGAACAAAAACCTTGGTCAACTTGGCCTACGAAGCCTCTTTATTCTTGCCAGCTACCTTCTTCTTGCTATCATTGTGGCCATTTTTACTGGCATTGGTTTGGCCCGACGAATCTCCCGACCATTATCTGGCATGCTCCAGCTATTCAAAACCGGTGCATCTGGGAACCTCACCGTTCGTTCCGACTACACCATCAAAGATGAGATTGGAGAAATGGCCAATGAGTTCAATGACTTCATGACACGACTCCAAGATATCTTGGGAAATATTGATACAAAGTCCACCGAACTGTCCATTGTCACCACCCAACTCGCCCAAGGTGCCGATAATGCCCAAAATGCCAGCCAAAGCATTGGAAGTGAAGTTGATGATTCAGCCCAGCGACTTGAATCCCAGGCCGCTCAAGTCGATGAAACCGCCACAGCCGTTGAGCAGATGGCCCGCAATATCGAATCGCTTGATGCCATGGTAGAAGACCAGGTGGCCAGCATCACCGAATCTTCCGCTTCAATGGAAGAAATGATTGCATCGGTGTCCATGATTGCTGGTCGTTCAGAAACCGCTCTTGTTGAGATTCGGTCCTTCCTTGAAAAAACCCATTCGGCCCAAGAAAAGATGAGCACCTCTTTGGAGCACATCAACCGCATGTCACGGCTCTCCGCCCACCTGGAAGAAACCAATGAAGTGGTTTCCACCATTGCCTCTCAAACCAATCTTCTGGCCATGAACGCCGCGATTGAGGCCGCCCATGCCGGGGAAGCAGGCCGTGGTTTTAGTGTGGTGGCAGATGAAATTCGCAAACTTGCTGAAAGTGCAGCAGATCAATCCAAGGAATCTGGAGAGAGTCTCAAGCAGATTGCCTCTTCCATTGAGCAGGTTGTAGAAGCCTCAGGGGAAACCAATGAAGCCTTGGGTGAAATTGCCGATTTTGCCGCATCCACCTCATCTGTTTTTGAAGAATTCAGCCATGCCCTGGAAGAACAAAAAACCAGTGGCACCAGTGTTTTGGATGAATTGCGTCGTATGCGGGAACTCAGCCAATCAGTGAGAAATGGCTCCATTGAGATGAGCAGTGGAAATAGTCAAGTGATTGAGGCCGTTCAAAGTCTGCGCAATTCCACCACCACATTCCTGGATTCCTTTCGGAATTTGGAAGTGCAGAAAAACACTGTGCTGGATACCGTAGAGCGCATCAATGCAGCCGTGGAAGGAACAGCCAACATGGTGGATGGTGTGAACACTGTGCTCTCTGATTTTCAATTGACAGAAGAAGAAGTTCTAGAAGAGGACCTTGTGGCCCTCTCCGAATAAAAAAGACCCCGCGCCTTGGCGGCGCGGGGTCGATCTAAAACACATCATATTATGTGGTTGTTGAAGAAGGTTTCCCACCACAAAGACCACAGGTACCACAAGCATCATCTTGGCATTGGTACTTTTCCCAGGAAGGAAGCACCCGAAGCACCTCCGGCACAGCATTGCGGAGTCCCAAGAATTTTCGAAGCACCGCACTCAAGGGAAGAGCCACCAGGAGTGAAGCAAATCCAACCAAAAAGGCCCCGTTTTCCCCCCATTGAGGAAGCAGGTGAGAAGCCAAGAGAAAACCTGTTGGAAACATGGCTAAGGGAAAAAGAAAAGTCAGGGCGGAAGAGGCTACCGTGCTTCCAGAAGGCAGAAAAATCTCCACCACATCACCAACAGAAAAAGAGAGGCCCTGGGGATTTTTGACCGGATAGTCGCGTTCCCTCACCCCCCAGAATTGACGAGAGGTGTTGGATTTCTGGGTGGGAACATCATTATTTTTTGCTCGCGGACCCGATTCCGCCGCGGTGATCACTGCAAAACGCGTCATTTTTCATTTCCCTCCATGGGAAGATCCACCATTTCAACATGATCACAGCGTCCATCTTCTGTGAGTTGTGCCAAAATGCCTTGAAGACGAACATCCTCAAAAGCTTCACGGGATCGATTGGGGATTCGACTCCTTAAAATGCCCAGTTCCCACTGAGAATTCAAGCCATAGACCCCTCCCCGACTTCCTGTTCGCCCCAAATCGGTGATACTGGCTGTGCCCTCTTGGGAAAGCGCCAAATCGGCCGTCATGCACCGGGTTCCACTTCCCGCCATGATGGAGACAAGAGAATTCACATGAAAACTCATGGTGCGTTTTTCCGCCGTGGTACTGGCATGAAAATTCAAGAGAATTCGCGGGGTGCGCTCACGAACTTTGGGGATTAAGTCCTGAATGAGAAGAAAGGGATTGGAACCATGGATTCTGGTATATCCCGACTGACCAAGCAGATTCACCACAGCAATTTCGCCTTTGGGAGTCTCATAAACATTCCAGCCCCTACCAGGACTTTCATTCGGTAGATTGGCCGGCCGGAGAATCCATGAGGATTTAGGAAGGAAATCCACCATGTCTCGCTTATTGAATGCATACTCGCCACCAGTGATCACACGAATCCCCGATTTGCGAAGCATCTGAGCATGTTTTTTTCCCAGCCCAAAACCGCCCGTCACTCCATTGCCGTTCATGACTGTAAAATCCACATTCTTTTCACAAACAAAAGATTTGAGTCCTTCTTTGACCGCTGTTAAACCGGCTTTACCCACAACCTCACCCAGAACAAGAACGCGCATGGCCACAAAATACCCTGTCCCCAGCCCTGCCACAAGAGACAAAGAGCAGGAAGCCTGAGCCATCCCCATACCGCGATTCCACCACACAATGAGTGATGTCATAGACAGAGGATTCTTATGCTGGAGTAGCCTGTATTTTGGATATGAATCCAAGGTTAAATCGACCCCTTCGGGGGTTTTAGGAATGGAAAAACCCTAGAGAGGTTTTTTCCTTCTCTGTATTGACATAAGCAGCAAAGCCCGGATATCTTCACTCCTGTCTTCCGCCTGGATGGTGAAATTGGTAGACACGCTAGTTTCAGGGACTAGTGAGCGCAAGCTCGTGGAGGTTCGAGTCCTCTTCCAGGCATTTTACATTTTTATTCACTGTAAGGTTTTAGAATCATACAGCTGACCGAACAACGGAGGCAGTATCTTTCTAATCCCCAACTGTTACTGAAAAAGTTACTTTTTCAGACTTTGGAGGATTATGATGCTCTCTCCGTTTTCTCTTTTTCAACGCAATACAAAAAAAGGAAAAGTCTGGTATGCCCGGTATTTTGATGCTTCAGGTAGGGTTATAGCCACTCGTTCCACAACAATACCGTGCACTGGAAAGAAAAATAGAAAAATTGATGCCTATAAACAGGCTGAGATTATCAGACAGTCCATAGAAGATCAGGGGAAGTGTCCACTTCTCATTCCGTATCTCAAATCCTTCTGGAATGAAAGCTCCCCTTATGTCCAATCCAAAAGAATTGCTGAAAAGAAGGCTCTTTCTAGTAAGTACCTCGAACTCAACTTTCTCGGAATCAAAACTCATGTACTGCCATATGAACCCTTTCGTTCAATCCGTATTGATCAACTCACACCGGGAATGATTGCCGATTGGATTGTCTGGATGCAGAATGGAAGAACTGGTTCAAAAAGAACCAATGATGTTCTCCAAGCAATGCGAATTCCTATTCGTTATCTGGTTTACCGTGGAGAACTCAAGGAAGATCCCTTTCGTAATATCAAGCCTGTTCCTTACACACCTAAAGAAAAAGGCATTCTTAATCGAGACGAGATTCACGCACTTAGCCTTGTGAAGAATGTAGACATTCGAGTTCGACTTGCTCTTTCTCTCGCTGTTTCATGTGGGCTCAGACGGGGGGAAGTTCGAGGTTTGCGCTGGATGGATATCAACTTCTCTGAGGGACTCCTCAATATTCGAAACAATTATATTGATGGTGAGGGATCAAAGGGATGCAAAGCAGGGTCAGAAAGAACCGTACTTCTACCTCAGGATATGCGTCCAATACTCCATGAGATTCAATCTATGAGCCCATTTACGGCTCCTGAGCACTTTGTGTTGTTTCACCCAGACGCTGCAAGTAAGCCTCTCTCTGTCCACACTATTCAAACTGGTTTTAGACAATCACTTAGTGCAATAGGTATCAATCGTGATCTTCAGCGTTCAAGAAACCTGACTTTTCATGGATTGCGTCATACATTTATTACGAATGCACGGTTAGCGGGACTTCCAGATATTACCGTTCAGGCACTAGCCGGGCATCGCTCAGCGGACATGATGAATCATTATTCTCATGCAGGACAGGTGATTGACTTCCAGGAAGCGAGAGAAAAACTGGAAGGGATTGTTTCATGCAAAGAAAGGAGAAGAAATGCGTTACAACATGGAAACATTAGAAGATTGGAGAGCACTTGTTAGACAAGAAAACAGCTATAAAGTACTTAGCCTCCAACAGATCAATGAAAGAGTAGAGGACCACAAAAAGGCTTTAGAAGATCATAAAAAGCATTTCTTTTGTCTTCTGGATCAACCGGAATCTGTGTATCATCAAGAGTACTTCAATAACCAATTTGATATATCAATTTACTGGCGACTCTTCCGTGATTTTTATTCAGTTTACTTGACACAAGAAACAAAAGATTT
>JAKSCK010000215.1 GCA_022360655.1 Spirochaetales bacterium | reverse complement strand
TTAAGCGGCATTGAAAAGCCAAATATATTGGTCCTGACAATAATATGATCCTTATTGTTTGCCTCTAAAGCATACTCTCCCAGCAATTTTGATTTAGCATAGTTATTTAAAGGATCGGGAATATCTTCCTCAGAATAATGGCCTGTTATACCATTAAAAACCGAATCAGTTGATATATATATGACTTTTGATTCGAACTGAGCCAGAAATCTTATTACATCCGTATTTATTTTTGTACAACTTCCAAAGTCTTCTTCACATTTTTTGATATTAATTGCAGCCGCGAAATGAATAATTATGTCAGGTTTAATATTATCGATCAACACTTTAAGCTCATTAAAGTTAGTCAGGTCTTTTTTATGAAATTCAAACCGTTTATGTGACAACTTATTACTGTTTATATCAATACCAAACAGTTCATAGTTTGTTTCATTAAGACATGCGTTAACAAATTCTTTTCCGAGCATACCGGAGCAACCTGTAACAATTATTTTTTTCGCCATAAATTTCAGCTTTTCTTTTCAAGCAAAAACCAATTAATATCATCCTGTGGGAAATTCTTATCATTGTGGTATACAAATCCATAATCAATCAATTCCAGATCAGGATATTTTTTTAGCAAGTCCCCTGCAAAATCTCTCTTAAACAGTTTTTCTGTCTCTCCGCGATATACAACAGTAACCGGGGCCGGATTATAATATTCGCAAACACAAATGTATTTATTAGAAGCTTTATACATTAAATCATATACTATTGGCAGCATATCAGGATTAATGTGGATCAGAACTGTTTTCGAGAAAACAAAATCCCAGGTTCGTTCCGGGCTAAAATCTAATATTGATTGCTGGAAAATTTCAACATTGCTTATTTTTTCCAAATCTTTGACTGCTGTTTTATTAATTTCAATAGCTGAAATCGCAGGGTTGTCAAGCAATGAATTTATCGCCAGTAAGTTAAGTCCCACATTTGCACCAAGTTCAAGTATTGTTTTCACTTCTCTGGTAGAATCCAGA
>JAKSCK010000173.1 GCA_022360655.1 Spirochaetales bacterium | reverse complement strand
GGTATTTTGCACTTTTTCTCCTATTCAATCCCAAAATAATGATTTGTATACAAAAATTAAGGCAGATTTATACTCAGGGAAGCTCATTTTAGCAAAACAAGAACTCAACAATGCATTAAAAGATGATCCAAACAATCCATTTCTCATCGAACTAGAGAATCATTATGATCTTTTACAAATTACATTTTATGAAAATCATGATCACAAATCA
The DNA here is from genome assembly GCA_022360655.1 of Spirochaetales bacterium. Classification (GTDB taxonomy): domain Bacteria; phylum Spirochaetota; class Spirochaetia; order DSM-2461; family DSM-2461; genus UBA2779. The sequence continues at coordinate 826 of JAKSCK010000173.1, read as the reverse complement.
GAATGGGAAAAGAAGTATTCACTAAGATTAGAGCAAATTAAAAATTCAGATTGTCCCCAATATGAAAAAGAATTCCTTTTGTCAGAATCTCATCTAATATCATCAGTACTACACCTCTTTTCTGGGAATTACATAAAAGCAGTGTCATTATTTAAAACAGGTTTCAAACATTATAAACAATTAGAGGAAATTAACCCCACTTTAACCACCGCGTTAAAAATGAAAGGGGTTTATCACTTCTTACTTGGTTCCGTTCCTATAGAGTACGAATGGTTATTAAAGACTCTTGGCATGAAGGGCGATTACAAAATTGGCTTAATGGCAATAAAGAAATGGAATTCTACTTCAATTGAGCTGGGAGATATTTATGAATCTTACTTTTACAACGCTTTATTTTCCTCCTTCAGGAGTGATGATGCAGCTCAAGAGTTTCCTAATTACTGTAGATTACCTGACAGTATGAAAAGAAATCCAATTATTAGACAAGGGATAAGTCTACTTGCTGAAAGTGTAGAGGAAACAGACTCTTGCCTTAATACATTACTGGAATACGAAAAATTTGATGGCGACACACATTTAGGCTTATTAGATCTGCACTTAGGACATTTTCTACTTTACCAACTTAATCCCAAAGCAGACAAATATCTTATCAAATATCTAAATACTTGCAAAGACCTCACTATTAGAACTGACACATACAGATATCTATTCTGGTATTACTCTATTTTTAATAATTCAGAAAAAGCCAATTATTACAAAACCCTTGGAAAGCTAGAAGCCTGTAAAGCTAAAACTTCGAGGGCAAAATACATTTTCAATGAATTAT
>JAKSCK010000247.1 GCA_022360655.1 Spirochaetales bacterium | reverse complement strand
CAATCGCTAAATTATTAACATCAGAACGTCGATATTCATTGATTCGATATTCAGTGATGAAATACAAGTTTTCATATATTTCATAGCCAAATTGGATTTCAGATACTATCGGGCTATTGGGGAAGTTTTCTGGAAGGTCCTGATTAAATGTATGGTCTATAAATCCTGCTATATATATATTTTCACTGATAGATGGCAATTCTAATCTGAATGCATGTTCTAGTTGCCAAATATTGCCATCTTCATTATCAAATTGAATAAAATGTAAATTAACCGCGTATATTAAGTTGATCTTTTTGAAAAATGATTGAAAAAGTTCACTATCATTTAAACGCCAGCGAACGCCTAATCTATGTCGGTCGTTGTCATCTCCACTACGAAAATTAAGTTGTACAGTCCAGTCAAAGGCTGAATCACTGGCGACCTTCCAACGCAAATTTTGTTCATTACACACTGTGAACAAAAAGAGGTCTTCTTGCGCATACCTGAAGCAGATTGATCAAAATCACATATATAGTCGCCATCTTTGTTGAACAGATCCAGATTGGCAGGCCAGTAACTTTCACCTACACATTCTTCATAGCCATACATCAAACAGTATGGAATACCTTCAGTCCGTAACACATCCCTGGAGACAATATCTGTAAGCGTATGGACCGCATTTGCCGAGGGAAGAAGTCCAACAGAAAGATCATTCGTTTGCTCGGAGTGCATTACAGCAAATTGCATCAACTGAATTCGATACAGACCCAGCAGAGTGATAATATCACGCAACAAGTTGATATTTGGAGCTGAGATTACGGAATTTGTATAGATGGTGGCTTTTGTCGAGGTGGAAATATTTTCTATGGCCTGTAGCAGACTGTCAAAAGCGCCAGTTTTTGAACTTATTGCATCATGGATGTGCCTATTTGGCCCATGAATGGAAAAGGATATGGAGAGTTGGTTTTCATCTGCAACATCCTTTAGGAAATGGAATAATGAATTCTTTTTAGACAGTCCGCTTCCATTGGTTTGGATAGTATAACTTTCGTAACCGAGCTGATTTGCGTGTTCTATGGTTTCAATTACGGCATCCGGCAGCAAAGTTGGTTCACCTCCGGAAAGAACCAGAGATCTGCATCCCCGTTCATAGCCGTAATCAACAGCCTTTAAAAGGGCAGCGAGTGTGATTTGCACATCTTTTAGATATGAAGAAAAACAAAATTGACAATTATTGGTACAACGATATGTCAACTT
>JAKSCK010000165.1 GCA_022360655.1 Spirochaetales bacterium | reverse complement strand
TTCTGTCACCAACGCTGCCATGTTCTCATTTCCCAACCCTTTGCACTTTGGTATTGAGTTCCATGTTGGGCCGATTATTGCCATGTGCGTTGTGTATATTGTTTCCATGGTGGAATCCACCGGCGACTATCTGGCTCTGGCAAACTATTGCAATACCAAGCTGGACAGCAAGCGTCTGGGGGCAGGTATCTGCTGGGAAGGTTTGAACAGTGCTCTGGCAGGCTTCTTTAATACTCTGGCAACGTCTTCTTTCAGCCAGAATATCGGTGTTGTTGGTGTAACCGGTGTTGCCAGTCGTTATGTGGTTGTAGCTGCAGGCGGCATTCTGATGGCGGCAGGTCTGCTGCCCAAGTTCGGTGCCCTGATTGCCAGTGTTCCCCAGCCCGTTATTGGTGGCGCAGGCCTGATTATGTTTGGCATGATCCTGGCCGGTGGTATCGGCATTATCAAAGCCATTGATTTCAGTCGTAGAAACACCATGATCCTGACTCTGGGTGTTGCTGCCGGTCTGACCGTAACCTATCGTCCTGAGATTATCAGCCAGCTGCCGCAGGCTGTTCAGACAATTGCCGGTAACGGTATTGCCCTGGGCGCGATCATTACTGTATTTGCCAACCTGATACTGCCAGGGGACAGAATGATTGAAGAAGAGCCCGCTGAGGACGGTTCTTTGCAGACAGCTTGATAAACAAGCCTGCACTAAAAAGCCCGGAGTTTTCCGGGCTTTTTAAATTGAGAGAACCTACTTCATCGTAAACTCGGGGTAGGCCTCCATTCCACATTCCTCGATATCGACACCTTCGTACTCGGCTTCTTCGCTGACCCGGATTCCGGTAATCGCCTTGATGGCACCCCAGACAATCAAACTGGTGACAAACACCCAGCCAAAGATGGTCAGGGCACCAGCCAGCTGGCCGGTAACAGTCACGCCGCTGTTGGTGAATGGCACAACCATCAGGCCGAAGAATCCAACCACACCGTGAACCGAAATGGCACCAACCGGATCATCAATCTTCAGCTTATCCAGAGCCAGTATTGAGAAGACTACAATCACTCCACCGATGGCACCGATCAGCGTGGCTTC
>JAKSCK010000189.1 GCA_022360655.1 Spirochaetales bacterium | reverse complement strand
CAATCGCACCGCGATTGGGAACCGGGCTTTCCGTTCCAAGTCCTCGGCAAAACCCTCTGGCTCCGATTTTAGGGCTCCGTCTCCTCCGCCCCATCGGAGCCGCTTTGCCTCCGGGCTTTCCACTGCAATCCCTCTTGCAAATAGGTTCTGAGAGGAAACTGTTCATGTATGACGTTATGATTGGTTTTTCGTTGTTGTGATCTCAGTTGATTCTCGAATAAGAAGTTTCCCAGGCAATAAAAGATCCCCATGATCAATACTCTGGCTATTCTCCATTTTTTCAAAAAGAATCTGGATGGCCTTTTGAGCCATAAGTGAGGAAGGTTGAGCAATCGTGGTGAGAGAAGGATGAGTGAATTCACTCATTTCCAGCCCATCAAATCCTGCAATGGCCACCTCTTGAGGAACGAGAATGCCGTTTTGATGAAGAGCCTTCAACGCCCCCATGGCCAAAACATCAGAGAAGGCATAGATGGCTGTGATCTCAGGATGCTGTTTAAGCAATTTCTCTGCAGCATCGAATCCATCTTGGTAGGACACTCCCCCTTGCTGAATATAGCAGTGGACTTGGGTGTCCTCAAAACGTTGAAGAGCTTTTTCAAATCCCCGTATTCGTTCAGAGCTTGCTCCAAAATTCATGTTTCGAAATGTGATGAGGCCAATCGAACGATGCCCCAGCTGAATCAGATGCGTCCCCATTTTTTCAGAGGCATGAACATCGTCTACATCCAGAAAAACTGAATGAGGGCTTTCCACCCTTTTTTCTTTCTGGGTGGACATAAAAACAATGGGAACCTCAATGTTTTCTAATTGTTGAATCTGTTCTTCTGCCAGATACCCTCCAAGGCAAATTAATCCTCGGAGTTTCTTCTTTTTGATAAAGGAATGAATGCCTTTGATATCCAGAATCTTGGTGTATTGAAGGACATTGATCCAGTTTCGTTCCTCAATGTCATGAATAATCTCTGGGATGCAAACAGAATAGAAAAGTTCAGAATAACCAGTGACAAGCAAACCTACATGATCCGTAGATGACTTTTTGAGAGCCCTAGCACCATCATTGGGAATGTAGTTGTGCTCCTCCATAATCTTGAGAATTCGGGCTTTTGTCTCTGGATTCACATAGGGATGATTGTTCAGGATGCGGCTCACTGTGCCCACACCCACACCAGAAAGTTTTGCAATGTCTTTTATGGTCATATTCCGTCTCGGTCGTTCAATCCGTATATTCCCTTGTACTATACTTTCACTGAATTTGCCATTGGCCCGAGACAAAGGTGAAGCAAGTCTCTTCACCTTCTATTCCAATGGCAAAACCTTATGACAACTTCACAGTCTTATGAATCAAACCATCATCCGTCATCAAATTGAGCATGAGTTGGGACACCTTTGATTCTCCAATCCGTGAGGTTTGAACATGAATCTGTCCATCAGTGCTGGATACTGTGATATCAAAACCAGAGATGGCCTCTTTCCAATCAAGACGGTCTGTTCTTTCTTCTCGGAATTGATAATGGCACTGAGTTCCCATATATCCCCATAAAACAAGTGTTTCTGTAGAGATCTCTTGTGTTCTGTTCTTGGGTGGAACCAGAGCAAACATTTGGTTTTTTTGCAGAGCAAAGGCAAGTTGGTTGAGGCCAAAATCCACATAATGATGACCATGAGTCATTCGTTGACAGTGAAGATGTTCAGGGCTCCAATCCTCTAAATCAAAGGTAAGCAGCAACATGTCCTCAGGGAAATAGATGCTTCTTCCAGATATTCCTGGAGAATAAACAGGAGCCAGCATCAGAGAATCGCCCCAGAGAACCTGATCTTGGTTTTCTAAACTCAACCTGTCGTTGTACTTGTACCCAAGCGGACGGAAAAGTGGTTGATGAGAACGAACAGCCTGAAGATATTCAGAAAAAAGATGGGGAATGAGTGAATAGCGGATTCTTGTGAGTTCTCGTAAAGTTTTCTGAGTTTTTTTGTCAAACTGATACGGTTCCTGAGAGCGTGCAGTCCGAGTGTTGTGATTGCGAAAGAGTGGAGAGAAAATTCCCAGTTGATACCAACGCATCAAAAGTTCAGATTCACAATCCTGACGGAACCCGCCAAGATCGGCTCCAGAAAACAAGAATCCCGCAAAATTCACATTGGTGATCATCTGAAGATTTTCCAAAAGATGCTGCCACCAAGAACTATTATCCCCTAACCACATTCCCGCATGCTTGTGAACTCCGATGAGAGTGGAGCGTCCAAAAACAAGAGGTCTTTGATTTTCCAGGGCATCAAACATTCCTTGTGATGCTGCTTGAAGCATTTTTGCACCATAGAGATTATGGACATCATGGTGACAAACAGGCCCACTTTCCGTCTGATGATAGAAACTTTTATAGGATTTTGGATTTCCTCCAAGTGAAGCAAATTTCTTTTGGAAGTCTAAAAATGCATAGGAATCAATTTCATCCCCATCAAGAGAACTCACCGTCTCTAAGGCCTCTTGGAGAACCTCAGGAGTGAAAAACAGAGCCGGTTCATTCATATCATTCCAGGTTCCATCAATTCCCATTTTTGTGAGAGCTTGATACCAGGAAGCAAACCACTTTTGCGCTTCAGGATTTAAAAAATCCGGGAAAACACAGTGGCCTGGCCAAACCACACCAATAAATGGTTTTTCATCCTGAACTTTTTTGCAGAAAAATCCGTGTTGCATTCCCTCCTCAAAAACAGGATAACCAGCTTCGGCCTTAACTCCTGCATCAATGATTGGAACCACGTGAATATCTTTTTCCTTGAGCGATGTGACCAACTCTTGGATGTCAGTAAATCGTTTGGGATGAAAGGTGAAATTCTTAAAATTGTCCATGTAATCAATATCAAGATAGACGGCATCTAAAGGACAATCCATGGCTTCAATTTTGCTCACAACATCTCGGATATCCTGAGAATCCATATAGCCATGTCGACACTGATGAAATCCCATTCCCCAATAGGGCGGAACATAGGGCTCCCCCACAAGCTGAAAATATTGCTTCATCAGTGAGGGCATATCATTCTCTTGAATCAAATAGAGATTAAGTGAGGGATGCTCAACAGTGATGGAGAGCCTTTCAGGATTGGTGAATCCAATATCCCATTGAATGCCACAGGCCATATCTAGAAAAAGCATCCAGGGTTTGTCTCCTGGAAAAATCAATTGATTATGGGAACTGTATAAAGATGGTTTTTCTTGAGTATGAGAAGATTCATCCGTGTTATAAGAACGGAAGAAACCTCCTTTCTTGTTCATGGAACCAGTGGATTGGCCCATCCCCCATATCACTTGATTCCGTAAGATTGGCACATGAAAAGAAAATTCAGATGAATGGCCTTCCCATTCAAATGGGAAATTTATATTGGAAACTAAGCCTTGCGATTCCTGATTGAGATGGACCGTGTTTGTGTTCAATGATTCTTGAACGTCAAAAAAGTCTGTGGGGAAGGGAGTTCCCCATCGATAATTGGTGATACTTGAGTTGATTGCTGTAGAAAGCACTTACTTAACCGCTCCTTGAATGAGACCCTTTACAATGCTCTTTTGACTGAAAATATAGAATAAAACAACTGGAATTATAGTGAGCACTAATCCTGCTAATGCCAGATTCCATGCCTTAGAATACTCCCCAAAAAACGCAGCAACCATGAGAGGAATTGTTCTCCACTCTTTTTTGTTGATGATAAGAACAGGGAGAAGATAATCATTCCAAATTCTCATGATATTCAAAATGGCAACAGTCATGATGATGGGCTTCAGTAAAGGCGAAATAATGAGGAAAAGAATTCGGGGAGGACTTGCCCCTTCCATTACGGCCGCCTCTTCTAAAGCGACAGGAACATTTTTGATGAATCCATGGAAAAAAATGATGGCCAAACTGATGCTAAAACCCACATTCATGAAAATCAATCCAGGAGGATTGAGAAAGCCAATTCGCCCCATCGTATTCACCAAAGGAAGCATCACTGATTGAAATGGAATCAGCATGGCCGTCACAAAAACATAAAAAATGACCGTACTTGTTTTATTTTTTGTTCTCACCAACATCCATGCTGCCATGAGCCCCAGCAAAAGTATGAACACAACGCTGAAAAATGTGATTCCAAGACTGTTCATAAACGATCGCATGTAAGACATTTTCTTGAATGCAATCACATAATTCTCAAAGGTTCCGTATTCTCCAGGAAAACTGAGCGTGTTGATAAAAATGCCTTTTGGCTTTTTAAAGGAATTCACTAACACAATGTAAAGAGGAAACATATAGCCCAATGCTAAGAATATTCCCAAACCTCGAAGACCATGGTTTTTAAGGGATTTTTTCACATTTCCACCTCACGTTTTTTGTTGATACTCATTTGGATTAATGAGAGAGAAGCCACAATAAGAAGGAACAATATTGCCTTTGCTTGAGCCGCACCAAAATGCAAATACTCAAATGCTGTATTATAGACATCCATGGCCATCATTTGTGTTGATTCAAAGGGGCCACCATTGGTAAGGGCAAAATTTTCATCATAAAGTTTGAAAGCTCCAGATAAAGCTAAGAACATTCCCACTGTAAATGCAGGAGCCACCATGGGGAATGTGATGTGGCGAATCTTTTGCCACCATGAAACACCATCAATATCGGCTGCTTCCAAGAGTGATGGAGGAATAGTTTGAATTCCTGCCACATAAATAATCATCATGTAGCCAGAAAGTTTCCACGTAAAAATAATGACTAAACCAAAAAATCCTGTGATTGGTGTTGATAGCCATCCATTCAAGAAGGGAAGGTGGAACATCTCTCCAAGGGTTGGAAAAACTTTGTTAAAGACAAAAAGCCATACAAATCCAAGAATTAGTCCCCCAATCAGATTGGGAAGGAAAAAGAGGCTCCGTAATGTCGTGGCCCCCCGAAAGGGTTGTGTCACAATTAAAGCCAGTCCAAAAGCAACAAGATTCACCGTTAAAACGGTTGATAATGCAAAAATGGACGTGAATGAGAAAGCTCTGAGAAAACTGCCCCCCTGTGTGAATGCTTCAAGATAGTTTTGAAATCCTACAACTGCGGGCTGATTATTGATTCCATCCCAATCAGTGAAGGAAAAGTAAAAACCGTGCATCAAAGGGACAATCACCACAAGGGAAAAAGTCATGAGGGCTGGGGCCACGAAAAGCCAAAACCATCGTTTTGAATACTGCATTGAATGCTCCTAAAAACGCCCCCCAAAAGGGGGGCGAAAATTGAACCCCAGGTTCAAAAAGATGTCTTAACTTCGCATGTCCTGCCATCGCTGAGTGGCTTTCTCAATGATGGCATCCCATTCCATTTCTCCAGCAATGTAGGCTTGCATATCCACACCCATTTCCTTGTACCAGCCGGATGGATAGGCTTGCTTAACCCAGGGAGTAATGTCACCTGCTTCCGCATAACGTTTGATGGCCTGACCCAGAGAATCCACAGGTTCCATGCCTTCATAACCAAGGAAGGGGGGAATGAAATAGAATTCATTGATGATGAGATGTTTCCCTTCATCGGATGTGTAAAGCCAGTTCAAGAAATCCTTGGCCACGGCTTTTTCTGCATCCGATTTTCCGGAGTTCACGCACCAGTTATTGGGAACACCAACAGGAATGCTTTTTTCATTCACTCCAATGAGGGGGAGGGGCAAGATATCAAGATTCACAGCCACTTCGCTGTCTATCTTATCCACGCCGTTGTACACCCAGTTCCCCTGCTGAATCATGGCAACACGTTCAATGGCCAGTCCGCCCTCGGTTTGGGTGGCATAATCCACCGCATTAAGTAAGGCTGGATTATCGGCAAAAGGACTGTACTGAATCTGCAAATCAATGAGTTTTTTGTACTCATCAGCATAGGTGAAATCAATGGATTTGGCCTCATAGGCCTTCATGATGTGATCAAATTCTCCTGCCAAGGGAATGTTGCTCAAATGAGAAGCATACACCCAGGTTTCCTTGCCAGGAAAAGACACCACGGCTTCCAGAAGGGGGAATTCATCCTTCAGCTCACCACCTTTGATTTTTTGATCAAGAGTGGCCATGGCTTCCTCAAGCGCGGCATAGCTGGTGATGGATTTTGCATCAATTCCTGCTGCTTCAAAGATTCGCTTGTTATAAATGAAGCCATAACCTTCAATGTTGAAAGGAAGTCCATAGATTTTGTCATCAGCATTCACACCATCCAGAACACCAGGTAGAGCCAAATCCACCCAACTTTGATCAGACAAGTCCTCCAGGGTATGCTTCCACTCTTCCACAACAGAAGGCCCTTTGACATTGAAAATGGTGGGCTCATTCCCGCCCTGGAACTTCACTCGGAGAGCGGCATCATAGCTGTTACCGCCACCAACCGTTTCCACGTTGATTTTCACGCCTGGATGTTCCGCCTCATACATCTCAGCCGCCATCTCCAGTTCATCAACAATTTCTACCTTGAACTGGAAAATATCCACTTCAATGGTCTTATCGCTTCCTACTGCATCCTGCTGTCCATTGGCAAACAGCATTCCTCCGGCGAGCAAAGCCATCAAAATCAGACTCACTTTCCTCATCATATCCTCCTGAATTTCTGTGGTTTTCCCCGGTTACATTTTCTTTTTTTCTCAATGTGGAACCGGTTCCATTCTCAATGAAACTAGCATTGCCCCATGGCCGAGTCAACAAAATAGTTTGGAAAAGATTTGATGAGACAAGTTCCCAATCGCACCGCGATTGGGAACCGGGCTTTCCGTTCCAAGTCCTCGGCAAAACCCTCTGGCTCCGATTTTAGGGCTCCGTCTCCTCCGCCCCATCGGAGCCGCTTTGCCTCCGGGCTTTCCACTGCAATCCCT
>JAKSCK010000153.1 GCA_022360655.1 Spirochaetales bacterium | reverse complement strand
TTTGACGAGTTCCTTCCCGACAAGAACCGAGGCAATCTACTTGCAGCAATGTTTTGCTCTCGCAATCCATCCTGCCTCGCCTCGATTTGACTCTTAAATAGAGTCACGCGTGGTCTCTTTCTTCCCTTCCCTGTTCTCTTGTAAAGAACCTCTCGAATGACCATCTCGTGGGCCGTTCGGTTGGTGCGCTTAGCGTGTTTGGCGTTTCGCCGTTGCGTTAAGCGCTCGATGAAGATATGCCATCCCCAAAATATTGTCAACCAATCTTGAAAAAATCTTTCAAAAACTTTCGGAAAGTCTGTTTATGCCCGTATGAAGGGCTTGAGAACGCTGGAAAGACCAAGAGGAAGGGATCATGAAATATTCTGTTCCAGATGCTCTACAAACGAGACAAGGGTCCTTGGTTCATAAAGTTGTATTCAGGAGTTTTGAACGGTGAAGGAAAAAAAGGGGGATCAGATGAAGGAAGGAATGGAAGAAGTGGAGGCTCAGATTAAAACCATCTCAACAATGGTTTGTTGAGATGGTCGATTTGTCTCTTACTCTGCAATGAACTTCTTGAACGTTTCCGACTGACGGAAATGCCGATAGTACTCAATGAAGGAGATTAACGATGCGGCCGCTGCAAGCATGAACAGAACCGAGGAAAGTTGAATAACCATGGTCATGGAGGCAAAATCTGGGAGCCAAGCCTGTAAAGTCAACACACCAAGTCCCATAAAGCCACTGATGAAATACAAAGTAGATTTGAGTTTTCCACCCTTGTTTGCGGCAAGAGCTTCTCCTTCTCGGGCCAAAAGCATGCGAATGAACATAATACCAAACTCACGCCAAAGAATGATGACCAAGGCCCATGCTGGCATGAGATCAGAAGCCACAAAGCAAAGGAAATAGGTGACACGAAGAAAAACATCGGAAAAGGGATCCATCAATTTGCCCACATCGCTCACTAATCCGCGGCTTCGGGCAATGTGTCCATCAAGAACGTCCGTTATTTCACTAAAGATAAAGAGAAGCCAAATCACAATGCTGAGAGTTTGTGTGGCCCAACCCATTTGAAAGGCAAGCATCCAGGTGCCAAAGACAAGTGGGGCAGAGAACAATCGTGTGATGGTGAGTTTATTGGGCAAAGTCATGCCCCACTGTATATCAGTGGAGCATGACGGGGTCAAGGAAGTCTAAAAGTGATAAATCTGAGCGTATTTATTCTCCAAATACTCTAAGAAATGGGTGGATGAGAGTTCATGTCCTGTTACCTTCTGACACAGAGTCTGAGGCAGATCGGTTCTTCCTGGCTCATGAATATTACAACGAAGCCAATCAAGAATTGGTTGAAGACTTCCCTGCCGAAGAATCTCCTGCAGACTTCCAAGTTCTGTCTCCATTGCGGAAGAAAATTGAGCCGCATAGAGATTTCCAAGGGCATAGGTTGGGAAATAGCCAAAGAGTCCAACCGACCAATGCACATCTTGCATGCATCCCTGGGCATCATCTGGTACATCAATGCCAAGAAGATCCTTATAAGCCTGGTTCCAGGCCTGGGGAAGATCATTCACCTCAAGCTCTCCCCTAATGAGGGCCTGTTCCAGTCGGAATCGGGCAATGATGTGGAAGGAATAAGTGACTTCATCCGCCTCAACACGAATCAAACTGGGGCAAACCTCATTCACAGCATCATAGAATTCCTTGAGTTGAATGCTTTGAAGCTCTTGAGGGAAGAGTTTTTGAAGTTTGGGAAACCAGTGGGTCCAAAAAGCCAGGGAACGCCCCACCATATTCTCCCAAAAACGGGACTGTGATTCATGGATTCCAAGGCTCGCGCCATCCGCAAGAATGGTTTTTCTCAGGAGGGATCCCATGCCTTGCTCATACAAACCATGCCCTGCTTCATGAATGTTGCTGAACAATCCTGATAACAAGAGTTTTGCATCATAACGCGTGGTGACTCGAACATCATCTGGACCAAGAGTTGTGGTGAAGGGATGAGCCGACAAATCTAGTCGTCCTCTCTCATAATCATAGCCCATGGCCTCTTGAACCTGGCGTCCAAATTCATCTTGCTGTGTAGTCGAAAAGCTTTGCTTCAAAAAATCGGTATTGGGAGCCGTTCCCTGCTGAATTTTGCTCATCAAACCACGAAGCCCTTGCGCCAGTTCATCAAAAACTTTCTGAACATCATCACTTTTTGCCCCTGGTTCATACTCACCAAGAAGTGTGTCATAGGGATCGGCATCGGGGGCAATGGCAAGAGCATACTGACGCTGAAGTTGAACCATGGCCTCCAAGGAGGGGGCAAATGCCTCAAAATCATTCTTCATTCTGGCCTCAGCCCATGCTGCCTGAGAACGGGAGGCTGCCGCGGCCATTTTTTTAGCCAGTTCCTTTGGTACTCGTGTTTTTTTCTCCCACCGACTTTTCACCTCTCGCAGAAACGCCTCTTCCGTTTCATCTGAGGGATTCTCTCCTAGGGCTTCCCAAGAGGAAAAAAGTTCCTTCCAACGAGGATTCACAATATGTTGATGATGCAAACCCACCATCAATGCAGACTGCTCGGCCCGCTCTTCCACGGCCTTTGAGGGCATCATGGTTTCTTGGTCCCATTCCAAGAGGGCGGAAATATGGCCAAGACGAATGATATCAGCATCAAGAGATTTCATTTCATCTATGATTTCTTTATGTGTCATGTAAGCTCCTTCTTCTTGAGCTTACAGGATGGAGTCCCAAGCCGGGAACGTCCCAAAAGGGAAATTCCCCACGACATTTTGGAAGTCTGTCTCTTTCAACGCCGCATTAGCCCTACGCAAATGAACATGTCTCTTTCCCTATCCAAAAACACGTTTATCCAATCATGACATCGAGAGGCCTGGAAAGAATTCTTCAAAATGGGAATGAAGCCGTTGGCTCATCTTTAAAAGTAAGGGAAGCTCAGAAAGCTCTTGGGCTAGAGCATGAACCTGTTCAAAGCTTGAGTGGATTTCCTGCCAAGAACGCACCAACCCTCCGTGTTTGATGAGTTGCCTCTGGATTTGTCTTTGGATGAGCCGATTTTGAGCCGTTAAGCGTGCAACAAGGGGTTCAAAAATCTGTGGCCAGTGTTCAAGAGCCACAAGAAGAGGAAAGCTCACCACGCCACTACGTAGGTCCACTCCACAGCGTTTTCCATCCTGCACTCCCGTCCAATAATCCAAGAGATCATCACTCATCTGAAAGACCCTTCCAAGGGAAAGTGCAAAACGATCAAGCTGCTCCAAATCAAGGGACGTTTGTGATGAGAGATGGGCACCAGCCCGACAGGCCAGTCGGAAGAGAGCGGCCGTTTTTCCATCAATCCGTTGAAAATAGGCTCTTCTGTCCCACGTGCCTCTTCCCCGTTCCTGATCCTGCACAATTTCTGATTGGCAAAGCTCTTCAATGCATTGGGTCATGAACTGAAAAAGATCTGGAGAATACTGCTCACCAGCAAGACGAAGAGCCCGACTCAAGAGCCAATCTCCCGCCAGGATGGCCTGTGGAATTCCCACCTGATGATGCAAAGCACGTTGTCCTCGCCGCATGGTTGCGCCATCAATGACATCATCATGAATCAGACTGGCCATGTGAAGCATTTCCAGTGCGGCCGCAAAGGGCAGCGGATCTTCCCTGGAATCTCCATCCCCAAGAGCTGTTGCAAAAACCAATGCACCTCGAATCATCTTGCCATGCCGGGCAAGGCTTTGACTGATGGGTTTGCCTACAAAGGGTTCTGCACGTGCCGCCTCATCTTCAAGAAAAGCACGTGTTTGAGAGAGTTTGGCATCAAGAGATGCCGAATCCCATGAAAATGGCCTCATAATCTCATCATAACCTGGAAATGGGGTGAAACAGTCCTCCCTCTTCTCACTTTTTCATCATTATTCATTTGATTATTTTTATGCGATTTGGAATGAAGATCGACCCCGTTCAGAACAATGTTCTGAACGAGGTTTTTTAAGAAAAAGAAAGGACACTAAAAATGGCGCTTCACTTCTCCCAAACCATTAATTTTGACCTGTTCTCTCTGGACTTGGCCATAATATGAAATGCCTCCAAGTCCATTGATTCGTCCATCCAGAATACCTCCGTCCATCCTCAACGTCACTCCACCCAAGCCATCCAGATTAACAGTGGCATCTTTGGTCAATACATCGCCAAAATCCACTTCCCCAACACCATCCAATTCAATCTTGACAGAATCGGCGCTGCTCTCCATTCCAGTAACTCCACCTGCACCATCCACATTCACTTCAATGTGAGATTCATCAAAACCTGTGAAGGAAAGATCTCCAGCTCCATTGAGTGAAATCTTCGTAAGCTTGGGCATGGTGACATAAGCATCTAATCCTTGGCCGTTACTATTCAGAGACTTCCAATTGAGAGATTTGAACACCAAGGTCTCATTCCGAACATAGGCCATTTGGGAGGCGGATTCAGGAACCTCAAGTTGAACCGAAAACTCATCCCCCTGACGAATAGTGATGGTCCAGGCTCCTTCTACGCGAACTTTGGAAAAATTCCGCAAATCATCCCGTACACGTACAACCAATGCCCCCTGGTTTTGATGGCCTCCATCTTCATCTCGAAAAGCACCACCAGCAGATGCAAAAGTAAAAACCGCAATCAGAAGTATTGCCACAAGAACTCCTCCCAGAGCTGCTATGGCAATATGACTTGTTCTCCAACGACTCATGATGATTTCTCCTTTGAATAGTCCTCATAGAGTTTCAATAGTTCTTGAATATCCACGCCCAATTGGCGCATCACATCAAAGACACGTGGAAGCTCTTCTTCGATGAATTCTGTTTTCATATCCTGCACAATGATCTCCTGGGCTTCATTCGCTACGAAATACCCAATACCTCGTCGGTTCTCAATAATATTTCCATCAAGGAGAGACTGATAACTCCGCGTGATGGTGTTAGGATTCACTCCTAATTGAGCAGCCATTTCTCGAACAGAAGGTATCCGTTCTCCAGCCTTCCATTCCCCTGAAACAATTCGTCCACGGACTTGATCAGCAATTTGCTGATAGATTCCCTTCGGTTGCTTAAATTCCATCACTACTTTGGGTCTCCTTCACCCGAAGCCATGCAACAAACCAACAGAAAGGGGCTAAGAGCAGAGAGTAGAAGAAATTACTAATATTTTTTAAGACCTCAAACCACCGCTCAAGTGCCGGATTGTTCCAAAGGTCGAAACTAAAACTCACATCCGTGAATCCGTCCGATCCCCAAGATCCAAAGAATGTGGCCATCATCACATACCCCAGGAAACTGAGGGCAAAGACCACAATCATCAGTGTCAAATTGGTTTTTAACCAATGACGTTTTTTAAACCATGCGGCTCCAACAAAAAACACAGAGTGCAAAATGAGAATATGGCGAACAACTTTCCAAAGATATTTTTGAAAGGGGTTAAACGGTTGAAAGGGGGTTTGAAAGAGAAATGAGGAGAGGCCTTCTGCAACGAAGGATGTCAGTGACACCACTCCAAGAATCAAAACAGGAACAGCAAAGACATAAATCAGCAAACGAGAGAGTGTTTTTTCGAGAGCAGAAGCCGGAAGCAGCAGGAAATCTTCATTGTGATGCTTATCATGCAATTCCCGAAATGCCATGGCCGCCAATACAGATCCCCAAATGCCATAGGCTCCGTAAAAAAAGGCTGTGTAATTCCATGAGGATGTTTGGCCTAACAATCGATTGACCAAAACGTTGAACACGAGAATGCCAGCCACAACGGCATAACCCAGCACACTTCCCCGCCAATTTTCTATGCAGTCCTTCTGAAGAACTCTTCCCCACCGTTTCAAAGCAAATTGCTGATTCATGCCTCTCCTCCTTTTCCTTCAAGCCATGAATGGGATTGTGAGATTCCAGAAATGACGGCATTAAAAAGCACCTCCAGATCCACCGGACCTCCTTCCTCATCGGCCCCTTCCCACACAGACCAATGACCTCCAACAACGGCTTCGGTGTAAAGAAGTCCCTCTTCCTGGGGCGAAGGAGCCATAGAGGTTCGAGTCATGTGCAGGGATTGAGAAATCTCTTCCATTGTTTGGGAGTACAGTACCTGTCCCTCATGCAGAATGATGATGGGATCAATCAAGGATTCCACATCCCGGACTTGATGTGTAGAGAGAACAAAAATCCGATCTTCGGTGAGTCCCTCCGCTACGAGACGACGAAACAGTCCTTTAGAAGGTATATCCAATCCATTGGTGGGTTCATCCAGAATCAACAGCTCGGAACCACAGGCTAATCCAAAGGACAAAAGAAACTTTTTCTTTTGTCCATAAGAGAGTTTGTTCAATCGCCGTCCGCGAGGAGAGTCAAAAGCGGTCATGCATCGCTCAAACAAATCCCGGTCAAACCGAGGGTAAAAGGGTGCTCGAGTGGCCAGGAACTCTTTTTCTGTGATGGAAGGAATATTCAATTCTTCCGGAAGCACAAACACCTGGGAGAGGAAACTGGGATTTCGTGATGCTGGTTTTTCACCGAGAACCGTCAGCGCCCCCCCTGTGGGTGTGAGTAACCCGGTGAGGAGCTTCATGAGGGTGGTTTTTCCTGCCCCATTGAGCCCAAGAAGGCCGTAGATATTTCCTTTTTCTAAAGTGAGATTCAATTGATGGAACAATGGGGAACCATTGTAGCTAAAATCGACTTGGTCGATTGTGGTCATTCATCATCCTCCTGATATAGTGTACCACCACACTAGTACAGTAGGATTACGACGTCAAGTCTTGGATCCAAAAACTTCACATTTTCTTTGAGAGCAACCACGGCGCGAGCGCCGTGGTCGATTTAATCCCGAAAAAGCCTAGGGCATGGCCTTCTCATCAATTTTCTTTTGAATATGCACGAGAGCATCCTGAAGAGACAAATCCACCTTCTCTCCAGTTCTGACCCGAATGCTCACGGATCGCTCTTCTTCTTCCCGAGCACCCACCACAAGCATGTAGGGGATTTTCTGAGTTTGATGGTGACGGATCTTGGCATTCATTCGGTCATTGCCCAAATCGGCCTGGGCACGAATTCCCTTGAGTTTGAGCTCTTTGGCAACTTCGGCCGCATAATCGGCAAAATTGGGGGAAACAGGAATCACCACAGCCTGAACAGGAGAAAGCCAAACGGGGAAAGCCCCTCCATAGTTCTCAATCATCACACCAAAGAATCGCTCCAAGCTTCCCAGCAAGGCCCGGTGAATCATGTAAGGACGCTTTTCTGCTCCATCAGAATCGGTGAAGGTCATGTCAAAGCGTTCAGGAAGATTAAAGTCAAACTGTATCGTGGAAAGTTGCCAAGATCGGCCAAGAGCATCTTTAACCTTCAAGTCAATCTTGGGACCGTAGAAGGCTCCACCGCCCTCATCCACATCGTACTCCAGGCCTTCTGCCTCGATGGCCTCTTTGAGTGAGGCTTGGGCAGCTTCCCAGCGCGCTGGGTCACCTACGGCCTTCTCGGGACGAGTAGAAAGATAGGCGGCAATCTCTTCAAAACCAAAGGAACGCAGCATGTGAAGACTGAAACGGAGAACTTCCCGAATCTCTTCCTGCATTTGGTCTGGGGTACAGATGAGATGAGCATCATCCTGGGTGAAGCCCCGAACCCGGAGCAGTCCATGGAGAGTTCCCGAGCGCTCATAGCGATAGACGGTACCCAGTTCGGCCCAACGGTAGGGTAAATCACGGTAGGAATGCTTTCCATTGTTATAAATCATGACATGGAAGGGGCAATTCATGGGCTTGGCATAGTAGTTGGCTTTGTCCATCACCATGTTGGGATACATGCCTTCTGCATAGAAATCCAGATGGCCAGAAGTTTCCCATAGCCAGCTTTTTCCCACATGGGGGGTGAACACCATTTCATAGCCATTTTTATAATGCTCTTGGCGCCAGAAATCCTCTACGGCCACACGGATTCGGGCCCCCTTGGGGTGCCAGTACACCAAACCAGGTCCGGCCTGGTCTTGGAGACTGAACAAATCCAGTTCTTTGCCAATGCGGCGGTGATCTCGCTTTTCTAATTCTTCTAGATGCTCAAGATGAGCTTTAAGTGCTTTGGGGTCTCCCCAGGCGGTTCCATAAATCCGCTGAAGCATGGGGCGCTTTTCATCCCCCCGCCAATAGGCTCCGGCAATATTGAGAAGTTTGAATCCACCGGCATTGAGTCGTCCCGTTGATTCCACATGAGGGCCACGGCAGAGATCTGTGAAATCCCCCATTTTGTACAGAGTGATTTCTTCATCCTCAGGAAGTTCCTCAATCAACTCCAGCTTGTAATCTTGACCTGCAAAGGCAGCACGCGCTTCATCCCGACTCACTACAATGCGCTCAAATTCCACATCATCTTTGATGATGGAAGCCATGTGACCTTCAATGAGTTCTAAGTCTTCTGGAGTGAGTTTGCGATTCAGGTCAAAGTCATAGTAAAAGCCATCTTTGATGGCTGGCCCAATGGCAATCTTTGCATCAGGAAAGACTTTGAGAACACCTGCGGCCATGACATGAGCCATGGAATGGCGCATCCGTTGAAGCTTTTCCAGCTTCTTCTGTTCCTTGGTAGAGAGTTTTTCTCCCATCCTGTACCTCCGCGGGAGGGGATGGGCCAAGCAGATTTGCGCTCTGAGGTGGTCCATCCAATCCACAAAATGAATCGTAGGGACGAACAATCTCCTGATTGACCGCGGTACCACCCCACTTCGCACACTTCCTGTTCCTTTCAGTGCACGCGCTCTCGCCCCGTATCGTGGGGAGACGGTTCAGCCTACTCTCATTCAATGATTTCAGTGAACAGCTCCGGAGGGGTTTTCCATCAGTGCGAATCACCATCTTCCAGCCTGGGTATAACCACGGGATGGCGTCTCTTTAAATCACATTGCTGATGTACTCGTCTCCATCAATGCCTTAGGGTGAATATCACGCTCGAGGACCTCTTCTGTCAAGTCATAACAAGTCATTCCTCAGGACTCGGAGCGTGATGGAGTTGAGAATGCGCGTTCGTTATGAAAAATTTTAGAACGCAATGCGGAGCCCAACATCCCCTTTGATGCGCCAAAATTGAAATCCCGCACTTTTGCTATACCCACGATAGGTTCCCGATTCTGTGAAGTAGCGCGTGATTCCCTTGATCTCTGGCATCCAGGCCCCATCAAAGCCCAAAACAAGACTGAGGGTTTTTCCCAGTGCAACGTCCAGGGTAAAATCTCCACCTAACCAGGGAGCTCCAAAGGCCGTGTCATAATAGTGGCCTCGACGAAAATGATGATCATGAGCCCAGGCCAGGACTGGCCCAATGATGAATCGGAGTTGAGCACGTACAGGTTGGCGATCATAGCTCACACCCAACGAACCATAAAGAACGTTGTAAAGAACACGATAGTGAATTCCATCCTGTCCTGGTTGTGGTACAGACGTTGCAGGAATCAGAGGATCTCCCGGTTCATAAGTTTGAGGGCTTGTGAATGGAGCATGCCTCACGGCACGAACCGCGTCATCCCAACTCCACCAGTCCACGTGATATCCTGTTCCTAAGGTGATTTGCCAACCTTGGCGAGAGAAGACTGGCCAATCTCCGCTCACATCGCCAACAAAGGCCGTTTTGATGGTGATGTCATGGAGGGACCAATGGGTAAAATCACTGCGGTTCGTGTACATCCAGTCAAAATCCTGCATTTGACCAGAAGCCAATGGAAGCGCCCCCTGGAGAGTCAGAGTGTAGCGCCCTTTCCGTCCAGCATCCCAAAGGAAGGAACCACCAACAAGATAAGCGGGTTTGATCTCCCAGCGTAACTCACTAAGATACGGTGAGATGGCATTGTCTTCAGGAGAATAAAATACAATTTCTCGTGCCATACCATAGGCCATTCCCACCTCTGGCTGAAATGAAAACTGGACTTGAGCACTCAAGATACTGGAAAATCCAAAAAACAAGAAAAGAAGGATCATCAATCTTAAGCAAATATCATTCATGCACAATCTGTTCTGCAACATTCAAGCAACCTAGTCCAAACATACACCAATAGCAAGATAATTCCAGTGATCCCTTGCTCCATCAAATAGGAATCATTACGTTCTAGAAACATTGCAGGGAAGAAGAAGGGGGAAGTGATGCTCAATATTGGTGATATGGCACCAGATTTCACATTGCAGGATGGCCAAGGGAAATATGTATCCCTGTCAGATTTTTCTGATCGTCATGTGATTCTGTATTTTTATCCGAAGGATGACACACCAGGGTGCACAAAAGAGGCCTGTGGTTTTCGAGACTCCTATGATCAATATCTTCAAGCCAATGCAGTGGTATTGGGCATCAGTGCAGATTCCTCCCATTCACATGAAAAATTCTCCACAAAGTTTAAGCTTCCCTTCCCTCTTCTGAGTGATCCCAATAAAGATGTGATTAAACTCTATGAGGCCTGGGGAATCAAAAAAATGTATGGGAAGGAGTATGAGGGGATTCTCCGTTATACCTATGTGATTGGCCCGGATGGGGCCATTGTGGATGCTTATGAAAAGGTAAAACCCGCAGAACATGCCCAACAAATTCTTACAACACATCTCTCTCATTGATCATATTGAGCACGGCTCTGTTCCTGGAAATCTTCAAGAGGAACAGAGCCGTCCATTTCCTTTAAACCAACATCCTTAATCCTCTTTGACCAACACCCATAGATCATCATTGCGATGAATACCAAGGGATTTACGGCTTGGAGGGAGTCGTTTTCTTGTGGTGGTCCAGAGGATGGTCCGTTGGGCTACTGCAGTTGGAACCTTCCCCTCAAGGATTTTCCTTGCTCGCTCCCAATTGGAATTGTCCACTCCAAGCCTGGAAATGGCATAAGGTCCACGAGGCTGGTGATTTGGAGAAGCCCATTGATCATCAAAATCAAAGCCCCCCGCAAGGGGTCGTTCTAATTCTTCAAACCAACTGGCAAGTTCCTCCCCATCAGGTACTCCATCCACAATTCCATAAGGATAGGCCATGGTTTGGACCGTTTCTGCCCTACCCCCCGCATAGTGGTTCATCAGATTCCAGGCGGCAAGAACATCCTGAGAAAAGGCTTCTTGTCCCATGTCCGCCGCTTTTTGATGACTCAAGGAATGAATTCCTAGACGAAAATGGGCGTCAAGGTAGGTGATTTTTTCTCTGACAAGAGGAATGTTGGGATAAGGAAAACCCGGATTTTTGGCTCCATCAAGTTGGCGAAAGGGGATGGCATCAAAGGAAATGTAGAAGGTGAAATTGATTCGATTGTTCTCCCGAGGAGCAAAGCGCTCCAGGATGGCCACCATGCAGTTGGGATCCCATCGTGGGGTACCAAATATTCGGCGCACCCTTCCCGTTCTGGACGGTCCTCGTGTGAGATAAATGGCTGTGCCAGAGGATGCATCATCACTCCCCATCACAAGAGGCTTCTTCCCACTTGGCACAGAGGTAAAATCTCCTTGGGCAAAATCCGTATCTGACATCAGATACCATCCCTTGCTTTGAATGAGACGAATCAGGGTGCGGAAACGCTTGGGCTCTAACGCAAAACGCGGCTCCATCCCGAGCTTGTGAAAACCAAAGACAGGAACCTCACCACCCGTCGGCGTTGCGGCAAGAATGGTTGTTTCCGCCAACACCTTGATGCGAGGATTTTCATATCCCAAATGCCGGGAAAGAAAAGACACGGCCTCTTCCTCGGGTGGAAGTTCCACAGATTCAATAAGAGACTCTCGTCCATAGCGATCAGTTCCATATCGCCAGAGGACATCGGCTGCCAGGGAAAAGGGAGAGACCAAGAAAGAAAATACGAGGATGGGGAAGACCGAGGCCAGTAGGTGCTGCACTCTGTTACGGTAGCGATAAAAAAACCGGCCCGCAAGGGCCGGCTTTGTGGAAAATCAAGGCGATCCTTGATGGGGAAGGCTATTTCCGCTTTTTCTTTTTCTTTGCCCGGCTCTTGGCACGACGTTCTGTGGCCTCTGCAATTTCTT
The DNA here is from genome assembly GCA_022360655.1 of Spirochaetales bacterium. Lineage (GTDB taxonomy): Bacteria > Spirochaetota > Spirochaetia > DSM-2461 > DSM-2461 > UBA2779. The sequence goes on along the minus strand of JAKSCK010000153.1, from coordinate 7,403 downwards.
CTGCAGACTGACGAACCGGCTCGGGAGCTGTGGACCTTCGTGCCTTTGTTGCCTCTTGTGAAGCAGCAGGAGAACCATTGCTCACCTTTGCCTGCACCTTCTTCACACTCCTGTCATGCCAGGCCAAAAGAATGGGCGAGGCCACAAAGATGGAAGAGTAGGTACCTACAATCACACCAACCACCAGGCTCATAGCGAAGGTACGGATGGTTCCGCTACCAAACACCAGAATGGCCAATACGGCAAGAAGAGTGGTGATGGAGGTGATGAGGGTTCGGCTCAAAGACTGGGTGATGGAAAGATCAATCACCTCACCAAAGGCCTTATCCTTCACAATCCGAGAGTTTTCCCGAACGCGGTCAAAGATAACAATGGTGTCATTGAGAGAGTAACCAATAATTGTCAGCACTGCTGCGATGGTGGCTGTGGAAAACTCCAACTGGAATGCACCAATGAATCCAAGAAGGAACAGCACATCGTGGAATACAGCAGCAATCGCAGAAACGGCATAGTTGAGTTTAAAGCGAATCCAAACATAGAGAAGAATGAGAGCCAAGGCCACCAGGGTCACAAGGATGGTCTGAGAGGCCAAACTTGCAGCAAAACTGGTTCCAATGTACTCCTCACTCACAACCTGAGCATCGCCAAATGCATCCTGGAGTGCTCCAGATACGGCTAAGGACGTGGTGCTCTGGAAATTCTCTTGAGTGGAATCATCCGCGATTCGGATGTTGAATCGACCTTCGGCATCCCCCACAGTCTGAACCTGAGGATCATAGGCTTTCAACGCTTCTCGAAGGGCCTGTTCATCAGATGCACCAGGAACATCAACAGTCAGGGTGATACCAGCTTGGAAGTCAATTCCAAAATTGAAGCCACCAGCCATCACCAAGGTGTATGCCCAGAAGCCCACAATCAAAAGGGCTGAAGTGATCAGGGCGGGGACCCTGTATCGTGTCACATTGTAGATTTTCATTTACTTGATCCCCCACGCAATGCTGAGTTTCTGGCGCTTCAGAGTTTCGGTACCAAAATCAAAGAGCAATCGGGACACAAACAGCGCTGTAAAGAGGGAACAACCGATACCCCAAGCAAGAGTGACGGCAAAACCCTGCACTGGTCCTTTACCAAGTTGGGAAAGGAAGAGGGCAGCGATGAGTGTGGTGATTTGTGCATCCATGACGGTCCAGTAGGCTTTCTTAAAACCTGTCTCAACAGCCGCAGATCGACTCTTACCCAAGCGCAACTCTTCTTTGATTCGCTCAAAGATGATGACGTTTGCATCCACCGACATACCCACGGTGAGAATCAAACCAGCAATACTGGTCATGGTGAGGGTGAAGTTAAAGCTCGAAAGCAAGGCGGTAAGCAGGAAGAGATTCAGCAGAAGAGCAATATCGGCAATGAAACCAGCACCCTTATACCAAATCACCATGAACAAGAAGACCAGAGCAAAACCAATCAAGATGGCCTTCACACCGGAAGCGATGGTGGTTGCACCCAGGGTTGCACCAACAGACTGCAAGGTGCGGATTCCCAACTGAACGGGCAAGGAGCCTGTTCGGAGAACCACGGCCAGGTCATTGGCTTCCTGATAATTAAATCCTGTTACCCGAACACTTCCACCAGGAATGGCTTCCGTGATGAGGGCATAGGCTTTGACTTTGTCATCCAACACAACGGCCATGTACTTCTGAACATTTTCAGAGGTGAGGCGGTTGAAGTCCGTGGCCCCTTCGGCATCAAGTCGGAAGGTCACAATGGGCTGCAAGGTGTTGGGATCGGTTTCTGGCCGAGCCTCTTTGACATGAACGCCATCAAGTCCAGGCTGTTCTGCAACGACAATCCAGCTTTGGAACTGATCAACGCCGTAGTCATCTTTGGTGTAGTACCCAAGAGCCACAAGACCTTCATCAAGGATTCCATCTTCCTCAGGACGACCATCAACAATTCGGCCTCCACCATTCACATAGGTGCGGATGGCATCAGTACCTTCATCATTCACAATGTGGAATCCTAAGGATCCACGGCCCATCAAGAAGGAATTGACCCGCTCTGGGTCGGCTTCACCAGGAATATCAATAAGAATGGAATTGTCCAACTGGCGGCGAATCTGAGGTTCGGTCACACCAAAGGTATCAATTCGATTGTTAATCACCTCAAGTGCGGAATCCAAAGCGGCCGTTTTGTCCTCAGTGGAAAGCACTTCAGTGCTCGCAGCCTCAAGAGCGGAAAAATCGGGTTCAAGAACCACACTCAAACCACCAGAGAGGTCTAGACCTAGAGCCAAGATGCGCCCTTTTAAGTCTTTGAGGTTGAGAAGTTGATCACGGTAGTGAAGTTCTATGGACTGCCTGACATCATCAATGCCAATGAAACCATTGAGGACATCACCAAGAGTCCACTCTTTGGGCATCTCTCGATTACCAAGAGCGTAGTTTTCTTTGGCAAGGGCCTTCAGGAAGGACAGTTCAGCAGGCAGTTCCTGTTTCAATGCCTCAGGATCCTGAGTGAGGTCCTCAATATCTACAATATCAGACGCTGCTTTCTCTTCGGCCCATGCACGAATTTCACTTCGTGTTCCATTGGCCAAGTCCTTCATGTCCTGAGAGGTAAAAAAGTACCAGGACACGGTAGGAAACAGAAAGACAACGCCCAGGCCGACACATGCCAAGACGAGAAGCAAGCGCATCAGTTTGGTCATTTCAGTTCATCTCCGGATCGGGCTGTTTTATTTTTCTTCGGACGGAGACTCTTCACCGTCCTTCTTTTTGCTCTTTTTTGCGGGGGCAGCATCTTGGACAGCACTATCCACAGAACCAATGGCTGCCTTGGTGAATTCGAGAGTGTTGCCCTTGTTGTCCACCTCAATGATGATGGTTTTCTCAAGAACGTTTTTCACGGTACCACGAATACCACCGATGCTGGTGACTTTGTCGCCTTTTTTGACGCTCTCACGCATTTTCTGTTCTTCTTTCTGTCTCTTCCGCTGAGGGCGGATGATGAGAAGCCAGAATACGGCGAACACGGCAACGATCATGATGATCTGAACCATAGATCCCTGCGGGGTGGCGGAAGCTCCAGAAGCGCCGGCTGGGGCGCCCATGAGCAAGGGTAAATTGAACATAGAATTACTGCCTGCCTTGGGTTAAAAAGAATCGAGACACCGTATCACGGAGTCATGGCGGAGTCAATGTGCGCTTTTGCGTCCATTAGACGGCACGGGATGAAGTGATGCCATCGGAAGGAGGCTGAACACCAAAAACTTTGGCTAAATCAGAGCTCTGGGCGTATTTGACAGGAGACACAGCATTAAAGGCTGCAAGAACATCGTCTGCAGCTTTGACATCATGATCAAACACAGTCATACGATAGGCCGCTTTAAACTGGCCATCATCGGCGAGTTGTTGTGCATTCTTTCCTTTGTGACGAGATCTTGATCGTTTATCCACAATCGCTGTCGATCCGTCAAAACCAATGGAAAAAACATAATCATCACGCTTCATTCTTCAACTCCTTTCCCAAACCCAGAGCAGGCTCAAAAGAAAAAAGCCGACCGGGAAGCCCGGCCGGCCTTGTTATTCGGAAATACCGATATGGACGGCCCAACACCAGAATTTCTGGAGTAGGCAAGTGGGCATCTTCCATAGATGCCCAAGATCCTGGAATTCCAGGAGATCTTACATCATGCCGCCCATGCCGCCCATGCCACCCATGCCGCCAGCAGGAGCAGCAGGAGCTTCAGGCTCAGGGATATCGGTGATGGCACACTCTGTTGTGAGCAAGAGACCTGCAATGGATGCAGCATTCTGCAGAGCAGAACGAGTCACCTTGGCAGGATCAATGATGCCGTTGGCAATCAGGTCAGTCCAAACCATGGCATGGGCGTCAAAACCAACACCCTTTTTCTCATTCTTTGCTTTGTCAGCAATGATGGAACCATCCACACCTGCATTTTCAGCAATCTGGCGGATAGGCTCTTCAAGTGAACGCTTCACAATGTTGAAGCCCACTTTCTCTTCATCGGTGTAAGAGACAAGATCAGTCTTCTCCAAGGCGTTGGAAGCCTGAATCAGAGTTAAACCACCACCGGACACAATGCCTTCTTCTACAGCTGCGCGAGTGGCAGAGAGAGCATCCTCAACCCGGTGCTTCTTCTCTTTGAGCTCCACTTCAGTCGCAGCACCCACATTGATCACAGCAACACCACCGGCAAGCTTTGCCAAGCGTTCCTGAAGTTTCTCCCGATCGTAATCAGAAGTGGTGTCTTCAATCTGAGCCTTAATCTGAGCAATACGACCAGTGATGTCTTCCTGACCGCCAGCGCCATTGATGATGGTGGTGTTTTCTTTCTCCACCTTCACGCTGATGGCTTGACCCAACTGCTCAAGCTCGGTGTTCTCCAGCTTCAGTCCAACTTCTTCAGAAATCACCTGACCAGCTGTGAGGATGGCAATATCCTCAAGCATGGCTTTACGACGATCACCAAAGCCAGGAGCTTTCACAGCGCACACATTCAATGCACCGCGGATGGTGTTCACAACCAATGTAGCCAGAGCTTCGCCTTCCACATCTTCTGCAATGATCAGAAGAGGTTTGCCAGACTGAGCCACTTTCTCCAGAACAGGAAGGAGATCTTTCATGTTGCTGATTTTCTTATCAAAAATCAGGATGTAGGGATTCTCCAGAACCGTGGTCATGGTGTCGCGGTTGGTGGCAAAGTAAGGGGAAAGGTAACCACGATCGAACTGCATACCTTCCACAAAGTCTGTGGTGGTGTCGATGGTTTTGGACTCTTCAACGGTGATGACGCCGTCTTTTCCAACTTTCTCCATGGCATTGGCAATCTCATCACCAATTTCTCTGTCATTGTTAGCAGAAATCGCAGCAACCTGGGAAATTTCTTCTTTGTCCTTGATTTCTTTCTTGTTTTTGCGGATGTCTTCGACAGCCACAGCAACAGCTTTGTCAATTCCCCGCTTGATGCCCATGGGATTGATACCTGCAGCAACAGATTTCAGGCCTTCTTTCACAATGGAGTAGGCCAGAACAGTTGCTGTTGTGGTTCCATCACCAGCAACATCATTGGTTTTTGTTGCCACTTCTTTCAGAAGCTGAGCACCCATGTTTTCATAAGGATCCTCAAGTTCCACTTCGCGAGCCACGGAAACACCATCTTTGGTGACCGTGGGAGCGCCGAACTTCTTATCGAGCAGGACATTGCGGCCCTTGGGACCGAGGGTGACCTTGACAGCGTCCGACAACTTCTGAACGCCGGTGAGAAGGCTTTTTCGCGCATCCTCATTAAACATCAACTGTTTGGCCATTGAATAACTCCCTTTAAAAAGGTGATTTAGATGTATACGGGTCCTTTATCGCCACATAAGGCGCTTTTCCCGGTAGAAAAAATACAAAAATCATTGTGCATCATCAAGAGTTTTCTGAAGGACTCTCTCATCTGTTGATTTCCCCACTGTAAATCACTTGCTCTTCTCCTCCCTTCAAACGCATTCGCAAAGCCCCATCGGTTTGAAGATCAAGAACGGTTCCTTCCACAATGTTCTTCTTGGAGGGATCACCGAGAACCAGGGCAATCTGTTGATTTTTGTGATGAAGGCGAGAATTGATGGCATCAATGGAAGGAGGTTCTTCAAGGTAAGATTCCAATATCTGAAGGATTCCTTCCAATTCCTCCTCTGGAGTCCCTGGCTGTGCACCCGCTTCTGCAAGACTGATAGCAGGATGGCGATAGTTTGGAAGAAAATCCCTCTGCTGAAGATTTACACCCATTCCTGACAGATAGTAGGCCCCCTCCCCTTCTACAAGGATTCCAGCAATTTTTCGTTTATGAATCATCACATCATTGGGCCATTTGATCTGAGGAGAAAGCCCGTGTCTCTCTTCAATCCATGTACAAAGCGCAAGAGCCATGAGTTGAGTGACCGGGTAGGTACAGGTCACTGAATCCCGATGAAGGATAAGGGTGTAAAGCAGGGCTGTTGCCCCATCATCATCCCAACGCCTCCCTGGCATTCGTCCTCTCCCCGAATTTTGACGTAAGGTTCGAAAAACCCAGCCATGGCCAAGTCCCTGGGATAAACCATGACGGGCATCATCCATGGTAGAAGAGGTTTCAGGAGTAAACAGAATCCGTGGAGGACAAAGAGAGTCAAATTGAAGCATGCTCCCATTATAGAAGGGGGTGAGTTCTGGTCCTAGAGCCACTGATCAACCATTTCAATCTGCAGAGGAAGCAGGAACGGATTGAATGGTTGATTGGGATGAGGACAGGGAAGAATGCTGGATTCGTTCCGAACCAGGCTTCACTTCAAAAAGGCATTTCTCTAAGTTTTGATCCAAAACCAAGGAATGGGGACCAATCATGATGATAGACCCTTCCACGATTCGTCCTTTCACAGCGATGTGAACGGAGCCCTCAGGATGCAATTGCTCATGAAGAACCTTCTCATGTTCATGCATTCGAGCCAGCGCCTCTTCCCCACGAAGAACCAATTCTTCTTGTGCTGAATTAATATGCGGACGATTTCTGAGACCATCAATGCGCATTTCTAGGCGTTCAATCTGGCGCTGAAGATTTCCAAGTTGCCGATGAACCTGCACATCAATTCCAGCTCGTATCTCCGAAGCGGGAGCTCCAGGACGACCCACATTGACAAATTGGAGGCTTTCCCGACTCCAGGCTGATCCTCCAATCAAAGCTCCACCATCCCCAAACTGCACGGAACCGAGAGCTCTTAGATGTGTGTTTAACGCCGCTTTTTCTATAAAGATTTTCCCATGGGATTCCACTGCGGAGTTTTCAATAAAACGAGCATGAAGATCCCCACCAACACGGATCAGCGCATCTTTCCGCCCTTTGATTCCACCCTCAACAACAAGATTTTCCCGGGCGAGAACCTGTGTGGCATCCATGGTTCCCTTCACGCTAATGGACTTGCCTGAAGAAACTCGAAAACCATCGCGAACCTCACCATGAATCACTACATCCCCAGGAAAAGCAATATGTCCTGTTGTGTAATCCACATTCCCTGGAATTTCTAAGCGTTCAAAGACAACAAGATTTTTCTCCTGTACCTCAAACCGACCATGACAAGAAGCGTAAAGAATCCCGTCTTTTTCAAGCGTATTTTGACCTGGTCTGTAGGTGACAACATCCTTTTCCCCTGCAAGCAAAACCTCTCCAAGAACATTCCGACCGTTTTCACCATCTGCAGCAGGAACTCGCTTTGCTAAGGGTTCCCCTCGTTTCACAAGAACAAAAGGACGCCGTTCCCGAGGATCGATACGAGGAGCATCAGAATCAGGATTATGGGGTTCAAACAGCCTTCTCTTCAGATGTCAGTAAGAAGGCACCGCTTTCCGAGGTTTTCTTCCAATGGCCA
>JAKSCK010000176.1 GCA_022360655.1 Spirochaetales bacterium | reverse complement strand
GTTTGTGCGGGGAAGAATGTCTTCAGGGGCTATCGGGTGATTAAGCCAGCATCTCATGGCCCGTGCCATGCCCTAATCTTGCTCCGAGACTGCCTCCGCTTCCGGACAGCACGCCCTTTCGGACGCCGAGTGGTGGGGCTCGAGCTCTTAGGCCGTGAGGGGCCGATCCTGGCCCTCTCTGCTTACATTCGGCACACCACTGGGGACGGACTTGAAGACCTTGACCGCGCTATCCGCTGGGCGAAAAGCAGGAGCCCCCGGGTGATTGTGGGCATGGATGGCAATGGGCACAACCCTTGGTGGGGTCCAGCTACCACAACTACAAATCCGGTAGGGGAACTCATTGAGAATCTGATCATGGAGCTTGACTTGGAGATCATCAATCACTCGGATTGCCCCCCCACGTTTGTTTCTGACATGGGCCATTCTACTTGGATTGACTTGACCTTGGGTACTCGATCTGGGGCTTTGTCTGTCCTCGACTGGACGGTGGACACAGGGTTCCTCACAGGCTCCGATCACAGGGCCATATTTTTCAGTACATCCTCCAGGCCTTTACGTTCGGAAGTGTTCCGCTGTAAGGCATGGGATCAGGTCGATTGGGACGCCTTCTCTCTCACAGTCTCCCGGGCTTGTCTGACTGAGGGTCTTCTTCCCCACCCTGAGAACAGATCTGAGCGTCTCCCTGATGCTGCTGCGATTGAGCACCAGGTGGGCCGCATTACGGCCATCATCCAGGAGGCCATTGACCGCCACGAGCCGGAGAAGAGGATTTGCTGGGCATCAAAACCCTGGTGGTCCCCAGAGCTTTCCAGTGAACGGGGTCATCTTCGAAACCTCCAGAATCGAGCAGTACGGTTGGGAACAGATCACGATTGGTGCCTATACCGCAAGGCGAGGCGGAGATTCACCACCGCGGTCCGTAAGGCGAAGGCCTTTGCTTGGAGAGACTTCTGTGCAAGGGTCAATCGATCAGAAATGTGGACGAGCGTCCAGCGCATCCTCAAGCCCTACCAACGGCTCCAGGTTGCAGATCTTGGCCCTTTTGAAGGGG
>JAKSCK010000113.1 GCA_022360655.1 Spirochaetales bacterium | reverse complement strand
TAAAACCACAGCAAAATCCCTTTTTCGGCAATTCTTTCAGGTGCTTCTCCAAACTCTGAAGAATCGTCCCCTCCGGCGCCTGTTCACAGAATCGGCTCTGTCCAAAGGGAATGCCACCTTGGCCAAGGACTATGTTCAACCCATGCTGGAATCGGCGGCGATGGCCCTTCCCCTGCTCTTGATGTGGGAGGATAAACGGCGAGCGGGACTCTTGGTAGGAGCGGTGTATGCCCTCCTTTCCCTCCTTTCGGGTCTGGCCTCACGTGGGGCCCATGCTTTTATGAAATCCTCCGGTGGAGCCCAGGACGCCTCAAGGAAAATATGGGCTGGTTATACCTTCGCTTTTGCCTTGGGAATGATCGCCCTGCTCAGCGGCTATCCAGGTTTGGCTGCCATGACCTTGGTCATGGTGATCATACTCCAGAACACCTGGCGTCCCATTTTAATGGGACGGATTGATGCGGTGAGTGATGGAGCATCAGGTGCCACCATTCTTTCGGTGGACTCTCAAGCCAGCTCCTTCTATGTCATGGTGGCAGCCCCCCTCTTGGGTTGGCTTGTTGACCGCTACGGCCTTGTTCCTGTGGCCTTCTTTGGTTTTCTCACCTCAGGTGTGATGTACGGACGAGCCTTGCTATCAAGGAAGGTTAAGGCCTGAGAAAGAGAAGTTTATTCTTTCATCATTCGGGCGTGATCGTATCAAATGATACGATCACGCCCATCAAAACACCCCGGTGGCGCCGCGCCGACGGGGTCGGTATAAAACAGGCTGTTAATCGGTTTGGGCCTTTCCCAGCAAATCCGGATCATCACCGGAATCAACGGCATGAATTTCCACGTCAAAGAAATTGTTGAGCGCCTCCCCTTCCGTCATCCCGGCGGGCAGAGGGAAACGGACAGGCACATAACAAGGGGCCAAGCCCCGAAGCATGATGGAACCATCACCATCCTCCTGGCACCGCTCCACCAAAACCTTTTGAGTGCTCCCAAGCAAAGACTGACGGTAGGTGAACTTGGTTTGAAGGGAAATCTGGCGCACCTTTTCTGACCGTTCTTTCTTCACCGGCTCCGACACCTGTTCACCCATGGCATCTGCTTCTGTTCCATGGCGCCGAGAAAAGGGGAAGGTGTGAATATGGCCAAAAGTCAGGTTTTCACAGCGCTGAAGGGTTTCGGCAAATTCCGCCTCACTCTCGCCTGGGAACCCCACAATCACATCAGTGGTGATATTGAAATGGGGCACTTTTTGCCGCAACTGGGCCACCATGGTGTCAAATTCCTGGGCAGTGTAGGGACGACGCATTTGCGTCAAAATGGCCTCACTACCGGACTGGAGACAAAGATGCATGTGGGGGGTCATCCGAGGATGGTTCATCAGCTCCATGAGCGCCCCATCTATCCGGTCAGGCTCCACAGATCCAAGACGCAGGCGGAAATCCCCTTCCACCTCAAGACAGGCTTTCACAAGATGAGCAAAGCTGTGTGTTCCATCTTCCCATCGGCTCATGTTGACGCCGGTGAGCACCACTTCCTTGTAGCCATCCTCCAAGGCCTGACGCAGAGCCTGGAGCACCTCAGCCATGGGACGACTCACCCCCCCACCCCGCACATGGGGGATGATGCAATAGCTGCAGAACTGGTCACAGCCATCCTGAATTTTAATCATGGCCCGGGTACGAAACACCCGATGAGGCTGAACATAGTCAAAGCGGTTTCCCTCAGTAGGCAGATTCTCCAATTCTCCGTGAAAGTAGGCATCCACAATCTCTGGAATGCGACTCTTCAAATCATTTCCAACGGCCAAGGTGCGCTCATCATCGGCTCCCTGCCAGGAGGTGCCCTGCCCATCCACGAAGCAACCAGCCATCACCACCAGAGCCTCACCGTTCCCACTACGGAGAGCGCGGTTGATGGCGCTACGACTTTTTCGGTCGGCCGTGTTGGTGACCGTACAGCCGTTCACCACAATGGCATCGGCCGGTTCTCCAAAGTCCACCACGGTCCAATTTAATTCTTGGAATTTGGTTGCCAAGGATTCGGTTTCGGCCTGATTGAGTTTGCAACCCAAGGTTTTGAAGGCCACCTGCCGGGAGCAGGAAGAATCCGAGAAATCACGCATTCCCATCCTCCCTTCCTCCTGAATGCACAGGAACACCTTCAATGCTCAAAGGACGGGCAGACACCACTTCCACATCACAGAATTCTCCCAGCTGAGCCCCTTGGGCAGAAACACGAACTGGGATGCGTCCTTGCGTGTAGCCGGAATAGTAGCCATCCTTTCGATCCTTCCCGGTCACCAAAACCCGTTCAATGGTTCCCACACGTTGAAGGTTACGGGGAGCCGCAGCCTGGGTGAGCTCATCGCCCAAAAGATGGAAACGGCGTTCTTTCTCTGCCTTGGGAACATCATCCGGCCAATCGGCACTTTTCGCGCCAGGCCTGGGGCTGTACTGGGCAATAAAGGCCATGTCATAGCAAAACTCACGCATGGCATCCACCGTATGATTGAACTGCTCTTCCGTTTCTCCAGAAAAGCCCACAATAATATCGGTGAACACACTCACTCCTGGAAGAATACGGCGGATGTCCCCCATGACTTCCCGGTAGCGCTCCATGGAATGACGTCGATTCATGCGTTCCAGTACCTCATCATCACCAGACTGCAAGGGGAAGTGCACCCAGTTGGCCAACACAGGATAAGCGGCCATCACCTCCAACAATTCGTTGGTGATGTCCCGGGGATGCGGAGAGGTGAAAAACACCCAGAATTCCTTACCGGATTCCATTCCCAGCTCTCCAATGGCCTTCATCAGCTGGGGGAAGCTCTTCTCTTCACCCTTCTTGTCCAAACCATAGGAATTCACGTTTTGGCCCAAGAGAGTGATGGATTTGTAGCCCTTCTCTACCAGGGAATGCACCTCAGCCAAGATGTCCTGAGATGGCCGCGACACCTCTCGGCCTCGAGTGTAGGGAACAGCGCAGTAGGTACAGAATTTATCGCAGCCGTTTTGAATGGGAACATAGGCCTCCCAGTCTGAGGCGTAATGGGGACTCAGCTTCCAAAATTCCTCAATGCGGTTTTTGGAATCCAATGCAAGCGCGGCCGCCCCCCCTGTTTTTAGTTGCTCTTTTTGAAGATCGACCCCTTCGGGGGGGTTCCGGTTCATTGGAATGGCCACGCCATAGTCCCGAATCATTTGAGGCAGCTCAGGCAGGGTGTCCATGGGGAAAACCAAGTCAAACAGTTTGAGAAATTTTTTCTTATCAGCGGGGAGCACACAACCGGAAACAAAGGTGATGAGGGGCTTTTCCGCTTTGGCCTTATTCCATTTCAGAATCCGGCCATACACCCGGTCAATGGCTTTCTGGCGTACAGAACAGGCAATGATTCCCTTGATGGCAATCTGAGGGTCATTCTCATCAGCGGCTTCCACAAAGCCCATGGATTCTAGAACGGTTCTCACCCGCTCTGCATCGGAACGGTTCATTTGGCACCCAAAGGGCACAATATGGTATTTCACACAAATCCTCACATTCATCCGGGTGCATTGATCAGGGAAATGCCCCGTACTCTTTAAAAATAGGCTTCCGCCTGAATTCTCAAGGAATGGACGCCCTGATCCATGAGGATGGCGGTGGCATCCACCACCATGGCACCATTTCCACAGAGAAAGACATCACCATTTGTCCCAAGAGGGTGCCTGGACAGCCAGTCGGTGACATGTTCTCCCATTCCTGAAGTGGGCTGGCTCACACTAGGGATATACCGATGAGAATCGAAATCCTGAGATTCCATCGTCTCATCCTCATACCGAATCCCATGCACAAGTGTATAGTCCAAATGGGGATAAGACAGTACTGCACTATGAAACGGAGCAATGCCCGTTCCAGTGGCAAGAAAGAGAACCGACTGCGCCTCTGCATAAGGACGAAATTCACCAATGGGACCATCAAGAAAAAGAGAATCCCCCACCTTCAGTTTTCTCAAGCGTGGGGTCACGTAGCCCTCAGGAACCTCCCGCACCAGGATTTCTAGAAAATCCGCATGCATTGAGGAGTAAATCGAATATTCCCGATACTCCCCATCCACTTCCAGAAGCAAATACTGTCCTGGTACAAAAGACATCCCAAGACGTTCAAAGCGCAAGACAAAGGCTCCATGTCCCAAATCTCGACATTCTGTCACCCGATGCATTCCACCCATTGTGCCTCCGAAGGAGCGGCATACCTTACCCCAATATGGTGAAATGAACAAGATAAGCCAGGGCTTCTTCAGGTATGGTCATTCTTCTCTGCCAGCGCTAGTCTGTAGTCATGGGAGAATACACAAGAAAACCCGAATGGTTGCGAATTTCCTTGGACACCACCAAAGACACGGCAGCTGTTCGAAAAGACATACGAGAAAAAGGCCTGCACACCGTTTGTGAAGAGGCACGTTGTCCCAATCTTCATGAATGCTGGAGTCATCACCGCACGGCCACGTTCATGATTTTGGGAGACACCTGCACCCGATCTTGCCGCTTCTGCGCGGTCAAAACAGGTCGTCCAGATGCCCCTGATGAGCAGGAAGCACAACGGGTGGCAGCCTCGATTCATGACCTTGGTATTGCCCATGCCGTCATCACCATGGTGGACCGGGATGATTTGGCCGATGGAGGTGCCTCGTATTTGGCCGCAACAGGCCGAGCCATTCGTGAAAAGAATCCCACAGTCACGGTGGAATACCTTTCATCGGATATGAAAGGTTCCCATGAAAGTGTGGCTGTGTTGGTGGATTCTGCTCCAGATATTTTGGGACACAACATTGAAACGGTGGAACGGCTGACTCCCCGGATACGATCAGCAAGCCATTATGGTCGCTCTCTCGATTTTCTTAAAACCGCTCGTCAACTCAATCCACAGCTTTTGGTAAAAAGCAGCATGATGCTGGGATTAGGGGAGAGACGAGAGGAAGTCATTCAAACCCTCCAAGACCTACGGGATTCAGGATGCGACTTAGTGAATATTGGTCAGTATCTTCAGCCCACCAGACGTCATGTGGCTGTGGAACGTTACTGGACGCCTGAGGAATTTAAGAGTTTACAAGAAGAGGCCATGGCCATGGGATTTGAGCATGTGGAATCCGGTCCTCTGGTCCGATCAAGCTACCATGCTGGTGGTCAACTTGCCGCCTTGCTTGCCCGCAGAGCCCAAAAGAACACAAAATAGTTTGCCATAGCTCAAGAACCATGAGGACGAAAAACGTCCTCATGGTCGTGCTCATCATCGTCCTAGGAAAGTCCTATTTTGATGAAACAGCCTCCCAGCGAAGAAGTTGGGCAAACTTGATGGGGATGGAAAGTGTCTTTTCATCTTTTTGAACCACAACCTGTTGCTCATCCAAAGAACTTGGAATCATGATTCTCCCAGGAAGCAATTGATGCTCCAGACAAAAGGGAAGCAGACCATCCAAAAGCTCTCCTTCTTCTGTGATGCGAATCAGGCGAATTTCCTGATGGAGAGGTGCACCTGAAAGTGGAGGAGCTTGAAGGTAGCGCTCCTCAAGAGCAGAATCTGGCATGGGATTACCATGAGGACAGGTTTGAGGATTTCCCAAGCGCTGAGATAAAAACTCGGTAAAATCATCTGATAAGGCATCTTGCAAGGATTCAGCCTCTTTATCCGCCTTATCCCAAGGATACTTCAGCAAGCCCACCAACAAATGCTCAAGAAGGAAATGCCGACGAACAATTTTCTTGCCAATGTTCTCTCCCTCTAAGGAGAGCGCGATGGTGCCATACTTGTCCTGTTCCACCAGTCCCAGTCGTCGTAATCGTCCAATCGCTTGAGAAACAGCCGGGCGGGACACGTTCAATCGATCGGCAAGACCTGCATTGGTGACCTCACCTGTATCTCTTTGAATCAGGAAGATTTGAGTTAAGTATTCAGGGGCTGCGGGAAACTGCCTTTTGAGCTCTGTCAGTACCATAGATCTCTAGTATAAGGCTGAGTATCGAAAAGAGGGAAGGATTGCATCCACCCTTGTCTTCAGGAAATATTCTTCTCCAAACGCTCTGAAGATAATTTCTTTTTCTGAGGAGAAGGTTCTCCAAAATACAAATAGGTTTTCTGGGCAATGCGCCGTCCATTCCACCATCTTTTCAGCCAGGGAATCAGCCAGTAATCCAAGCCCAGGATTCGTCCCGATCCCCCCATAAGGGCTAATGCAGCGGCCATGTACCAAAAAATGGAGGCATCAGTCATGGCTCCCATGATCAGCATCAAACTAAAAACAAAGGATGCTGCGGAGGCCAGCCATGTGAATGCACCGCCAATGAGAGCTAAACCAAGAAGCAATTCAAAGACAACAATCCCACTCTGAAAAAAATGGGGAGCATGATTCACCGTGGCCCGAGCAATCCAGAGATACAATTCGAGAGGAGCTTCAAGCAATGCTTCTCCACCACCTTCAGCAGCCCATTCAGAGGCCGCCGTCCACGCATCGGCAGCAAGAGATTCGGTTCCAGCATCGGCGTTTTCCCAAGTCGACGCACTTGCCGTCCCATCTGCAACAGGAACACTCACAAAATCATTATTTCGCTGAAACCAACCTTGCTGAATCTTTGAGAATCCCTGAAGAAACCACATCACGCCAACATAGAGACGAAGGGGAAGCAGCCAATATCCTGGCGCCTTCCAGGCAAGGAATCCGCCAAAAATTGAACGTCGATGTCGTATCTCAAGAAACTGATGTTTGATGTATTCCCAAGCAGCATTCAATCCAGCCAATCCAAAGCGGTAATACACATTCACGGCATGCTTGAGTGCCATGGAAAAGAAACCAGCCATGGCAATCCCACCGGTGTGAGAGACTGCATATCGACTTCCAATCGAAACCATATATCCGTGATACTTGCCATGGAACTCTTTGGATTCACCAGAAGCCTGTCCCTGCATGATTTTAATATCATGGGCGATGTTGTGAGCCGCGGTTTCTGCCGTTTGTTCAGCACCTTCCACTGTTTGTGGGACAGGTTTCCCATCTTCCACAAACCAGATTCCATCACCAGCAAGGTAGACGTGATCAAAGCTGGGACTACGCATATGGGCATTCACCAGTTTTCGACCAGCCTTCCCCTCTTCTAAGGCCTCACCTTGAGGAATGGGTTTCCCTTGAACCCCACAGGTCCAAATTTTTGTTCCTGCTCGTAACTCCCCTCCATCTTTGAGATGGAAAGACTCATGGGTCACCTCAGTAACTAGTGCATTGGTTTTGACTTGAACACCCATTTTTTCAAGTTGGTGAACCGCTTGACTCCGCTGTTTCACTGGAAGAATTTGTAAGATGGCTCCAAGAGCTTCAATATTGATGACTGCAATTTCTGCCGGATCTAAACCATTTTCATGACAAAGCTGAGGAAGAAATTCCATCATCTCCCCAGCAAGTTCAACTCCCGTGAAACCACCACCAGCCACCACAACAGCCATGAGCTCTCTTCTGCGAAATTCATCTTTTTCCAAGGCCGCTTGCCTATACATGGATTCCAAATGGCGTCGTATGGAAACCGCATCATCTGCAGACCAAAGGGTAAAACAATGCTCTTTAACCCCTGGAATGTGAAAATCGGCTGGCTCTCCTCCCGTCGCAAGGAGCAACCGATCCCAGGGATATTCTCCTGTCAAACCTTGAGCTATATGTTTTTGGAAATCCAAATTCACAATCTCATCATGGACAACCGAAAGTCCTGTTCCTGAAAAGATTCTCTTGTAACTCACTTTTGCCGAGGTAAGCTCCACTCGATTAGTGGCCACTTCATGCAATTCGGTCATGAGAGTATGGGAGGTATTTCGGTCTACTAAAGTGATGGTGACGCTTTTGTTTTTGCAAAATCTCTTCCATAGAGTCTTTGCAGCTTTCACACCAGCGTAACCACCACCAATGATGAGGATGTTGAATGATTTATTCATCACTTCCTCGGAAGCGCAATCTCCGCAAGAGCATAGAAGGGAAGAACTGTGACCGTTGCACCTGTGATTGCATCGGTTCGGCCTCCAGTAATGGATGGCATTCTTCCTTGTGTAGCCATGAAGTATTCTTCAACCAAAGCCGCCTGCTCATACCATTCAGATTGAGCTCCTCCCCGGGTGACCATGGGATAGCGTCCTTCTTTTGAAGCCAGTTTTTTGGTGTCTCCTTCAGGGTTCACTCCATTCCATAGAGCAGAGACGACATATCCACCAAGAACGGTGAATTGGGCAGTATTTTTCCAGCCTGAATCATCGAAATCTCTATCCTCTGCTCGATAGTACCCATCAATGTAGGGACCATAGCCCACAGGTCCTGCCGCCAATGCCTTCTCAGCCAGTTCAAAAAATACCTTAACCCGCATTGTGGCACTGGTCAGAACATCCGTGTGCCCTTCTGGATCGGAATAGGTCATCATTGTGGGATCTTGATGATCAACAAGCCACTCCTCTGCAGAACGTGCTTGAACATGCCATTCTGATTGAGCATTCCCCTGAGACATCATGGCATAACCACCAGCAACAGAGAGGGTCCGTTTATCCGGACCTCCCATGACATGGACGCCACTCCACTTCACCTCATCAATTTGTCCTTCTTCAACAGAAACCGTGACAGCATCCTTCCAGCCATTTGAGCCAAATTCCTCTTCCATGGCAAAATAAACACCATCTGGATACTCACCAACCTTCATTGGACTGTCGTCAGAGCCCAACGCTCCTAATCCACTGAGAACGCTAACAACAAGCATTGTGACAATCAGAAATCTCATGGGCATACTTCCTCCGTACCGGCCAGGGACACTCACCGCAGTTAAACCCTAGTCAATCCGTCCTTCATCTTCAAATCTGATGGGATGGAAAAACCTCATCCCATAAAAGAACTCAGGGGTGAGGAAATGACGGATGCTCTTTGCAAAAGCTTGTTGATTGAGGAAAATAATCTCAAACCACTAGGGAAGACGTCCATATTTGTGGTTGAAGCCCCTGGTTACAAACTCAGGTGGACCATAAAACGAAGGATCATGAATGTCATCAGAAAGAAATATCACCTTCTCAAAGCAATCTCGCTCTCGAACGTTTAAGAATATCAGATGGATTCCTAAAATCCTTCTTGCATCCGTTGTCCTGTTCTATGGATGCACTGCTTCTGCTCCAGAACCTGCAGAAGAAAGCCAATTCCTTCTTGATACGGTTGTGAGTTTACGGCTTTACAGCGGCAATGAAACGCTCCTCAGTCCTGCATTTGAAAAAATTGTGCAGTACGAAAAACAGTTGAGTCGCCACATTCTTGATAGTCCTCTGACAAAACTGAATTCAGGACAAAACCAAGCAATACTTCCTGAATCAACAGCAGAGGTGCTGAACATGGCTCTCCATTATGCCCAACTCACTGAGGGGCGTTTTGAACCATCCATTGCACCCTTGGTTAATCTCTGGGACATCCATGAGGCTCAAGTGCCTTCTCCTGAATCCGTTGTAGAAGCGCTGACCGTGGTGGATTTCAGAAAAATCCAATTCGATGAATTCAGCCGTTCCATCACATTGGAGCCAGGCATGGCTCTGGACTTAGGTGGAATAGCCAAGGGTTGGATTGCGGATGAGGTGGCTGATTTCTTTGCTGAATCTGGAGAGCAGTCTATTCTCATCAATCTTGGAGGAAACATTCTGGTTCGAGGAGGAAAACCAGATGGAAGTTCCTTTCGCATTGGCCTGCAAGATCCCCAAAACTCCCGAGGAGAATATCTTGGGATTTTTGCTCTCAAAAATGGTTCTGTGGTTTCATCAGGAGTGTATGAACGCTATTTCATAAAGGATGGAATTCGCTACCATCATATTCTTGACTCAAGAACTGGGTATCCTATCCAGAATGGACTGGCTTCTGTCACCATCATTTCTGACCGTTCAGCAGACGGTGATGCGCTTTCCACCTCACTCTTTGCCCTTGGTTTGGATGAAGGTCTTCAATTGGCTCTGGATTTGGAAGGAATTGAGGCGGTCTTTGTCACGGAAGAAAACCGTCTTGTGATGACACCTGGAGCCGCGGAAATCTTTACACCCAGTCAAAAGAACCTGGAGATTGAAGTGCGTTCTAGGTGATGACGTGGTCAACGGGCTTGCCTATAATGAACAAAATGAATGTGCCTGACTGGGGCCATAGGCTGGTCCGTTTTACAACCACTGTGGTGAAAAAGATTATCAGCGATCAGCTCTTCTTTCGGGCTACAAGTCTTGCCTTCACCACTGTGATGTCCATGGTTCCCCTTACCATGGTGATTTTTTCCTTTGGAGGGTTCCAAGAATTTGGAACCCGTACCTTTGAAGCCCTCAGCCAGTTTCTTGTTCCTGAAGGAAATGATGAAATTCTGCGAGCATTTAACACCTTCACATCCAATTCACGGCGATTGAGCACCTGGGGTAGTATCCTCTTTATTTTTGCTGCCATCATGCTCATGAATGCGATGGAAATGCATATGAATTCCATCTTTCGTTCCCGCCCCCGTCGAGGCTTTATTCGGCGTTTAGGGTCATATGCTGCAACACTTTCTCTCACTTCCCTCATGTTTGGAGCAGGGGGGGGGCCACTTTCTGAGATTCTTGTGGCTTGGAGTCGTGCCACAGCTCCTGAGCAACGCATCATAGGAGGGCTTCTCTCCATCGCTGGTGTCATGGTGGGACTCTATCTTTTATTTCGATTCCTCAATGGAGCCCGGGTTCGAGTTGCCAGTGCCTTGCTTGGTGCCTTTGTGGGGGCTTTGGTGTTCCAAGCGGCAAAATTTGGTTTTTCTGTATGGACCGTCACATCGGTTCGCCAATCTGTGATTTATGGATCAGTGGTGTTCATCCCAAAGCTGTTGATATGGCTTGATGTGGCATGGATCATCATCTTGATTGCTGCAGAAATCACCTACGCTCATCAAATTGGTGCAGGTAAACACAAAAAAATTAACACAAGAACACCAGCAGGAGAAATTGAAACCGGTTGGCAAATCTATTTGGCCCTTGCTGAAGATCACCGAGAAGGACGGAAACCACCTGGGATTCGAGATTTGGCTCATCGGCTTTCTGCTGATGTGGTGCTCATCGATCGTTTGATGGTTCGACTTTCAGAGGAAGGCCTTGTCCATCCTGTGGCCGGTCATCCGCCAGGTTATGTACCGGCCATTGCTCCGGCCGATTTAGCCGCAGATCGTGTCATCAGTGCTCTCGGAGGATGGTCAATTGCCACCGATGAAGGAGAGATTTCTCCGCATATCCGTGCCGCAATTTCCGCTCGTCTCAAATCACGAACCGTTCGCTCGTTCCTCACCTATGAGGTCTCTCAATGTTCCACATCAGAACCGGAATCCAGCCATCAAACCAGCTGAGAACACAGTTTTTCTGCCATCATCCTCCGCATAGTTCCACCACTCAAAAAGGAAACCCGTTTGCACATGTGGGAATTCCCACTGTACTTCCAGACGATAATTTACCACTTCCCGTTCATTTGGTTCTAAGGAACTGTAGACCCGCAATCCACCACCAATGATGAAAGGCTCCAGGAAATCTGTTCCCAATAGATGATAGAAGATGGGGTCTCTCCCCCAAACTCCAACAAACACAGCCCCCTGTCGCTGAACAGCATTGTTTTTAAGAATGGATAGCATTCCAATTCCAACATCCAAGCCCAACTCTAATCGTGAAGAGGGACTCTCTATTAAAAATCCACGGAGATCCACACCCACATCCAGGGAGTTATACAGGGCTTGAGTTCCTTCCATATCACGGCGAAACCCTGAAGATGACATCATTACCCCTACACTACGACCAAGAATGGGGAGCCAGCCACGAAGATCTGCTCCTAATGCTGTGTATGCAAATTCCCAGGCTGAACTGAGAGGAAATGATGCTTCGGTATTCTGTGGTAATTGTGTTAGAAAATGAAGGGACAGAGTTCCACGTACCAAATCCCGATAAACCACTGGAGATTCCTTTTCCTCATCCTCTCCACGATCAATGGTAAATTTCGGCTCCTGCGGTGTCTCCTCATCTCCATCTTTGGTTGGTACAGTGTTTTCTACACCTTCTGAACCAGGAACAGCCACGGCCTCACCAGTCGCCCAGGATTCTTGCGCCTGATCCAATGCTGACAGCTCCAGTATGGACTGGCGATATGAGGTAATCCGCTCATCCTGTGGTGATCGACGTTCCGCCTGATCCAGAATGGATAAGGCCTGTTCCCATTCCCCTTGATCTGCGGCCTGAAGAGCACTCTCGAGGAGAGAATCCACAATCGGATCCCGCGCCGGAGTGTCATAACTTCCAACCAATGGGGGTTGAAGTGATTCTTGACCAAAAACTTCCCATGGTGAGAAGACAACAATCATCACCAACAGGACAGACCATACACCCCCCTTCATTTTTTGAAATCCTTTTCTCCCATCCATTGTTTCCAACGCGTTGATACAGGGAACTGTGGAAAACACGCATTCCAATTCCCTTGAATTGTTGGTTTTTCTAACTCCCGTTCCAAATGATCAAGAAAGAAATTCCGGGGGGTATCTATGGCTCCAAAAGTTCCCAAATGTCGGGTATGCTGCTGACAATCAACTAGCCCAAATCCGGCCTCTTCCAAGAGTCCCAGTAAAGCCGCAAAGGCCACTTTTGATGCATCCGAGACACGGGCAAACATGGATTCTCCATAGAAACAGCCCCCAAGAGACACTCCATAGAGCCCTCCAACAAGAACTCCATCCTTCCAGGTTTCCACAGAATGGGCATAGCCCAGTCTATGAAGTTCTCCATAGGCCTGGC
>JAKSCK010000195.1 GCA_022360655.1 Spirochaetales bacterium | reverse complement strand
TCCTGCCAAGGGTAAGTGCTGGGTAGCTACGTTCGGACGGGATAACCGCTGAAAGCATCTAAGTGGGAAGCCCCCCTCAAGATGAGACATCCCTGAGCCTTTGAGGCTCCTAAAGGAACCTGGGAGAAGACCAGGTTGATAGGCCGGCTGTTGAAGTGTGGAAACATATGCAGCAGACCGGTACTAATTTTCCGTGAGGCTTGACCATATTATTCTTTATCTCTTTGCAAGGTGGAATTCCTATTTCGCCTTTGAATTATGATGTCTACGGGAGCCAAGGGCGTGAGTAGACTCGATAATTCAAAGATAGCGAAAAGGAATTACACCGACGGTGAAATGATATTTTCATTACACCGCCGGTGGAATGAAGCTCATAGCTGAGTGAACCATTCCATCACTTGGCAGCGCAAGAAATTATTTCTTTCACTGCTTGACCCTTATCGGCGTAGAGAGTATTCTCCACTCCGGTTCACATAGTGTGCATAAAGAGTTTTATGCAGACGCCCAATAATTTAGGTTATATAACCTGGTGACTATGGCGGCGGGGCCACACCCGTTCCCATCCCGAACACGGACGTTAAGCCCGCCAGCGCCGATGGTACTGCATTTTTGTGGGAGAGTAGGTCGTCGCCAGGTTTTTTTAAGCCCTAAACTGCAGTGATAAGGCATCTTGCTGAACAACTTACTGCGGTTTGGGGCTTTTTTATTGTGGCGACGACCGTAGCACCGCAGTGTACCGCAGGCACGTCGTGGCGAGGAACATTGCGTGTGGAGAGAGCCGAAGGCGAACGGAAGCGTCGCCAGGTTTTTATGCCCTGTCGACTGACGAAAATCACAATCCTGTGGCTCATGAATCGGTGAATTTGAATAGCATTTCCCCACCCCGACGGCCGCCATGTCACCAAAAGTAAAACAAAGGGCAGGGAGGGGTCGATCTGAACCTCCAAGAGTCTGTATCTTCCTCTCTATGCTGGATATAATGCCTCACTTAATCATGACATTCCCCCAGGCGGGGTTTCAGGAGGCCGCTCTATGCGTCTGAGTCGTTCGTTCTATCGCACTTTGAAGGAAATCCCCAAGGACGCCCAGATTCCAAGCCATCAGCTGATGTTCCGCGCGGGAATGATTCAGCAGTTATCCAGTGGTATTTATAACTACCTTCCCTTGGCTCTTCGCAGTTTGAAAAAGATTGAATCCATTGTTCGTGAGGAATTGGACAAGCGAGATTGTGAAGAGGTACTGATGCCAGCGGTGATTCCAGCCGAACTCTGGAAGGAGTCGGGACGTTGGGATATTTATGGCGACCTTTTGCTTCGCTTCAAGGATAGGAAGGACAACGATTACTGCATGGGCCCCACCCATGAAGAAGTGATCACCGACATGGTGAGACGGAATCTGCGCTCGTATAAACAGCTTCCTTGGAATCTCTATCAGGTGCAGGGCAAATTCCGGGATGAGTTCCGTCCCCGTTTTGGTTTGATGCGCGGCCGGGAATTCATCATGAAAGACGGCTACAGCTTTGACCTGGATGAGAAGGGTGCCAAGGAATCTTACTGGAAAATGTATGAGGCCTACACCGCCATCTTCAAGCGCTGTGGTCTGCGCTTCCGGGCTGTGGATGCGGCCACGGGAGATATTGGCGGTGACATGAGTCACGAATTCCAGGTGCTGGCCTCCTCTGGAGAAGATTTGATTCTCAGCTGCGATTGTTGTGACTATGCAGCCAATGTGGAGAAGGCCGTCACTCCTCAAAGGGACGCCAAACGGGATGAGGCCGCCTACCTGCCCCTAGAAACCGTGGAAACACCCAACCAGCGCACCATTGAAGAGGTGTCCACCTTCCTGGGTGCGGATGCTTCCCGATTCATCAAGGCCCTGGTGTATGAGGCAGATTCTGAAGCCGTTCTGGTGCTCATCGCCGGAAACGTGGACGTGAATGAATCCAAACTTCAGGCAGTCTTAGGAGCTGGTGCTGTTCGTATGGCCAGCGATGCCCTGGTGGAAGTAACCATGGGCGTGGCTCCAGGATTTGTTGGTCCTGTGGGTGCGCCTGAAAAACTGCGCATAGTGGCCGACCATTCCATTGCCTCAGGGGAAAATTGGATTTGTGGTGCCAATGCTCCTCATCAGCATCTCAAGAATGTGAATGCGGGCCGGGATTTCCCTGAGCCTGAGTTTAAAGACATCAGTTTTGCTGCCGCTGGAAATGCGTGCCCCCGTTGTGAGAACGGCAAACTGGAAGAGTTCCGCGGTATTGAAGTGGGCCAGGTGTTCTACCTGGGAACCAAATACTCTAAGGCCTTAGACTGCAGTTACTTGGATGAACAAGGCAAAAGTCAGCCAGCGGAAATGGGCTGTTATGGCATTGGTGTGAGCCGAACCCTGGCCGCCGCCATTGAGCAGAATCATGATGAAAACGGCATCAAGTGGCCCGTGCCCATTGCTCCTTGGGAAGTGGTTGTTCTCCCCTTGCAGGCCGGAGATGAAGCCGTGGCTGAGGCCGCAGAAAACCTTTACAGCACCTTGCGTGAAAAGGGCATTGAAGTGGTTCTGGACGACCGAAAAGAACGGGCTGGTTTCAAGTTCAAGGATGCGGATTTGATTGGATATCCCGTGCAGATTGCTCTAGGTGGCCGATCCGTGGCCGCGGGCGTGGCTGAGGTGAAGTTCCGCGAGAGCGGTGAGAAAACCGAAATGCCCTTGGATTCCGTGGCCGCCACCGTGGCTCAATGGATTCAAGAACAGCGCATCGGCGACTGATTATTTTACCGGAATTTTCCGGATTTTTTGGTTGGCACCCTGGGCCCTTGGCCCAGGGTCGGGCTTTGCGGGGGTTCCGTTGGCTCTTGCTCTCGCAAGCCCCAACCGCTCCGCGCCCCTCCAATCCCTGCCGAAATCGAGAGGGGTGCACAAGCTAAGCTTGTGCATGTCCGAGATGAGGTAGGGGTCGAGCCAAAGGCTCTATCCCTGCCAAGATGACGTACCGCAGACAAAGTCGAGGAACGTCATGGTTTGCACAATGCACCGCAGGCGGTGCCGAGGAGCATTGTGGAGCGTACCGCAGACTTTTTTACGCTCCAACAAGCACCCGATTATCCCGATCATCCGGAGATATATGAACAATTCGGGGCTCCACATTGGCAGCCTCATGTTCTTCCACTAATCCATAGGCCACAATAATCACCCTATCTCCCACGAGGACTTTTCGGGCCGCAGCTCCATTAAGGCAGATTTCTCCAGAGGCTCCTTCAATCACATAGGTGGAGAATCGTTCTCCGTTATCCATATTGAAAATGTCCACCTTCTCATTAAGATGGATCCCGGTTTTTTCCAGTAAATCCTTATCTATGGTGATGGAACCTTGGTAGTGCAGGTTGGCCTCTGTGACAATGGCTCCGTGTATTTTTGCTCTGAGCATGCTGAGTTGCATAGAATCTCCTACTTATTCATTTCCATGGCGATATCCACGCCTTCTAAAACCAATTCGGGATGGAGGGCATCAAAGAGTCCAGAATCTTCGAACACCCGTGCCAAACCTCCCGTACCAATCACGGTCACATCTTGGTTAGAAAAAACCTTTTGATGCAGACGCGATACAATTTCTCGAATGGCCCCAAGATTTCCGTAATACAGTCCGGATTGAATGCTGGTGGTGGTGGTTTTTCCACACACTTCCACCTCGTTCACAATTTGAACGGTGGGGAGCATGCTGGTTCGTTCTTCTAAGGCGCGCATGGCAATGTTGAGACCAGGGAGAATGGCTCCTCCACAGTATTTTTTTCCATCCTTCACGGCATCAATGGTTGTGGCGGTTCCAAAATCCACCACAATGATGTTTTTCCCTGGATAACGGGAGCAGGCGGCAATGGAATCCGCTACGCGGTCTGCCCCCACTTCCAAGGGATTTTTGCATTGAATTTGAAGGCCTGTTTTCACTCCAGCTTCCAGGAAAAAAGGGCGAACATGGAAGTATTTCTGGATGCTGTTATTCAGCGAATGATTGATTTCTGGCACCACACTGCAGCAACCAACGGCGGTGATGGATTTGGGATCAATACCGTTTTCTCTTAATGCAGAGAGAAAAAACACGCCCAATTCGTCGGAACTGGCACTTTTGGATTGGGCTTTACGAAAGCGAAGTTTGATTTCTCCTTGGGAAAATACTCCACAATAGATTTGGCTGTTTCCAGCATCAATAACAAGATTCATGATGAACTCCTCAGAAAAAGTTGGGCAATGTTTTGGGCCATATCGCTTTTTGTTTTCCCCGAAAGTGGCGGGGATTCATGGGTGTAAATCTGATGGGGATGAACGTTGTTTTTGATTTTGTTGAGATTGTTATGAACAACGGCATCCACAGTCCCCTGGGACAGTTGTGTCTCAATCCAATCCTGAATATGTGGTTCTGGGGGTCCCACTGTCAGTTTGAATCCAATCACCTGGGCAAGAGGGTTCAGGGATTTGATGGAATTCAAAAGTTTTGGATTGGGCTTGAGATGAATCATAAGAGAATTCTGACTAGAGATTTTCTGGGTTTTTGTTTGAGGAAAGGACTGTCCTGAATGGTCTGTGATTTTCTCCACAGAATAATCGCTCACAGCAGCCGCATGGATGAACAGAAAGGGTTTGGTACGCATTGGCAGTTCCCTTCGCATCAGTTGAGATAAATCCTCATAGGTTAAAAACTCCCGAATGTGGACATCCTCTTCAGGATTCATGGCCCGCTCTGATTTCCAGAGTTCCACATGACAGCCGATTTGATAAAAATATCGAGCCAGAAAAGCTCCTGTGCTTCCTGTCGAGAAGTTGGTGATGCTTCGAACAGAATCGATGGGTTCTTCCGTTCCTCCAGAGGTGATGATTACATCCGGCATAATTGTTCCACCCGTTCCACCACACGTTCAGGTGCTATCGCACGACCTTTTCCATAGTCTCCACAAGCGAGTCGTCCTTCTTCCGTGGGCAATATTTCACAACCCCAATCAGCGAGTTGTTCTAAATTTTGCTGAACGGCAGGATGGGCATACATGTGAACATTCATCGCTGGGGCAATGAGAAAAGGTTTGCGGAAGTTATTGGCTAAAAACACGGCTCCCAATAAATCCTGGGCATCGCCGGTGGCCAGGCGAGAGAGTGCGGCTGCAGAGGCAGGGTAAACCACAATGAGATGAGCCCATTCCGCAAGACTGATGTGAATTTTGGCATCTCCTGGAGCAAACATGTCATGCAGAACACGCTTGTTGGTGATGCCTTCGAAGGTCATCTCACCCACAAATTGCTGGGCACCTTTGGTGGTGATGCATTGAACCTCATATCCCTTCTTTACCAGTGAGGAAGAGAGGGCTGCGGCTTTATAGGCGGCAATGGATCCTGTAACAGCCAGAAGAATATTAGAGGAGGACATTATCAATTAACCTCACTCCAGAAAGATTGGCTGCGGCCAGAATCCGCCCTTCGTATTCCTCTAAGTACTCTACTTCAAACCCCATTTCTTCCAAGGCTTTTTGCTTCATTTCTAGGGTTTGATTGGTGAGAAGAGTCTGGTAGAGGAGTGGGGCCACGTTGAGCCGAAGGTCTAAGGGAAGAAGCGCATTTCTCGAACTGTAGGCCAGTCCGGATTCTTCTCTGTAGGTTGGACAAGCCACAATTTCTGTGGACAAATACAAAGCGTCACACATGCGCTCAATCAAGCGCAGTTGCTGATAATCCTTTTCACCAAAGTAGGCCTTTGTGGGCTTGATGATGTTGAGAAGTTTCAGAACAACGGTGAGTACACCATCAAAATGCCCAGGTCGGAATTTTCCACAGAATCGGTGACTGAGATTCTCCTCCGTGACACGAAAAGCAAAATTATCTGGGTAAACCGTCTGATAGTCAGGGAGAAACAGCACATCCACATGGGCTTGCTTGAGTTTCTCCACATCCTCACTCAACGTGGATGGATAGGATTCCAAATCGCTTTCCTTGTTGAATTGAGTGGGATTGAGATAGATGCTCACAACCGTGCAGTCGTTTTGTTGAAGCGATGGCTCAATAAGACTCATATGGCCTTCATGGAGAGCTCCCAGAGTTGGAATAAATCCTCGCGATTCTGGGAGATTGAGGTCCTGGTACTCGGCGAGTGTTTTCACAATCGTCATTGGTATGACTCCTGGGGAGAGGGATAGTCGCCGCTTTGAACGGCTGAATGGAAGGAATCCAAGCCTGTGAGAGTGGGTTGGCCAACATTGCTAAATTTCCGCACAAAACGGGGTTCATGACCTGACGAAAGCCCAAGCAAATCATGGAAAACGAGAACTTGTCCATCCACGTTGGAACCCGCGCCAATTCCTATAACCGGAATGGTGAGTTCTTCACTCACACGTTTTCCAAGGGAAGTGGGTACACATTCCAAAACCAGAGCAAAACATCCGGCTTTTTCCAGTGATATTGCCTCTTCAAGAAGTTGCTCTTGTTCGGTGGAGCTTTTTCCCTGAACCTTATAACCGCCAAGACTGTTGATGGATTGTGGGGTGAGGCCAAGGTGACCCATGACGGGAATCCCCGATTCTGTGGCCCGTGAAATGATATCCAAGTTGCCACGAGCTCCTTCCACTTTGACAGCATTCGCCCCAGCCTTGAGGAGAGCCCCCATGCTGGAAAGGGCTTCTTCTGTGGTGAGCCTGTAAGAAAGAAAGGGCATATCGCCCACAATGAATCCAGAATATCCCCGACGAACAGCCGTTGTATGGGCAATCATCATGGGCATATCAGCTGCGATGGTGGATTCATGGCCATGAATCACCATGGCCACGCTGTCACCCACCAGGATGCAGTGAATTTGCGATTGTTCAACAATCTTTGCTGAACTGAAGTCATAGCATGTCACCATGCTAATTTTTTTCTGTTCCTTCTTGTACTGAAGGAAATCGTTGATGGTCAAACCGGTCTCCCTGGGTTGTTCCCTTTTATCGAGATGGTTTGTGCGAAAGAAGTCAGGATTTTTCTCAAGAGACGCTCAATCTTTTCATCGTGAGGGATGAAAATGGAGTGAGGAAAGGGGAGGAGCGTCATAGGGAATGCACCCTGCTCTTACAGGCACAAACCCTTTATCTGAAGAGTTTCTGAGTCTCTTTGGAGTCTTGTGAGGTGAAAAGGAGAGCGGGAGGGCTCGGGGAGTAAAGTGTGTTCATTGGTACCTGTCCTTACGTGATCAAGTCCATGGTGAGAGGGATGCGTGACACGTTTCTGGCTCATCCAGCAACATGACGCATCCCCAGAATATCGATTCAAAAGGGAATGTCAATTCAAGCCTCTTGCAAATACAGTCATTTTTTGAATTCATCAGTTCTGTTCTCTAAGATCAGAAGATGCGTATTCCTTTGAGAATCACTATTCTTTTTATCATTTTCACAATTTTTCTTTTCAGCTGTGCTCATAATCCTCCAGAATGTGATGGATTTGTTTCCATGGTGAGGGAGACGAAAGATTCCTACATTGCCAATCACCAGATTTATCCCGTTCCTCAAGAGCTTCAAGACCGGGCTCAACAATTTCTTCCAGAACTCCATGTGGCACCAGAAAGTGGTGCTCCCATCTCGTTTGATGATTATCTTCAGGGAGCAAAACTCATGCGGAAAAAAGAGGTCTTAGCAGAGACGGTGTCCGCGGAGTCCTTGAGCCAGCTTTCTCCTGAGGAAGAATGTGGAACCCATCTGGATAATCCAGAGGATGTCCCTTCTCCTGAAATCGCCCCCTACTATGTCCAGGTTTTTGAGGATCAAAGTCCAGATTTGCGCGAGGAAAATTGGATTTATCTGCGGTACATTCCCGTGTTTGACTGGAGTGGCTTGGCCCCCAAACGGAGTTTTTTAGCTCGGATAGGTGTGGGACTCACTGGTGGAAAAAGTGAGCGTTGGCATCGATTAGATGTGCATACCTGCGCTATTTTGGGGTTTAATCCAGAAGGCGAATTCAAGACATTGACCTTGGCTCAACACAATCACCAGAAAACCTACATTGCCGGTATTGATTTTCCTTCAGAGCAAGCACCTCAACTTGTTGCCGCTTTTCAGTCTAATGAGCTTTATCTTGATGAAGGGGAATCGGAAGAGGTGGCTCATCGGGTGGTGCCGTTTTTTTCAGGTGTGGACTATCTGATTGATGGAAAACGGAAGCCTGCTCTTTGGGCGGAGGATGTCACTGTGGGACGAAATGCTGGTGGTCTTCCTGTAGCCATGACACTGGAGTTTCCATTCCCCAATCATCCCTTATTGGATTTTGCTGGCCTGTTGGCCCCTCCTAAGCGAATACTGGGACTCTATGTGGGGCGAGATGGACCTCCTGGATCCAACTATTTTGCACCTCCATCCTTTCTCTCCATGCCAGATTTTGTTGCGATGGGGTATTGGCAAGAAGGAGATGAAGAGCTTTTGAATCAGTTGAAACCCATGCTCAAGGGATTACGCTCTGATTGGGAAGGCATGGAAGACATTTTGCGCCAACGCATCAGAGAAGCTTTAGCCAAGTGATAGCAAACAACCCCGCCCGAAGGGCGGGGTCGATCTTATCCAAAGTTCATAAAGATTTCAGGACTACCATCCAGCTGGTACGGGATCATTGTAGTGGTTCAAGATGTTTGACACCACGCTACGATTCACAATGGTGACACTTCCATGGCTTGCATTGGGAGGGAAATTGGTGGAGACGGAACGCCATGTGTTCATGGTATCTGTAGAAACGGAAGCACCCCAGTAGCCTGCGCCAAAGAAATCGTAGTAAAGGATGTGCCGGGAACCATCAATGGTTTTGATGATTTCAGGACCTTCCACACCACGCACGGATGGATTCACATCAACAGCACCGGAAAGAGTTGTGATGGAAGAACCAGTGGCTTGGAGAATGTGTCTTTGGCCATGAGCCCCATACTCGTTCTTGTAATACCCATAGATGGTGTTGCCTTCTTTGATCACAGTTAAATCAATGACGGCAAAACCAGGATCAAAGAGTATGGCTGGTTCTGAGAAGGTGAGCCAATCGGTGGTTGTGCGATAAAAGATTTTTTCTCGGGCTTCGTATGAGCTGACTCGGCCGTCACCATTCAAATCATAGTTACGGCTGGTCCAGAAGACATAGAACTGCGTTCCATCATAGTAGAATTCCGGAGCCCAGGCATTGGGAGCGGTGTTGTTAGCAGGAACGGCTTGGAACTTGCCATCGTCGGTGGTGGTTCCACCGTTGGCACCGGTCCAATTGATTCCGTCTGTGGATTCCCAGTGGAAGGCCTCTTTGTTATCCCAGCCCCAGGTATGCACAAGGTGGTATTTTCCATTCACGTACTGCATGTAGGGATCACGCAAACGGATGCCATTCTTGTTGTATGCGGCAAAAACCACTTCAGGGCGATTTTGGGAGTCCTTGAGGTAGGTCCAGTTCAGAGCATCGGTGCTGTAGGCATAGTACATGTTTTCATCAGCAGCATCGCCTTCGGCATCGCTATCAAACCATGCCATAAGGTACACTTTTGATGGAACGGAGGGGCGCAAATTGTAGACTTCTTGGATTGCACCTGTGGTGAAGGCAGAACGGTGGATTTTGACATCGTCTATCATCCCATCAAAGTAATCAGTGAACCCTCCATTCCATTTTCCGCGTCCAACGGAGATGTCTCCCCATGCTTCAAAGCCATCAGAGAAGCTGGTTTCTTGTTGTAACTCACCATTCACATAGAGGCGGATTGTGTTTGCTCTTGAATCATGGACCGCAGCAAGGTGATACCAAATATTGGGTTTCGCAGGGAGTCGAGATGCCGCACGAGCCCAACTCACTCCATTAATGGCATCCCCTCCATACATGGAGAAGGCCCAATGATTATCGTCGGCTAATTGCAGGTAGAATCCACTGACTTGTCCAGCATTTTTAGAGACAACGGTTCTATTTCCTCCAAGTACATCAGTGTTGACATAGGCCATAACGGTATAATCCTCAGCCGTGTTGAGGTTTCCATATGACGGAATATTCACATAATCATTATTGCCATCAAATCGTAATGCTTGTCCAACCCAACCGTTGACATATGTGGCTCCATGAACGGTTCCATTGTTATTGGCAATTCCTGTGGTTGCAGCCGAGTTATTAAAAGGCCAATGTCCAATTTGTTGTGGATTGTTCAGAGCGCTGACTTCTCCGGCAGATAAGGCCGTATTGTAGATGCGGACATCGTCAATCTCTCCTTTGAAGAAGTCAACAAATTCACCATCCCAACGTGCCCGTCCTATATTGGTTTTCCAGGTTGCGTTCCATCGACTGGTAAAACGGACTTCCTGGTTGAGAACTCCATTGACGTAGAGTCTTATTTTTCCAGCGCTATGATCATAGACACCAACAAGGTGATACCATTGATTGGTGGCGACTGGAGCATTGGACTTTGCTCTGTAGACGGTTGAATTAATGGAGTTGTTCTCATAGGTTGTAAAGGCCCAGTGATTATCCTGAGTTCTTTGCAGATAAAAGCCACTGACATTTGACGCTAATTGAGAAACGACGGTTCTGTAGCCATCAGTTTGATAGGCCATTTTGGCCCAGGCAGAGACCGTGTAGCTGGCATTGGTGTTTACGGCCGGACGATGAAGCTGAATAAAGTCATCTGTTCCATCAAAACTCATGGCACCAGTTTTTCCAAGGCGGTCACTCACGGAGCTTACACCGCCATAGGATGTTCCATAGATTGAACCAAACTGTGGGCTTATGGTTGTGCCAGACTGTTCATTGAGTTCCCATTCCGCTACAAGTCCACCGGTGGAACTTGATGCTCTGGCTGTATCTTGAGAGCCGAATTGGGTGTTCCATTGAGAAAGAATGTTTGAACATCCTAAAAGGGCAAAAAAGCCCAAGATTGCACCAACGTGCAAGATCTTTTTCATAAACAAAGCCTCCTAACCCTAAAATATCAGTGAACAGGTCATAAATAAGTGAAATCTTTTGGATTATTCTGCGAATTTTTGGACAAATCCAACATACCAATCGGTATTTGCGGTGATATGGAGTCAAAATGTCAGGCTCCGGTGAGGGGCAAAGCTTCAAGGACAAGTCTTGGACATCGTGTTAAACTGAAGTTGTGGTCAACACCCGTAAACTCTTGCCTTTTATCCTTCTCATTGGTGTTCTTCCCGCTCTTCCGGGAATGGAATGGACGTCGTGGAATTTCAATCTGGGATTTTCATGGCAGTACAATGCATCGATTGGGGATGAAGCGGATCGAAAGCAACCTTCTGTACTGAAGTTTCAACCAGGTGCATCGGTGAAAGGCCAGTTTACCGAAGGAAAAGGTGGATTCTTCTTTGCTCCAGGTGGATGGTTTTCCTGGGGTGCAGAGGATTTAGAACAGGGTATTGCACGGCCAAGTGAGGATGCCGAACGGGATCATATGAAAGTGCTTGGCCTGATGCTTGATGGGTTTTTTGGTTATGGCTGGAACCTGGGAGGCATCACCTTGGATTTCATGTTTGGTCCGTCATTCTATGCCCGATTCCCTCTTTGGACGGCCCAGCTTGGAACGGCTGAGCCAGCAGATTTTTGGAAGGCGTATTATGCAAAAGGTGAGTTTCTCCATTTAGGCTTGGCTTTTGATGTTCTCTTCCCCCTCTCTGAGCAGATGGATTTTGGAGCTGGGATTCGGATTTATCAACCCTTGTCAGGATTTTGGACGGAAGCACCAGCATTCCATGGTTTTCAAGCAGGACTTCTTGCCCGCATTGCGTTCCATATCCCTTCTGAGTAATTCATCAATGATTATGCGGTTTTATCAGAGTAAGACTGCATGGATATGAACAAAGGCTGTAAACGATAAAATTTCTTAGCTTGAATGCGTGTTGTTTGGACTGAGAATGCTCTTTGTGTTCCACGAAAACAATGAACATTCTCAGCCAGGTTTTCCTCATAAATGAGAAATTACCTTGATGGATTAACTTAGAAATTCAGCCGGGGAAGATCATCACTTCCACATTGGCTTTTTCGGGTTGCAAGAAGTACCACAAAGGCCGTTGTGGCGGTATCAAGCAAGACGGCAAACATGGCCAAGAAGGGAAGTACTGGTGCCATGATGAGCCAGCCATCATCCAGTCCACGGCCATACAATCCTCCCAAAAGAACAAGGGCTGCAGAGATGCCACCAAAAAGGGTGGAAGGAAGAGCAAATGAAATCAGAAAGGAAAAGAGTGCACACCATCCAGCTTGAAACAAAGTAATTTCAAGGCTGGAGTAGGATTGGATCACTGTCATCATGGCAAATCCCGTCACCAGAGCGGTACCGGCTCGTGTAAACATCAAGGACAGGGGTGTAAGTAGAGCTGCACTGTGGCGTGGAATGCGCAGATTTTCCTTGAGGTGCCGCACGAGTGAACCATAGTTGAACAACGGAGCCCCTGATAAAACGGCGGAGAACAGGGTTCCGATTAATCCTGCAAGAGCTCCCCATGGCGTCTGACGTCCTCCAGCAAAGTAAAGGGCAATGGGGTAAATCCCCAAAATGAGTACGGCTGTTATTCCGCCAAGAATTCCCAGCATGGGAAGGAACCGAACCAAATCCACAATACCCCGCACGTCCACCACAAGCTTTGTTGTCAGTATGGCAATGAAAAGGGGCATCAGCTGGAGAATATACTGATTGATGCGGTAAATGATGCGGGAAAGGGAATCAAAAACATTGTATGCCGGTTCTGCAATTTCCTTGTCATGGTGGAAATGCCAGCCCAACAGAAAGGCAGGTATCACAAGAGGAAGAAGGAAAGAAGCCTGAGTTTGGAACACTTCAAATCCATTCTCCGGGAGCATGGCTCGGAACAGGTTGGAGAGGGTTGGTACGCTGGGTGCCTGGGCTGCTCCAGGGACAACCGGAACCCGTACAGCGTTCAACAACCACGCGGCTCCCACCCCAATCAGTGCAAAGAATGCGGATGTGAGAATGGTAATCAACGCTCCATGACCAAGAAGTGAGGCCAACTTTCCCTGCCGGCGCATTTTTGTGACAGCAATGGGCAAGGAGAAAAAGATAAGGGGAAGAGCCACATAGCGCCCAATACGGTAGACAAACTCAACGGCAAGTGTCAGGGCTTGAGTAAGGGGGTCAGAGAGAGGCAGCAGTAAACCTGCAACAATGCCACAGGTTATCCCTAAAAGGGAGCGGTAGGGGGTTTTCATCGTATCATCCTCTTATCCACGGAGGGGAAAGTCTGTAATGGAAGGACCGCTAAAGGGTCTTCGTCCTTCCGTGTATCGAAACCATCGTTTTTCAAGTTTTTTTGGACGTTCATCCCAGCGGCTCAGGAGTGCGGTGGTAAAGCCCTCTGCATCTGGAGATGCATTACTAAATCCAGCACTCCAGGCTCGGGTACCACTTTCATTCATCACCCCTGTGGCAAAAGAGGTAAAGGCTCCATCAGACATTGCAGCTAATGAGCCCAGAGTTCCTGCCTTGTGAGGACGAACAAATCCAAGAAAGCCCTTGGATGGTAAGTTTGGCAATACTTCTCGAACAAGAGCAACATTGCCTTTGATGTGCTGTTCCAGAATCAACTCGGCATCGCTGGGAGAGGCTTCTGAAAAGGGAACATTGACAGTCGGTGCTTGGTGAATAATCCATGCGGCATCAAGTTTTCCATTTCGACGAATGATTTCCCGAAGAATGGTTTTTGCAGAAAACCACGATGAGCGATTCCAGGTGAGCACAGTCAGGTTGGGGGTTTCGGTTTCACTGATTTCTGTTTCTTTACCAGCCACCGGTGCCACAACCCGACAACCTCGGGATAGGAGCTTTTCAATGAGTTTTCTTCCGGTGAGAGATTCACTCCCGGTGACCAGCACAACCTCGTCCATGGGCGTAGTCTACTTAGCCCTATTGCGGCCGTCAACGCGACCTTCTAAGAGACGGTCCAACTGATAGGCGGCAATTTGATCTGCAGCCTTCCATTGCCGAAGTTTTTGAGTGAGTTTCCAGCGACGAAGGAAACGAGTCCAGAATCCCCCAGGGAGAGCGGCTTGGGAAAGAATGATGGTTCGGACGGTCTTCAACCAACCCTCCTGTTCATACCAAACAATGCCATCCCAAGAATTCACACCACAGGCCATCCGAATGCATGGGTGAGAAAATAATGAAGGAAGGGAGCGAGATTCACTCCAAGAGAGCTGGGCAGCCATGGCCACAGGTAAATTTTTTGCCGCTTCCTTTTGTTCCTCGTCCATGGGGGCTTGTTCCAGCCAGTGATCCATTCCCCAGAGATTCCAAACATCATTTCCGGCCATGCCTGGAGCCAAATCCATGAGTGGAGTGATGACAGACCAAGCCGCCAAAAAGAGTTCCACAGATTCTACAGGTGAAGAGGCTGGAAAGTTTTGATTCAATTTTAAGCGCAATCGCGAACTCAAGGGACGGTAAAGAGACGCGGATGCATTCAACCGATGATGCATCTCTTTGAGGATTCGTTCACTGGTGATGGATGCTCCCGCTAGACCATGAATCTCTTCATGTTTTTCACGCAGCGCATCCAAAGAAGAAACCAGTTCTTGGTTTTGTATTTCTGGCTTTAAGCCTTTTTTAAGAGCACGGACAATTTTGGGAAGATTCAGCGAGTCTACAACGGCATTCAACTGGTTTCTTAGAGGGCGGAGACGCAGCTCCCGGAGTGCTTGATCTGGATCTTCACAACCCTCTTCACCAAGTTCAGCTGCAAGACGACTCCACGCCCCATCCTTGGTTTCTCGCTCAATCCGGAAGTCCAGGAAAACATGTCTTCCATAGCCATCCAAGGAGATTTCCATTCCACCATCACGAAGAGCTCGAGCCGAGCGCAGGAACCAGAGATTTGTGATGGAATCACGCATGAGAAGCCATTCTGCGGCAACATGACGAACCCCAAGAACGGATGCAATGTCATTGGTGGCAACGGCCATTTCTCCCACTTTGACAGGAGCAGAGCGGCGTAGCGTTCCCCGAACAGAATGAGGGCCATTGTTCACCAAAACTAAGGTTCGCCGGGAATCCATGGCATTGGAAAAGGCAAAAACTGATTCATGAGTTCCGCCATTTCCGCGCATATCAAAAAGATGGAAATCGGAGGCTCCAGCAAAAAGGGAGCGTTGAGTCATCAAAGGGAAAATTTCCCGTTCATGGCGATGAATTAAAGCAGAATTGGGCTCTTCATTATGGTAAGAACGGGTGTATTCCATACCATACTTTTCTGCAAATCCCTCAACCTGACCATGACCAAACATAGGCAGGCCAGGAAGAGTTGCCAAGAGGGTACAAGCGGCAAAATACCGGTCTCCAGTGCCAAACTGATCCACAGCGGTTTCTTCATCTGGATTGTTTAAAAAGTTCACAAAGCGTTGAAGAATCCCAGGATCAAAGGCCAACGTTTCTTTCATCATGGCCCGGTATTCTCGGTTTTTTTGCTCCCGAAGCATGTTCATAAAGGCCGAGTTGTAAACGCGATGCATCCCCAAATGCCGAACAAAATAGCCTTCCATCATCCAGAAGGCCTCGGCCAGCAGTAGAGTTCCAGGAGCTTCTTCTGCCACTCTATCCACAACATCACGCCAAAATTCTGTGGGACAGACCTGGGCAAATTCAGCATCGGTAAGAGCATGATCGGTTCGGGAAGGGATGGCATCACCAGCTCCAGGAGCAGGATGCCAGAGGCGGCGAATATGTTTGCGAGCCAGAACCATGGCGGCATCAAATCGGATGACAGGGAAATGGCGAGCCACATGGAGAATGTCTTGAATCACGGCTTCCCGTGCTTCGGGATTGATGAAATCAATTTGTGCAGTGTCATTCCAGGGCATGGTGGTGCCATCATTGCCATGGTAGATGTACCGCACTTCTCCCGTGTTGTTGTCTCTTCGTTGAAACACCACCGCAGCATCCGTTTTTTCCCAGTAATGGTCTTCTAAACGGATATCAATGGAGGAATCTCGAGAAAGGTTGGGAGATTCAAAACGGTAACTGGGGTAGGGACATTCCTTGGAGGAAAGCAGCAAATGCGATTTTTCACGAACCCAATAAGAATCAATCCCCACATGGTTTGGAACCATGTCACTGGACAGGCGAATGCCCCGGTCCGCTGCTCGTTTCCGGAGGTTCTCGAGAGCCTCCCAACCGCCAAGTTCTTGGGCAATGTCATAGCCAAAAAGCGAGTAAGCCGAAGCTGTGGCTTCAGGATTTCCCATGCGTTGCTTGATGTCCCGGCTCGCAGGGCTACGTTCCCAAAGGCCAATAAGCCACAGGGCATTGAAGCCTCGGGAAGAGAGTTGATTGAGCTCCTCATCAGGTACATCGGCAAGGCTTCGAATCTCTCTGCCATAGATCTTGGAAAGTTGGTGTAGCCAAACCAGCACATTTTTAGCCAGCATCACCACCTGTGGCATCCAATCATGATCATCACTGAAGCTGGGCTCACCATCCAGCCCAAGAATTCCTGGAACTTGTATGGGGCCAGGTCCATGACCATGGAATCGGGGACGGTGTTCTTCTTCTAACAATCCCAAGGCATCGGCAATCTTGCGTTTCCCGTCGCCCAGGAGGTGTCCCCATCGAGCCAGAATGTAATGCAATTGGTCTTCAATGGAATCAGGCGCCACTTCCATCGGACGGCGAAGACTTACCAAAGGGGTGGCGTTCTCTGGTTCTTGAGGCAGCAGCTGAGCATCGGCCTTTTCTATGGCCAACCATGGGGCCTGAAGCTCTGTGAATTCTGAGGAAACAAAAAGGGAACGAAAAGGAGCAAAGGCAGGATTTTCTCCAGCAAGAACCGCTAAAACCCACAGGCGAAATTCTCGTCGGGAATCGGTTTCACCATTTGGAAGGAGCCGTGGTAATACCGACCACTCTCTGCGGATTTGTTGTTGGAGATTGGTCTGAGTGGCAACCGTGGTGGCATGGTTTTGAACCGCAGTTTCAAAGGGATGATTTCCCTCGGCAAATCGCCTTAGAAGGATTCGCCAGGCACCAACAATGCATGCCGCTCCATAAAGAGTGGAGGATTCAAGCTGAGCTTGCGGATTTTTTGCATTCCACAGAGCTGTGATTTCGCGTGCATCTCGGGCACTGGAAATTTGGACCCGTCCTGCATCATCAAAGAGGTGCTTGGGAAGTTCTAAATGATTTTTCAGTGATTGACGTATGGGAAGAATGGCCTCATTCATGCGTTTTTCTCACTTCGGCGCTGAACCAAGGCCTCAAGAAGAACATTGAGATTGGTTTGTGAAGGAAGATCCTCAAGAGAGGGCTGCATTCGCCAACACCAGTTTGTGGGCTGCACGGTTCCTGGGACAT
Source organism: Spirochaetales bacterium (assembly GCA_022360655.1). GTDB lineage: Bacteria > Spirochaetota > Spirochaetia > DSM-2461 > DSM-2461 > UBA2779. The sequence continues at coordinate 3,693 of JAKSCK010000195.1, read as the reverse complement.
TGATGCGCTCTGATTGGGGATCTGTTGGCACACAATCTGGGCTCAGGGCCAGGAGGTCTTGCAAGGGATGAATGGCCAGCTGTGAACCAGAATCTTGAAGAGCTTCAAGTAGAACCTGCTGCTTGGATGCGTCCTCCGTGGTATTCATTGGGGCCAAGGCCTGAAGGAGTGCATCATCATCTTGTGCCTCATCCGCTAACCAACCACGAAGGGTTGTGGAATCATGTACAGAGGCCGTGGCCACTGAAAGCTTGGGATAATCTGAGAAGGGAATGTAGGGCTGCCCTTCGTGGTCCCACTGACGATTCCAACGAAGCACCTTCAGTCCCAGTATGCCCATGTCTGCTAGTGTTTCCGGTACCCATGGTGGAACAGCTCCCAGATCTTCGGCACAAACCAGCATGGAGCCATCGCCTTTCATCATCTCTAAAAGAGCTCGACCTTCCAGATTCCATTGGCCATCAGCAAGTGCCGCCTTGCTCTGAATGAGGGATTCCAAAGCGCTTTGTTCTTCCTGGTTGAGGCTTTGCCAACCGCGGGTGTTGCGGTAGATCCAGGATGCGGTGAAGGTGTTATCATCCAGTCTCAGCAGGGTTCGATCCCGCATCCATCCGGCCAGCTTGCCTTTGTTCTCACCGGATATGGGGAGAGAATCAATTTGGGCTTCAAAAAGGTGGAGGCTCTTTCCACGCCAGAGATCTTCCTCACCAACCCGTTCTAAAAATCCTTGAACAATGGAAGCTTCTGAACCAAAGGCTTCCCGGAGTTCATGGCCTGGGAAATGGGCTTCAGACATCCATGTGATGCGTCCTTCATCCCAGCCAAGGTTTTTCAATTCATCCAGATGGATGGGAACTGCAGGTTCAAAATGCCCACAAATGGCAGACCAATCTTGCTCAGGTACAGCCCAGATGCGGAAGAATCCAAGAACATGATCAATGCGATACGCATGGTAAAACTTGGCGGCCTGATGGAGTCTGGCCTTCCACCAGGCAAAGTTGGTGGATTTTAAATACGCCCAGTTGTATGTTGGAAAGCCCCAGTTTTGTCCACCGGGGGATCCTGCATCTGGTGGGGCGCCTGCCCGAAGATGAAGATGGAAATTTTCACGATGGGCCCAAACATCGGCACTATCATCATTAATAAGAATGGGGATATCACCCTTTAATGCCACGCCCAAGGCGTCAAGCTGCGTTGCAACATGAAGGAACTGTTCTTCCAATCGCCATTGCATCCACACCCAGAACATGGCCTCCTCCGCCTCTTGTTTCCAGAGAGATTTGAGCTCATCAGCATTGGGATTTCGGTGAACAGACCAATCCTTCCAGGAGCGTAAATCTTCCCGTTCTCGAAAGAGGGAGAAGAGCGCATAGGGCTGACACCAGGGATTTTCTTTTGCCCATTCCTGAGCTTGGATTTTATGGCTTGGATTGCAACCATTCCACATGGATTTGAGCACATCCAGTTTTCCTTGAAGTACGGCATCAAATTGGATGGAACCATGGGTGTTGAGAGATTGCTGGAGAGCGGCAATTTTCTCCGAAACCCCAGTTTCTTGCGCTTCGGGGAAATCCTGGAGTCGGGCCAGGACGGGGTGAAGTGCCATGGCACTGAGAGCACTGTAAGGAGAACGCTCAAATCCTGTGTCATTCACAGGAAGAATCTGAATCAATTGAATCCCGCGTTTTGCAGCCCATTCTGCCAAGGGGATAAGGTCTGGGAATTCTCCGATTCCAAGGCTTTCCTTGCTTCGAAGGCCTGAAACAGGTAGGGCGATTCCGGTGACGGGGCGAGAGGCATGGGGATAGCGCATGGAGACTCCTTATCAGTTTTTTCCCGGGTGTTCCGAGACACTCATATTTTTTTCCAATTCAATGATGCGGTCCCTGATTCGAGCCGCTTCTTCATACTCTTCTGCTTCCGCATATTGATCACGTTCTCGTCGCAAGCGGGTGAGTCGGGCTTGAAGAGGAATCTCTTCTTCCGGGAGATCCACTTCGACTTGGCGGCTTTCCACTGCGGCATCATCAAGGAACAGGGGGAGTTCGGAGAGTAGGGCCAGTACCATGGCATCTGCTGGATGCGCATCCAAGGAAAAACGTTCATTTCCACCAGAAAAATGAATGATGGCCCGTAATTCTTGGGAGGCTTCCATGCTCATGAGTTCAATGGACTCAGCTGGAGCTCCAACAGCGTGGGAAAAGGACTTTAAAATTTGGGAGGAACGAGGTGGAGAGGGAAGACTTCCAGAGAGAGCAGCAAAGATGGGTTTTGCATCATCTTGCTCGACTGGGACAGGAATGCAACGTTTAGAACCGGGGATGCGAAGAAGAACAGCAAGTCCTTTTTCTGTGCGTCCTACGGTCCATATCTCCACCTTAGTGAACATGATTAGGCCAGTCCTGGATAGCTGAGGGTTGAGAAATAATCCTTCAGTGTTTCTGCCCGACGGATGAGTTCTACAGATCCATCTGCTTTCATTAAAAGTTCTGCTGGACGGAGTTTACCGTTGTAGTTGAATCCCATGGCTCGTCCATGTGCACCAGCATCATGGAACACAACAATATCACCTTGGTCAATGGGAGGGAGTTTACGATCAATGGCAAACTTATCATTGTTTTCGCAGAGGCTTCCTACAACATCATAGGTTTCCGTGGGTGCGACATTCTCTTTTCCCAGTACCGTGGCATGGTGATAAGCCCCATATAAGCCTGGACGCATGAGGTCGGCCATACAGGCATTCACACCAACATAGTCCTTGTAGATATGCTTTTCATGAACGGCTTCTGTCACAAGGTAACCATGCGGACCTGTGATGGCTCTTCCACATTCAAAAAGGAGTTTTGGCGGCTTCAGAGCTGCATTCACAATGTATTCCGTGTATCGCTTTTTGATTCCTTCGGAGACTCGTTGAAGATCAACGGCATCATCTTCAGGTCGGTAAGGAATTCCAATTCCTCCACCAAAGTTCACAAAATCAATTGTAACCCCTGCTTTCTCTGAAACATCCGCCAGAAGGCGAAGAAGAAGATCCGCTGTTTCTACAAAATAATCGGGATTCAGCTCATTGGAGGCCACCATGGTATGGATACCAAATTTTTTCACCCCCTTGGACTTGGCCAGTTTATAGGCTTCCACCATCTGATCGGGGGTTAGTCCGTACTTGGCTTCTTCTGGTTTGCCGATAAGATCATTTCCGCCCTTGAGGGGGCCGGGATTGAATCGGAAGGACAGAGTGGAGGGAAGTCCAATCTGCTCAAGGAAGGGGATGTGGGTGATGTCATCAAGGTTGATGATGGCGCCAAGTTCCTTGGCCTTTTGGTATTCAGAAAGAGGTGTGTTGTTTGCCGTTAAAAAGGCCTTATCTCCTGTGATACCTACGGCTTCTGAGAGAATCAACTCGGCCATGGAGGAACAATCCGTTCCCATTCCTTCTTCCGCAAGAATTTTGAGTATCCGGGGATTGGGGCAGGCTTTAACGGCATAATGATTACGAAATCCTGCAGGAGCCCAATCAAAAGCAGCGGAAAAATCCTGAGCGGTTTTCCGTATCGCTTGTTCATCGTAGAGATAGAAAGGGGTGGGAAACTCTTTGGATATTTCCCGAATCTTTGCGGCATCAAAAGGGGGGGTCTTAGGGTTCATTGCACACCTCTTTGTCGTTGGCCCATCATAGACCGTAGGGGGAGTGCC
>JAKSCK010000143.1 GCA_022360655.1 Spirochaetales bacterium | reverse complement strand
TGCGCAGATCCTTGATGTCACCGGAGCCGCCCGTGTTCGAACGGCTAGGATCCATGACCAGATAAAGCGCCTCGGGCAGGGCAAACATGGCCATGGCCAGGGTGATGAAGGCAAAGCCCGACTGAAGATCCATCATCCCCATCGTGAAGCGTGGCATGTTGAACAGCGCGCCTTCGCCGACCGTTGCCATGATGAGCCCGAGGATGGTCATCAGAACGGCCTTTGCCACCTGACCTGAGCCCGCGAAGGCGGCGATTGCCGACAGGCCAACGACCATAAGCGCAAAGTATTCGGCGGAATGGAACAGAAGTGCCACCGACGACAGCATGGGTGCGAAGATCATCAGCAGGATCGCCCCGATGGTCCCGCCGCAGAAGCTTGCGATGGCGGCGATCGTCAGGGCCTTCCCCGCCTTGCCCTGTCGCGCCATCGGGTAGCCGTCGAAACTCGTGGCCACGGTGCCCGCGACCCCCGGCGCGTTCAGAAGGATCGACGAGGTCGAACCGCCGAAGATCGCCCCGTAATAGACGCCCGCCAGCAGGATTAGGGCGGCAGCGGGATCGCCCAGCGAAATGGCAACGGGGATCATGATCGCGATGATCGACATCGGTCCTAGACCCGGCAGCATCCCGATGAACGTGCCGATCAGGCAGCCGCCGATCACCATGAGAAGGTTCTGGATTGAGAAAGCCGTCTGCAGGCCGATCAGGATGCCTTCTAGCATGTCAGACCCCCATGAAAGCGGGCATGGGACGTAAGAAGATGCCCAGCACCACCTGTACCAGCCACCAGACCACGCCAGTGGCTACAAGGGCTACAGGGATCATGATGTGCCACTTCCGCTCGCCCAGAATGGCCGAACCGCCCACAAGGAAGACCACCGTCGCGATGACGAAACCTGCCGGGCGAAGCATCATCGCATAGGCGACCATAAGGGCCAGAAGCGCTCCGGCCTGGGCCAGTTTGAACTCTTTCAGCCGCCTGTAGACAATCACCGACGGGTTCTCGTCACGCGGTTTGCCGTTCTGTTCGAGGCCGAGAAGGATGATAAGCGCGGCGGCGATGCCAAGAACGCTCAGGACTTTCGGGAAGGTCGATGGCCAGATCGGATTGCGCT
>JAKSCK010000094.1 GCA_022360655.1 Spirochaetales bacterium | reverse complement strand
TACCGGGGCCGGTTCCGACAGTGGGAAGTGTTGGTGGGCACATGAAATTGGAGCCCCCAGCAAAATTCACAGGCAAGGGATTTCCCACTGTCCGGGACTGGCTTGAGGAAACAGCAAACTGGCTGGAGTTGTCTCCGTGCACTCCAGACCAGTGGATCAACATTGCTGGCACCCGGTTGGAAAAAGGGGCCAGTAGCTGGTTCAGAACAGAGAAAGCCAGCATCCGCGCAAGTAACAGGGCACCCTGGGCGAACTGGAGGGAGTTCGCTCAGGAGATAACAGCGGCTTTCTCTGCGATCACGGAGGAAGAACAGGCGAGGAAACAGCTGAAAGGCTTGAGCCAAACGGGTTCAGCTCAGAATTACATTCAGCGTTTCCGGGACCTGAAATTGAGGATCCCGTCCATGTCGGTGGCTGACACCTATGCTGCCTTCATGGATGGCCTGAAGCCAGCGATCCGGCAATAGATCGCCCCTCACGTCGAGACCTTGCAGCAAGCACAGACGATGGCTGTCAAGGTCGATCTGTATTCGGCGCGAGAGGGACGGGAAACCGGTGCAGGGACCAGTGCTGGGAAAGGTGGACGCGGTGGTGGGAAACCTGCTGGGCAGAAGGGTAAATTGGGGACGATTGGGGAGAACTCGCAGCCCGATTCGGTCGCTACAGTGGCCGAAAAGAAGAAACTGCAGGAATTAAAGAAGAAGAGCAAGGCAGAGGCCACAAAATTGAACAAGTTGCGACAGGCGAAGAATCGGGACAGGCCAAAAATCTGTAACTTCTGCAAGAAAGAGGGGCATTTCTTCCGGGATTGCCCAGACATTGAAAAGTTGCGGAAGTTGAGTGCAAGCTCTTCGGGAAATGTTTAGGCTGCGCCTACACGCCTTACCGTGAAGATTTGCAGCTGCAGTTTCTTGGAGGAATTTCGGGTAGCGAGGCATCTAGCAAAGAAAACGAAAAAACACAAAAAGGGAATCATGAGAGACTTCTCGGCAGAATGCAGTGGGGTGGATCTGTCGGGACGAATAAATCCTGGAGAAGTGTCTACAAGATAAAGGATTGTCTAATCCAACAAAGAAAAGGTTCTGCGGTCTCCCGGACCGTGTTCCAACCTGATTAGCAGGTGGAACCTGTGGTATCGTGCTCTCATGACTTAGGCATGGTAGTATTCTGTAGGAATTGGCTGAAATAGTACTTTATAGAGGT
>JAKSCK010000141.1 GCA_022360655.1 Spirochaetales bacterium | reverse complement strand
GGTATTCCCGGCAAGGAAAGTGATTTGAGAGGAATTGAGATAGCGTAGATGAAGTGGAGCGAGTGAGTCGAGTGATCCACATGAGCGAGGGGCGATAATACCAGTCACAATCTTGTAGTCCTTGCCCTGACGAGAGAGATTTCCACATCGCATTCATTCTATCAGCGTAGTGTTTGTGCACTTGCGTGCAAAGTGCCTTGTAGCACTGTCCAACGTGAGAAATCCCTGATGATGAGGCTCCCTCTGCTGCCTCCCGTGCTTCAAAGTCAGCCGCCTCGTTCTCGGGCACACCAGAGTGCCCGGGTATCCATGAAAGTTGAATGGAAGATATGGAATCATGCAAGCGCCATAGAAGTGTGTGGATCGCAACAACCAATTCTGACTTGTTCCATCCCCCCATCACTGCCATAATTGCGGTCTTGGAATCTGTCACGATTCTAACTTCCTTAATCTCCCAATTATGTCTGAAAATATCAATCATGTGAAGTCCCATGCGGATGCCCTCTAGTTCCATCTGCGTACTCGAGTGAATTCCAGTGGATCGATGAGACAGTGAAAAATAATATGTACTGCATCCTTGGGATATGAGTGTCGCCGCTCCTGCGCCTGTGGGAGTGCATGATCCATCACAAAAGATCCAGATTGTGTTAGAAGACGAATTTTCACGATCGACACGAAGGGATTCAATTGCCGTCTCCCTTTCCCTGATGATGTAGTCGATGGGGGGGTGAAGCTTCCATGGTTCATAGGGGCACAATAGTTGTCGTTCGACTTGGTGTCTTTCCTCCACGATGTTTTGAATAGCTCTGATAGGCCTAAGTCCACGAATTTCAGAAAGCAGAATGTCTTGTGGCAAACAAAAATTGGTCACCACTTGTTCTTCGACTCCCTTGCTGATGTCGATACCGTATGTGGGCGAATGAAGCCAAAATCCTATCAATCTCTGTCTGAGTTCGATTTCTGGAAATAAGAATCCACTAATGGTAATTGCCACGTCTGTGGGCGTGGTACGAAGAAGT
>JAKSCK010000177.1 GCA_022360655.1 Spirochaetales bacterium | reverse complement strand
GCTCCTCGAAGCCGGGCTCGTCCCGTACTTCCCGCGGATAGGCGCGCAGGAGGAGCTCGTAGAGGCGTTCGCCGAAGCCGGCGCGACCGTCTCCGGGCATCACGGCACCTCCGGCAACACCCGGTTTTCGCGCGCCACGTCGACGATCCGCGCCATCCGGGCCGCCTCGTCCTGTACCGCCGTTCGGCCTTCTTCCGTCAGCGCGTAGTAACGTCGACGTGGATCGTCGTCCGGAGACGGGGCCGCGGCCGCTTCGATGAGGCCGTCACGCAGCATCTCCTTCAGCGACCGATACAACGTCCCCGGCCCCAGGACGACCGTGCCGTCGGTCGCTTCGTCCACGGCCTCGGCAATGCCCAACCTCATCTTGGCAAAGATGGCTTCCAGGGTGGCCACCGGGGCCATGCCCCGGCCAATGAGGCTCTGGTTGGTGATGAGGATGACCTCAAACCCGTGGTCCGTGAGCAGGGCCACGGCCTCGGGGCTTCCGGGGATGAAATGAAATTCCTCCGGGGATTTAATATAATCCGGGGAATCGGCATTGATCACCCCATCTCTATCCAAAAACACATGGAACGACATGAATGCATATCCTTATTCTGCGACGGCAAAGGCCGCTTTGAATTTTCCCTGGGCAACCAATTGGTCACAAAAGGCTTCGGCATCCTTGAGGCGGGAAAACCGCCCGATGCGAACCCTGAAAAAACGCCCCCGATGATCTTCATGGGGGATGAGGTGGGCATTGACATATTTTTTGGCCAGGGCTTTTTTAAAGTTCACGGCGTTGCTTTTCTGGGTAAAGGCCCCCACCTGGACGGTGAAATTTCCCTTCCAATAATTCACGGGTTTAAACCGCACCGGCCTATGATTTTTCTTGGAATAGGCCGTGGCCCGTCCCAGGGCCGTCAGCTTCACCCGGGCCGTTCCCGGGCCCAGGACGCCCAGCTTTTTAGCTCCCGTATAGGAAAGATCAATGATCCGCCCCCGAACAAAGGGGCCCCGGTCATTGACCCTCACTCGAATCTTTTTATTGTTTTCCAAATTGTGGACCTGGACCCAGGTGTTCATGGGCAGGGTTTTATGGGCGGCGGTCATGGCATACATATCATAGGTTTCCCCATTGGAGGTCTTCCGCCCATGGAATTTCTTCCCAT
>JAKSCK010000270.1 GCA_022360655.1 Spirochaetales bacterium | reverse complement strand
TCCAGGCTGCGTCAGGGATATCTGCGATGTCCCTTCCTGGCTTCGGCAGAGTGCAAGTTTGCACTTGCCCTCTGCTCTCGGCTGCGTCAGGGATACCTTCGGTTTCCCTCTCCTTGTCTCGGCAGAGTGCAAGTTTGCACTTGCCCTCTGCTCTCGGCTGCGTCAGGGATAATAGGGGCAGCGAAGCTGGTCCGAGGAACGAGGACGGAACCCCCGAATAGCCCGCCCCCCGGCCTGCTGGGGGGGACGCCCAAATTGGGAGTAAAGAGGTCAATTATGATCTACGGTGGGAAAGAAAGAGAGGAGCGCTGTTCAAATCCTCTCAGACTTTTGCAACAGCCACCCTCACGTCCTATGAATTGGGTTCTTTCACTTGTGAAGCAATGGAAACAGCCTCTGCACTCAACCGTGCCACTTCCTCCCATTCGCCGGCCTCAAGAAGCTTGGGGGCCACAAGCCAAGAACCCCCACAGGCCACCACAGAGGGAAAGGTAAGCCATTCGGCCAAATTCCCCACACAGATGCCGCCAGTGGGGCAGAATTGCACATCCCCGTAGGGTCCCTTCAGTGCCTTCAATTTGGCCAAACCACCAGAGGCCGTTGCCGGGAAAAACTTTACGGTCTTCAATCCTCGTTCCAAGGCCATCTCTAAGCCAAGGGTGGAATCAATGCCGGGAAGAATGGGCATATCCTGCTCCAAAGCCCAGTCCACAACAGATGAGGAAAATCCAGGAGTCACAAGAAAGGACGCTCCAGCACCTTGAGCTGCCTTGGCTTGCTCCAGATTCCGCACCGTTCCTGCTCCCACCAATACATCACCCCGTTGGGCCATGGTTTCAATGGTTTGAGCGGCACCCTTCACTCGAAAGGTCACTTCCGCCACCGGCAGACCGCCAGCCACAAGGGCTCCAGCAAGATCCTTGGCTCGGGATGCATCCTCCAGAGCAATCACTGGAACAACCTTATGCAATGCCAGCTGTTCAATAAACTGTGGAAACATTTTCATCTCCATGGGGAACATTCCAAGCAAGGACTAGGAGCGCGATTTCTTACGCTTTTTGGTCTGTGCTTTAAGACGATCCTGGGCTTCTTTACGCCGCAATAAGAGGTACATTCCGATTCCGCCGAATATCATCAATAAACACAGAACCTGCCCCATTGAGAGAGAGCCCAGAACAAATCCAAGATGAGCATCGGGCTCTCGGGTGTACTCCACAAAGAAACGCACCAGCCCATAACCTGTCAGATAAAAAGCCAGCATGGCGCCTTTTGTTTTGACTCTCTTGCGGAGAAGCCAGAGAATAACAAAGAGAAAGATTCCCTCAAAAAAGGCTTCATACAACTGGGAAGGATGCCGTAGTCCCTCACCAGCAAGGGGAAAATGCATGCCAATGGCGGCCTCTGTGGGACGTCCCCAAAGCTCACCATTGATGAAGTTTCCGAGTCTGCCAAACATGTATCCCAAGGGAATGCATGGACCAATCAAATCTCCCATGAGAAAGAAGTCCAGTTTTTGCTGACGACAATACACAATGGCGCCCACAATCACGCCAATCACGCCCCCGTGATAAGACATCCCAGAAATTCCTGTAAATTGGAATCCACCTGAGGTTCGGAAAGGATTAATAATTTCCAAGGGATGAGTCAGGTAATGCATGGGATTATAAAACAGCACATATCCCAAGCGCCCCCCAATGAGAACACCCAGAATCATGGCCGTCATGAGACTTTGAAGTTGTTCTGAATTAATGGGAAATCGGCCTTCCTTCTTTACCCGACTCCAGGCCAAAAATCCTACAATAAGAAAGGCAACAAGATACATCAAGCCATAATACTGAATGGAAAAGCTACCAATGCTGAATATGACTGGGTCCATCCGCTCAGGAAGTCCCTGCCACCACGTCACAAATCCATTGCTCATTACGTCCTCCTTGAAACCTTGGCGGGGTTATTATGCCCCGCCAATCAGGGAATGGACACCTAAGCGGTTACGAGACCAGTCCTTTCTTCCTTATTTCGGGGAAGGAACCAGTAAACAGCATAGGCGGCCATGAGAATGAAGTTTACCAGACCCCACACATCTCGTACCACCGGGTTGAACCATGCACTAGCATCCATATATGGAGTGAACACATCTGCAAAAGATCGAATCGATACATGAATCATCAAGGTGTAGATTCGGGCATGCAACCACATGTTGCCACCACCTCGTCGAATGGAAATGGCATTATAGATTTCTGGAACAAGAAGAATGCAGAGAGAAGAGGCCACATAGGCAGGGCTTTCAGCATACACAAAGGCCGCGTTCCATGTGGTGTACAGCAAACACCAAGCCAGGGACAAATCAGCCACAAGAATATGCTTGTCTTTGCGATCAAACCGCCAGCTTCGCTTGAGACTCATGGGTATGCAGGCAATCATCACAAAGCCGCAGAGGCCATTAAAAGTATTGCCCAGCATTAAATCTTTGAGAGAGGCCTCAAAGATATTGAGGGCCAGAATCACCCATAAGAAACCAAGAACCTTCGGACCTGTGAGGAACTTTCCAAGGGAATCCTGTCGATTCTTGAGTGAAGAAAATCGTCCTGCATGCACAACAAGCATGGGAATGAGAACCGATAAATCCTTGGCCCAACGAAACCATCCTTCCACGTTCTTGCTGAAAAAGAGCAGTACAATAAAACCAATGTTCATTGCAAAACCAAAAAGCACGGAACGTCGTGCCACTTCAGTCAGAAGAATAAGAATGAGAACATAAAGGGTCATGGAGATGAAATAAGAAGAAAAAGAAAGCATGAAGTCTCTCCAATGAGTATGAGAATAGAACTGATCCTATTCCATCCCCTCTATACTGTCGAGGTAATACCACCAAAATACTGAACAGTCAGAAGGAATTAAAACTATCGTTCTTTAATTATCGATTAAAAATCGATATATATTTCCTTATTGCCCAAAAAAATGGGCAATAAGAAGTTCATTTCCAGGGAACATCACCAATTCAAAACTTCTGATGGGACTTGAGACAGATTAGGAGCAATCCAATCCGCCTCTTCCATGGCTTGAGCCGTGTTAGTGGTGGTGAGGCCCAACACACGGCACCCAGCGGCTTTTCCTGCGGCTAAGCCACTCACTGAATCCTCTACCACAACACAGTTCTCAGGAGGGAGGCCAATGCGCTCCGCTGCTTCCAAAAAGATATCCGGATGGGGTTTTCGACGCTCCACATCCAAACCATTCACAGCGGCATCAAAGCAATCCACAGGAAGCGAAATCTCTTGAAGTGTATCCACCATTTTTCTGTAATCCGCACTGGTGGCCAAGGCTGTCTTTAACCCAAGAGACCGACAATGCTCAACAAAGAGCTTGGCTCCGGGAAGTTCTTGCAATCGCCCGTGAATAATCTCTCCATAAATCTCATAGGTTCGAGCCTTGTCTCGTTCCAAATCAATGGAAAAATTGTATTGAGAAGCCACATTTCCCAAATAACTGTTTTCTCCCGTCCCCACCCAGGGAACAAAATCTTCCGGAAGAGCCTTCACCCCATGCTCCGCAAACATCCGAATCGCGGCCTCGCAAATGAATTCTTCTGAATCGGCAAGAACGCCATCCATATCAAAAATCACACCTTGAATCATGTTCCCCAGTATAGGGTATGAAGAGGATTCTGCCTCTCCCATTCCAGACAGAGAGGGGGGGACTCATTATACTTCTTGCCATGATTCACATTCTTGGAGACAGCCTCACAGCAGGGAACCTTGGAATTCCATACACAGGCTTCCTTGCACCACACTACGCCGTTTCCATCGATGGAAAAGATGGAGATACTTTGCTGGGGGCACTGGATCGATTTCAGGCCCACCAAGAACCCAAAGACACCCAAATCCTTGTGGTGGAAATTGGGGCCAATGATGTCCTCCTTCCCCATGTTGGATCACGTAGCTCAGAATGGGCTCAGGCTGTTGGAGCGATGATTGATTCCGGGAGTCGTCCCACCCCCCAACCTCAGCAATTTGCGTTTTTCTACAAACAGTTGCTCAACAAAGCTCAGGAACGAGGATACCAACTTGTGCTTCTCACCATTCCGCCTCTTGGAGAAAACCTTGCTCTTCCTCCCAATCCACAGCGCATGGTATTGAATCATCAAATCCGAATTCTCAGTCAACGGCCCAACACAGTTCTTGTGGATGTTGCTTTGGAATTTGAAAAACAGCTCCAAAGAAGGGAACAAGCATCAGATTGGCTGTTTCCTCATCCCCAGGATTTCATCTTGGACAAAAGACGCATGAGAAGAGAGGGAGGAACGGCCAAACTGTGCCAAGAACGGCAACTTTTGCTCACCATGGATGGAGCGCACCTGAATGAAACAGGAGCAAAAATCATGGGGAATCTGCTCTCGGAGGGCATTGAAAAAATACTCCGAATAACCTCATCCCATTAGGCAAGACGAAGCCCATCCACTCCCACTAAGCGATTTCTCCCATTCTGTTTTGCCAAATAGGAACGGTCATCTGCGGCCTTAAACAGAGAGTCCACCGAACGCAGTCGATCCTCTCCACTATGGGCCAATCCAGCACTAACCTTCAATGAAATTTCTCTTTGAAAACCAGAAGTTTGGAATTGTTGCCCCATTCGCTTCCGAATATCTCCAGTTCGCCAATTCTTTAATTGGAGAATCACAAACATTCGAATCAATTCCCGGAACTCATCATCCACGGTTTTCAGCATTTGATTGTACAAGATTTTGTCTTCTATAGAGGTGACCAAATCGGTCACCACACGCTCAGCAGGGATACCTTTACCATTCTGAGGGAGGCTTTTCCCATTCATCAGATGATAGTGCCGCCAGATATCCATCACCCGTTCTTGAGGTTTCTGTCCTGGTTTATCCCGGAATTCGGTTCTGGAGGCCTGTCTGCTCCCGATGTCCGGACGAATGAGTCGATGCAGGAAGCCAATAAGATTGATGGAAAGATCATGCGTGTCCTGATGTTCTCCCACACAAAATTCCACTTCAAGAGCTGGACATGTGATGGCTTGAAAGACTTGAGTGGCAAGATGCTCAAAGGTGGCAATATCCCGATTCATGACACTGAGGCAAAATTCATCACCACCAAATCGTCCTGCTAAACCCTCCCCTCCCAGGGGTCGTAAAGCCTCCCTCATCCTCTCAGATAAGGCCATCAGAAGCTTATCTCCAAAGTCATGACTCACCGAATCATTGAAAATCTTAAAATGATCCATGTCCAAGAACATCAGACCTATACTCCGCCCTGGAATGAGGAAATTCTGTAAAAGACAGGTCTTAAAATACAGGCGATTATAAAGTCCGGTTAAATTATCCCGGCGTCCACGCATGTAGGCCAAACCCGATTCTAGGTTGTCACTCAAGATTCCAAACAAATCAAAGACACGGGAGCTTCTCTGCAAAAGAGTGCTACCAAAGGCCTCAAGCTCAAGTAAATCCTTTCCCCCATTCTTCACATCTAGGCGCCTGCGAAGGTTTTTCATGGCCTCCCGAGGATTCACAGAAAGGCATTCTGTGATGAGAAAGAACAGAACTTCTCCAATGGGTTTTCCACCTATGTGACTCTTGTTCAAAATGTTTCGGAGGGCCGTTCCTTCTTGATAGGCTTTCACATCAGTAGAGGAAGAAGGAGAAGCCCCAGGAAGAGTGAAATAGAGATTCGTTTGGCTCCCAGAACTTTTCCGAACCGGCATCATCACAAACTGCTCCCGCAGCATGCGCCCCGGTGTGAGAGGTTTTTCGAGAATGGTGTACAGGGAGGATTGGGAAGCTTCTTGAGCAAAATACTGAAGCATTGCCGCGACATCTCTATCTTCTGTAAATAAATAAAACTGCTCTAGATGAAAGAATCTTTTCAATAAAACCAAAATATCCGATAGAATCAGATGCAGATTTTCCCCACGTTCCCTGCCCTGAAGGCGAACAATGTCCAAAAAAGAGCGCCAACGAAGATCGTTTAAAGTCTTCTCCCGACGCATGATGGGAAGCACCCCATCCACAAGTTTGGAAAGTGCATCCAACAGCATTCGAAAAAAACGGTCTGCCAAAGGATTGAATTGAGGATTGGCCGCTCCAGGACTCCAACTCTCCAACCGAAGTGACAAAAAGTAGGAATCATCCAATGTGGCCGCAGTCCGTAAAGCAGCATCATTGATGCAAAACTCCACTTTATCATTTTTCACAAAACCGAATCGGCGTGGACTGGATTCAAATGCAGAATGAGGTGCCATATCCCGTGGAAAGGTCACACTTAAAGTTCCAGCAATGTAAAGAGACTCATCCCCTTCGGAGTAAACACTGAGTTCGCAGGACTTGAGATCAAGAACATAACGGGCGCTTTTCAACAATCCTTCTGCAACATCAAAAAAATACTTTTGTCGGTTGCTTTCTCGGCGCCAGGAGGCCGTATCCGTTCCGGAAGAGGTGATGATGCGAAATTCTTCTAAAAGTTCCTCTTCTCGAATCATTCGCAATTTGACATTCAGGAGTTCAAGAAGTTCTCCGGAAGGAGGAGAATGAAAACGCACCGCGACAAGATGCGCACCTTGACGAAACCAGCGCTCTGTTGGGGTCCGTGCAAAATCTGTTGAATCTTCCGCCCATTTTCCATCAAGAAAAGAAAGGAATTCTTCTCCCCCCTGCTCAAAAGTAAAAGGCTTCCATAACTGGGCATCGAGTCGACGAAAAACCTGATGATCAATAGAGCCTAATCCCAGTTCAAATTCCTCAGGAAGAGAACGACGAAAACGCCATGTGAGAACATCATGTTGGGCTGATAAAAATCCATGGCTTTGAAGAACCTGGCGAACACGTGGGGCTTTTTTCCCAAACACACGCTCCATGAATCCCGACTCTAAAACCCCTGTAGGGAGTTTTTCCTCTGGGAATGATGGAACAACACCAATCCATTTTCCTAAGGGCCCATTCAAGCTGGGCTGAAAGAGAAATTCACGAACATCCACAATATTTTGTGAAAGGTGAATCAGATTTTCGATACTTCCTTCTTTCACCGCAACAGAAGCCAAGGGATGGTTCACAGATTCTGCACCATGGTTTTCATTCCTTTTGAATCTCCATTCTGATCCTCTATTTGATCATCATATTTTCCAAATAATTCTAAATAAATATATATATTTAAACAAATAACTTCTTTTTTATGAAATGATAAAGCTCCATGGCTATTTCATCTCTTCCAATTCTGTACAACAACATCTTTGATAATGTGTTACACAAGCCTATTCAAAGAAGTCAGACTGAATCCATATACTGAATATCGGCATCTTCCCCACAAAATCCATCATTCTTAAAAAGTGCAATGGCAATCTTTATTCACAAACCAGAAAAACTTCAACATGAGAAAAGATCATTACTTGAATCAAAGAGCTCCCATCAACGGTAGTAGGGAATGAGGCCATTCAACCACATTTGATAGCGCTCAAAACCCTCATCATATCCCGGAACATCAACAGGCTCGCAGCTCTTCTCTGCATCAAATTGCACATGTTTTTGAACCAAAGACGGAAGATCTCCCCCTCCATCTAGAGTCCATAAGGCCTGGAGTGCGGCCCCAAAGGCGGCTGATTCTGTGATTTGCGGGACTGAGATGGGGCATTTTAAGATATCCGCACACATCTGACGCCATAAAGGACTCTGAGAGCCACCACCAGTCAACCGAATGCCTTTGGGTTGGTACCCCAGTTCCCGAAACCGATCAAGCCCAACCCGCATACCATAGACAGCTGCTTCCATCCCACTCCGAAGAATATTTTCTCGAGTGGTATTAGTTGCATCCAAACCCATAATGCTTGCTTTACCATGGGGAAGATCTGGAACCCGCTCACCATGAAAAAATGGCAGCATCGTCACACCAGAGGCCCCTGGAGAGGATGCTGTTGCCAACCTCTCCATCTCATCAAGTTCAACCCCCATCATCTCCCGAGCAAATTCCGTTGCCACTGTGCAGTTCATGGTGCACAGCAGAGGCAACCATCCACCACTTGAAGAGCAAAATGCTGCCAGTACACCATCATCATCCACAAAAGGACGGGAACTGTATCCATAAAGTGTCCCGCTGGTTCCCAGGCTCAAGGTTAAATCACCATCCTCAACCGTACCTGTTCCCCAAGCTCCCATCATGTTATCTCCACCACCAGAGGAAACAGGGATACCAGGCGGTAAGCCCGTGCATTGGGCCGCTTCCTGACTGAGCACACCAGCTGGCTCCCCCTGTTCCAACAGTGGTGGAAATTTCTGAATGAGCTTGGAATCCACCATGGAAAGAAGTCCCTCATGCCAACAGCGTTTGCGAACGTCCAAAAAACCCGTCCCGGACGCATCACCCCATTCTGCAGACACCCGACCAGTGAGCCAAAAATTCAGATAATCGTGGGGAAGCAATATCCATCGCAGTGAAGAGAAAACCTGAGGAAGCATTTCCTTGAGCCAGAGCACCTTACCCGCCGTGTAGCCAGCAGCCAAGGGATTCCCCAACTCTTGAATGAGTCGCTCCCTGCCTCCAAATCTCTTGGTGAGTTCTTCACTCCAAAACTGAGTAGAGGTATCACACCAGAGTTTCACCGGAAGAAGAGAATGGCCATGCTCATCTAGGGCCACCATTCCATGCTGCTGACCCGAAACACCCATGGCCTGAACCTGAGATTTCAACGAAGAATCCACCTGATTGAGGCAGGAAAGCAGGGCATCAATCCACCAATGGGTTTTCTGCTCCCGTGTGCCGTCCTTCCGAGAATCCAAGGCATGAGGTGCAGACTTTATTTCAAGAACGCGATGATTATTCGCATCATAAAACAGCACCTTGGTGCTCTGCGTGCCATTGTCGATGCCAAGAACAACAGACATATCCCCTCCCTTCCGCCAACCCCTCTGAACTCATAGAATGGACGAATCACCTCTGAGGGGCGTATCATGGATCGGGTTTTACCATGATCATCCTTCTGATGATAAAGGAAATGTCTCACGGTGAAAGCTGTGTTTCCAAAACAACAATGGCGGCAAACAATAACACTCCGCCAAAAAGAGGCTGTCCATGAACATCCAAACAATCCATCCCCATGCATGGCGATGCCAAATCCATGATACCCACTATTTAGGACTTCCCATTGGTGTTACAGGCCGAGGTTTTGCCTCTGCCGATACTGTGGCCATACGCCAATCCAATGGGATTCTTGTTTCTCCTGATGGAACAAGAGAAAACTGGGGCATAGAGAAATTTGCTGAGCATGACGCACAAATGCTTGCCCTGGGTCCATGGATTGGAACACTCCATCCCTTTGAAAGCCAAGAGTTCAACGCCCAAGCTCTCCGTACCCTTCTTCATGCCCTTCAATACCTCAAAGAGCAGAACTGGCCCTTAGGTGGTTTGTATGTCCCCTCCTTTCAATGGTGTGATGATGGTAGGCTTTTTGTTCTCCCACCACTTCTTGGAGCTTGGGTTCGTGATCATGCTCCCGATCATGCCAATCACAAAGATTGGGATCTTTGGAATCACCCCGATTTACGCGGAGAAGAGGCCTGGAGTTTTTCTCTGGCCTGTTTGGTCTGGCAGGTTCTGACTCAGACCGACCCCTTTCAGGATGAAAGGGGTGAGGAACGAAGAGAGCGCATTCGACAAGGAGTGCTCCCTTCTCTCCCAAGCCTCCAACCCCGTGTGTCCCACCATACAGAAGAATTTCTGTTATCCATTCTTGGGAAAGAGAAAAAGAACATTCCCCAACTTGGGGATTGGGAACAACTGGCCAAGCATTGGCAAGAGAACAACCTTTTGGATTCTCTCACTGAAGAAGAAGCAGAAGAGCGTAGAATTGCCGCTCAGGACAAGGTGGGACATCAGGAGAAAATCCTTCAATCAGGCCGCTGGCTGAGAAAATCGGGATGGAAAATCATCCTGGCTCTCTCCATCTTGGGGGTGACGGGACTCTTTGCCTGGGGTCCCATCACCAATGCCCTCCGTCCACCCATCACCCAGGGCATGGCCCCATTTGAAGTGGCCCAAACCTTCTATGAGGCCATAGATCGCCTCAATTCCCAGGCCATGGATGACTGCCTTGCCCGTCATGTGGGAGAGGATGATCAACGTCATGTTGATATGATTTACGTCACTCATAAAGTCCGCCAAGGATATGAACGCATTGGCGAACTTCCCCGCGCAGAAGACTGGCTTGCAGCGGGAAAACCAGAGCTTCCTGAAGGAGTCTGGCCATGGGGCATTGTCAATCTCAGTCTCACAGAGCAACCCGATGGAAGCATTGAAGCACTTTATGAGTTATGGGGACCCGTTGAACCCGTAGAAGGTCAATCAGAACCCCCAGCCCCCCGCGGTGTGCAACGGCGGGATGTGTTGCGATTCAAACAGGGCCGTCAGTCCTGGGAGATTTCCGAAATTCTTCGTGAGCAATAAAAACAGTTCTACTCAGAAAAAAGGACGCGTTGGTCCCAAGTAAGAGTTTCCCCGGCCTTCTTTTCAAGAAGGCCGGAATGGCGGATTTTTTTTGCACACAAAAAAGAGAACCGTCAAAACGGTAGAGTGAAGGCATATCCCATTAAAGCACCGCCAGTCACCACAGAAGCCGAGCCAATGATGGCTAAACTGAGAGCCCCCTGATCAGCGGTTTTATTGTCTTTCACCAGAAGCTTGAGCAAGCCAGCTGCCGTCAGCATGCCCACACCAACTCCAAAACTCACCTGACCACTGATTCGTAAAGCTTTTTTATTAGGTAATCGTCCGGCAAGCATGTTCAATTCATCCGCCGTGGAAGTCATTCCAGCAGCCAAAAGCACCTCATCTGGTGTCAGCAAGGGATGGGCATTCCAGTAATCCAAAATTTCCTGAGCAATTTTCTCACTACGCAAACGAACAGGTCCCTCAACAGATCGGACACGTGCCATCAGATCATCGGAAATTAAATGAGGGATTCGCTCAAGAAGAGTCACTTTTGTGTCGGTTCGTGGATCATAGCGCAAAACTTCCACATCACCATCAAAACTATAAACCGAAGAGATGCGCTCTACACCGCTGGATTCTGGATCGGCAAAAAGGTCATAACCAAAATCGCCTCCCTGCACCCCAGCAACTGTGTCATAACCAGTAATCCAGAGACGGGAATCTCCATACAGAAGAGGAACCACAGCCCGAACCCGGCCATATCCAAGGTCCAAAACTCCACCGCCAGAGCCATCCAATTCTTTCACAGTCAGAGAACTCCCCTCTGTAACAATCACCACTCCACCACCAGGAATGAGCAACTCCACGCGGCTTTCGGCATCTGTGAGGATCGTGTCATCCACCTGAATGGCCACATTTGCTAAATCATCCATGGGAATGCGGTAGCTTATCCCTTCCCCATTGGAAACCACCTCAAAGCTCTTTCCATCGGCATAGGACAACATCAGGGCCTGCTCAAAGATTCCTGGAACGTCCTGAATGGGTTCTGTCAGCAAGGGTTCTTCGACAGAACCATTGTCCTGAGGTTCTCCAGCAACTGGATTCTCTTGAGCTCCAAGAAAAAAAGCCATCCATCCAAGAAGGGAGATGAGAATGACAACACGAAGATTCATAACTCAATTCTATCTCCCGAAAGGGCGCTTGCCAAATTGATTCGGGAGTCCCTATGATTTCTTGCATATGCATCCAATGAACTTGAATGGAAAAAAAGCCCTTGTAATGGGATTAGGACTTCACGGCGGTGGTGTAGAATCCGCCCGATATCTTGCAAAACGAGGAGCACACGTCCTCTGCACCGATCTAAGAAGTGCAGAAGTCCTTGCGCCTTCCATCCAAGCTCTTGAAGGACTCAATATTGAGTTTATTCTTGGTGAACACCGCCAAAAAGACTTTGATGATGCCCACATCATTGTCAAAAATCCAGCGGTTCCCATTGATTCTCCTTGGATTATGGGACGCCAAAACATTGAAACCGATATCAGCCTTTTTCTCAAAGAATTCTCTGGTCCAATTTTGGCTGTCACCGGAAGCAAGGGAAAATCCACCACGGTCACGGCTCTCCACCATTTTTTATCCACCCGTTTTCCTCAAACCCGTTTGGGAGGAAACATCACGGTGAGCCCGCTGTCCTTCTTAGAGGAATTGAATGACGATACCCCTGTTATTCTGGAGCTCTCCTCCTGGCAGTTGGCCGATCTTCGTGGAAAAAACCTTCTTCACCCTCAAGTTGCTACCATCACCAACCTGATGCATGACCATCAGAATCGCTATGAATCCTTTGAGGATTATGAAGCGGATAAATGGGTGATCTGTGAATCTCTTCCTCAAAATGCCCTAACTGTTTTTCCTGATGATGAACGTGGACAGAAATGGGCCACAGATTCCACGGCCCCATCCTTTCTCATCCGAGATGAGCCTCCCCAGAGTGCCAACTTCCAGGGAGCATGGATTGATTCCCAAGGCTTGGGTTGGGTCTCCGTTACTGGAGAGGCTGAAAACATTCTCCCCTCACAACTTCCCGTTCCTGGCTTGCATCAAAAACGGAACCTGCTTTTTGCAGCCCTAATGGCACGTCTCTTTGGCCTCAAATCCCAGGACATTCACAAAGCAGCCCAAAACTTCCCCGGTGTTCCCTATCGCATGGAGCTCTTCCTGGAATCCCAAGGAATCCGATTCTATGATGATACGGCCGCCACCATTCCCGATGCCACAGCGGCCGCCGTAAACGCCGTATCCACAGCCTCAGGTACACAACAACCTGTTATCCTCATTGCTGGTGGTACAGATAAGGAACTGGATTTCACCCCCTTCACCCAACTTCATCCCGAACCCAAAGCCATCATCCTTCTCCCAGGAACAGCCACCAAAGCCATTCAGCCCCTCTTAGAACAAAGGGGACATCATCTCATTGGGCCTGTAGAGAGCATGGATCAAGCCATCGTTGAAGCCCAAAAGATCAGCCAGCCAGGAGATGCGGTGTTGCTCTCACCTGGAGCCGCCAGCTTTGGCCTTTTTACCCATGAATTTCACCGCGGTGATGCATTCAAAGCCGCCTGTCGAAAGTATTTTTCAGAATAATTCCGAAACACTCATCATTCTCTCTTCCATCCTTCAGTTCTGACCTTGCGGGATGGTTGAAGATAAATGTACATTAGCTTTCATCGCAGTGAACTTCTTTGAAGTTCTGAATACATGAGGAAAAATATGAAACGAATAGGCGTCATGATACTGCTTGTCCTGAGCTTGACTGTATCAAGCTTTGCCTTTGATGGTTACGTGGATATCACCAATGACACAGGACTGGATTTATATTCTATTCTGGTTCGTCCTGAAGGGGATTTTGACTGGGGTGAGGATAGACTTGGTGATAGCATTCTGGGTGATGGAAACACCGTACGCATCCCCTTAACCAATGCCCCATCCTCCTATTTTGACATTCTCCTTGAAGATGAAGATGGAGATACCTACACCTACCTTGAGTTTGACATCAGCACAGGAGACATCATTGTCACCCTTGATGACATCGATTATGACGATGTCTATGGCTTGGAAGTCACCTCTTGGGGTCCCGGAGGAAAGTTCGAAGGCTATGTAGACATCACCAATGAAACAGGTTTCACCCTGTACTTCATACAGGTCAGCCATAAAAACACTGACAGCTGGGGAGATGATCTTCTTGGTGATGCCATTTTGGAAAATGGCAAAACACTCACAGTCAATCTGGTGGATTACCCCAATTCCCGTTTTGATATTCGTCTTGAAGATGAAGATGGCGATACCTACACCTTCTGGGATGTGGATGTATCCTCTTCAGATCTTTACGTCACCCTCGACCAGCTCGATTATTAACTGGGATTTCACCCCCGGGCCTGGTTTTGCAGGCCCAGGGGTCGATTTAATCAGAAGAGAAACACTATTTGCACTTGCTCCAACCACAGGAGGGGCAGGTCACACAACCCTCACGAAACTCCAGTTTGGATGGGCATTCGGGGCATTTTTTCTCTCCGGCAATCACCTCCTCTCCATCCTGCACATAGGTTTTTAACACCCGGCCAATCACCCGCTCAAAATCAGCAAAATGGGTGTCTTTTTGGAGTTGCTCAATGACAAATTGAAGAGGAGCTCCATGGCGGAGGGCCATAGAGACGAATCGTCCAAGAGAGGCATTGGGGCTGTCGTAAACCCGAGTAAAATCCTCCAAAACCATCCAAGGATTCCCCTCTCCCATCAAAAGATCATAGCGCCCACCGCCCATTTTCCGCACAATTCCTTTACGGAATCCATTGATTTTCACATCTTGTGCATCTGGGATATCAATCCAGAAAACCTCATAGAGTCGTCCTTCCAACTGACTGGCAATGATGATGTAACGTCGTCCTCCCACATTCACGCGGTGAATATCACAGGGAAGATCCGTGGGACGTTTGGGTGTGCCTCCTCGAGGAACAGCCTGCTCTTCCTGCTTCTCTGAATATTCCAAAATGCCCTTCATGCTTCCTTCAGGGTTAAAGGTGGTAAATCCTTTGAGCCCTTTGCGATAGGCATAATGGAACAAATCCTTATAGGCTTCAAAATCGGTTCCTGGCGGAAGATTCAGGGTTTTGGAAATGGAATGATCAATGTTCTCTTGAATGGCCGCTTGCACATCAATGGATGCATAGGGATCAATGTCCATGGTGGTCACCATCCAAGAAGGAGGTTCATCGGAACCAGTGAGTTCTTTCCATTTCAGCCAACCTGCGTCATACACCGTTTCTGTGCGAACCTCATCTCCCACACCTGTGCGGATATTCCGATCATACTGCAGGGCAAAGGCAGGCTCGATTCCGCTGGAACAGTTTTGGCCTACGGACAGACTGATGGTGCCCGTGGGAGCCACTGTGTTCATCTGAATATTCCGCAGACCATTTTCGGCAATCAGAGCCTGAAGATCTTTGGGAAGTTTCTGGATAAAATTGGCCTTCAGAATCTTCTCTTCATCAAAGGCAGGGAAGGCTCCTTTTTCCGCAGCCAATTGGGCTGAAGCACGGTAACTGGCATCGCGGAGGGCTTGGGACATTTGAGAGGCAAAGTCCACCGATTCAGAGGATCCATAGGTGATGCGAAGCATGGCCATGGCCGTTCCAAGCGCTGTAAAACCCAGTCCTATTCTTCGCCACTGGCGAGAAAAGGTTTCAATGCGATCCAAGGGATATTCGGTGACATCCAACACATTGTCGAGGAAGCGCACTCCTGTTGAAACACTCTGTTCAAAGGCCTCAAAGTCAAATCGAGCATTCTCTTCAAAGGGGTGCACTACAAAAGCAGAAAGATTGATGGCACTTAAACAGCAAAGAGAATAGGCGGGCATCACCAGTTCACCACAGGGATTCACCCGATCCATTTTGAAGGCCCAGGAACCATTGTTATAACGCTCCACTGTGTCAGCGTTGAAGATTCCAGGTTCATTATGAATGAAGGCATTCCGGGCCAATTTCTCATACAAATCCCGGGCACGAACGGTTTTATAAACCTTTCCTCCAAATTCCAAAGGGAAATCGGCATCCGCTTCTAATGCTTCCATAAACGCATCGGTGACTTTGACTGAGATGTTGAACTGAGTGAGTTCTTTATTTCGATCCCCCTGCTTGACCGTGATGAATTCTTCAATGTCGGGGTGGCTGATGTCTAAAAGGGCAATATGCGCACTCCGACGCTGCCCCCCTGTCATGATGGTTTTGGCACTTTGATCAAAAATTCGAAGAAAACTCACCACCCCTGAGGAATTCCCCCCTCGGGAGAGGGGGTCGTCCTTAGGCCGAAGTGAAGAAATATCAAAGCCCACACCTCCACCCATTTTGCTGATGATGGCATCCTCTTGAAGTGACTCATATATCTTTTCCAGGGAATCTTCGACATCAATCGTAAAGCAGTTGTTGTAATTCTTCATGGGGGAGTCAGGACGAGCATTGGCCAGGATACGGCCCGCAGGAATGAGCCGACCACTGATGATCTCATCAAAGAATTGTTGAGCAATTCGGGGCCGTTCCTCTGGTTTTTCGGCGCGAGCCACTTCTTCCGCCACTCCGCGAAAGACTTCTTCAAACTCTTCCTCTCCATGAAGCATGTACTTCCGGCGGAAAATCTCTTCGCAAATAGGCTGTGCAAACCGATACCCCTGAATTGTCTGTGCCAGCATAATCCCTCCCATTGGCCTCAGAAATGAACTGTGATCATGAACACCTCCTCAGGACGGCGAAATTCAGCAATCTCTTGAGGGAAGCGTCCTTGGAGTCTAAGAAAACTATCGGCAGAAAACAAGCTTAACACGCTATATATTGCGTACTTTTTAATTATTAACATAAATTAACACTATATGAGATTTTGCTTCCTTGTTATGGAAATCATTACGTGGACAAGATTTTCCTAAAAAAAGTCCCCCATGGAAAAGCTCTCAGGAGAGTGATAAGCTGATGGGGATGATGATGGTTCTGAAAATGGGATGAATGAAAATTCTCATCCAATAGACGAATCAAAGGAATTTTGAGGATGTTGGATTCATGAAAGTATGGACCGTACTAGCACTATTGGGATTCCTCATGAGCCCCACTCTTTTTGGAGAAGAAAAAGACGTCCTCACCATTGAAAATAATACAGGATTTATTCTAACAGCCCTTTATCTGCGTTCCACTGAAGCAGAAGAATGGGGAGAAAACCTCTTGGATATTCCTGCTCTCTTGAATGGAGATCAGGCCCTTATTTCCCATGAATCAGAAGAATCACCAACCATTCATATTCGGGCCAGGGATAAAGAAGGGGATACCTACACCCTCTGGGACGTCCATTCCGATGAACAATCTGTGATTCTCACTCTCTCGGATATTGATCCGGATTGAAGGAATCCCCTGATTAAAGAGAATAGCTATTTTACAAAACGTTTTTTCAGAACAAACCTATGAGCAATGCTCTTTCCAATGCGGAAGAGTTTAGATGAAAGGGGCAGATTCCATCCCCGAGGACATCCATCAAAAAACAACCACAGGAGGCAGCAATGCAAACACAGTTAAAGGGAGGCGCGGCCTTTGGCCACCTTCACATCACCTTAGATCCTGGCGAATCCATCCTCACCGAAAATGGAGCCATGCAATCCATGGATGCCGATTTGGATATGGATGCCACTTTAGCTGGAGGTCTGGGCAAAGCTCTCAAAAGAGCGATTTTTGGCGGCGAGCGGATGGTGTGTTCATCCTACAGCAACAATGCCTCCCTTCCCAAGACGCTCACCATTGCTCCTGCCCTTCCTGGCCAGGTTGTAGAATTCCCTCTGGCTCCCGGTGAAACACTTTGTCTGCAAAAAGGGGCTTGGCTCGCCTCCGCTGGTGATGTGAACCTTTCTACGGTTTGGGCGGGTATGGCCTCAGCCTTTGCTGGAGAAGGACTTGGCAAGCTCCGTGCTGTTGGCGGAAAAAACGGAGGAGTCCTCTGGTTTTCCGCCTATGGCGGAATGGTAGAACGTCAGGTCAATGGAGAGATACTCGTGGATGGACGCCATCTCGCAGCCTATGAAGAGGGCTTCAAACTTTCTATTGGATTACCAGGAAAGGCATCCACAGCCTTTTTTGGTGGGGAAGGTTTTGTGACCCGAATTCAAGGAAATGGGACGATTTGGATGCAAACCCGAAGCGTTCCAGCTTTGGCTCATTTTTTGAATCCCCGATTTTCATAAGGAGAGAAGACGATGACTCTCAATATTGTTCAACAACCAGCCTCAGCCGCCGCTCGAGTACGCCTAGCCCCCCATGAAAACATTGTGGCAGAGGGTGGAGCCATGGTGGCCATGAGTGATGGGATTCAAGTAGAAACCACCACGCGCTCCGGTTCCAAAGGTGGGATTCTCAAAGGACTGGGTAGAGCCTTAGCTGGAGAAAGTATTTTTCTCAATCATTTCACTGCCGGTCCCACTGGGGATGAAGTGATACTGGCTCCAACACTTTCTGGAGACATTGCTCATGTGCCTCTGTCAGATCGTGGTTTGAAGGTTCAACGAGGTTCCTTCCTGGCTCATTCGGCAGGATTGGAGATGGGCATAGAATGGCAGGGATTCAAAGGAGCGTTTGCCAAAGAGGGGATGATTTGGCTCAATTTCTCAGGAGTTGGAGACCTTCTACTCTCCGCCTTTGGTTCCCTGTATTCCGTGGATGTGGATGGCAGCTATGTGGTGGATACAGGACATATTGTGGCCTATGAAGACGGGCTTGATTACCGCATCAGCAAGGCTGGAAAAAGCATCCTTTCCTCCTTCTTAGGCGGAGAAGGTCTGGTCTGTCGGTTTGAAGGCAAGGGACGTCTTTGGTGCCAAAGTCATGATGCTCGCCAACTTGGCCATCATCTCACTCCCCATCTCACTCCCAAAAATCACTAGGAGCTCTTATGGAAACCGCAACAATACCCCATACAATCCAAGCATCACCCGACCATGCCATGCTCCATTTGCAGCTCCCCCCAGGACGAAGCATCCGGGCGGAAGCCGCTTCTATGGCTGCAATGGACCCATCCTTGGAACTCACAACAAGTGCTCGTGGTGGATTCAAACGCCTTCTGAGTGGTGAAAATATCTTTCTCAACACATTCACGGCGCATGAACGTGAAGGACAGCTTGATCTGGCCCCTTCTGTTCCTGGGGACATTGTCCATGTTTCACTGGAAAACCAAGCCCTCTACGTCCAAAATGGAGCCTTCTTGGCCTGCTCTGAAGGCGTCAATGTGGATGCCTCCTACCAGGGACTCAAAGGATTTTTTGGTGGGAAGGGGTTGTTTATGGCCCGTTGTACTGGTTTGGGCGACCTTTGGTTTAGCACCTACGGAGGCATTGTCGAAATTCCTGTGGAAGACCGCTATGTGGTGGACAATGGCTATGTTGTGGCCTTCACAGAGGGGTTGGACTACAACGTGAAACCTCGTGGAGTGCTCAAATCCTTTTTCTTTTCCCAGGAAGGCCTTGTCACCCATTTTTCTGGAAAGGGTAGGCTTTGGGTTCAAACACGAAGAGTTCCCGCCCTGGTGAATTGGGCAGATTCGTTCCGCCGAGAAAAAACCAATACTCCTGATGATGATTGAGTTCTTGAGGGTTTTTCGGAGTTAAATCGACCCCTGGGAAGGCCCTTCCCAGGGGGAAGTTCGCTACTTCATCACCTCGTAGAAAATGGCACCAGACATGGATGGGATTTGGATTGTTTCCCCTTGATGCACACTTCCTTTGGGTAAGAGCAGGCTCTTGGCCTGGATGGGAAGGGTATACAGTCGAGAGGATGATGAATCATTCATGAAGAAATGCCATCGTTTTCCCTCATGTTCGGTCATGCCAACAGAAAAATCATTCCCCTGAAATTTCGCGGCAACATCTGGAAGCTGGGCCAACATGGAAAGCCATGATTTGGCGCGGTCTGAGAGTCGATCTAAACAATCCCCCGAGAGCAGCATTCCTCCTGTGGCCCCAAGATAGGTCACATGGTAGGTGAACAGGTTCTCTTTTAAGGGGAAGAATACAGAAAAACCACCAGCGGCCAAAGACACCCGATTGAAGGGAAGATTATCCAGCACGGCACAATCCGGATCATTGAGCCACAGAGTTTTGTGCTGCCAATTCCGATACAAGCCTTCCTTTTTCAATCTCTTGATTGTTTGAGGCCACCGAAGCACATCCCCGGTGGTTCGCATCCCATGCACAAGACCAAGAGAGGGCCACATAGGTGCATTGCATCCCAACAGAAAAGAATCCCCACCCACCGCCTCCACAATGGCCTGCATTCCCGCACGATAGGCCTGAACACGGGTGGCTTTCTCATCCGAGTAGGTTCCACCCAGACAGCCCCATAGGTTGGCATCAAGCTTAAAATACTGCACGCCCCATTCCTGACGCATATGCAAAAAAATTCGCTGAAGATGCGCACGTACCTGAGGATGTGTTCCGTCCAACATGTACCAAGGACCGCGCCGCCAACCGCCAAAACTGATTGTACTCGATAGCAGAGGTGCTCCCCATTCATCACGGACAAACCAGTCTGGGTGCTCTTGGAAAATTTTGGATTTTTTTTCTGCAATAAAAGGAGCCACCCATATCGCTGGTTGCTTGCCTTCCTGCCGAATGGAATCGCAGAGTTCTTTAATTGGCCGGGGGAAATTGGGATGGGGAGACAGCCAGTCGCCCATAGCGGCCTGGTACCCATCATCAATCTGAACATAGTCTAAATCCACATCCAACTCTGCCACGGCTTGGGCATTGTTGATGATGTCCGTCTCTGTCACTTTCGGGCCGTAGCAATACCAGGAACACCACCCCGTGGGACGAGTTGCCCATTCCAACCGGGGATGATGGTGAAGAATGGCCTGAGCAAACGTTTCAAAAGTCTCTTGTCGGTCCCCTTCCATCCAAAAAAGTTCTTCGGTTTCCAGGGTATCCAAAGGATCCACCCGAATCCCATCTCCTTTCAAAACGATGTCCAGATTTTGGGTATCAAACCGAAACTCGGCAGGGAATCGATGGCATGAGGAAAAGCCCAAGAGAAGTCCCTCTCCAGAAGGCGCATCCAAACGAAGAAGACTATGAACGGTTGTCTTCTTTGGAACCTGAGGCAATTTATAATGACCACGATCGGTCATCTCCCCCACATCATGTGAGCGCTCAAGTGTCCCATCGGTTTGGGAGAGCATTTGATAGCCTTCTCCATAAAATTGAGACTGGGCTGGAAAACCATGGGGTCCCGAGTACAGACAAATCTCTCCTAAGTGAAAGGGCTGACCTCCCCGGTAATCCAAGCAAAGGCGATAGGTTCCTTGGGCACTTTCACGTTTTCGAACATGAAAATTCTCTACAATACGCCCTTTGTGATCTGTGACTCGCACTGCATCAGCACGTAAAACGGTCTCCATTTTTTTCATATCATCCTCTCAACTAGTACACTCATTGTACATTTTACCGAATCATTTGTCTCATTTCTCTGGCA
The DNA here is from genome assembly GCA_022360655.1 of Spirochaetales bacterium. Lineage (GTDB taxonomy): Bacteria > Spirochaetota > Spirochaetia > DSM-2461 > DSM-2461 > UBA2779. Next base: position 93,605 of record JAKSCK010000270.1, on the reverse strand, counting down.
TCCATCTCAAGATCACCTTAACCATGATTCATCACTCACCAACGGGAAGGATGATGTGTAGTCCATCTGTTCTTCTCGACACAAAACCAAGAATGGGCCTGGTAATCTCACAGGAAATCACCCACTCCAGAGAAAACAAAATCGGCGAGATTCTGTGCGTCATCATCGGGGTAACAGCTTTGAACAAAGATGGCACATCCCATCCCATTATCCACGGCAAAATGCATATCATTCATGCTATCTCCCACCATGGCCACATCCTGGGCTTGAACTCCAAAGGTTTCACAGAATTCATCCAATACGGCCCGATGGGGTTTTACGGGACGAGTACCATTATCACCGGCAAGAAAGTCAATGTATGGAGTGAGTTCCAACACATCCAGATGTCCTTGAGCTGTCTCTTCCATATCGGAAGTCACCACGCCCAAGAGGAATCCCTGATGCTTTAGGTTTGAAAGAACCTGAGGAACAGATTCGAACATATGAGGTTTAACAATTTTATTCGTTTCATCCGTTGCAAGAAATGCTCTTAAAAACTGCTCTAACCCTTGGCTTTGCTTCATTGTCAGCAAGGGGTCAGAAACGGCAGTCTGCACAATCTCTTCCAAATGATCTTTGACAAAAACACTGTTGGGTTGATACCCGTTTTGATCCACCCCAAGACGATGAAGAAGAGAAGCTTGCTGTTCTTCTGTCAGGTGAAATTCTTCCACAAGAACCTTACCAAAATGCTCCAACATAGGACGCCAGGTTTTTTCAAAATCAAGCAGAGTTCCATCCTTATCAAAGAGTACCGCTTTGATTCCCCGCTTCTGAAGCATTTCGATCATCGCATTCATCATTCCCCTCGTTCAAACTCAAAGTGCAAGGCAAGGGGCTATAATAACACAGGTGTTCCGCTCTTCGTGCGGACTTTGCCATAGTCATTCAATCTCATTTGGATGACAACCGAAGTTCCAATAGCCAAACCAGTTGGAAGAAACAGAGAACACTTGGACTAAGGATGGTTTGTTGAAAGAAGATTCTTCCAACTCAATTCTCCAAACCACGGTGTGCAAGGAAGGGGCATCCCTACCGCCCAGGAGGATCAAGATGAAGAACGCTGTCTCTCTTTACCAATGAAAGGATTCAGGAGCTTGGCTTTTGTCCTCCGAAAAGATTCCCGTGGAAACAAGAGCCACAAGATGGCGCACCATCTCACTTTTGGACTTTGGTTCCTCTTTTTGACCATTCTCAATGCAGGCAGCACCCATCATGGCAATGACAGAAGAAGCCACAAGATCGTAATCCAGTCCTTCTTTCACCACATGAATCTCTGCCCCTGCAGAGAGGTTGCTGGCCACAAGTTGTACGGTTGTGGATTTCAGTCTTCGGATACCAACTGTGAGCTCTTCATCTAGTCCGCGGTTCTCTTCTCCGTAAGCCACTCGAATCAATTCTGGAAATGAAAAGCTCATTTCCACAAAAGATGTCACCACTCGCCGCATCAAATCGGCTAAGGATTGTTCCTTGGAGAGTTCAAGAGTGATGCACTCATTGATGGCACTCACACCCTTCTCCACAACCTTATAAATGATTTCTGACTTGTTTTTGAAGTAATAGTAAATTGACCCTTTTGAGGCACCCAGTTCCCGCGTTATGTCATTAATACTGGTCTTATGAAAACCATTACGGGAAAAACACCGGATGGCCGCATGCAAGATATCGTCGGTCAAATCACACTCCTTCGCCGCAGGCAGCAGCGAAGGACATTCTATCGTCAGAAACACCCAAGTTCCAGCAAAGGCTGAAGCTAAACAATTGTTTTTTAGTCATATTTATAGGGATTAACATTCCATAAATCCTATATTCCTTAAAAAATCAAAAAATTTGAATCAGAAAGTAAACGATATTTTACAAACATACCTAATGGTCGGTTTTTTCATCTTCTAAACGATCATCCAATGATCAGGATCAAGAATCGACTTTTTCTTATCACAATTTTTCATTAAAGAACTTCTTCTTGCGATTAAAAATCAATTGATTGCAATTTCATTGCTAAAACAGTTACAAATCTTTTTTCTGGTTAAGTGATTTTTTATCAAAGAAAATACACCTGCTCCATATTCTTTCGAATTTGAAAAAAGTTGGGTCTTGATCATTCATGAGAAAAGAACAAAAAGGCTGTTTTCAACTTACAGAAATTGAGGTGAGATCTTCCCCCCTAGGGGGAGGTCGTCAACAAAAAAGAGACCCTTCACCTGGGTCTCTTTTCTATGCTCATTGATACATCATTTCCATTCATCCTCTCCCGGTAAAACGAGATTGGTTTTAAGAAAATTACAGGGGCATACACCCATGCTTCTTTTGAGGGCCTTGGTCTTTCTTTTCTGCCAACACCTCCAATGCACGAATCAGTTTGGGACGAGTCTGCTCAGGAGGAATCACATGATCCACATAGCCGCGTTCTGCGGCACGGAAGGGGTTAGAGAAATGCTCCTCATATTCTTTCTCTTTCTCTCGAATGAAGGCCTCTGGATCAGAGGCTCGGCTGGCATCTTTTTTAAAGATAATCTCTGCAGCTCCCCGGGCTCCCATCACAGCAATTTCGGCCGATGGCCAGGCATACACCACATCGCCACGGAGATGACGGCTGTTCATGATGATGTATGCACCACCGTAGGCCTTACGCAGTATCACAGTCACTTTTGGAACGGTGGCCTCAGCATAGGCATAGAGCATCTTGGCTCCATGGCGAATGATTCCACTATGCTCCTGCTGACTACCAGGCATGAAACCAGGAACATCCACAAAGGTAATGAGAGGAATATTAAAAGCATCACAGAACCGAATAAATCGTGCTGCTTTCACAGAAGCATCAATGTCGAGCACCCCAGCCTTCACCTTGGGCTGATTGGCCACCACCCCTACCGGATGACCATTCATTCGACTGAATCCAATCACAATGTTCTCTGCAAATTTCTCTGCAATTTCAAAGAACACCCCGGAGTCCACCACCTCAGAAATGACCTCTCGAACGTCATAGGGTTTGTGAGCATCTTCTGGAACAATTTTGGTCAACTTCTTTGAGATGCGTGCAGCCTTGTCAGCAGGAGGACTGTAAGGAGCCTTTTGAGTGTTATTGGATGGCAAATAGGAGAGGATGCGGCGGATGGTGAACAACGCCTTCCGCTCATCTTCTGCAATAAAATGTGCCACTCCACTCTTGGTCCCATGAACAGCGGCCCCTCCCAGATCTGCGGCAGAGATATCCTCATAGATGACGGTTTTTACCACCTTGGGTCCTGTCACAAACATGTAGCTGTTGGACTGGCTCATCACCACAAAGTCCTGAATGGCAGGGGAATATACCGCCCCGCCAGCACAAGGTCCAAGAATGGCTGTGATTTGAGGAATCACTCCAGAGCTCATCACATTTCTGTGAAAGATTTCCCCATACCCTGCCAGAGAATCAATTCCATCTTGAACCCGTGCTCCACCGGAATCGTTAAGGGCAATCAAAGGACATCCTGCCTTCATGGCCATGTCCATCACCTTGCAAATCTTTTCTGCATGGGTACGGGAGAGGGAGCCTCCGTTCACCGTAAAATCTTGGGCGTAGAGAAACACAGGACGGCCATCTATTTTCGCACTGCCTGTGACCACACCATCCCCAAGAAATTGCTCATTCTCCATGGTGAACTCACTCTTCACTGGGAGACGGAACATGTCATATTCCTCAAAGCTGCCCTCATCCACCAGGGCCGCAATGCGCTCACGAGCCGAAAGCTTTCCTTTTTGGTGCTGCTTTTCGATTTTCTGAATTCCACCTCCCTGAAGGGCCTGGTGGAGTTTGCTTTCTAACTCAACACGCTCTCGAGTGTTTGTCATCTTCTTTGCCATCATTCGTTCACCACGGTCAGGGGGGAATGGGGAGGAGTAAACCGAACAACCGCTCTTCAGTTTCCCCAACGCAACACCAAGGACTCAGAATGGACTGGCCCATTCCTCTTCATCCCGCCCTCCATCCTTCGGCAGAGGACCCCCGGCATAGGCCGGGGTCGATCTAAGAACATCAAATCTACGATTTGATCTAATCCACCAAAATCCATGATTCTGGTGGATCTCTTTTTTACAAAATCAGTCCCATTCTTCCGCAAGAACGTCTGAGGAGAACAAATCCTCATCGGAAGGCTGGGTGCTGGGAATGGGCCAGGAAATCCAAGTGGTGTTCATGAGCTTCGAATAATCAATGTTGTCGCTGGTGCTGTTGTTGCCCCAGGTTCCACAACCTAAGGACAGCGTCATGGGCATTCCATTGGTCCAAGCGCCTGAGTTGGCCAAACACTGAGGCTGATTCACCATCAGTCGGGAAACTTTAACCTTCTCACCCAAGGTTAAAACCTGGGATTCATCGGTGGTATGAATACCACAGGAATGGCCTGTTCCCGAGTAATCTGTGATGCGGTTCACCATATCCACTGCGGCATCAAAAGTGCTCCATTTGTACAGGGCCATCACCACAGACAATTTTTCTCCAGTGAATGGATAGCCGGCACCAATGCCCTCTTCTTCCACCACAAAGAACATGGTGTTCTCACCCGTGGTGATGCCAGCAATCTCTGCAATCCGCTGAGGGCTCTGAGCCACAATGTCCCGATTCAGATGGACACCATCCGGCCAAATGGCTTTCTCCAGTTTGGCTTTCTCCTCAGCAGAGCAAATGTGAGCTCCTGTTGCCACCAAGGCATCCTTTAAGGAGTCATACACTGTATCTTGCGCCAAGCAGGAATTTTCAGCAGAACAGCTGGTGGCCCAGTCAAAGGTTTTTGACCGCATGATTTTGTCGGCCACATCATCCATTCTTGCCGATTCGGTCACAATGGTCACAGCATTCCCTGCTCCCACTCCCAAAGCAGGTTTACCACTGGAGTAAGCCGCTTTCACCATCCCAGGTCCACCAGTGGCCATCACCAGATCACACTGGCTCATCACTTCCCCACTGATTTCCACAGAGATGTTCTCTGTCATCTGCACCAAATCTTCCGGCCAGCCATGCCGAGCTAGAACGGCCCGCATGCGCTCGACGGCCAATTTTCCAGTCCGAGCGGCACGAGGATGGGGGGCCATGATGATGGCATTGCGCGTTTTTAAAGCACTGATGGCCTTGCAGAAGGGGGTGGCTTCACCATTGGTGACCGGAATGAGTGCACCAATCACACCCACAGGTTTGGCAATTTTTACCAGCCCCTTCTCTTCATCCCGCTCAATCACACCCACAGTTTTGGCGTCCTTAAGATCGCGATAGCACCCTTTCACCTTGGTGAGCATTTTTCCGTATTTGCTCTCCACCCGTCCCATGCGGGATTCTTCCACCAGAAGTTCCGCAATGGATTGAGCAAAGGATTCCGTGGTGGCAGCCCGGGCCATGCGGGCCACAACATCATCCACCTTCTCCTGAGAGGCAAATTCAATGGCACGCTGAGCGGCGCGGGCCTTATCCATCAAACCTTGAACATATTCTTGTGCAGTCATTTCCATCATTGTCCTCATTCAAATCGACCCCGGCGTTCCCGCCGGGGTTTTCTAAAGGGATTCACCCCAGGGTGATCCTAAACTGGATGTATTTGAAAACCAGCTCTTCCAATCAAAGCATCCCCATGGAACCTAATGCCGTTGAGGCTCCATGGGTTCATGCTTTACTCCACGTCAGGGTTGGGCAAAATGATGTCGCGAATGATGCGAATCAAATCTTCATAACCACCCAAGAACTGACGGAGGGTACGGCGTGTCGGACCAAAACTTTCGAATTCTTCTGGTTTCATTCCATCCGGTTCATAGGCCCGCACAAAATCGGGGAAGTTCTTCCGAAGAACCTCCAAAATCTGCGGATCCACAGGCTGATCAGCCGTCACCTCAATGGGCATGTCAGAACCGTTGTAACGGCATTGCCATTTGTACGGAATGGTGTGAATCAGGTTGCCACCAATGAGATGGGCCACATGATTCCAGTTCCGGTAAGCCGCGCCCAGCAGACGGGTGCGATAGCCTCGTTCTGCAAAGACCTTCATGGCACTCTTCATCACAGCCACACCGGCCATCTCCAAATAGGCTGGATCAATGAGAATGTCTTTGTTGTTGGCCTGAACTTTGAGCCAATCATCCACACGGCCAATCATGATGGTGCACACAGGCGTCATGGAGGAGCAGTCATGTCCTTCGGCTTCCCGACGGGCAATTCCCTTTTCCACAGCTTCCGCCACTGCAACAGCCTGGGGAACACTGAAACACACCGTGGCATTGATGTTCACACCGGCAGCCGTGGCCTCTTCTAAAGCCTTCACACCAGCAGCTGTCACAGGCATCTTCACCTGCATATTGGGGGCAAGAGTGTCAAAGCGAATGGCTTGGTTGGCCATGGCTTTGGCATTGCGGTGGAATTTGGCATTGGTCTGAATGGAAATGCGTCCTTTCAATCCCTTCTCTTTCTCAAAGACGGGTTGAAGAAGTTCTGCACCTTTTATGGCCATCTCCTCAATGAGAGTCCAGGCCACCTGATCTTCATCAAATTCAGGATTCTGGGCGGCAATCTCTTTGATCCGATCTTCCCAGAGATGCAATTCTTTATTGAGCACATTGGTGACAATCACTGGATTGGTTGTGGCACCAACGGCCCCATTGGGGATGGCATATTCGAGCTCGCCAATGGAACAGGAGTCGTTCCAGTAGTCGGTGTCCGTGGTCTCAGCCATCACCTGTAGCGGCGGTTTTGTTTGGGTCATCCCTTTCTCCTCGGGCTTGTTCATATTGTCTGACAATACGATAAATAAATGCAGCCAGCTTGTAAAGTCTTAATTTCCTTTGGCCAGGAGAAAACATGGTGAATAGGGGAATATCAAACTTGAATCCATCCATCCTCTTCCAGAGTTTGCCCATTCTTTATGGATCAGAATGGACAAACTCAGTAATGGGAATCAGAAGATAGGATGCTTATTTTTTATGCTGTTTACGGGAATCAAGAAGAACGGCAAGCACAATGATGAACCCTTTGACAATCTGCTGCCAATAGGCATTCACACCCAACAAATCCATACCATTGTTGATCACCCCAATGATGAGAGCCCCCACCACGCACAGAGGGATGGAGCCCACACCTCCAGCCAGGCTGGTCCCCCCAATGACCGTAGACGCAATGGCATCCAATTCATAAGAAAGTCCATAAGTGGGATTTCCAGCGGCGGTTCGGGAAACCAAAAGAATACCAGAGACAGCGGAAAGCAAACCGGCATAGGCATACACCTTCACCAGGGTTTTCTCCACATTGATGCCGCACATCCGAGCGGCCTGCATGTTTCCCCCAATGGCAAAAACATAGCGCCCAAATTTGGACTTGCTCAGAAGCAACCAGGAAATCACTCCCACAATGGCATACACCCAGATGGGGACAGGGATTCCCAGAAAAGACCCACCACCAATGAAGATGAAGGATTCTTTGAGATAACCAATGGGCCGGCCTGCTGTATAAAGAAGGGCCAAACCACGTGCGACAGTCATCATACCCAAAGTGGCAATGAAGGCTGGGATTTTCCCATAGGCATGAAGGGAGCCGTTGATTCCCCCCAATAATCCGCCCAAGCCCAAACCAATGATGAGTGAAAAGAAAATGGGCATGATGAGTCCCACAGGCTGGCCATCCGCAATTTGAGTCTGTGAGAAAGAGGCCACCACAACACCCACCAGAGCCAACACGGAACCTGATGACAAATCAATACCGGTGGTGATGATGGCAAAGGTGACACCCATGGCCAGTATTCCAATGATGGAAACCTGACGCACCACATTGGTGAGGTTTCGTACAGAGAAAAAAGCCGGAGACAAAATGGACATCAGGATGCAAATCCCAATGAGAATGAACACAATACCGTATTTATTGAAGATGGCTCCAAAGGACACCTTCGAGTCCTTGAATTTCTCAGCGGTCATGATTCCTCCTTGTTTATGCCTTCACCAGTGGCGAGCTGCAGAATATGTTCTTGGGTGGCCTCGGAGCCGCTGACCTCACCTGAGAGTGTTCCTTCATGCATCACAAGAATGCGGTCACTCATGGACAAGATTTCCGGCATTTCAGAAGAAACCATGATGATGCCCTTCCCCATCTTGGCCAGTTCTCCAATAAGACGGTGGATTTCAGCCTTTGCACCAACATCAATACCCCGAGTGGGCTCATCCAAAATGAGCACCTCAGGTTCCATGAGCAGCCAACGAGAAAGCAAAACCTTTTGCTGGTTTCCACCAGACAGATTTTTAATGAGCTGCTCCAGGGAAGGTGTTTTGATTTGGAGAGACTCCCGCTGTACCTGACACTCGTTTTTAATACGGGAATTGTTGAGTAAACCAGCTTTGAGATAGGAGGGAACATCCGGCATGATCATGTTGTCTTTGATGGACAATTCTTGGAAAATGCCGGTGAGTTTTCGGTCCTCAGTCACAAATCCAATTCCATAGGAAATGGCATCACGAGGTTCTGCAATTTCTACGGGTTTTCCATTCAATTCAATGACACCAGAATCTGGCTGAGTGTAGCCAAAAATGGCTTCCATCAGCTCTGTACGTCCTGCCCCCATCAAACCTGCAACCCCAAGAACTTCCCCGCGACAAAGCTCAAAATTGATGTGAGAAAATTGCCCCTCTAAAGACAAATCTTTGACAGAAAGAAGAACCTCTCCAATTTCTGCTGATTCCTTATGGAAAAACTCATCCATGGATCGACCAACCATCATGCTGATGAGCTGATCCTTGCTCATATTGGCCACAGGGTTGCAACCAATAAACTCTCCATCCCGGAACACCGTGACGTCATCACAAATTGAAAAGATTTCATCCAGTTTATGGGAAATATAAATCACGGAAATATTCCGTTCTTCCTTCAATTTCCGAATGATGGTGAAAAGATGTTCCACCTCTTTTTCTGTGAGTGCTGAAGTGGGCTCATCCATGATGATGAGGTCGGAATCGTAGGACACAGCCGTGGCAATGGCCACCAACTGAGCATTGGCAATGGACACATCCTTCATCATCAGATGGGGGTCCAAGTCTATATTCAATTCCGCGAAAAGTTTTGCGGTCTCCTCGTGGATTTTTTTCTGATTCACCAAAGACAACGCGCCAGCAAAGGTATGCTCTTTTCCTAAAAAAACATTGCTTGCAATATCCAAATTGGGAACAGGGCTAATTTCCTGAGGAATCATGGTGATCCCTGAGCGAATCGCCTCAATGGGACTTCCCGCCTTGTATGGAGTTCCCTTAAAGAGAATCTCTCCTTCATCTTTTTCATAGATTCCATAGAGGATTTTCATCAGTGTCGATTTTCCGGCACCGTTCTCACCCATGAGGGCATGGACTGTCCCCTTGCGAACCTTTAGATCCACTCCCTTTAAGGCTTTCACCCCTGGAAAGGACTTGGACATATTCGTGATTTCGAGTGTGTACTCGCCATCCATGATTGCTCCTCCTTCGGCTTGAGAAAAAAGGCGGACCCTGTGGATCCGCCCGATTTCAGTCACAACTACTTGTAATCAGCCGCGTTTTCAGGAGTGACCAACTCAAATGGAATCCAGTACATCTTTTCAATGCTCTCACCCTGAAGGAGCTTGTAAGCCGCTTCAGCACCACCATAACCTTGCCCATAAGCACTCTGGAAAACCGTGGCATCCAAGCCCTTCCCCAAGTACTCAATGGCATCAGGAGTGGCATCCACACCAGTGATGAAAATGTCCTCATCTGCAATGCCCATAGACTCTGCAGCCAGAAGAGCACCAATGGCCATCTCATCATTGTTGGCCACAATCACATTGATACCGGAGCCACTCTGGAACCAGTTCTCAGCAATCTGCATGCCTTTGGCGCGATCCCACTTGCCTTCCGCTTTGGTCACCACATCAAGAGATGTTCCAGCAAAAACATCTTCATTTCCCTTGGTACGCATCATAGCGGCCTCATGTCCCAAGGGGCCCATGATGATGCCAACATTTCCTTTACCACCGGTGACTTCTTTCACCCACTCACCTTGGAGGATTCCCGCTTCAATGGAATCAGATCCAACATAAACATCCACATCTTTCAGGTGCTCTTCACCGGGAAGACGATTCACAACAACCAAGGGAACATCAGCCCCTTTGCAAAGATTGATGATGGGACCTAATGCAGAAATATCCACAGGAACAATCACAATGGCGTCCATACCTTGAGTGATGAGTGTTTCCACCTGATTCAGCTGCAACGCAGGATCGTCCTTCCCATCTGTCATGGAAATGGTGACGTCGTCATGATCGGCATCAAAAGTGCGCACACCATCCTGGAGATAGGTTTGCCACTTATCAGAGAACGAACTCATTGCCGCACCAATGCGCATTGTTCCATCTTCTGCACCACCATTGGCATGCAATGCAAAAGAAATTACCAGAGACAGAGCCAGAGCGAACAAAACTGTTTTCTTCATAGATAACCTCCGTGTATTCCCACAAACCACCAAAGTCTTAGTCGTTTGATGAGTGCTTTAGAACGACCCCTTCCTCAGGAAGGGGAGCAAGTGCGTCTCTTTTCCTTTACGAATGAAGTTGCACCTCTTTTCCCTGCTGAAAGGAGTCCGTCATGGCAAATCCCACTTCTGTGGCCTTGGTTCCATCAAAAGCGCTTACAATGGGTTGCCGATTTTCTCGAATGCAATTTACAAATTCTTGTGCTTCAGCCAAGAAACCTTCATGGAAACGCTCAAAGAAATCTCTCACACAATGCGTTCGGGCCCCATGACCATCAAAGACTTCGACCCGATTCTTTGCAGGTGTCATTCCAATTTTGAGAATGCCTTTACTCCCTGTGATTTCTGTATGAGTGTCATGGCCATGAAAAGCGGTTCGACTCGCAGAAATCACCGCCATTTTTCCATCGTCAAATGTGGTGAGTACCACGGTGTTGTCCGCATCATGGACAGAGTCAAAAGCCTGATGAACATAGCTACCACCCTTGGCATAAACAGACTTCACCTCTGAACCTAAATACCAACGGGCCAAATCAATGTCATGCACATTGCAGTCCAGGAAAATACCACCAGAAGTGGGAACAAACTTCACCTGGAATTCAGCATATTCATCCAAGTCCACCGTCTGGGAACGAACCAAAAATGGTTCGCCAATCACACCCTCATCAATGAGCTGCTTGGCATAGGCATAACTGGGATCAAATCGGCGAACAAAACCCACAAAAAACACCTGATTTGGATGCTCAGCAACAACCCTTTCTACCTTTTGGCATTCAGGAACATCCACACCCATGGGTTTCTCCGTAAAAACATGGAGTCCTTTCTCAAGGGCTTTGATGGATTGTTCTGCATGTACCGCTGATGAAGTCACTAAGAACACAGCATCCAAATCGGCTTCCTCAAGCATCTGATCGTAATTGGAGTAGAGCGCTTCAATACCCAGGTTTTCACGGGCCCAATCCAGCTCTTCTTTCACCACACTGCAGGCCGCAACAAGAGCAGCACCAGAAACTTTATGCTTGAGGTTTTCAGCATGCCTTTTCCCCAAACGTCCTAACCCCACGATACCAATTTTTACTGCTGCCAAATCTTTGTCCTCCCCAGGGTCAAGCCCGATGATCCCCCTTGATTATTCACCAGATGAGAGGGGGTTTCGGAAACGTTTGCTACATTCTCAACCCCAAAAAATTGCGCTGTCAAGTTAAAAGTACGAATATCATACAATATTTTAGATTCAAAATTTTATCGATAAATTTTGGATTATTTTAATTCATTCCAATTGCAGATTTTAAGGATAGATTCAGCCGCCATTTGAACCCTTGGTATTGTTGCACTTCGCAGGCGTAACGGATCAAAATCCTGGGGATGCGTCCTCAAATACTCCTTCAATGCCAAAGTGTAGGCCTGACGTAATTGAGTTCCCACATTAATTTTCGCAACATGGGTTTGGCAGAGTTGCATCAGATCAGAATCAGAAAGCCCTGATGCTCCATGAATAACCAAAGGAATTTCGGTTCTATTCTCAATTTCTTGGAGTCGATCAAAGTCAATGTCTACCTGCCCTTTCTGCTCAAGTCGATGGATGTTACCAACCGACAGAGCCAGAGCATCCACACCAGTTTCCCGTGCAAATTTTCCTGCCTGATCAGGGTCTGTAAACTGGGGATGTCCCTCACCTAAATCACTGTAGGGAACCGTGCCCACTTCTCCTTCTAGGGATGCTCCAGCCGCTTTGGTGAGTTCAGAAACTCGTTGGGTATTTCGAATGTTTTCAGAAAGAGGGAGCTGAGATCCATCATACATCACTGAGGTAAAACCAGAATCAAGAGCCTGCTGGATTATGGTTATGTCATAGGCATGATCAAGATGAACACCAATGGGAACATGAGCCTGCTGTGCAAGAGAGTGTAGCATGGGCCCAATAATGGAGGGAGACATGTGCGCCGCAAGGGCCCGGTTCACCATCAGCAACGTGGGGGCTCCAAGAGCCTCCGCCGCTTGAACCACAGCAAGGGCTTCCTCGTAACCAAAAACATTAAATCCGCACAATAGACGCCCAGCATCGTCCCCATTGAGAGTCGTTGGGAGGATCTCCCGCATGGTGGTAATCATGATTCACGGAATTTCTTAATCATGTCGCCAATGCCTGGAATGGTGTTCAACTGATGGGCATGTTTCTCTTCAAAATTTTGCTTGAGAGTACGTGTGTTTTTTCCCACAAGAATGGTGAAGTAGTACATCTGATAACCAGGGGCCACCACCACCGGATGATACCCCTTGTCCAACACCATCACACTTCCATCCTTGATGTGATGAACCGGACCAAAATCATCGTCATTCACATAGGCAAACTGCGCACCAAAACCCTGGGATGGATGAAAGCGGAAATAGTACACTTCCTCAAAAGCGCTCTCATTTTCACAATCCGCATCATGTTTATGGGGCGGGAAACCAGACCACCCCCCCTCTCCCACTGTGAAGAGTTCGCTCACCAACAGCCTATCGGTGACTTGAGAGGCTCCTAAGATATGATGGATTTTTCGATGGGTTTTGGTTTCATCACTTCCATATTGAACCGTGTCCACATCCTCTTGCCGAACAACAAAAGAAGACAAAACCTTGCTGCTACGCCCACCTGCAATGCAAAGAGTCAGTGAACCATGCACAGCTGTGATGGTTGCAGTGGAACCGGTTGGAACATACACTCCTTCCGGTTTCCCCTGAAATAAGTCTTCACGCTTACCCACCTCAGAATAGAGCGTATCACCCACAAGAATATTGCAGTGGCCATCCAAGGGAACACAGACCGATTCATAACCATTCAAATCAGAACAATACTGTTCCCCTTGTTTCAAGCGAATCACATTGAAATAGGTGCGGGGAACCATCGCATCATCCCGGTCCACCACAGCATGGTTTTCATTATCATAGGGTCTGATATGGCGTGGCATGGAAACTCCTTCTATGTTTGATATTGCTGACGAAAATCCTCAAGAGTAGTGAGATTGGGTGCACTCGAAGCACAGCCCACAGATGAAACCACAATGGCAGCGGCTGCAGCACCAAGATCCATGGCAACACCGGCATCGTCGCCCTGGAGTAAACCGTGAAGAAAAGCGGCGGCAAAGGCATCTCCAGCCCCATAGTTTTTGGCCACAGACACGGGATAGATTCCCGCCCGATACACATTGCCATCATCGGTATAGGCCGCTGAGCCCAGTTTCCCTCGCTTCACCACCACCAAGGAGGTTCCTCCTTGAAGGATTTTTTGCACACCGGCAGGAGCCTCACGTCCCTCCCCAATCCAATCAATGTTTTGATCAAGAACCGAAAATTCTTCCACGGTTCCAATCACCACATCGGATTGTGAGAGTGCCTGGTTGTAAAAAAACGGCGCTTCTGAGGGATTGTTCCAAGCCGCCTCGCGCCAGTCCAAATCCAGAACGGTTCGGCACCCCTCCCCACGGGCGGATTCAAGGGCAGAGAGGGTGGCCTCTCTGGATGGAGATGCCGAAAGACCTGTTCCCGTTACCACAAGAAGCGATGTCTTCGCCCACTCTTTTTCAGGCAAATCTTGGGGTTGAATGCGGAGATCAGCAGCGTTGTTCCGGTAGAACAGAACTTGGCTCTCCTCCACTCGTCGCTCAGCAAAGGCCAGACTCGTTCGTGCACCAGAATCATCTGCATCAACATGCTGACAATCCACTCCAGCTTCGTTCAAAAAATGCCGGACAAATTCCCCGAAGGGGTCGGCAGAAACCCGGCTGATCATGCTCACCTGGCGGCCAAGTCGGGAAAGGCCCACGGCAATATTCGCCGCACTTCCTCCCACTGACTTCTCAAAAAGAACCGCCGTCTCTAAGGAATCAGCAGGATCTGTGACATACATGTCCACATTGGCCCGCCCCATCACGAAAACATCACGATCTCTCCCGAAGGCAATGGGGAAGGCCATACGCTACGCCCTCTCCACGGCCACCGGACGGCCGGTCTGAAGGGACTCTTTGGCAGCCCGAGCAATGAGCACAGACTGCAGAGCATCATTGGGTCCACATGGAGCCGCGGTTCCTGTTCGGACCGCTTCAGCAAACTCCCGCATTTCCTGGGCAAAAGATTCTGCGTAACGCTCTAAGAAGAAGTAGAGCGGCTTCTCTGCCACCACTCCATCGGCTCCACTGATGCGAACGGTGGATGCGCCATCATTCTCACTGGAAGCCGCACCTGCGCTTCCAAAGACTTCCGCCCTCTGATCATAGCCATAAGCCGCTTTGCGGGAGTTATCAATCACACCCAGGGCGCCATTCGCAAACCAAAGGGTCACCACAGCGGTATCAATGTCTCCCGCTTCGCCAATGGCCGGGTCCACAAGAACAGCTCCGGCCGCATGCACGCGTTCCACTTCACTCCCAGCAAGGTAGCGAGCCATGTCAAAGTCATGAATGGCCATGTCCATAAACAAACCACCAGAAACCGCCACATACTCAGGATTGGGGGGCTCAGGATCACGGGAGGTGATTTTCACCACATGCACATCCCCCACCTTTCCCTGATCCACGACCTGACGGATGCCCCGGAAGTTGTGGTCAAAGCGGCGGTTAAATCCAATCTGGAACACCACACCGGCCTCACGCACCACCTCCAGAGTTTCCCGAATCACATCGGGTTCCGGATCCAGAGGTTTCTCACAGAAAATATGCTTTCCGGCCTTGGCCGCCTCTCGGGTAATTGACGCGTGTGTGTCTGTGGGAGAACAAATCAGTACCGCGTCAATTTCTGAATCTGCAAGGATCTCTTTGTAGTCTTTGGTCACGGAAGGAATGTTCTGCTCCTGGCAGAAGGCTTCCAAATCGGCATTGGCAAAGGGGTCGGCAAGGATGCGAACATCCACACCAGCCACGCGATTTAAATTGATGGCGTGAACTCGGCCAATACGGCCACCGCCAATAATTCCGATGCGAAGTTTATCACTCATATTGCACTCCTGGGGACTTCCCCGGGGCCTCCCTTGGGAGGCGCACCGTTCACCAGAATAGGGAACGGCATCATCTGTTATCAAATCCAAAATCCGGCCCCCGCAGGGGTCGATCTAAACTCTTAAACTCCGGCGGTTTGACGAATGTAGGAACGAGCCATTTGGGCATATTCCAGAGGATTAGCCAAAGCCGGATCCTGCTCGGCTTCCACCACCATCCAGCCCTCATAACCGCTCTCTTCCAGAATGGAGAACACGGAAGGGAAATCCACCGATCCATCGCCAGGGACTGTGAACACACCAGCGCGAACCGCCTTCATAAACGGCCAGTCCTCTGCCAAAGCCACATCCCGAACTTCTGTCCGCACATCTTTGAGGTGAACATGTCCCACCCGGGACACAAATTTCTTGAGCTGGGCCACGGGATCAGCATTGGTGTAGGTGAAATGTCCTGTATCAAAGGTCAGATGCACCGTGTCGGGATTGGTGTCATTCAAGAAGCGCTCAGTCTCTTCTGGTGTTTGCACGCCGGTGCCCATGTGATGATGGAAACACAGTTTGAATCCCTCATCTTTGGCAATCTGCCCCAAACGGTTGAAGCCTTCCACCATGCGCTTCCATTCGTCCTGGTCAAATTGGGCTTTACCAGAAATCACCCCCTGGGACAAATCACCCTGGCAGGAACGTGTTTGTTCCGATGGTCCAATCACATTGGCCCCAACCACCCGCAGGAAATCCATCTGCTGACGAAAGGCTTTTTCCACTTCGGCAAAGGGCTGAGAAACTGTGAAGGCACTGAACCACTGGTTGCAAATCACCAGGTTTCGCAAGTCCAATGCTTTTTTCAATTCCTGGGCATCAGAGGGATATTTGCTCCCCACTTCACTTCCGGTGAAACCAGCCAAAGCCATTTCACTCACGCACTGCTGAAAGCTGTTTTCGGCTCCCAATTCAGGAATATCGTCGTTGGTCCAACCAATGGGGGCAATGCCCAGTTGAATTTTTTGAGAATCCATTCCGTTCTCCATTTATATCGACCCCTCCCCGGGCACGGCCTCTCAAGGAGTGTGTCTGTTCTCCAATCATGTCTCTCCAAAAATCTTTTTGGAGAGACTCTGTTCTGAATCACCACCCGGTGAGGGGTGGAGAACTTTGACTAATAGGCCTTGGCCTGACTGGCGTGTTCCTTCATTTCCCGAGCCGCTTTTTCCACAGCAGGCTTCTTGGACACTTCAGGGGTTCCCACACGCCACCAGGCTCCATAGCCGCCAGTCATGGACTTTCGGGCCGTCTTGCAGTCAATCAAGGCCGGTTTGTCCTGCGCCCGAGCGGCTGCCAAAGCCTGAGCAAATTCTTCACTTGTAGAGGCACGGTAGGAAGCAAAACCGGCTCCTTGGGCAATGGTGGCATAGTCCACGGGGATGTAATCCCCTTCTAATCGGTCTGATGAGGAATCTCGGTACCGGAATTCACAACCAAAGTGGGGAATCCCCTGAGATCCCTGAAGATTATCAATGCAGTGGAAACCATTGTTATCCACCAGAACAATGATGATTTGCAGTCCTTCTTGAACGGCCGTGAGCATCTCTGAATTGAGCATCCAGAAACTACCATCACCGGCCAAACAGTACACTTCCCGTTCTGGTGCGGCGATTTTTGCCCCAAGAGCACCGGCAATTTCATAGCCCATGCAGCTGAAGCCGTATTCCAGGTGATAGCCTCCCTGTGCTCGGGTTCGCCAGAGCCGTTCCATATCGGAGGGAAGTGAGCCAGAAGCGGCCACCACAATGGCATCCTCAGCCACGCCCCCTTCATTCATCAATCCCATCACCTTGGTTTGTGCCAAACCTTCCGAGTCATCCAAGGAGTACAGCCGGTCATTTTCGGCTCGCCACTCCTCAATCACTTGAGCTGGACGTTCCCCCCAGGAGGACTGATATCCAGCGGCTTTGAGAGCCGGAAGGATTTCTGCAAGGGCCAATTTGGCATCGGCAATGAAGGGCTCTCCATTCATCTTGTAGGCATCAAAGGAGGCCACATTGATGGAAAGAAGCTCCATTGCAGGATTGTGGAAATTCCACTTGGATGCTGTGGTGAAGTCACTCAATCGTGTTCCAACCGCAATCACCATGTCGGTTTCATGAGCAATGGCATTGGCCGAACTGGTACCGGTCACACCTAATCCACCAAGGTTGAGTGCATGATCCCAGGCCAACACGCCCTTACCAGCCTGAGTTTCCGCAAAGGGAATGCCACATTCTTCTGCAAGTGCAGCCAGTTCGGCTCCAGCTTGAGAATAGCGCACACCACCACCACAGATGATCATGGGCTTTTTCTTGGATGCAATGCATTGTGCGGCACGCTGAGCGGCTCCAGGAGAAAGGGGGCGGCGTCCAGGTCGATGCACTCTCTTGGCAAAGAACTCTTCTGGGTAATCCCAGGCTTCCCCCTGAACATCCTGAGGAAGAGCCAGACAAACGGCTCCGGTATCCGCAGGATCGGTGAGAACACGCATGGCATTCATGGCCGCTGTCATGAGCTGATCAGGGCGGGAGATTCGGTCCCAGTATTTGCACACAGCTTTGAAGGAATCATTGGCCGTCACGGTGTAATCACTGGCCACTTCAATCTGCTGCAGAACAGGATCAGGCTGACGGCAGGCAAAGGAGTCACCAGGAAGGAACAACACGGGAATGCGATTAACCGTAGCGGTTCCAGCGGCTGTCACCATGTTTAAGGCTCCAGGACCAATGGAGCTGGTGACGGCCATGATTTTTTGTCGGTTATTCTGCTTAGCATAGGCCATGGCCGCATGCCCCATGCCCTGTTCACTATGGCCCTGGTAGAACTTGAGACTGTGATCATTCTCTTGAAGTGCCTCACCAATTCCTACCACACATCCATGACCAAAGATTCCAAACACACCTTCAACAAACTTGATTTCTTCCCCATCCACTTCAATGTACTGGTTGTCCAGGAATCGAATCAGGGCTTGGGACATGGTGAGTCTTATGCGGTTCATGCATTCTCCTTGGAATAGGGCCGTTCTGGCCAAATCTTAACATTGGGCTCCATCAGCCACTCATGCTCTTTACGGAAATAACGGGTGCTGGGTAACCAGCGGTCATTCGGGAGATGGGGAATCATCCACACATAGTGCATGGCATATCCCGCACCTGCCACTTGGGAATGGGTGGTATCGGGGGGAATCAAACTGGTGCTTCCGTCCTTTACCACAGTGGCTTCTTCATCAAGCAGAGAAACACCAAATCCCTGAGAAGGGAAAAGGGTGTAGTGATAAATCTCTGGATGGGGATGGTCATGAGGGGGATAGCTCGACCATTTTCCAGGATGATTCACCACCTCTCCCAAAACCATGTTGGAAAAAGGAGCAATCTCTCCGTCAAAAATGGTACGAACCGTTCGAATGGACGCTTCTCCCATCACACCGGCTCCAAAAACATCCTCTCGAACATTTTCTTTTCCGTAATACACCGGTTCAAAACTCTGGTGATTCAAGCAAGCTTCATAAACAAGCTTGGCACCCTCATCCCCGGCTGTGAGCTGGATGTCCATTCCAGCAGGAACAAGTAAGACTTCTGGGTTTTCATCAAAGCAGGAGTTTCGAGAGGCCATTCGCTCCTGTCCATTCCAAGAGAATCGAACGGTTCCTGAGAGGAGCAGGAGAGCCCGCTCTTTGTTGGCTTTATCCTCCCAAGACATTCCAGGAAGAAGGTTAAGAATACCAAAATCAAGGCGCATTCCTGCCTCATCTTCTGCTTGGGAAACAATCATGTTTAAACCCGTGGTATAGGGTTCTGTTTTATGCAGCACCATCGCGGTCTCCAATTATCTAGCCTCAAACTTGCAAACGTTTACAAGCTCTAGGAAAAAAGAATGATGAACCTCAAAAAGGCCCACCGAAGAACGGATGCATTGTAAACGTCGGAATGTCTGATGTAAAGCAAAAGCTGAGCATAAACCAGGGCAACTCAATAGGATTTTTCTCAAAACCATGGGGACTCAAAGGGCTCTGATGCGAAAGAACTGAGGCAAAACATCACTCTCCATCACATCTCTTTTTGTTCCACACGCTCTTTAGGGAAATTGTTTATGGCCAAAATCACTTAGCCACTACTTCGAATGAGCAATTCCGGTTCAAGTACACGTCGCTCTGTAAAATCCGTTCCATTCTCAAAAATTTGAAGCATCACTTCCGCAGCATTCTGACCAATCCGATACTTGGGCTGATGAACGGTACTTAAGGCTATATCGGGATGAGAGGCCATGGGAATGTCATCAAAACCCACAACGGCAATATCCTGTGGCACACGAAACCCTGCGTCTTGAATTCCTTGAACGGCACCAAGAGCCAGCAGGTCATTTTCAGCAAAGACACCATCAGGAATAACACCTCTGCTGAGCATATCTCGTATTGACTGATAACCACTTTGCTCCCGAAACTCACCCAAGGCAATCAGGGATTCATCAATCGGATGATTTTCTCGAACAAGAGCGGCCCGATATCCTCGTAGTCTGTCCTCGAGAGACAAGGGTTCTTGGGTGCTTCCAATGAAGGCAATTCGCCTTCGTCCTTGGGCCAGAAGATGACTCACTGCCAAATCGGCCCCTCGAGCATTGTCTGTTCGCACATAACTTTGCTTGGTGTCTTCAGGGATGCTGGCAATGTAAACCAAAGGCATTGAGCGGGAAATGCATTGTTCCACCTCTCGAGATTCTCGAGCCATTGAAGAGATAAAAATCCCATCTACTTGCTTTTCTGTGAGGTGTTCCAAATAGGACTGTTCCCGGCGCGGATTCCAGTTTGTATTGCAAAGAAAAACACTAAACCCAGCCTGTTGCATGGTATCTTCAATCCCTAAGGCTACCCGAGGATAAAAAGGGCTTGTGATATCGGGAATAATAAGACCAACCGTTTTTGTGGATCGATTAACAAGGCCTTGTGCAATGGCATTAGGACGATAACCCATCTCATGGGCCAGTTCTAAAACTTTACGCCTTGTGGCTGGACTCACACCATATTTTCCATTCAACGCTCGTGAAACTGTTGCATAGGAAATTCCCGCTTGTGCTGCAATGTCCTTAATTGTGGGAATCATGATGACTATCCTCTTCCCTCCATCCTAATCAAATCCAAGCACCTTGCTAAAGTCCATCAATCAGAAAGCCCTTGTTTTGTATTATAATCGGACTATAAGACATTGACGCTCTTCCATCCCCTGCCTATTGTGGTGGAAATGGCTAATGATCGCATCAAACAACAAACTGTCGTTGCCCAAGTTATGGGAAAAATTCGGAGTCTCATTGCTTCTGGAGCCTATTCACCGGGAGATAAAATCCCCACAGAGAAAGAACTTGCAGAGCAATTTGGAATTGGTCGATCCTCCATCCGCGAAGCCATAAAAATCTTCAATTACCTTGGAGTCCTGGAATCCCAAGCTGCTCGGGGAACCTTTGTCAGAGAACGATCCTCGATTTCTTCGGAAGCCCTCACATGGTCTCTTCTTCTTGGAAATGATGACCTTGAAGAAATCATTGACCTCCGTGGAGCCATTGAACTCTGGTGTCTTGTCAAACTGGTTGATGGACACCGCTCTGGTGAAGAAAAGGCCGATGACGCAATTGAGCAACTCAATACCATTGTAGGCTCCATGGAAGAAGCGGTTCAACGCGGAGCTCGTCATGAGTTAGTTGAACACGACTTTGATTTCCATCATGCCATCATTCAAAGTGCTGGCGCCCCACTTTTTTCAGCCATTTTTGATACACTTAAATCTTTTTTGAGAAATGAGATAGAAACATCACAAAACCAATACGAGGATCCAGCCCTTATTCCCCAAGAGCATGGTCAACTGATTGAAGCTATTGTCAGCGGAGAACGGATTCAAACGCTTCGGGATTACATGGCCCATATCACGAACATCAAAAATCGGCTCAGAAAAGAGTAACGGTACTCCAAATCCGCATCATCTCATCTGCATTCTCTGGCCATGGAAGAGGTGAGAAATCACAATAGTTGTATGAACATAAAAGCAGATCGGCCCTTAGAAATCCATTTTCACGATAAAATGCAACGCGGTTACTACATTTTAGAAGAGCCTTCTGGGAAAAACTTTCATCCAGATTTCTCTCCAGAACTCACCCCGAAAGAAATGCTCTCCCTGGGAGTTTTTGGGGGAAAATATATGACCGATTGCCAAGAGGAATTTCCAACGGACTGGTTCTCAGAGGCAAAGCTCTCCCCCAAAAAGAAGAATCCATCACTCAACTATTTTGGGATTGATGCTTCCCTTCCCCTCAAGACATGGCAGGAGAAGGGGTGGATTCATCCTGCCGATCCCCGAGGATGGTTCCAGTGGTATTGTCGCTACTATCAAGGAAGGCGGCTAGGAGAAGAAGATCTGAGGCAGATCAAACGTTGGAAAGCCATACGTCGTCATGCTGGTGCCATACGGAAAAACTGTGCTCCTGGAGATTTAACTTGCCGACGAAAACAGCGCCAGGCCTTACTTCATTGGGCCTATGATAGTCGGAAAATTTAAAACGGCGGCTCATATGGCCGCCGTTTATCCGTCCAATCCCAGATCAGGGAAGCGGACGATTCATAAACTCATAACTCACCCCTAAAGACACCCAGTACCGCAAGGGGTTGTTTTGAGCCTCACTTAAAATGAGGTCAATTCCTCCAAGCACACCAATCTGAATATCAGAAAGACCAAATCCAAAGAGGGCTCCTGTGAATAAAGAGAGACCGGAATCGTATAATTCATTTGTGTCACTTGGTCCAAAAAGATATCCAAAACTCAAGGGGAAGCTCACGGTGGCTCCCCGTTGGGACAGGCTGGTTGAGAAGGCAATGGAATAACCCACCGTTGTATTGCCTTCCAAAGAATAGGGACCAAGATAAATCTTTAAGGGAACAAGAATGGGTCCCCAGGACATGGCACTGCGAATGAAATACGCTGAGATGACACTGTTCAATTTTGTCTCAAAATCTGATTCCCGAATGACAAAGGTGTGATCCATGCCGGCCACCATTTGACCTTCGCTCATCATCATTTCTTCATCACTCATCATCTGACCATCAGCAGTCATCATTTGCCCATTGGGCATCATCATCATCTGCCCTTCTGGCATCATCATCATTCGGCCATCACTCATCACCATAATCCGGCCACTTTCCATCATTTTTTTGTCCACTTTTATGATGGGAATCAACTCCATGCCCATTTGTTCCATTCCCATGGATCGTTCCATTTCTTGCTTCTGGGCTGCAGTCACAGGAGTCACTTTCATAAATTTGACCTCATGGTAGTACTCGCCATTGAGAACAAACGTATTCATCACACGGAATCGCGATCCCTTCCCCACCACAAAAACCTGATTGGAGATGTCTGTGAGACGAGAAATATAAGGCCAAGCATCCGTCAATTCATAGGATGTGAACAAAAGATTGCTATGCTTGTGGGTTACGGTGATGGTGGAGGCATTTTCTGGCATCATCCCCCCCATCCCCTTCATTGAGGAATCCATCATCATTCCCATAGGTTCCGTCATTTTGTCGTTCATGGATTCTCCAACACTCTCTCCAAAACCTTCTTGGGAAGAGAGACCTGAGACCATGACAATCAACATCACAACCAGTGCGAACCCTTTGATCATTCCATTCTTTATCATGGATCTGCCTCCGTGCAGTTCAATTCAAACATGCAGTTCATTTATAATGAGGCCACTATCCATTTGCAAATTAGTCGGAATTTTTTTGTACTTTTTTTTAGGTATTTTTATATATTAAAATAATTTAAGCATGATCTTATTATTCACAATTTCTTCACATTACAAAGAAATCTACACAAAAAGTCCATGGAGTTAATGCGGTTTGTTACCGATTAGATTCACTTTTGAATGTGGTGTTTCATGGTACAAAACATATGAAACTTGAATACGTCGAAAACAGCTCATCAATCTTTGAAGGGGAAAAAATTGGGCCCACCAGGACTTGAACCTGGGACCGTCCGATTATGAGTCGGATGCTCTAACCAACTGAGCTATAGGCCCGATGGGATGGAAAAAATCCAAACCAGCCCTATCCTACTCATCCAAGGCCAGGGGGTCAATCAGAAACACCATTTTCATCTCTGGAAGCAAATCTTTGCTAAGAAGAAATCAATCAACACCCATGGTCTTGATCTCTCTATTGGTCTACCCTGATGAGAACTCCATTGAGGAAGGACTCTTCCATGCGAATGACACAATTTGCCCAGCGCTTTTGCAAGAAAACGGGAATATTGGAACTGATGGATGATCTTGGCCAAGCAATGGCGGGCAGCACAGAAATGCGTATGCTCGGTGGAGGGAATCCAGCCCATATCCCTGAGATCAACCAACTCTGGAGAGCCCGAACCCAAGAAATTTTGAACAATGGCCAAGAACTTGAAGAGACTCTTGCAAACTATGACACTCCCAGAGGAAAAGAGTCCTTTCTTGAAGCCATGGCTGAACTTCTTAATCAGAAATTTGGTTGGAATCTGACCGGTAAAAATATTGCCATCACCAATGGAAGCCAAACGGCATTCTTTCTCCTTCTGAACCTCTTCTCAGGACATGATACAAAAGGGCAATTGAATCGGGTGATGTTTCCTCTTTGTCCTGAATACATCGGTTATGCAGACCAAGCTGTTGAAGAAGGAGCATTGGCCACCCGTCCGGCAAAAATTAACCTCACTCGTCCAGGATTCTTTAAATATGGCGTAGATTTTGACAACCTTGAAATCTCTGATGACATCGGGGCTTTATGCGTGTCCCGCCCCACAAATCCCACAGGAAATGTTCTCACCGATCAAGAAGTGCACAAGCTGTCCGCTTTAGCTGCGTCAAAAGACATCCCTTTCATTATTGATAATGCCTACGGAGCTCCATTCCCCAATATCTTGTTCAGAGAAGCCACACCATTTTGGGATCACCATGTCATTCTGAGCATGAGTTTATCCAAACTTGGTCTTCCTTCTGTTCGGACAGGGATTCTTGTGGGATCAGAGGAAATCATTGATGCCGTGTCAGCATGCAATGCTGTTCTCAGCCTCTCGAATGGATCTTTAGGACAAACTCTGGTTCATCCTCTTGTGAAGAATGGCGATTTACTTCGAATCTCAGATGAAATCATTCGCCCGTTTTATGCCGAAAGAGCAAAAACAGCGATTGAATCCATGCAAGATGCTTTTAGTACTGATATTCCCTATCGGTTGCATGAGTGCGAGGGAGCTTTATTCCTCTGGTTATGGCTTCCAGAATTACCCATCTCATCATTTGAACTCTATCAACGATTGAAAAAACGAAATGTGCTTGTGGTGAGTGGTCATTATTTCTTCTATGGACTGGAGGAAGATTGGGATCACTCCAAACAATGCCTCCGGTTGTCCTATGCCCAAGATCCTCAAGATTTCCGGGATGCTGCTTTCATCATGGCCGATGAAATTCGCAAAATCATGGATCAAAATCCATGATACGCCCCGATGTAAAAAAGGGATTCATTGATGCATTGCCTGTGATTCTGGGATATTTTTCGGCTTCAATCGCCTTTGGGATGCTGGCTCGCTCTGGAGGTTTAACCCTTTGGGAAAGCCAGGCTTTCAGTCTTTTTACCTTCACAGGTGCTGCTCAGTTTATGGCACTCAATCTCTTAGCTGTGGGGGCTTCCGCTCCTCAAATTGCCCTATCCTATGCCCTTCTCAACATGCGTTATCTCCTTATGAGTGCTGCTGTTGCAAAAAAGATCAATTTCACTCATTTTTTCCAACGTCCCCTACTGGCTTTTGGGGTCACAGATGAGATTTTTGCTATCACAACAGGAAATCCTGGTCATGTGACACCAGCCTACCAAGCCGTTGCAGAGGCCTCCTCCTGGTTAGGCTGGAATGCCGGTACACTTTGTGGCTGGTTATTTGGAAGTCTTGTTCCTCCAGGTCTTGGAGCGGCAATGATTTCCAGTCTGTATGCTCTATTTATGGCTCTATTATTGCCAGATCTCAAAAAAGGTTGGCCTTGGATCATCACTGCCGCAAGTGCAGGAATCCTCAATACCATTTTAGGAATAGGAACCTCTTTAGGATCTGGATGGTCTTTTGTGATTGCCATGATTGGAGGAACTCTGTTGGGAATGTTGTTGATTCCTGAGGACAAACCATGTGCTCAGGAGAGGCCTTGTGCTGAGGAGATCCTATGAGTCAGGTCTTGTGGATTGTACTTGCCTGTGCTCTGGCAAATTACCTTATT
Source organism: Spirochaetales bacterium (assembly GCA_022360655.1). Classification (GTDB taxonomy): domain Bacteria; phylum Spirochaetota; class Spirochaetia; order DSM-2461; family DSM-2461; genus UBA2779. The sequence continues at coordinate 67,824 of JAKSCK010000270.1, read as the reverse complement.
CGCAGTGTCCCATTCTTTATGAAAGACTGGAATGGAGTGCCCCGTTCTCTGCGCCGTTTCCTCACTATTATGCCAACAGCAGCATTGGGAGCACTCATCATTCCCGGATCCTTTGAGTCCCTAAGCTCAACGGGACGACCCTGGGCCGCTCTTGGTGGGCTCATTGCAGCGGCTCTGGCGGCACATAAGTCCAAAAACTTGATCATCCCTGTTGCCGCTGCGGTTCTTGTCACATGGGCTTTATTACAGTTCCCGTAAGTCCAAAACCTCTTGTACAAAGGGTTGAACAGCATGGAGCAAATCGTCCTGACTAAGGCCTGAAACTTTGACAATACCCATGCGATTTGTTGGAGCACTGCCTCGTACAGTTCCAAACGCAAGAATATCCCCTCCAGCATCCCGAACCGCCCCAGCAAAATTGGCCAATTCCCCTGGGACATGGGGAAGTAATGCTGTTAACCGTAATCCTTTTTCCCGGCTAGCAAACATTTCAATAAAGATTTCAAACAAATCGGATTCCGTGATGATTCCAACAAGCTCCCCTTCTGTCACAACTGGAAGACCACCAATACTCCGATCCCGAAGTACTCGAGCAGCTTCTTCAACAGGCGTTGCAGGATGACAGTTCACAGGATTGGCAGTCATCACATCTTTGACCTTCATATTGGCCAGCAGAGCACTGATTTCCCAAACATCCAGGGTACTTGCAGGAGAAGGCGATGCCTGAAGGATGTCCTTTTCCGTGAGAATCCCTGTGAGATGGCCATGCGCATCAATGACGGGTAATCGGCGGATATTTTCTCTTTTCAAAATTTCACGAGCATCAGAAATCGATTGCTCTCGCTTTACAGTAAACGGATTCTTGGTCATACGGTCCTGAACGTACATATTCGGGTCCTCCCCTGCCGTTGTTGGTTATGGGAAACATCCTAGGGCCGAGAACCAAGAGCTGTCAATTTTTTACCAGAGCAATGGAAGGAGAAGTTCTATGTACTATCATTAAGGTAACATGAGTCCGAATTCCCTGTTCGCGACAGCTCTAATTCTGCCTGTTGCCTTTATACTGCTTGTCGCAGTTTTCTTATGGATACGCAGGATTCAGAAACAATCCCTCTCCAGGCTTCCCTCCGGCCTCTTATCAAGAATTACAGATTTTGTGGTGATTCTTGATCAGGATTTAACCATCCAGGAAATCAGTCGCTCCGTTCGCATACGATTCCAGAATTCAGAAAAAACACTTCTGCAAAAACCTCTCAACCAAACACCATTATGGCCTGAGGACAAACATGGTCAGAATGAGGCACTGCGTGCATTACGACGTGCCATGGAAGGAAATACCTCTGTGATTTCTTTGCGATTCCCCACACAAGCAGGGATTGGGGGTTCTCTGAATGCAAAGATTTTTTCCTCTGGAAAAGGTTCCTCTCAAACCATTGTGTGCATTGCCAAAGACATCACAGCGGATATGGATCGGCGACGATTACTGGGAATGCGAGAAGCCGTTGAGAAACTTGTTGCAGAAATTACATTCTCCGCATTCTCAGCCAACAGTGCCCAAGATTGCATTCCAGAAATTTTGGAAAAAACAGGGTGTTTCCTCCATGCTCGAAGAGTTCTTTTCTTTCAAACAGACAAGCACGAAACCATCACCTGGGAATCCATATGGAGTGCTCCTGATAAGGAAGATCTTCAGGATTCATGGTTAGGACTGAATCTCCATTCTGTTGTCCACGAAATCCCTCAATCGAGATACACCGCATTGGAAGATATGTCTACAGATCCTTCAATTCCTGAGAAGTATCGGAGCTATGCGAAAAAATCTGGAGTGGGTTCACTTGTTCACGCTCCATTGGTGAATGATTCTGGCGTGCTGTTTGGATATCTTGCCATATCTTTTGATGCTCCTAGGCCACCGGATAAAGAGGCGGTTCCCATTCTCATGAGCATTCTTCCAGGTTTGCTCACTGGGCTCTTGTCCAAGATTGATGCTCATCAAGATATGGAACTCTACCGACAAGCCGTGGATGCTGCAGGACAAGGCATTGCATTAATCCAAGCTGATGGAACCATTGCCTATGCCAATGAGGCCTACACATCCATTGCTGGTTGGAACAAAGACTCTGAATCCCCCATCTGGAATGCCTATGAAGGTTCCTATGCCGATAAAGTCCGTCTGTTGATTTTGCCCATGGCACGCCAGGGAGAAAGCTGGACCGGTGAACTGAAACAAAAAAATGCGGAAGGAAAAATGGTGAACACCATTGAATCCTACCGGCCCATCAACACAGAGGAATCTCCCCATCACTTTGTGGTGAATGTAGTGACCGATATCTCTCAACGAAAACGTCTGGAAGCCCAACTCATTCATGCAAAACAAGAAGCCGATTTTGCCAATCGGGCAAAGAGTGATTATTTGGCCAACATGAGCCACGAGATTCGCACCCCCATGAACGCCGTGATTGGCCTCACCTATCTTGTTCTTCAAACGCAACTAAACGAACGGCAGCGGGACTACATGGGAAAAATCAACTCGGCCGCCCGCACCCTCCTTGCCATCATCAATGACATCCTGGACCTTTCCAAAATTGAATCTGGAAAACTGGAACTTGAAAAAGCCCCCTTCTCATTAGATGAGATGCTAGACAGTGTGGCTAGTATGGCTGCCGATAAAGCCTGGGAAAAAGGAATCAAACTCCTCTATCGAGTCTCTCCCCGGCTCCCAGATCTCCGTGAAGGAGACCGCTTCCGTTTGGGACAAGTTCTTCTCAATCTTGTGGGAAATGCCGTGAAATTTACCCAGAAGGGCCATGTCCAACTCACGGTCGAAACAGAACCCGATGGCCGATTGCTATTTACAGTTTCTGATACCGGTATTGGAATGTCCGGTGAGCAGATCAAGCGCCTTTTTGAACCTTTCAAACAAGCTGAATCCTCCACCACTCGGCGTTTTGGAGGAACAGGACTTGGTCTCACCATCAGCAAACAGATTGTAGAAATGATGGGTGGATCAATCTCCGTGAAAAGCACACCAGGGAAGGGAAGCCAGTTCTACTTTTCCGTCCTTCTTCCTCCATCCATGCCGACTCAAGAGAGTCAAACCACTGAGAACAAAGAAATTCTACAGCAGCTCCAAGGCCAAAAAGCCATTGTGGTTTCCTCTGATTCCACTGTGGCTCAAACACATCAAGCTATGCTGAGTGCCCTGGGAATGAGCACATCCATTCGAACATCCATGCGAGAGGCTCTTGAAGATCCCAATGATCCACGACTTGCACTCTTAGATACCGATTCATGTGGGGCCACACCTTCCGATGCGGCTTTTGCCCTGGCCGATGGTACTCCTGATGACTTCCTTCTCATTCTTTCTGGAAGTATGGACCAAGCCGCTCTGGGAGAATTTGTTCCCTATGGTCATAAAGTCCTGACATTGCCACTTCCATACAGTGGAAGTCATCTGGCAAAGAGCTTAGAGAATCAACTTCAAGGTCATGACCAACATTTTGAAGTCCCCAAGGTTCGAGGAGGTGTCTCTGTTTTTCGAGGGAGAGCCTTACTTGCCGATGACAATGAAGTGAATCAACAGGTGGGAATGGAGCTTTTGGCACGAGCAGGACTGACTGTGGATACAGTGGATAACGGAAAAGATGCGGTGAATGCATGCCGGCGTCAGCATTATGATATTGTGCTGATGGACATCCACATGCCCCAGATGAATGGATATGAGGCCGCTGCTCTCATCCACCAAGATCATCCAGAGATTCCAGTGATTGCAATGACAGCCTCCACTCTAGAAGAGATTCGCTCTGAAGTGATGGCTTCCGGATTTGTGAACTATGTTTCGAAACCCATGGACCCCGATGAACTGTATCGCATCATAGGAGAAGCCCTTGGTGTTCCCACTTCTGCTCTTGATCCAATAGAAACCCATCAATCTCCAGAAGGAGAAGATTGGTCTGTTGAGGGCTTAGATAAACGCGTTGGGCTTCGTCAGGTGCTTGGAAATCGTCAACGATACAAAGACATCATTCTCCGCTTTGCTCAAGAATTTGCCACACATGGCCAATGGCTAGAAAAGGCCCTTGCGGAGGGAAACCTTTCAGAGGCCATTAACCTTTTACATGCCCTGAGAGGGGCTTCTGGTAGCATTGGAGCCATGGAAATACGAGAACATGCTGGAATGTTGGAAGATCACTTGAGAAGCCAAGCCCAATGGAAGGACAGTCATGTCTTCCAACTCCGGCAAGAGTTAGAACACTTGGTGGATCAAATTGAATCCACCCTGGATTCCAACAGAATATTTGATAAGCTAGAAGACATGATTCGGAGTGGGGAAGAAGCCGCTCTCCGTTATCTTGAAGATCATTTTCCTCGGAATGACAGTTATGCTTCTCAGGCAGCCATGGCTCTCCGGAATGCCTTAGATCGACTGGACTATGATGGGGCTTTGAATCTATTGGAAGCTTGGCGCAGTCACGAAGAATAATGGATGAATCATCATCCCATCCAATTGTTTTGTCATTCTTGAAGCTACAATGAACCGATTATATCAATTTAAAATTCATGGCTTAATTTTACAGCATTAAACAATAAACCCATAAAAAATAAACGAATATTAAACACTTTAACTTTAAAAACGAGCAAGAACTTCAATCCTGACCTAAACTTAGAATATGACCAATCCACTTGGTTTCCCCAGTGATCATTTCTGGCTGAACGAGCCAGTACACAATGAACGAGATGGTGCTCTCACCCTCACCACACTGGATGGAACAGATTTTTGGCAACGGACCCATTACGGCTTCTCTCGGGATGACGGACATGCTCTACTGACCTCTTTACATAAAGACTTCCAAATGACTGTTCGCGTTCGTTATTCCTATGAAGATCAGTATGATCAATGCGGATTACTCGTTCGAATTGATGCCCTCAATTGGATCAAACTTTCCTCAGAACGGGAAAGTTCTGAGAGCTCGCGGCTTGGCTCTGTTGTGACGAATTTGGGATATTCCGATTGGGCCACAACTGATGTGCATGGCACAGAAGCGGATATCTGGTATCGAGTCGAATGCCGTGAAAATGATTTTCACTTGTATTCCTCTCTGGATGGAGAAATCTGGCATCGATTGCGCATTGCCCACCTTCACAGCCGTCAGCGACCCCTCAATGTTGGAATCTATGCATGTAGCCCCAAAAAAGGTGGCTTTCAATGCCAATTTTCTGATTTCTCCCTAAGCCCACCAGAAGAGAAGAATCACTAGATTCTCCTCCTTCTATTCCCCTCCATGACCGAGAGGGATATGCTCCAGGCATGCGAAATCTCACCAAGGCCTATTTGGCTGATCACAAATTCCACCGCATGGTGTTCCACATCGCCTTGCCCATCACTCTTCAAATGATCCTGACCAATGGTTTGTCCTTTGTGGATACCATGATGATTGGGAGATTAGGAGAAGTGGAAGTGGCTGCGGTAGGATTGGCCAACCAAATGTTCTTCTTGGTTTTCCTGATTTTCTTTGGCATCACCAGTGGCACGGGAATTTTTGTGGCTCAATACTGGGGCGACCGTGATGTTCAGGGCATCCATAAAGTGATGGGACTCTCCCTCATTGGTGTCCTTCTTTTCTCCATCCCCTTTGCCCTTGTTTCCTTTGCAATTCCAAAAACTCTGATGCGACTCTTTTCTCCTGATGCTTTGGTGGTGGCCCAAGGAGCCGAGTACCTGCGCATCATTGCTCCCAGTTATATTTTCTCTGGGATTTCCTTTGCCTTTGCCATGGGGCTGCGATCCATTGAACGTCCCCGCGTCCCCCTATTGGCCACGGCAATCAGCATGAGTCTGAACACCGTCCTTAATCTCATACTGATATTTGGTATGTTTGGTGCTCCAGCATTAGGAGTTCGAGGAGCAGCCATTGCCACGTGCATCAGTCGTGCAGTGGAGTTGTTGGTGATTCTCAGTCTCATCTATGGCCGAAAAATGCCTGTGGCTGCCAGCTTGGCGGATTACCTCAATTTTGATCAGGAACTGATTCGTCGTTTTATTAAAACAGCTGGCCCTGTGCTCATGAATGAGGTGGTTTGGTCTCTCGGAATGGTGGTGTACAAGGTGGTGTATGCCCGGATGGGCACGGATGTGATTGCTGCGGCCAACGTCACAGAAGCCATTCAAGGCCTCTTCTTCACCATACTCACCGGTACTGGCAACACTGCCGCCATTATGATTGGGAAAAAAATTGGTGAGAAGCAACAAGAAGAGGCCGAAATCTACGGCCGATATTTCTTGATACAGTCTACCATTTTTGGCTTCCTCCTTGGGATGCTAATGGCGGCCACGGCCCCTCTGATTGTCCGTTTGCTCAAAATGGACCCAAACACCGTGATATTGGTTCGCCAAACACTCTTGGCTCTTGCCATCCTTGTACCACTCAAATCCATCAACATTCATCTCATCATTGGGATTCTCCGGAGTGGTGGAGACACCACCTTTGCTTTCCTTTCTGAATTTGTGGGTGTTTGGGCCATTGGTGTTCCCATGGCCATACTCAGCGGATTAGTGCTTCGTTGGCCTCTTCCCTACGTTTGCCTGCTTGTTGGATTAGAAGAAATTTACAAGTGGATTCTGATGTCCTGGCGATTTGTCAGTGGAAAATGGCTGAATGATCTCACCCGGTCTTCTCATGCCAGTACTGTTGAGGAATAGATTGGTTTGACCCCGGTGCTAGGCACCGGGGTCGATCTAAAAAAAAAATCATCCTAGGAAGGAATACGAAGCACACCAACAGCCGGCCGCGAGGAACAGAGCGGACCAAGTCGATTATGGTATTCGTAAGCTGAGCCAAGACAAAGACTTTGCTCCCACCACAGGGGTACACCACCTTCCAGATATCCCGTTGACTCCACTTCAAATGCCGCTCCTACCTCATCCTCCCAGAAGAGCGCCACATCAGGTTCCGTCAATATGACGGCCCGCATCACCTGACGGCTTCCTGTTGGAACCAAGCCATATCGGTGATCAAGCAAACGAAGCATAGATCCTGCTAAATCCGATTTTTCAAGAGAGGGACAGTAGCGAGCGGCAAGCCAAATTCGTTCCAATATGACTGGTTTCCCATTGGCGAAACGTCGGCGAAAAAAGGAATACACTCCCTCACCTGGAAGTATTTGTAGTTCTCGCAGAGCCAAAGACGGCAGGGAGCTTTCACCAGGACGATGAAAATCCAAAACCTCTGTGGAAGGTTGCATTCCCATAGCCCGAACCCGGGCATCAAAACTCATGAGGGAGCCAAGCTCATAATTCAGAGGCACCTGCCGGACATAACGGCCCGCCCCTCGTTGAGTCTCAAGAAGACCTTCATCCAGAAGTCGCCCCAGGGCACGAGCGGCGGTGGGACGACTCACTCCAAAGCGGCGAGCCACATCCCGCTCTGACGGGAACTTATCACCAGGATGATAGGCTTCTTTGAGAGAGTCTAAAAGACGTCTGTAGAGCTGCTGCGCAACCGAAGGAGCTGAGGAAACAATGGGGGATGATTTCTTTTGTGGATAAGCCACTTTTTCCCTTCCAATGCAGTTGTAGAGCAAGAAGAAAGGCTTATTGAATAACATGTTTATTTTGGCATGGCCACCTAGCCACGTCTATCTTCCAGAAAGCGAACCAAGTCTCATTATTACCCATTTTGTGAATAGACAGAAGAAGAAAGCCCCCTCTAGGGTGAATTCAGAACGGGCCTTCAAATGGAAACTGAGGCATGCAATCCCCATTTCTTTGAACACCCGATTTTTGACATTCAGAGCTGAGGAGGAAGGAATGAAGGTTCAAACCCATGACGAATTGAGTGTGGAAGAAGTGCGTACCATTCTTGATTCCATCATTGAGGATTGGTCAGACCAAGAGGGGGCACTCATACCTGTCCTGCAATCCGCCCAAAACCTCCTGGGATATCTCCCCAAAGAAATCCTGATTCATATCTCTGAAAAACTTGCCATTCCGTTGAGCCAAGTCACAGGAGTGGTGTCATTTTATTCTTGGTTTTCCACGGTTCCCCGGGGAAAACACATTGTCCGTGTCTGTTTGGGGACGGCGTGTTATGTCCGAGGTGGTCAAGAAGTGCTTGCAGCGATGAAGGACAATCTTGGCATTGAAGTGGGAGAAACCACTGCGGATAAAAACTTCTCCTTAGAAGTGGGACGCTGTTTTGGAGCTTGCGGACTGGCTCCCGTGGTGATGATTGGTGAGGATGTTCACCAGAGAGTCAAACCCACAAAAATCAAAGAACTTTTGGCCCCCTACGTTCAAAAGGAGGACAATGAATGAGCCGGATTCACGATGCTGATGCTCTTTATGCCCTTTATGAAAATTTGAAAAGTGACTACATCACAACAGGCCCCATGCTCCGACTTTGTGCTGGAGGAGGTTGTCTAGCTTCTGGAGAACCCGAACTCAAAAAAGCGTTTGAAAAGGCTTTGAGAGAAAAGGGATTGGAAGACTCTGTTCCCATCAAAGAAACCGGATGTCTCGGCCCCTGTTCCCGTGGCCCTGTTGTGATGGTGGATCCCGATGGAACCATCTATGAAGGTTTATGTCCCTCCGATGCCAAAAACATTGTGAATAGTCATCTCATTGGAGGAAATCCTGTTCACAGCCTTTTGCATAAAAATCGCCATGATGATGAACCCGCCCCAACTTCGGAAGAAAGCAATTTTTTCCGCAATCAAGAGAAGGTGGTGCTTCGTCGTTGCGGCATCGTGGATCCATTAGACATTCTGGATTCCATAGGACGCGGAACCTACTTGTCTTTAGCAAGAGCCCTAGAGATGGGTGGTGAAGCCGTGATTGCAGAAATGCGTGCTTCCGGACTCCGAGGAAGAGGGGGAGCCGGATTTCCCACCTGGAAAAAATGGGAGTTTACACGCCAGGCGGAAGGAAAAGAGAAATTTGTCCTATGCAATGGTGATGAGGGAGATCCTGGGGCCTTCATGGATAGAAGTGTCCTGGAAGGAGATCCTCATTCCCTTATTGAGGGTATGACCATTGCAGCCTTTACGGTGGGAGCCTCCCATGGTTATGTCTATGTTCGCGCAGAATATCCCTTGGCTGTAGCACGTCTGGAGAAAGCTCTGGAAAGTGCACGGGAATATGGGCTGTTGGGAGAAGATATTCTGGGAAGTGGTTTTACGTTCCAGCTGGACATTCGCATGGGTTCAGGAGCCTTTGTTTGCGGAGAAGAAACCGCATTGATTGCTTCTGTTGAGGGAAAACGCGGTGAACCACGCCCCCGCCCCCCCTTCCCGGCGGTCCAGGGTTTATGGGGAAAACCTACCCTTCTCAACAATGTGGAAACTTATGCCAATGTTGCTCCCATCTTAGAAGAGGGAGGACGAGCCTTTGCCTCTCGAGGCACAAAGGAAAGTCCCGGAACAAAGGTTTTTGCCCTGGCTGGTGATATTGCCGACCCAGGACTTGTGGAAGTTCCTATTGGAACAAAACTTGGGGAACTGGTGTATGACATTGGGGGCGGACTGAAGGGAGGGAAAAACTTCAAAGCGGCCCAGGTGGGCGGTCCTTCTGGAGGTTGTGTTCCAAAATCTGGTCTCAGTGTTCCCATGGATTATGAATCCCTCAAGGAGTGGGGGGCCATCATGGGATCAGGGGGACTCATTGTCATGGATGATGATACCTGCATGGTGGATGTGGCCCGATTCTTTTTGGAATTTGTTCAAGAAGAGAGCTGCGGGAAATGTGTTCCCTGCCGTGTGGGAACAAAGCGCATGCTGGAGATTCTGGAACGAATTGGTTCAGGTTTTGGCAAAGAAGGTGATATTGAACGACTCATTGAACTGGGAGAACGCATCAAGGACACGGCCCTCTGTGGACTGGGACAAACAGCTCCGAATCCCGTTCTCTCAGCCCTGAGGCATTTCCGTTCAGAATTCGAAGATCACATCAAGAATCGCCATTGTCCTGCAGGAGTATGCCCAGGCCTTGTTCGTGCTCCATGTCAGAGTGCCTGCCCGGCTTCCGTGGATGTTCCAGGCTTTGTTTCATTGGTTGGTGAGGGACGCTATGCAGAAGCCCTTTCCCTCCACCGCGAGCGAAATCCCTTTGCTTCTGTTTGTGCCCGGGTGTGTTTCCACACCTGTGAGGACAAATGCCGTCGTTCCTCCCTTGATGAAGCCGTGGCCATACGCAGTGTGAAACGGTATCTGGTGGATCAAGAGGTGACCATTCAGCGGCCAGAAATTCATGAGGATGCAGAAGCAGCCTCCCGAAACGTGGCCATCATTGGAGCCGGTCCTTCCGGACTCTCCTGCGCGTATTTTCTTGCTCGTTTGGGATACAAGCCCACCGTTTTTGAAGCCGCCACGCGTCCGGGAGGAATGCTGGTGCAAACCATCCCAGCCTACCGACTTCCTCGTGAAACTCTGGCACGGGAAATCCGCATGATCGAAAACATGGGTGTGGAAGTGATTTGTGAAAAATCGCTCGGAAAGGACCTCTCCCTTCCAGAACTTCAAGAATCCTATGAGGCCATTTTTATCGGTGTTGGAGCTCCTGGCACGGTACCTCTTGGACTTCCAGGAGAGCAATCAAAGGGTGTGGTGCAGGCGGTGCCCTTCCTCAGCACTTACAACCTTCGGGGTTCAGTCCAAGTGGGCCAAAACGTGGTGGTGATTGGAGGAGGAAATGCCGCCATTGATGCAGCAAGAACGGCTCTCCGTCTTGGAGCGGAACAAGTCACCATTGTTTACCGCCGTGGGCGGGAAGAAATGCCGGCCTATGCAGAAGAGGTGGATGAGGCTGTACAAGAAGGCGTTCTTCTTCGCTCCCTTCTTCAACCCATTGCCGTGCAAACCAACTCAGAAGGGCATTGCGTGGCCCTAGAATGTCGCCCCATGCATCTCGGCGAGTTTGACCGGACCGGGCGTCGCTCTCCAACAGCCCATAGCACGGAAAAACCAGAAATGCTTCCTGCAGATCAAGTCATCATTGCTGTTGGACAACGCTTAGATGCCCGACAACTCTTTGGAGCAGAAGGTCCTGCACAAGATGGACGGGGATTCATCCAGATTGATCCCACAACTGGCGCCACCAATATACCCGGAGTCTATGCCGGAGGTGATGCAGCGGATGGTCCTTCCTCCGTTGTACAAGCCATTGCCGCCGGAGAACGAGCCGCTGTGGGCATAGATGCCTTTCTACATGAGGGGCAGACACGGGCCTTCTGGCGTTGGGAAAAAGTGAATGACACCCACTATGACCCAGATGCCGATCCAACCCCTTACCCCAGAGAAAAGATGCGCGTCCTTCCCCACAATCGTAGAAAACACAACTTTGATGAAGTGGAGCAGCCCTGGCCCGAATCTGTGGCTCACCGCCAAGCCAAACGATGTCTCCGCTGTGACTATGGAAAGAATGTCCGTTCAAAGGAGGAAAGTCATGCCTAAAACCCAAGATATTGGTGTTCTCACCCTCACCATTGATGGCATTTCTGTGGAAGGCCAGGAAGGAGATACCATACTCAAAGCCGCCCAAAATGCTGGCATCCACATCCCCACCCTGTGTTTTCTGGAAGGGCATTCTCCACTTGGGGCTTGCCGGGTTTGTACGGTAGAGATTGAAGGACGTCCGGCGCTTGCTGCCGCATGCACCATGCCCATTCAAGCCGGAATGACCATATGGAGCAATTCCAAGCGAGCACGAGAAGCCCGGCGCACCGTGGTGGAACTTCTTCTATCAGAACATGAAGGAGACTGCACCACCTGCGAACGAAGTGGTGATTGCGAACTTCAGGACTTGGCCCGAGACTTGGGGATTCGAGAACTTCATTACCCAGGAGAGCCTGCTGGTGGAGAACGCGATGAAAGCACCGCTGGCCTGGTGAGAGATGCATCCAAATGCATCAAATGCCGCCGTTGTGTGACGGCCTGTACAGCCATTCAATCCATTGGTGCCATTGCTCCTCAAGGCCGAGGTTATCACACCATCATCGGTCCAGCCTTTGCCGCAGAACTGGATGGAGTGGCCTGCGTCCAATGTGGTCAATGTGCAGCTGTTTGCCCCACTGGGGCCATCACAGAACGCTCTCATCTCAAGGATGTGGAACAGGTATTGGATGATCAAGACCTCTATGTCGTGGTGCAGACAGCTCCAGCCATCCGTGCAGCCTTGGGGGAAGAATTTTCACTGCCTCCTGGGAGTTTAGTCACAGGGAAAATGTGCACGGCACTCCGGCGGCTTGGCTTTGATGCTGTCTTTGATACGGACTTTGCCGCTGACCTCACCATCCTTGAGGAAGGAACCGAACTTCTCACTCGTCTAAGAACAGTTCTCAAAGAGGGAAAAGAGGCTCCTCTTCCCATGTTTACCAGCTGTTCTCCAGGGTGGATTCAGTATGCAGAATACTATTGGCCTCAGATGCTCAACAATCTTTCCACCTGCAAAAGCCCACAGCAAATGTTTGGCGCTTTAGCCAAAACCTATTATGCCGGGAAAGTGGGAGTAGACCCTGCCATGATGCGTGTGGTTTCCATTATGCCTTGCACGGCCAAGAAATTTGAAGCTGAGCGACCAGAGATGCGCTCAAGCGGATATCAAGATGTGGACTATGTTCTCACCACTCGAGAGCTTGCCGCTCTCATCAAACGGGCGGGATTAAACTTGCCGGAATTAGAAGAAGGTCAAATGGATGCCCCCTTAGGCCTTTCCACAGGAGCGGCGGACATTTTTGCCAACACCGGTGGAGTAATGGAGGCTGCTCTCCGCACCGTTTGGGAAATTGTGACCGGAGTCCCACTCCCCATGGAGAACCTTCATGTCAAACCCCTCACCTCCCTTGAGGGGGTCAAAGTGGCCGAAGTGACCTTTAAGAAATGTCTTCCTACCTGGGATTTTCTTGAAGGTGTTACAGCTCGACTTGCTGTCGCCCATGGCCTGTCCAATGCCTCGGCTCTTCTCAAACGCATCCATTCTGGTGAAGAACCCTTGCACTTTGTTGAAATCATGACTTGTCCAGGAGGTTGCATTGGAGGCGGAGGACAGCCTCGTTTCACGGATGATTCAGTCCGAGAGGCTCGAATTCAGGCCATATTTGCTGAAGATGAAGGAAAAGAGCTGAGAAAATCTCATGAGAATCCTGGGGTGATGGCCCTTTATGAAGAGTTCCTGGGAGAACCATTAGGTCATCGAAGTCATACCCTGCTCCACACCACTTATGCCAAACGTCCTCAAGTCAAAATGGATGAGAATAATCCCATCAAAGGCTCTCATCAAAAGAATCAAACTTAGGAAGTATGGGAAAAACGATGGTGAAGACCCCGGCGTGAACACGCCGGGGTCGCATTCCTTCTCATGACTACTTATAGGGCCTGCGCCATTTCCATTTGTGTATCCACTAAGAGTGGTATTTCAGAGAATGAAAGAACACATTCCGTGATTTTCTGGAAAAAAGACGGATGATTGGCATGATGGGGAAAGCTTGCCAAGAGATGAATGTACTGCTGAGGGCTGTAAGAAAATCTACGGGAATATTCAAAGCTTCGATGGCGGCAAAACTGCTCTTGCAAAGAAAATTCCTGACGGCGAAGCATTCTTTTTTCTTCTTGTAATGCTCTTCCATCCTTGTGATGCTCAAAAGGAGATTCACTATGGTAGATGTTCTGCAATTCCTGATAGAGGGCTGCATCCGCAACCCGAAACGAATTCCAAAAAGCCACAAGGATTCCACCCTTTTTGAGGCAACGATGGCTTTGTGCAAACTTTTCGGATGCTTTAAGCCAATGAAAGGCCGTTGCTGCAAAAACCATGTCATAAGCTTTTGATGGGGCAAAATGTTCAAAGTCTCCCTGGATAAACTGCACCTGTGCAAATGAGGAACATCGTTTCTTTGCATGGAGAAGAAGTTGGCTCCCTGGATCTATGGCATCAATAGAACAGGAAAAATGGGAGCACATTTCCTGTGTGGCAATCCCTGAACCACAACCCACTTCAAGGAGTTGGGAGTGATTGGTGATGTTTCCATGAAATGCCAAATCATCATACAAGGTTTGGGGATAACCAGGGCGAACCTCATCATAAAGAGTTGCATTTTGATCAAAATGAAATCGACTTTGAAGCATGTTTTCTTGTTACGGCCCCCAGGCCCGCTTTGCCAAGAGCTTCCATTGAATCCTCAAAAGTTGGCACAAATGGTGTTGGTCATGGGCAAACCAATCCAGAAGAAACTGACAGAAGCATGAATATTGAGAATCACGGAATGAAACCATATTTCTGTGTTTGAGATGATGAAGGGAAGTCTGCCGGTCTGCTAAAAAACGCTTCAGGGCCAGTGAGGGTTCCTGGGGTGAATACCTTGAACGGGATTCATGGAGCGTGGTCCAGGTCCAATCGCAAGAGAGAACATGAAGCTGACACTGTGCATGATGTTCCATGTCCACAAGATGAGCCACTATCGATTCAATGGAAGACGGTTCCTCTTCTGATGAAACCATGGTCCAATACACCAGGGGAATAGACTGAAGATGTTGTGTCAGAGCATGAGCACTGCTCTCAAGACCATCTATTGCCTGCTGGAAAGGTTGCAAACCTTCTGGATTCATCAAAATCTCTTCCCAATTTTTTATACATAGGGCCAATGATTCAAACCATTTTACCATGAGCCAATGAAAAACGAAGCCAGATTTTCTGGGGGAATCACTACGAGATCTTGAACATACATGAAAAAGAAAGGGTAAAGTCATGCACTCTGGAAGACATGTCTTTATCCCCCGCCGGCAGGCGGGGGTCGTTCTAAAAAAAGCGGCCCCGAAAGGCCGCTTTCCTCTTATCCCATGGGAATAAAATTAGTAACGAATTCGCTGATCTTCAGCACGAGGTGCTTCCTCTTGGCTGAAGGCGGTTTCGGGAGTGGCATGGAAAGTCATCAGGTATTCTGCCAAAGCATCCTGCTCTCCACCAGTTTTGCTGAAGGAAGAGTTTAAACCAGGATCATTGGCCAAAACCTCATCATCATAGTCCACTTCTTCCCCATAACCAGCGCCCTCATAAAGGTTGCGGCGTTCGGGATTGGAAAGTTCGGCAAAGGGATAATCATCACCACCATTGGCCAAGAAGTTGAGGGTCACCAGGCGGAATGTGCGGCTGGCATCGCCAACCAGAGCACCATCTGCAACCACAACATCATTCATGGAACCATCAGCACCGGTCACCACAAGGCTGGTGATGCGCTCACCGGCAGGAAGGGCGGCATCAAAGACAAAGTTCATTCCTGCAATCTGGGGGAACTTTCCAGGAGTTTTGCCCTCTGCTGTTTCGGAAACACCATGCTCCAGGAGCATACGCAGCTCAGCAGCGGTGGCTGAAAGCGTCACCAAGCCATTATCAAAACGCATGGTGGCTCGAAGATGACCTTCACTGATGGCCCCTTCTTGAGTCCCTGCTTCTGCATTGGCTTTGGGAGGATTGTAAACGGCTTCGCTGTAATCCACGGCACCAGGAGGCACCACAGCAGAACCAATTTCAGTACGGATACCACCACCATTTTTGATGGAAACATCCACAGCCACTTCAGAAAGCTGATTGGCATACCAGAGGTTTGCATCGGCAGAAAGGTTACCCAAGTTGGTTTCTTGGGTTCGAACCTGAGACCGGCGGCCATCAAGATACACATTGGTGTATCCCACAACATTGCCATACTGAGCAGAAATCACACCATCAATCGCATCACGGAGCTCCACAACACCGGGGATGGGAGTGCCGCCAACTGTTTCAACATTCTGTGCCGTTGCGGCCCAGGAACCATTGAGGGCTTTGTTTTCTTTGATGGCGCTGCGGATGATGTAACCTTCCGCATCAAAGGGGATGACCAAGCGACCAAGATATTTATAGTCACCATCCACATTCACAACCAAGATGGGCTTGTTATCCGCATCGGCTGTTTCATAGGGATAGCTCATAGCAAAAGCATCATCACCATCAAAAAGGGTGTCATCAGAATCACCCATACGGGTGTTGGAACCACCAGCCACGATGATGTCCACGCCGGTGAGCATCTCGGCAAGCTGCATTTCCACCTGAATCTGCTGCATATGGGCCAAAAGAACAATCTTGTTCACACCCTGAGCTTCCAAGGCATCAACAGATTCTTGGATGATGGCAGCAAGAGATTCCACGCTGCGATCTGCAGGAAGAACAGCCAAGCTTCCAGTGCTGGTGATGGTGTCTAGAAGAGGTGTGGATGCTCCCACCAAACCAATGGTTTCACCATTCACTTCCACTGTGGCATAGGAGGCCACTTTTCCGGCAAGGGCATCCACATTGGCGCCATTCTCACCCATTTTGGCTTCCATCTCTCTATCCGTGCTCCAATCCAAGTTGGAAGAAAGATAGGGGAAGAGAGAACCGGGGAACTCCACACCATTTTTGGATTCAATCTGAATAGCATCGGCAAATTCACCAGTTCCAGCATCCAAATCATGGTTTCCCATAGCGGAGGCTTTCACACCCATCATGTTCATGAAAGCAATATCCGTATGTCCAGGTTCATTGCTGCCTGTGACCGCACGAACGGCACCTTGTTCTGCGGCATAGAACCGAGGACCTGGAATGATGTTGTCTCCGGAACTCACCAGAAGAGTCGAAGCGCCAAATTCACCATCATTGGAAAAGGCATCAACCAAGGCCGAGAATTCATCAACAGAAGCCAGGGCCACTTCCTCATTGCCATCCACATCGGCAAAGTGCAACAACTGCAAGGTGAAGGCCTCTGGGCCAGCCTCGTAGTCACTCACACGAGCACTCACACAACCAAAGACCAGAAGTGCGGTAGCCAGTACCGCAGCGATCAACATGAAACCTTGTTTCATACCATCTCCTTTTTTGCCAGTATCACCGGCATGTTTTGACAGGTGGCAACAGACCACCAGCATGATTTTAAATTATTCGTGAAAATCTCATTTTCAAAAAAACTGATCATTCAGTTTTCATGCTGGATCATGAAATTTCACAACGGTGTCCTTTGAGGATTTCCCCCAATTCACCTCAGTCACTTCAAACTACCATCATGCCCTAGGGATGTAAAACACATGAAGGCCTTTTTATAGGAGAAGTTCCCTTCCCTCAGGGCTTCCTTGAGGCGCAAAGATTCTGCTTTAAGAACAAGGTCGACCCCTTCAAAACGTTGTTTTGAAGGGGTCAAAACATTGAGGACCCTGCACACCAGTTAGATGGAACAGAATCAATCGCTCAATGAGAGCCGTTTACATCATGATTGCTGGGATAACATCCAGGAGAGGGCATTCCAGTCTGCTTGCAACTGCTTTGAGTTCTCCCTTTTCAAGAACTCCAAATACACATAACGCCTGATGTGATGTTCATGATGGGAGCGGGATTGAAAAGGACGCGGTAATTCATGGAGAGAATGAAGATAAAGGGACCATTGCTTCTGTCCCCAAGAAAGGGGATGTCTTAGCGTCTTCCCAAACCATCCTTTGGACCAGTGAAAGGCATGAACATGAATGAGCCGGCTTTCCAATTGCTGGATTTGGGCCAAACCCTCCTCATGGGAAATCCCAAGAGCGGGTTGCCAATAGTATCCCACATTGTCCGCATGAATATGCTGATGAAGCATCTCTAAGGAATCAAGATTTTCCGTGAGGGTTCCTTGATGAAACTCAAAAGCAATGAAAATCCCCTGCTTTTTGGCCATCTCAGCAATTTGAGAGGCTTCCTCTCCAACTTGGGCATAGGTTCTGGATGTGGCCTGAGTCGGAGACTGATCTCCCGCCCAAACTCGTATTGTTTGGGCTCCTATTTCAGATGTTGTATCAAGAATGGCTTGAAAATGGTCCATCTGATGATCTTTGGATGCACCACAACAGAAATAGGAGCCATAGGATGGACATGCAATTCCGGCATCATCACAACGCTGGGCCAACTCCCGAGCTCTCTTCAAATTTCCTGGGGGAAGATGCACATCACCTCCCCATTCCACAGCATAAATTCCAATCTTCTGACAAAGTGCAATGAGGTTTTCAGGACTGAGTGAGCGAAACGTGACCGAACAGAGTCCCGGAAATAGATTTGCAGAGAAAGACGCTGGATTTTCCATTTTGGTTTTCATGCCATCGATTCCATCATTTCCGGTGTAACCTGGTGCTGGAGAGCGTTGCCGTCCATCCATCGACGGCATTCATCCACAGCAAACTGTCCCATTCGTTGGCATTCATCAAAAAGAGAACCGGCAATATGCGGCGTGAGGAACACATTGGACATGCGGTAAAGAGGATGCCACAAAGGTGGAGGCTCGGGAGAGGTCACATCCAGAATAGCCGAAAGATCCTTTCGTTTTCGAAGCACACGCACCAGGGCTTTCTGATCAATCAAAGCACCACGGGCCGTGTTGATGAGGGTGGCATTTTTCTTCATCTGATGCAGATGCTCTTCTTGAATAAAACCATGCGTTTCTGGAAGCAGTGCTGTATGAAGAGAAACCACATCACTTAGGCGAAACACCTCTTCAAGGGAAACGGCCTCACAGCCTAAAGAACGAGCCTCATGCGGATCTAAACCCAGATCATAGGCCACAACCTTCACATCCAAGGACTGAAGTAAGCGAAGAACATGTCTACCAATACTTCCCAAAGAGACAAGACCAACGGTGGAATCGAAGGCCCCAGCCATAGGAAAACGCCCCCCTCCCGCATTCCCCCAACAGTGACGTTTTTTAATCCACCGAGTCCAATGATGGGCTTTCTTGAGAGCCATGATGATTTGCCCAAAGGCAAACTCTGCCACAGGAATGGCATTGGCTTTCCAGGAGCTGGTCACAATGACATTGCGAGCAAAGATTTCTGGATGATAAAACCCCCGAATACTTCCTGCTCCATAGAACAATGCCTTGAGTTGAGGAGCTGAATCTAAGAACTCAGGAGTTGTCATGGGCATCCCCCAGCCAGAAAAAATGACATTGGTAACCTGCAATTCCTTGAGATGTTTTTTCCAGTCCTTTTTATCGATGGGAGCAGCCTGCAAATCGGTGAGACTCTGAATCTCTTCCATTTGCCGAGGGCCATAAATCAATGGTGTTTGTTCTTTATGCAGGAGAATGATGGATTTTGGTTTCACTCCGAACCTCAGTTCTTGTTATTTTTCTTTGACAATAATATCATAGCATTAATTATGCATGAAAGAAAATTTCCCTATGATTTTTCCATCCTACGCTCGCTGAGAAAGCGTGCTGGATTAACCATCACCAAGCTCTCTGAGGCCTCTGGAGTTTCTCCTTCCGTGATTTCCAAGCTGGAACGCAATCAAAATACTGCAGAAGTGGAAACACTCTTTCGAATTGCACGGTGTTTTGGAATGAGTGCAGCGGATCTTCTCTCCCTTGCGGAACCGAGAACAGCTCATCGGAAGAAAACCAACAAACGCCAATCCCATGGATTTGCTTTTGAAGAAGTGGCCTATTCCAATATTCGCTGCATGGAAGCCACAGCAATGTCTGGAGAACATCTCTCCAGGCCAGAAGTTCATGAAGATGATTATGAGCTGTGCTGGGTGAAATCAGGCACCGTAACCATATCTCTCCCTGGAGAACATCACACACTGCATGAGGGGGAATCTCTTCAGTTTGATGCCATGCTGGAGCATGCGTATACCGTGGTTGAGAATTGTCAGATTCTGATTCTCCATATCCCAAAACCCAAAAGATTTTAATGATGAAACAAAGCACAAAATCCCATCACTTCAACCTAGAAAAAGAAGCTGATCTCAAAAAACAACTGCAGGAGATGAACCTCCATCTTCCTCACAGTCCACATCTTGGGATTCTCACCAGTCCTCTTAAAATGGGAGGATTTTTTCTCCCAAACCGCTTTCTGATTCAGCCAATGGAAGGTGTGGATGCCCATCCTGAAACGGGTGCTCCTTCTCCACTCACTGTTCGACGCTACCGGCGCTATGCCGCTGGAGGAAGTGGTTTGATTTGGGGAGAGGCTGTTTCTGTTGTTCCTGAAGGATGTTCTGGTGCACGTCAGCTTCGTCTCACACAATCAAATTTAAAAGAATACCAGAAACTGGTTGAAACCATACGACAAGAGGCATACAAACACCACAACCATTCCATTGTTCTCATTCTTCAACTCACCCACTCTGGGAGATACAGCCGTCCCAATGGAATTCCCAAACCTTTGAAAGGACAGAAAAACCCCTGGCTTGATGATGTGTTGAAGATGAATGAGGCCCCCATCATCACCGATGAAGAGTTGGATCATCTGCTGGATGCCTATGTAGAAACCGCTCAGCTGGCCTTTCAAGCCGGTTTTGATGGAGTGGATGTGAAGGCCGTTCATGGGTACTTGATTGCAGAACTCCTTGGTGCACATTCCCGTACCGGGCGGTACGGAGGTTCCTTTGAAAACCGCACTCGGTTTCTTCGCGAATGCATTGCTCGAATCAAAGATCTGTGCCCCTCTTCACATTTTGTGACTTCCCGTACCACTGTTCTTGAGCCCACCCCCTACCCCTATGGATGGGGTGTGGCCCCCACAGAAGGAGAGTCCAAGGCTGATTGGACCATGGATTTAGAAGAGCCACTGCAACTCCTCAGAGAAATGGATGTTTTGGGTTTACCCATTGTGAACATCTCAATGGGATTTCCGCGCTTCCAGCCGCACATCAATCGACCAGCATCCGGAACAGCCATTGGAGCACTTCCCCCACCAGAACATCCCCTCAAAGGTCTTGTGCGGTATCAGGAAACGGTAAAAGAAATTCAACTGAATCTTCCGAACCTCCCCATTCCCAATGCGGCATTGGCGTGGCTCCGTCATCTCATGCCTGAAGTGGCTGCAGGAATGATAGAAGAAGGGTGGTGTTCCCTTTTTGGAATGGGAAGGGGAGCTTTTGCTTATCCGGATCTGCCAAGAGATGTGATGAGGCAGGGTTTTGCCTCCCCTGAGAAATGCTGCACAACCTGTTCCATGTGCTCTCAAATTATGAAGGATGGCATTGGAAGAACCGGCTGTGTGATTCGAGATAAAGCCATCTATGGCCCCGAGCTGGCGAGGGGTCGTTCTGTACAAACAAATCCCGCTCTCATCCGGAATGCATAAGGCAGGATAACCGTATGAAAACAACAAAACCCACCGCCATCATCACTGGAGGCACTCGTGGTATTGGACTGGGCATTGCCAAACATTTGGCCCAGGAAGGATGGAATCTGGTGCTCTTTGGAAGGAGCCCCCAAGAGAGTGTGGAATCTCCTCTGAAGGAGCTCCAAGGGATGGGAGCAGAACTTCTTTATGTGTCTGGTGATATCTGTCAGGAGAAAGACCGGGAAAATCTTGTCACACGGGCCTGGGAGCATTTTGGATCCATCCAGGCATTAGTCAACAATGCAGGCCAGGCTCCCGCTCAGCGAACAGATCTATTGGAGGCAAAGGAGAAGGATTTTGAGCAGCTTCTCCGCATTAATCTACAGGCCCCCTATTTCCTCACCCAAAGAGTGGCCAAAGGCATGATTTCTTCCCAGAGAGATGGACGGAATCATCACCTTCCTCCGGTCATTCTGTTTATCACTTCTGTTTCTACAAATCACGCTTCTGTGAATCGGGGTGATTATTGCGTATCCAAAGCAGGGCTTTCCATGACAGCTCAACTCTGGGCCACCCGTTTGGCTGAGTTTGGAATTCATGTCTATGAAATCCGGCCTGGTGTGATTGCAACGCAAATGACTCAAGGTGTTCAAGAGAAATACGATGCTCTGTTTGAAAACGGATTGGCTCTCCAAAACCGCTGGGGGCAACCGGAAGATCTTGGACGGGCAGCGGCCTCCCTTCTTCGTGGCGACTGGGGCTATTCCACCGGACAAGTTTTCACCGTTGATGGTGGATTGAGTGTTCCACGATTTTAAAGGAGGAACTGATGGCTCTTGATTTCCCAGAAGACATCCCTTGCCTGGAATCAGAAGTTCTCATCATCGGTTCAGGGGCTGCTGGTTTGAATGCCGCTCTCCGGTTGCATGTCCAAGGAGTGGAGCATCTGCGCATCATCACTGAAGGGCTGCAAATGGGAACATCCATCAATACAGGTTCCGATAAGCAAACCTATTATAAACTGGCGGGTACAGGACAGGATTCTCCTGAGGCCATGGCGGCGGATTATTTTGAAGCAGGGGGAATGCATGGTGATTTAGCCCTTGTGGAAGCAGCCCTTTCCTCTCGAGCCTTCCATCAATTGCTCAACCTCGGAGTGCCCTTTCCAGTGGATGCTTTTGGGCGGGTGGCTGGTTACCAGACCAATCATGACCAGGCAAGCCGTGGAACTTCAACAGGCCCCTACACCTCTCGCGATATGTGCTTGGCCCTTCAGAAGGAAATTCAACGGCGGAACATTCCCATCGATGAGGGAATGGAAGTGGCGAAACTGATCCATCAAACGCATGGCCAGACAGGGGAAACCCGTTGCATGGGTGCCATTGCCTTGGATAGAACGGCACAACCCAGAGCATACCTTGCCCCGCATGTCATCTTTGCTGTGGGAGGACCGGGAGGCTTGTATCACCAAAGTGTTTACCCCAAGGTCCACAATGGAGCCATAGGCTTGGCTATGGAAATGGGTGCACGCTGCCGGAGTCTTCCAGAATTCCAATTTGGATTATCATCCACCGCTTTTCGATGGAATGTTTCTGGAAGTTATATGCAGTGCATCCCTCGGTTCATCTCTCGAGCACAGGATGGCAGTGATGAAAAAGAGTTCCTGTTAGACCATTCGCTCTCACAAACGGAAATCCTGAATTGGACCTTTCTCAAAGGGTACCAATGGCCTTTTCATACTGCAAAGCTACCCGGTGGATCATCCATTCTAGACATTCTTGTTCACATAGAAACCACCCAAAAAAAGAGACGCGTCTTTTTGGATTTTCGAACCAACCCCCAAGGATATGCGTTCAAAACCCTTTCCCCGGAGGCACAAGACTACCTTCATTGCTGCCATTCGGTACAAGAACGCCCCATTGAACGACTCCAAGCAATGAATCCCAAGGCCATCAAACTCTATCGAACTCATGGAATTGAATTGGAGAAAGAGCCCTTAGAAATTGCAGTTTGTGCTCAGCACAACAATGGAGGATTGGCTGCAGATCATTGGTGGCAGTCCGAAAATATCCAGGGATTCTATCCTGTGGGAGAGGTGAATGGTTCTCATGGAGTGGCCCGTCCTGGCGGATCAGCCCTCAATTCGGGACAAGTTGGGGGCTTCCGCATCGCTGATTTCATCTCTGCACATCCTGCCACTCACTGGAATCCTCATAAAGCTCAGGAGCAAGCCCAATCCAGTTGGAAGGAACTCCAGACATATCTTTATCAGTGCACCACAGCCACAAAAACAGCCATGGATGTTCGCTCAGAATTTCAGCAACGAATGACAGCCATAGGGGCCCACATCCGTTCTTCCAAAAGACTTACCCAGGGCCTGAAAGAGGCACAGCATCAGTTTGCTCAACTGCTGCAAGAAGGCTGCCTCGCTCAGAATCCCCAGGAACTGTGGCATGCCGTGAAAAATCGCCAGCTCTGTCTTGCCCATCTGGTTTATCTGGATGCCATGCTGTTTCAAGTGGAGTCAGGAGTTGGATCACGAAGTTCAGCTCTTGTATTGAATCCAGAAGAGACCAATGGCCAACTTCCCCTTGCTGGATGGGAGAAAAAAGAATGGAAATTCTCTCCTGAGGATGTTTCATTTCGCGACTACATTCTGGAGACCGAATGGAAGCACAATCGCTGTCAGCACCGTTGGGTTCCCTGCCATCCCATCTCAGATGAGCCACTCTGGTTTGAATCAGTTTGGGCCAACTATCACCAAAGCGCGTATTTTCAAGGTTGGAAAATCAGTGATGAACGATGGCATTCTCGGGCTTAAGTTTTGGAATGGGAGGTTATGACGACCCTCTTGCCTTCTGCAAGAGGGGAGAATGCGGTTGATTTTACTGTCCAATCTCCTTGAGATTGAGAGGAAAAAGCGTCTCAGAGTTCCTGCAAAATTCATATTGTCTGATATCCATACATTGATTTAACCAGGATTTCATATTATCCTCACATTCCTTTAGGATGTGATGATGCCAGAATTCCAATTCAATGCTCGTGACCGGGCAATGCTTGAACGGCTTGCCGCAACGGATCCTACCCGACCCAGTAAAAAAGCCCGTCGACTCTTTAATTACCATCTTCATCCACGAGGCATAAAAGAACTTGCCAATCCCAAAGGGATACGCGTGGCCTCCTTAATGGGTAACCTTCTTGATACGCTTGAAGAGGGACAATCCAGTGATCGTCTAAAGGCCCTTCATGCTCTTCGAGATGAGGTGTTCTTTGGTCCCTCTGGAGGTATGGGTAAAAATACAGCCCGAGCCTTACTCTCCGTCATGAAGGAACTCTTGCGGGAAGAGAATGAACAACGACGCTTGGAATTAGCTCATGATTTTCATGAAGTACTCACCGGAAAGCCTTCTATTGTCCGTTCCCATCTCAAACGTTATCACCTGCTGGAAATGCCAGAAGCATGGAATCAGCTCACCTTTGATCATCATGTTCATGATGCCCATACCAAGGGACGAAAAAGTCCCACCCATCTCATCATGGATGCCTGGATCAAAGGCATTCGAAAACTCACCGTCATCTACTATGATTTCATTCCCCCTGAGGCCGCAGAAGAACTTCTCCGTGCCGCAGGTTTCATGGAAATTGACGTTCGTATTGGTCTAGAGCTTCTCACAGAACACCGGGGAAAAACGGTTTCACTTATATGGACCCCCCGTGGATTCTCTGATGCCAATGATTTTCTCCAATTCTTGGAGCGCTCCCATGTGGCCCAATTCATGAATCAAGGAAGGATTCATGCCCAAAGTCGTTCCGATGAGGTGCTGAGCGTTCTAGAAAACTTCAATTTGAAGGGCCGATTGAAACTCAATGCCCATTATGGGATTGAGCTCCCTCCCCTTGATACCAATGAATTTAAAGAATCCGTTGGAGCTGGGCAGGCCTCCATGCTTCACCTCTCGGAATTCATTCATGCATCGGTCCTCCCCCTCCTTCAAACATCCAATCCAAATCCCATAGAGGATTTGGATGAAACGGAACAAGAAAACCAATCATCTTCTCTATCCCCGGAAGCCCAAGAATGCATCCAAGAACAGCATAACCCTAGAGAATCCTGTACTTCTGAACAAATTTTTGAAGAATATTTACGAGGCACATTACCTTTATCCCAGAAATCGGAAGAGAAGAGTCCTCTTCCCAGCCCACAAAAGCTCATAAAAACACTGGAAACCATGCACCCAGGCTACCGCCTCACACTGAACCTCACAGGACTTCGAGCTCAGAAAGTTCTGGAATTGCTCCATGTGTGCAAGGGGAAAATCCACGCCCTTGAGATTTATAACCACAAAGATTGGGCCCGCGGATTAGCGGAAGAAGTTTCGCACATTCGTTCATTCCAGCACCCATTAAATGAAGGAAATGCCATCAGTCTCAAACGAGCAGTGATGACACTACTTGATGCCACCTCTGACCCTGAAGATGCAGAGGCCTTGAGAGCCGTTCTCCATGATTTACCCACCCTCCTTCGGGCCTATGCGAATCGCCCATTAATGGACCGTTGGGGTAGCGATTCAACAGGACGCTCCAGCCAGCTCTTTGGTATGGGATTAGCCGTCATCAATACCTTGCCACGGCGGGCCCAAAAGGAAGTGTATCAAGGAAATCCTTCTCGGATTTTACCTATTCAGATTCCAGTAAAACTCCGCAAAACAACCACTCCAGCATTCACCAAGAAGTTGGGCACTCAAGAATTAGGAATGAATGAAGTTCCCGATGGAGTGGAATGGATTCCACGTCTTTATTCCTCACATGGAAAGGGAAAAAACAATGTGGTGAGCCTGGGTTGGCGGCCAACAGAATCCACTGTTCCTCCTTCCACTCGTCACCAGACTAAGAAATCACTCACCTACCAATTCCAATATCTCAACACCAATGTCAAAAACCTTTTTAAGGTCTTGATTGGCTTTATCCCAGCCTTTCTGACATTTTTTCTCACAAAGGACTGGTGGGTGCTCGCCTATTTTGGGGCACCGATTTGGTTTGGAATTACTGGATTACGAAATATTCTTCAATCCGTTATTGGAGGAGATGGATTTCGTCGATCCCCCCTCCTCACATGGAACACCTATGTCAATTGGAGCCGGGTGTGTGATTCTCTTCTCTACACAGGATTCTCTGTTCCTTTATTGGATTTCCTCGTAAAGCAGTTGCTCCTTGCTGAAGGATTTGGGATTACGACATCCACCAATGTTTTGGCCCTTTACGGCATCATGGCCCTGGTGAATGGAATCTACATTTCCAGCCATAATTTTTTGAGGGGACTTCCCGCTGCGGCGATTGCAGGAAATTTCTTTCGATCCATTCTTTCCATCCCTCTTGCCCTTGCCTTCAATGCGGCTCTAGCCAGCATCCTCAATCTCCTGGGTGTTCCTGGAGGCGAATTGATTCTTCAAAAATGGGCTGCCGTGATTTCTAAAGCGGCTTCCGACAGTGTGGCTGGAATCATTGAAGGATCAGCGGATTGGGCTAAAAACATAGAACTTCGAAAAAGAGACTATGAACGAAAGTTAAAACAGCTCTACAGTTCTTTTACCAACATCGAATTGCTTCTCCCAGAAACGGATGTTGTGGCCCTCCTCAAAGCACCAAAGAAACTCTCTAAGGCCATCCGAATTGAAAATCCAGGTCTACTGCGATCTAGCATCTATGATGCCCTGGATTTACTCTACTTTTGGTATTATCAGCCCCATGCACGTACTGTTCTCAAACGTCTTGTAAAATCCATGCCTTCTGATGAGAAGCTTCTTTTCTTGCGGTTTCAGCATGTTTTGGAGCAACAGAAAATGATTTGTAGCATGTTCTTGGATGGGTTGTTAGGAAAGGAATTTTCGAAAGCCATGGCCTTCTATCTCAATCGGTCCAAGTCTTATCTCGAATCTATGGATAAACTTCTCAAACGATAAAGGATATCCCTCCCCATCGATGGATGGGGAGGGGCTATTTGGCTATGGGATTGCGATTTCCCTTAACATCGAGAGATCAGGATTTCCTCTCCAGCGCAATAACACAGTTGAAGTACCCCTTCTTCAGGGTGAAGCTCTCCTTGAATGCTACTTTGAATTTGGAAACGATGAGATTTTTGAATCATGAGAGGAAGACCGCCATAAACCGTGAATGAATCTTCCTTAAGTTCTTCTGCCAATAGTTCAATGGTGATTTTTCCCGAAGAACTAGCAATCAAAGTGGCTGAGAAGAGACCATTGTCATCACCCTGGGCTGAAACACGAAGCCCTCCAGGAAGGGCAAAATCGTCAAAACCATAATGATTCCATTTCGACGGTACACCAGGAAAGAAACGAAGGACTCCCCCATAGCAATCCACAAGCATATCTTGAACCGCACTAAGAGCACCCATGGCCCCATCCAGTTGGAAACGTTCTGTAGGATCTCCTAGACCCTGAACAGAACTGGAGCATTCCGAACTGATCCGAGAAAAGCCTTCAAGCACAGGATCATGGAGGGACATGCCTGAGGAATTGCAGTACACCCGTCGCCAGGTTTCGAGAAGATATTCTGCCATCTCCCCTTGCTTCAAACGACTTCGTAAAGAAGAAGCCCAAGGCACACACCATCCTGACCATTCTCCCATTCCATGGTGGGTCCAGAGTTCTATGGACGCCTTCACAATGTCCTGATGTTCTGGAGCTTGAGGATCAATGGTGGCAAAAGGCACCAAACAGGCCAAATGTGAATGATGCCGATGACTCATTTCTGGAACAAGGTTTTCCCAAAGAGCAATCATCAAACGCGATTCTGGATCATAGGGATAGCATGCCACGCTGTAGGGAGGTAATGCTGTCATCACCGTTCTCCAGCGATCATCCTCTTTTACATCTAAGGCTTCAGCGGCCTCACAGCAATCTGCAGCAAGACGATGAATGGCTGCAAGTTGAAAGGAGGAATTGATGCCCCAGGCATCCATACCACTTCCTCGATACTCAGGAGAGACGGAAACAGGTAGCTGCCATCCACCCTCATCATGATCTTCCAGCATGGCAAAATACACATTCATGGCCCCACACATGAATGGATATCCCACATTTTTGAGAAAATGGATATCACCACTATAGCGCCAATACTCCGCCATCATCATGGCTGTCCAAGCTGTACATGCATGATCCAGATTACCGGTCCAGAATGCCCCCATACATTTCCCAGTGTCATCCACGGCATGAGGAAGAAGGAATCCATCATCAATGCCCACCACGCAACGGGCATTCTCCCTCAGTCGTTCTCGCCAGCTCCACACCATCTCCAGCATGGGGCGCACATGCTCTGCCAGTCCTGATCTCCATGCTGGTCCATAGCACATTTGAACATTGATATTGAAATGGTAATCTCCAGACCATGGAGGCATTTCTAAGTCACTGAACCACGGACCTTGAAGTGTCATAGGTGTTCCAGTTGGATTGGATGCAGCTCCTAACATCCAGAGCCCCAAATCATGAATATGCTGAAGAGTGGGATGTGGAAGAGCTACTGTTGGTACTTGCTCATAATACTGTGTCCACCATGACTCAGTCTCATGAATGTGGGCTTCAATCTCCCCCCTTAATACAAATTTCTTCAACGCATCAGAATCTGTCTTAGGAGAAAAACGGAAGGCTTGAATTTCCATCCAATCCTCTTCCCAATGAATATCACTTCCCACTCCATCATCCTCTGGTAACTCCCATACCCAGCCATTGCTGTGCGTTTTTGGAGGAGTGAATCCAAGTGGAGCAAAGCGAGAAGACAATGTTTCCCAACTCGGATGAGGAAGACAATCAGAAACCCTCTGGATATTATGAATCCACAGAGTATTCACATTGGGATTCACACCCAATTCCAAGGAATCAAAAATTTCCTCATTGGTGAGATCCAAGAAAACACAGCCCTTCTTGGGCATGATGCGCCCGGAGAGAACCCTCCAACCGGTTTTCAGCTTGATTTCCCATCGACCAAAAGGAAGAATTGTGGGTTGACGAGGCTCTCCAGGCTGCCCGGTACCAGAACGAAAAAGGGTTTCCATTGCCTCTTCATCATGAGCCTTCAAAATCTCTTTGATGCTCTGATAATTCTGGGAGGCCTTCATTTCCATTCCACCACGATGATCCCAAAGATTGGCCATACCCATGGTGATATGAATCCGATCTGAATCCCCCCAAATCAGAACACCAAGAGTCCCATTTCCCATTGGAATTCCACAAAATGGACGAGGAAGTGGAAAATCCCATGAGAGGGATGTGGGGAGAAATTCCACCATATCCTGTGATTTCTTTTTACTGTGGGAAATGGACATAATGACTCCTTTTCTGAATATCCCATCCGGAAAATTTTGACGAACAGAGTTCTCGAAATTCTGTATGAGTCACCTACCGTTTTATCCTTTTCCTCCACTTCCTAATGTTGACCCAGCAGAGAAATGCTTTTGGAAATAAATAAACAGAAGCAAAGGAACAAAGGCCGTGATGATGACTGCCACGGCTTTTAAATCCCAATTCGGCTCATAGGTTCCTTGAATTCGAGAAAGCAAAACAGGAAGTGGAACATTTTTTCGCAGGAACATGAGAGGTAGTAAAAGAGAATTCCATGTCCACATAAACTGGAGGATGGATACAGCGGCCACTGGTGTTCCGGCATTGGGAAGAAAAATATGTCGGAAGGTGGAAATATTCCCTGCACCATCAATTTTTGCGGCTTCTAACAACTCCCTTGGAAAATCACGAAGGTAACTCTTTAGCATGAAGATGGACCATGCAAAACCAGAGCCAACAAAGGGAATGATGCAACTTAAGGGATTATCCAACAGGCCTATGGATCTCCATAACATCAGCATGGGAATCAGCAAAACTTGTTGAGGCATCACATAAGAAGCCACATAAAGAACAAGGGAGGCTCTTTTCCCATAAAAGTTTAAAAACTCATAGGCATAGGCTGCTGAGGCACTGAAAACAACTGTAAGAACAGTGGAAGAAATGGCCAGAATCGCCGAAGTCAAGAACGCTGGTAAAAGCTCGTATTTCAGCCAAACTTCTCGCCATGCCTCCAAGGTGAATGTGAAAGGTGAAAGTTTCCACCAACCTTGTGTGATTTCTGATTCTGGTCGAACAGACATAAAGAGAATGCCAATAATGGGGAGAACCCAGATAAGGGCCAAGGCCGCCAGAACAACCAGGGGCCATTTGGATTGTTTGTACATTGTCATATGGCTTTAGACCGTTCCTTCAGGACGGGGATAGAAAGAAGACAAACAAAAAGTGTCATCACAACAACACTTGCAGAACCATAACCTAACTTGAAAAAAGACACGGTTTCTTGATACATAAAAAAACCAATTGTTTCTGTAGAGCGCAAGGGCCCACCACCGGTCATCACATAAATAATATCAAAACTTTTAAGGCTATTAAGGAGGTTTATAAAGATGGAAACTTGGACACCAGGAAGACTAAAGGGAATCATCAAAAACCGAAAAATATCCCGAGGACCAGCACCATCAATATAACTGGCTTCAAAAAGTTGTACTGGGATTCCACGAATAGCGGCATAGCAAGTCAGTAATGGTAAACCGGTTTGGATCCAAACAAAACAGGTGATTAAAACCCAAATAGCTGTTCGTTTGTCTCCAAGCCAAGGATTAGTCCATTGGCTTAAACCAATAGAATCAAGAATACCATTCAACAACCCAAGATCTGTTTGAAAAATGCCTAATAACATGATTCCGCTTGCCGCCGCAGGAATACCATAAGCCATAAAAATAGCTAAGCGAAAAATATTGCTTCTATTGGGATTTAATCCTGCTAGAAGAGCAATCAGCCACCCAAAGAGTACTGAAAAAAAGGTGCTACATAATGACCAAAGAACCGTCACCCGAAGGGATCTTAAAAAGTTAGGATCTTTGAATAATGTGATGTAGTTTTTCAACCCAACATTCTTGATGGGACCTAACCCCTTCCATGAGGAAAAACTCAATCGAAGAGTAAAAAATGCAGAATACAACATCACTCCTGCAAACAGAATGAACGCAGGAGCAATAAGGATATAGGCATCCCAATCAATTTTTCTCTTTAACACAACATGAACCTCATTCAAATCATTTCACTTGGTTGTGACGTGATTTTGAAGACTCTCAGGAATCAAAATCCCACATACTCGAAAACGGGTTTTGACTCTCATTGAAAACGACCACCACCGCAGACACGGTGGTGGTGATAAAAGAGGAGCACGATCCAGGTTTGAATACTGCTCCACGTCGTGTGAAGGATTAATAAATACTTTGAGCCTTGGCTTCCCACGCTTCTGTGATGGCCAGAATCGAAGCATCAGATGGATCGGCCAAGAAGGTTTGCAAACCAGAGCGGAATTCAGCACTGAGTTCAGGCATCAGCATGTCATCCAAAACAAAGAATACTTCGGAATCTGCCAACAAACCCACGGCTTTTTTGGATACAGGATCATAGTTCTCTAAAGGAGCAGCAGAACTGGGTGTCATGAAATTGTTCTGTGCCAAAATCGCTGATCCCTCAGGACCAGCAATAAAGTCGAGATACAAACCTGCTGCAGAGGGATTTGGAGCTCCACTCATCATAAGCCAGCTCTTACCATCAATGCTGGCAGTAGAAGCATAGGCCTGATCAATGGCTGGGAATTGCATGAAGGAATAATCCTCACCAGTTGTGAGACCGTATTCACCAACAGCACGATTGTTAATCCAACTTCCCATAAGAGTTACACCAGACTTTCGCTGGCGCAGAACGGCATCTGTTGCAGTGTCCCAGTGATTACTGAACATGGTGTTGGCATCATCCACATAGCCAGCATCAATCAGCTCACGCCATTTTTTTAATGTTTCCACAACCACATCAGAAGTCCAGGGGATTTCTCGAGAGGCCAACTGGGCGGCCGCTTCTGTTCCACCAACTTTGAGCAAAAGATTTTCAAACCATTCGGTTTGCGCCCAACTTTTTGCTCCAATAGCAACAGGCATATAGCCACCATCTTTGAGTTTGGCACACATCGCCAAGAATGAAGCCCAGTCTTTAGGCTCCTCCGTAATACCAACTTCTTTTATGGTTTCTGTGCTGTACCACATACCACTACGATTTCCAGCCAAGAAGTACATGGCCCAAGTTTGACCATCAGCACTACCAAGCTCTCGCCAGCTGGCATTCAGATACTGTCCAAGATTGTATTGATCCCAAAAAGTATCGATGGGAAGAAGCATTTCTTGTTCTCGAAGTTCTGCTTCAAGAGAGGGCCAAGTATTCAAAATCAAATCATACTGATCACCAGCCAGAAGGGAGGTTTTGATACCACTCCGAGCATCACTACCACCAGAAGAAGTGTTGGTTTTCTTGATATTGATGTTGGGGTATTTAGCCATAAATGCCTCATCAATGGCATCAAAGGTTTCCCCCTCCGAACCTGTAAGCCAGTTCAGAATCAACAATTCTCCTGAAATCTCACTTGGGTTTGTTGTCATTGGTGCCTCTTCTTTCTTTCCATTCGCCCAAAGGAATGATGAAGAGAGAAGGACAAGGACAAAACTTAACGTGGCTACCTTTCGCATAAGAATCTCCTTTTCATCGTGTAAGGAATTGTCTCATTACGTTACCAATACGTCAAATTGAATTTCATATTTTCTATTTACATACCATACAAACACTTAAAAATTATCATCTTAAACAAAACGCATCGAGATTGAATCTAAACCTTTTATTTGTCATAACGTTATGACTAATAAAAGGGTGTTCCTCACCTTCCATCCAACCTTTAAAGACTCTGCACAGACTGGCGGAGAATCAAGCGACAATCCAAACGCATTTCACGAGGAGGGCCTGAATACACACCTGTGATTCTATCTTTGAGAAAGGAGGCCACATGAGATCCTACGGCCTCAGAAGGCTGAGCCACTGTTGTGATCGGGGGATTGGTGATTGAAAATAAGGATGGATCATCAAAACTGATCAAGGACACATCATGTGGGATGGAAAGATTCAATTCTTGAAGGGCTTTCATCGCCCCAATTCCAAGTTTGTAACTGCTTGTCAATAAAGCCGTGGGTGGCTGAGAATTTTCCATCAAGGCCTTTGTTCCCAGATATCCAGACTCCACAGACCAGTATCCCTGA
Source organism: Spirochaetales bacterium (assembly GCA_022360655.1). GTDB lineage: Bacteria > Spirochaetota > Spirochaetia > DSM-2461 > DSM-2461 > UBA2779. Next base: position 34,568 of record JAKSCK010000270.1, on the reverse strand, counting down.
TGCACCAAACCATCATGGATGGGAATACTTCGCGATTGGAATGCCCGCTCATAACCGTTCAGACGATTCTGCGCCGTAGACGTTTCTAAATCCCCTGTTAAAATTCCAATGGCCCGATGATTCATATCAAGCAAATACGAAACAGCGGAAAACGATGCTTCCTCATCGTTCACAAGCACTCGTTCTAGATCAAATCCTGGGATTTCATTGTTGAAAACAACAAGAGGCTTCTCCTGACTCAACAAATCCTGCAACATGGATGCATCACATTGCATGCCACACATAGCAATGGCATCAAGATTACGATCAAGCATCTCTCCCATAGCAACATCAAAGAGCTCGCCGTTTCCATCATGATGAAAAGTCACAAGGGCATAACCAAGCTCTTGGAAAATTCGGACCATTGTGGCCAGAACATCGGTTGTAAAGGAATCAAAACCAGAAACCAGAAGACCAATGGATTGGGATTTCCCTGTTTTCATGGAACGTGCAAAGCGGTCAGCTCGAAAACGAAGGTTTGTGATGGCAGACTCAACAGCTACTCTGTTGGCTTCTCGAATGTTCAAACCATTGAGATAACGGGAAACCGTTCCAATACTCACACCAGCGACGGAAGCCACATCTTTGATTGTGGCCCGTCGTTTCATTGCACCTGTATCGCCCATTCGATGATCATACTCCTGAGAGCAACACTTCACAATTCACCACACAAAAGAAAAGAGCGGTGAACCCATGGGCTCACCGCTCCACATATTCTATCTCAGGAGAGAGTTAGCGAATTCGGGGATTCTTGCCTGTTAAAAGATCGCCCAATGTTTTGGAAGGATCAGCAAACTGAGCCAGTACCATCATCGCAGCAATAATGTAGGGTTTATAGCTTGCCTCTTTATAGAGAGGAACGCGATACCGATCAAAAACAGAAGCGGCGACTTCCCCTTCGGGGCAGGAAACACCTGTAATATCTGCAGGAAGACAGTGCATATAAAGAGCCTTCCCATCTTTGGTTTTGGCCATCAACTCTTCTGTGCACTCCCAATCTTTATGCTTGGCATTATTGGCAAGGAGTTCTTTTTCCAAAGCTTTAATTCCAGCATCATCACCTTGGGCATAAAGATCCGTTCGTTTTTCCATGGCTGCAAAGGGAGCCCAAGATTTGGGATAGACAATGTCTGCATCTTGGAAGGCTTCCGCCATAGAGTTGGTTTTGGTGAATAACCCACCTGAGGCTGCCGCATTCCTACGAGCCACATCCTCTACCTCACCCATAACTTCATACCCCTCAGGATGAGCCAGGCTGACCTCCATTCCAAATCGTGTCATTAAGCCAATCACACCTTGAGGAACAGAGAGAGGTTTCCCATAGGAAGGAGAGTAAGCCCAGGTCATGGCCACCTTCTTCCCTTTCAGATTTTCTACTCCGCCAAAGTGATTAATTAAGTGAAGTGTATCAGCCATGGTTTGGGTGGGATGATCAATGTCACACTGAAGATTCACAAGAGTTGGACGCTGCTCCAGCACGCCATCGTCATATCCCTCTTGAACAGCTTTCGCCACCTCTCTCATGTAGGTATTGCCTTTGCCAATGTACATATCATCACGGATTCCAATCACATCCGCCATGAAGGAAATCATGTTTGCTGTTTCCCGTACTGTTTCTCCATGAGCAATCTGGCTTTTTCCTTCATCTAAGTCCTGCACTTCTAAACCAAGGAGGTTTGCGGCGGAAGCATAGCTGAAACGAGTACGTGTGGAATTATCTCGAAACAAGCTGATGGCTAAACCTGAATCAAACAACTTGGATGAAATGTTGCGCTCACGCAGTCCACGCAGAATATCCGCGACCAAAAAGGTGGCCCGGATTTCCGCGTCGCTCTTCTCCCAGGTCAATAGGAAATCATTCCTGTGCATGGCCTTGGTGTCCAGGGCCGCCAGTTCTTTAATCATGGCTTCGACGTTCACTCAGGTTCTCCTCTTATCGGCCGCTCATGTCGACCGCGTTTCAATGTTTTTGGTGCCCGAAGTGAGCACCATGGGTTTATTCAATGGTTCCCAAGGCCCGAAGAAGGTTTTCGGGACTGAAGGGCCAATCTCTCATCCAAACACCACAGGCATCATGTATGGCATTGGCCAAGACTGCGGCGGCCCCATTCACACTAATTTCCGCAATGGACTTGGCTCCAAAGGGACCATGGGGATCTGGTGTTTCCACCAGTTCCACCCGAAAATCCTCTGGAACATCCCCAATCATGGGAACGCCATAACTACGCAAATCTGGGTTTATACAACACCCCTTCTCATCAAAGAGCATTTCTTCATAAAGGGCATGGCCAATGGATTTCAGAACTCCTCCAAACACCTGTCCACGAGCGTACTCAGGATTCACAGGTACACCACAATCCTGAAGGGCATGGTAGGCGAGAACTGTGGTTTTACCGGTTCGTATGTTCACCGCGACTCGGCAAAAATGAGCCCCATAAGGGAAGGAAAATTTATCTGTGGTGAAACTGGATGTGGCCACCAATTGGCCGCTTCCTTCTCCACCTTGGGTATGCCAGGAGAGCTTGGCAAAATCCAGTTCTTCTTTTCCGCCAACAATGCACCCTGGGAATTCAATGGACAAATCCTCAGGCACACAGTCCAATATTGCGGCAGCTTCCATCAGGATTTTTTCTCTCAGTTTCTCTGCTGCATTGCGAGCGGCACCACCAGAAAAATAGGTTCCACTGGAGGCATAGGCACCGGTATCAAATGGAGCAAGATCTGTGTCTCCAGAACGAACAGAAACGGTTGAAAGTTCTGTGTTTAACACCTCGGCCACCATCTTGGTCACCACCGTGTCCAAACCAGTTCCAAGATCGGCTCCGCCAGATTGAACCACAAAGGTTCCATCACCCAGCATTTTGATGGTGCAATTGGCCTGATCTAATCCAGGAAGCCCTGATCCCTGCTGGAGAATGCACATGCCTTCACCAATCTTCACATCAGGATCAGAGGATTCAGGCTTATGCCCCCAATCAATCAACTCTCTTCCGCGTGAAAGGGCTTCATCCAGCCCACAACTGTCCACTGGTGCGGCGGCTCCTTCCCGTCCCTCTCCAAGACATTTAAGAATCTCGAGCATCACCCCTTGGCGTACACGGTTCTTCTCCACAAGATCCATGTGATCCATTCCAAGTTCATCTGCCAATTCCTTCATGGCCACCTGCAGGGCATAGTTGGCTTTGGGTGCACCATAACCTTGGTAGGCTCCAGTGGGCGGAATGTTGGAATAGTAAGCTGTGACATTAAACGAGGCATTTTCACAGAGGTAGAGCGGAAGACTCTTAGACACTCCATTCATCGGTACTGTGAGGGCATGAGCTCCATAGGCTCCCTGATTGGATTCCACATTCATCCGCATGGCTGTGAGTGTTCCATCGGATTTAGCACCCAATTCCACCTGAACCCGCATGGGCTTTCGCGTGGAACAGGAGATGAATTCCTCTTCTCGGGTGTATTGATGAAAGACTGGTCTTTTTGTGCTGTAGGCTGCCCAAGCGGCTAATTCATCAAGAAGGATGTCCTGCTTGGAACCATAGCCTCCACCAACCCGTTCCTTCACCACACGCACTTTGTTCTCACTGATGCCCAACTGCGTGGCCACAATGCGGCGAAGATGATAGGGCACCTGAGTGGAGGCATGAATCACAATTCGATCTCCTTCTGGACGCACATAGGTGGTGTGCATTTCCAAAGGAGTGCATTGGATTTGAGTTGTGGTGTAGCTACGATTGATGATGACATCCGCTTCCGCCAAGCCCTTTTCCACATCACCAATCCCGCCTGAGACTTGAGCCGCAATGTTTTTTGACGGCTCTCCACCAATGGGAAACTGGTAAACAACCTTGGTTTCGTGAGGGTTGGCCTGAGCATTCTGAGAATCAATATCATCAGGGGCACCCACGACGTATTCCACAGGTCCACCATGCACAAGGGGAGCTCCGATGGCTTTGGCTTCATCCCAATTCATCACATGGGGGAGAACTTCATACTCCACCTTGATGAGTTTTAGAGCTTCAAGGGCCGTTTCTTCATCCTCAGCAAGAACCGCGGCCACGCGGTCGCCATGATGCCGAACCTTCGTATCCAAAAGCACACGGTCATAGGGGGAGGGTTCTGGAAAACCCTGTCCGGCTTGGCTGTAGGGTTTCTGAGGAACATTCTTATGGGTAAAAACGGCAACAACACCATCCAGAGCTTCTGCTGCAGAGCTGTCTATGGACTGGATGTTGGCATGAGCATGAGGACTGCGTAGAACCTTTAAAATACAGGCATCCGCTTGAATGCGGTCTTCAACAAACGCTTTTTCTCCAGCCACCAGCTGGGCCGCATCCACCTTGTTGCTTCGTTTTCCAACATAGCGGGAAGTTCCGCCAAATTCCACAGGAGTATCAATCTGGTCATGGCCTGATCGGCGAGCAACAATAAGCTTCACAGCTTCAAAAAACTGCTCATATCCAGTGGCTCGATTAAAGAGGCCTGACAGAGCATCTTGCACATCTCTTCGGGTGGGGTTGGGGATTCTCTCCAGAAGCTCCGTTACCATTAAGGCCGCGGCTGGAGCATTGTAACCAGATTGCACACAGCCACTTTCAACAAGAGCCACCTGCACATCAGACAAACAACCATCGGGTCCTCGAAGCGATTCCACTGTACGGATTTCATGCCCGTCCAGCTGGGCAGCCACAAGGATATTGGCTCCAACAATCCGTCCGTCATACAAGATGGTGTCAGAACCAGCAAAACCATGACCGTCATCACTGTTCCGTACCGAATCAACACCTAGTTTTTTCAGCAAACGGATGGCATTTTCCCCAGCAGGGGCATCAATGGAACGGCGTCGGCCATTGAGTGTGAGATGAATGGTCATCCCAGGGCCTCCATACAGGCAAAGATTGCTTTTGCAATCACCACGGAATTCACGTGGGTCTTATAGGTTTGAGAACCAAGAAGGTTGGGTGAAGGGCTAATGGCCTGACCAATGGCCAGCTCCACTGAGTCTGGGTTGGAGAGGGCACCTGAAACCAATCCTTCTTCAACACTGGTGAGTCTGAGAGCATGATTGGCCACACAACCAGCAACCACTCGTGCTTCTTGAATATCATGGGAGGAGCCCTTGAGCCAAACTCCTGCACTCACAACAGGCAGAGCCAGATGAGAACGGCTTTCCTTCACCGCCTTGGCGGCCCCTTGGCCTAATGGAACAGAAACGGTGGAGATAAGATCCCGTTTCTTCTGTTGAAGATAGTCTTCCACAGAAGATTCACCAGAGCTGGTGACAACATGAGCCTTCATTGCAATGAGAATGGGAATCAGGTAGGAGTCTGGCCGAGCAGCTCCAATATTCCCTCCAAGAGTGGCTTGATTCCGCACACTTCGAGTGGGAATGAACTTTGCCGCCTGTGCCAAGGCTTCTGGAACACGCGGGTCATCGGCCAGATCTTGAAGCCGAATCATGGCCCCCACCACCAGTTGTCCCTGTTGGACGTGAATATCATGGGGGATGGCATCCTGGACATCAATCACGGTACTGGGAATCTCTCTCTCCAGATAGGCGCGATTGACTTGGGTTCCACCAGCTAAAAACACCGCATTGGTTTGATTTTGAAGCAGTTGCTCTGCCTCTTCTGTGGATTTTGGCCTGTAGTAATTCTCAATCATACTCCTGCCCTCTGATACAAGGAGAGAACGGCATCCGAAGCCTTGGCCACCAATTCCTTCTCATCCATCCCCACGAGCTGCCCTTTTTCCACCACAACCTTGCCATTCACAATCGTGTAGGCCGTTTTATGGTCATAACCGGCAAACAAAAGGGCCGCGACGGGGTCGCTCTGAGTTCCGACATAGGGAATGTCATTCACATTAAAAATGGCAAGGTCAGCAGCCCAGCCTTCCTGAATGCGTCCAATCTTTTCAAAACCAAGGAGCTTTGCACCATTTTCTGTGGCAACACGCCAGGTTTCTTGGGAGGTTAAACCGGCGGAACCTTTGGAGACCCGCTGAAGAAGCATGGCCTGACGGGCCTCTCCTAAAAGGTCTGACGTGTCATTGGAAGCAGAACCGTCCAGAGCAAGAGCCACGTTGATGCCCCGATCAAGCATTTCACGAACACGGCAGATTCCTGAACCTAAACGCATGTTGGAACTGGGACAGTGGGCAATATGAGTTCCGGTTTCAGCCAGTTGATCAAGTTCCGCATCATTGAAGAAAATTCCATGGGCAAAAAAGACATCTTTGCCAAGAAAATCATTGTCTGCCATAAGTTGGACTGGACGGCGCTTGTACATTTCAACGCAGTAATCATCCTCATCATTGGTTTCTGCCAGATGCGTGTGAATCCGCACTCCATACTGTCGAGCCAAGGCAGCAGAGTCCTTCATCAACCCTTCAGAAACCGAGAAGGGACTGCAAGGTGCAAGAACAACCTTTCTCATAGACTGAGGATGACTGTCATGGAATTCTTTGATCACCCGTTCCGAGTCCGCAAGGATTTCCGCTTCTGTTTGAACCACAGTATCCGGTGGAAGTCCGCCATCTTTTTTCGACCGGCTCATGGATCCGCGGGTAGGACTAAAGCGCAACCCAAGACGATCAGCAGCATCAAACTGCAAAGCCATGATGTCAGCCCCGATCCCTTGGGGGTAGAGATAATGATGATCTGTGCTTGTGGTGCATCCTGTTTTGAGGAGCTCCGCAGAGGCTAAAACGGTAGACCACCAAACCGTATCAGCATCCATGTGCTTCCAAATGTCATAAAGATAAACAAGCCAATCAAAGAGTTTGGCATTTTGTACAGCGGGAAGATTCCGAGTGAAGGTTTGATAGAAATGATGGTGCGTATTCACCAAACCAGGAACAACCACATGTCCAGAAGCATCAATGACCTGTGCCCCTTCAGGTGTGGAGAGGTTTTGACCGACTTTCTTGACCAAGTTTTCTTCAATCAGAACATCTGCATTTCGCAAAGGTTCAGCATCTGCAGACATCAGCACAGCAGTAGCGTTTTTAATATGAATCATGGCGGACTCCTCTTTATGGGGACCACTGCCCTTGAGGGCAGTGGTCGATCTAATTATTTCTGATAAGAACGGACTCTTTGGTTAAAATCCGTGATCATTTCATCCAAGATGGGACGAGCACTGTAAATGGAATCCCAGTAGTCTCGCTGATACCATTGGGCATTAATCTCCTCATAGGTTTTGCCCTGCTGTTCCACCCAGGTGTAGTACTTGAGATTGTGAATACGCTTCTGATCTTCATAACGAAGTTCTAAGAAGTTTTCACTTCCCACCTGCTGAAGCATCTCATAATCGGCAACCGCCTGTTCTCGGGTGTACTCCCCTCGTTCTGCCGTCAGTTCTCCCAGGCGAGAGGTGTACATGCCTTCAGAGTCGGTGAAGACCGTGAAAATCACATCATCTTCTGTGAGCTCAAAGTACTTGGCCATTTTAATGGCTGTGAGCATGTTACAGATGCTGCTGATTCCCAAATAATCCATGTGGCAGGTGGCTTCTGGATTGGCCCCTTTCTCCACAAGAAAATCCAGTCCCGGGCGCTCATTGAAAAGCCGGAGTAGGCGCATTGTGCGCTCATCATCAATGGCGGCAACTGCATCCGTATCCTTCACATTGTGAACCCAAGGAACGTGCTTATCACCAATGCCTTCAATACGGTGAGCCCCAAAACCATTGTTCAACAGGGTGGGACATTGTAGAGCTTCACTCACGGCCACTTTGGCACCGGGGAAGTGATTTTTGATGTAGGTTCCAGATCCAAGCGTTCCCCCGGAACCGGAAGAAAGTGTGACACCGGCCAGCCGCGAATTGGGTCCGGCAATCTGACGGAACACGGCCTCCATGGCAGGACCTGTGACCTCATGGTGCCAGAGTGTATTGGGCATTTGATCAAATTGATTAAAGATGAAGATTCCGTCGCCATGCTCTGCATCCAGTTCATGGCATTTATCAAAAATCTCTTTCACATTGCTTTCAGATCCAGGTGTGGCAATGGTTTGGTCGGCCATATTTTTCAGCCAATTGAACCGTTCCTGCGACATTTCTTCTGGCAAAATTGCAATGGATTTGCAGGCGAGAAGACGTGAGATATAAGCTCCACCACGGCAGTAATTTCCAGTGGAAGGCCACACAGCCATATTCTTTTCTGGATTGAATTGACCTGTGACTAAGGTGGGTGCTAAACAGCTGTAGGCCGCACCCACTTTATGGGCACCAGTGGGAAAGAATTTCCCCACGAGCCCCACAATTCGAGCCTTGGTTCCAGTAATTTCCCGAGGAACTTCTAAATAATTGAATCCAGAATAGGTTCCACCGGATTCCACCGGCTCATTCTGCCAAGTCACCCGAAACAAGTTGCGGGAATGCACATCATCCCGACCAATGGTCTTCAGTTCCTGTTGGATGGATTCCGGAATAAGGGAAGGGTTGGCCATCTGAGCATAGGTGGGCAGAATGATATCCCGCTCCGCGCAGATTTTGGCATTCTTGTCGATTTGCGCATCATTGCGCGTCAGGTCAATCATCAGTATTCTCCTTCAAATTTTTCGCAAGAGCCCTGAGGGCTTCTTCAAACAGATTCAAGGCCACGGTTTTTCTGTAATGCGCCGTGGATCTTTGGTCATCAATGGGGGATATCACTTGTGCGGCGAGTTTTTGGGCTTGAGCCATTCGGGTTTTCCCATCAGAACTTTCAAAATCTTTTTCCGAAAATCCAAGCAGCATCTTTGCTGCATCATCAGCAAGAACAATGCGTGGGCCAACAGCTCCAAAAGCAAGAGAAAGGGATTCTAGGGTTCCATTTTGGATGGTCCCAAATGCTCCAAGTGAGACTTTTGTGAGCGCATTGGCCCGGCGAGTTCCCACCTTGCGCCAATAACACCAGCGTGTTTCTGGTACGGGGAAACGAAACGCTCGAATCAATTCATTTTGGGCCAGCTGTGTTTTCCCTGGTCCCAAAGTAAAATCCAAAACTGGCAATTCTCTTTCCCCGTTCCGATGTGCCAAAATCACCCGGGCATCGAGAGCCACAAGGGCAGTGAGCACATCTCCAGCAGGAGAGGCGTTTGCCACATTTCCTCCTGGTGTGGCTCGTGTTCGAAGAGCCGGAGCTCCAAGATCAAAAGCCGCATCCCGTAATAAAGAAGGGATTTTACTCAATGCTTCTTCTGAAGCCTCTTCCCGTCGGAGAGCATCCTTTCGAGCACGTGGATCATCCGCAAGGACTGCCATGGGAACAGCGGCTCCAATCTCCAATTCTCCGTGGTCCCATTTCACTCGACGTAACTCTGGAAGATGATCGACAAAGAGAAGGGATTTCTGGAAGGAAGGCCCCATTCCATTCTTTGCTCGATGCCGAACCATAAGATCCGTTCCACCAGCAAAAGGGAGTGCTCCAGATTCATCCCTTAAGATCAGCGCTTCCGCTAGATCCACTGGACGAACACTCATCCCCATAAGCCCCTCCCCTTTTGAGCAGCCATGAGCACGGCATCAATAATCATGTCATAGCCTGTACAACGGCAAATATTTCCAGATAATCCTTCCCGGATTTCCTGTTCATTTGGTTGGGAATTTCGGTAGAGCAAAGCTGCGGATGCCATCATCATGCCAGGTGTACAAAAACCACACTGGGCACCGTGGCATTCTGTGAATGCTTCTGCAAGGACTTGACCTTCTGGTGTTTGGGCCAAGCCTTCAGGGGTGAGCACTCGGGAACCATCGGCTTGGGCAATGGGAACAAGACAGCTGTTCACAAGTTGTCCATTGAGGAGCACAGAACACGCACCACATTCTCCTTCTCCACAACCTTCTTTAGCACCAGTTAATCCAAGATCTTCCCGAATCACATCCAATAAGCGACGTGTTCCGTCCTTCACTTCTACCTGGCGTTCTTCGCCATTGACGGTCAATTTCACAGTCATCGGTGCTCCTCCATGATGTTCAGCAATGTTTCAGGGACTAAGGGAATGCAAGGACAAGGTTTTCCTACCGCTTGTTCAACAGCAGCGGCATAGGCCGCGTGGCCAGCATCATGAACCATTTCCCCCATCCCTTTTGCGCCAAAAGGACCGTAGGGATAGGGATTATCTACAGTGGATGCTTCGGTACGAGGGAAATCAAGACTGGTGGGAACCATGTAATCCGACATGGTGATTTGCCGGAATCTTCCAGAATGATCAATCTCCAGTTTTTCCATGGCACCATAACCAAGGGATTGGCTCATACCTCCTTGGATCTGGCCATCCACCACCCGTTGATCCACGGCTTTCCCCACGTCATAAATCCCCCATGCACCAACAACTTTGGTTTCCCAGGTCACAGGGTCTGTTTCTACCTCACAAACATTGATGCCCCAGCCATAGGTGGCATAGCAGTCCCCAAGGAGTTTTTCTTGGTCCCAAGCCATGCCTGGCGGCATGCTGTACTTCTGCTCAACACGCTGAAATTCTCCCTCTTTCCAATGGTCACGAAGGTCTTCCGCTGCTTTTTGAATAAGGTAGCCCACCACCATCATGGTTCGGCTGGCCACTGTGGGACCGGAATCTGGAACACGGTCTGTGTCGGGGTATCGGAAGCCAATTTCTTCAGGCTCTTTTCCCAAAACAGCGGCCACCACTTTTCGGAAGGTGGTTTGAGGACCCTGGCCAAAATCCACTGCTGCACAGAGGATTTCCACATGCCCAGCTTCATCCTTTTCCAGAGCCACTTCCCCTTTGATGATTTTTTGCTCACCATCCCCGGTAAAACCACAGCCATGGATGATGAAGGACATACCAATCCCCCGCATGCCACCAGTTGGGTATTGCGCACGTTTTTGGGAGTACTGTGAAAGTCGTTCTGCTTCCGCTACCAATTCATCAAGAATGATGGTGTCCCGGAAGGTGCCTTCTGTGATGGTAGAATCACCTTTTTGCAAGAACAGTTTCTTTTTTAATTCCAGGGATTCCACACCAAGGGTTCTTGCCGCTTCCTCCATGTGCATTTCTAAACCAAAGAGGGATTGAGGAGCCCCAAAACCTCGGAAGGCACCAGAAGGAACCGTATTGGTGGCCAAACCTCTTCCACGAATGCGAAATGCCGGAACATTGTAAACACCAAGACAGGTGAACACGGCCCGCATCAATACAATTTTGGTGTAACTCTCATAAGCGCCCCCATCAATATCAATGAGCACATCCATCGCAAGAAGATGACCTTGGGCATCCCAAGCAGACCGATAGGTGCAACGGGAAGGGTGGCGCTTACTGGTGAATGCCATATCCTCAACCCGGTCCATGAGCATTTTGACGGGCTGACCAGTAACCCATGATGCCACAGCCATAGGGGCACCCATGATTTCGGGATAATCCTCTTTTCCGCCAAAGGCTCCGCCCACGGTATCTTGAATCACCCGAACCCCATCATGGGGTAAACCCAAGACATGAGTCACAGCATGATTGACATAGTAGGGGCATTGCATGGATCCACGAACTCCAACCCTATCCCCATCTCTCCATGTGATGAGCCCCTGGCCTTCCATGTAAAACTGCTCTTGAAATCCAGTGTCGTAAACACCTTCAGCCACTGTTGCTGCATGAGCAAAAGCGGCATCCACATCTCCCCTATCTAAATCAACACGGCAAAATACATTATCGGTTCCGTGGATGGCCCCTCCTTTCAGGGCGATGGATTCCTCCATATTGAGACAGACCGGGCGGGCCTCCACATCAATTTCAATCCCATCAACCAGCTCATCCACAACCTGAGGATCCGGTCCCACAACAATGGCCACAATTTGACCGATGTACCGCACTTCTTCATCCGCAAAACAGGGTAAGTCTCGAGAGGCCGCCATGGGGATTTGATTCTTCCCTGGAACATGAGTGGCATCCACAATGGTGTATCCATCAGGTACCTGGGGATAACGTCGAGCTGTGATACGCCCACGAGGATGAGGGGATCGATAAAATCTCCCTACAAGCTGATTTGTCCCCAGACCAACGGAGGGACCAACAGGGACACCTCCATCCTGAGTCCTTCCATCGGCATCACCTTGTGGAAGGTCTGCGATATAGAGCGCCCGTCCTGTTGCTTTTGCCATTCCATCAGGCCGTGGAATGGTCTCACTGATATTCTTACTTTTCATGACTCTACTCCTTGAGCAGCAGCCTTAATATCTTTGAGTCCATCTCCAGTGATGAGCACCACTGCTGTTTGATCGGCAGCAACACCATGGCCATTCGCCTCATCAGCCAGTAAACCGGCAAAGGCACAAGCCGCTGCAGGCTCAGCAAAAAGTCCTGTTGACGAGGCAAGTTTTCTCTGAGCACGGAGAATGGCGTGGTCTTCTACCACAACACAGCGGCCGTTATGTCGCTGAAGTCGTCCCAAAGCAAAATATCCCCCTCTTGGAACATCCACAGAAATGGAATCAGCGAGTGTCTGAGAGGGAACCGGAGTACCAAAATGCCCTTGAACCAAAGCTCGGTGAATGGCCTGACTCCCTTGGGCTTGTACGCAAACAATTTCTGGTACTTTTGGGGCAAATCCAAAGGCCACCAGATCTTCAAAACCCTTGTACACCCCGGAGAGAATCACACCATCCCCGGTGGCCACATAAACACGATCAGGAATCCGACAGCCCAATTGAAGGAACATCTCCAATGAAACGGTTTTTTTTCCCTCAACGGTCAAAGGATTGTGCGCAGTATTGCGGGAAAGTCCGCCATGCTCCGTGACAAAGGCCAAGGATTGATCAAAGGCATCATCATAGGTTCCATCCACCGTGATGACATGGGCTCCATACTGACGAGCCTGGACAATTTTAGCGGCTGGAGCTGACGCCGGAAGATACAACCGCACATGAAGTCCCGCCGATGCAGCAACACCAGCCATGGAACTTCCCGCATTCCCCGTGGAGGCCACCACAATGTCATGCAGATTTTCCCGCCTTGCAAAGGCAGCCACCAGATAGCTGGCTCGGTCTTTTAAAGATCCTGTGGGATTGGCACTATCGGCCTTGAAATAGAGCTGAGGGATTCCCAACTCTTTCCGCAAAACCTCTGGTGCCCACAGGGGCGTATTCCCCACCGGAATGGTGGGGAAATGTTCCACCTCTACAGGCAAGAGCGACCGCGGATCGGCCCAAGAGGCCTCTCCACGGTGTATGGCCTTCCAATCTTCAGGCAGATCCCCAGAAAGAACGGTTTCCAATTGCCCCCGAAGTGGCTCGTGAGATTGCTGCTGAGCAGAACATTCATCACAAAGGTACCGTTGAGGTTCCATCGGATAAGAACGGCCGCACTCAATGCAGGTGTAGAGGAAATCCACCATTGCCTCCTTAGGCCTCTAAGGCATGAACCAAAGTGGCATAGAAGGCACTGCACACCACTAAATCTTCCACGCGATTGATTTCATTCGGAGCATGAGCTTGATTTTCGTCACCAGGGCCAAATCCAATCGCCGGAATCTTATGACGACCAGAAACAGAAACCATGTTGGTGGAGAAGGTCCATTTGTCCACCACTGGTTCCTTGTTATACAAGGCTTTATGGGCTGTCACACCGGCTTGTACCAAGGGATGATTCTCATCTGTTTTCCAGGTGGGAAAATACAGTTCTTGAGAATATTCCGTCCCCTTCCAGCCCGTTTTTTCATAATCCGGCATATGACAATCCACCGTGGAAGGGTCCACTCCAAGAGCTTTGCCCACATAGTCCTTCACCTGTGAAATGGCGAGTTCAGCGGTTTCTCCCCAAGTGAGTCGTCGGTCCAGGTAGAGCCGAGCCACATCAGGAACAGCACATTGGCTGGGACCTTTCACATCAATCTGACTCACAACAATGGTTCCCTTTCCGAGGAAATTGCCTTCATCAGGTTGCAAATCTGCATTGAGCTGCTCCATGGCCAAGGCGGCTCGTGCGGCTTTATAGGCCGCGGAATCGCCACGTTCTGGAGCAGAGCCATGGGCGGAAACACCGCGGAGCACCAGTTCCATTTCCATTCGTCCCCGATGTCCCCGATACAAGCGGCAACTTGTGGGTTCTGTAGAAACGGCAAGGTCTGGCACCAACCCTTCTTCCTCAATCAGATACTTCCAACACATGCCATCACAGTCTTCTTCCATCACCGTGAAGGCAAACCAGATGGTCCATTGGCCGTCATAGCCCATGTCTTTGAGGATTTTTCCGGCGGTGACCATGGAAGCCGCACCACCCTTTTGATCAGAAGTTCCTCGGCCATGCACTAAACCATCTTCAATGTCTCCACTGAAGGGATCTTTTTTCCATTGGGAAACATCGCCGGTTTCAACCGTGTCAATGTGGGCATCAATAGCCAGAATCTTGGGACCATTTCCTACCCGAGCCAAAACACTTCCAAGAGGATCAATCTTGACCTCATCAAATCCCATTTTTTCGCACAAAGCCGCGATATGCTCACATACGTCCTTCTCTTGGCTACTGTAGGACTTAATTTTCACCATCTCAGAGAGAATCTTTGCGGTTTCATCTCGATAGGCTTCTGCTCATTCTCGAATCTCTTTCGCAACAGTTTCCATGTTCCACTCCTCATCAATTCACAGTTTGGCGTCGTGCATTTCGCAACGAGTCATTTCAAGGTTTCCGTCTCATCACCCCTAAGGGGCAATGGCATCCATTCGTTCCCAAAGCACTCGTCCATGCTCCCGGGCCTCACGTGTGATTCCTTGCTCATCAAGAGAGGATGGGAACACACCGTTTTTCATCACGATCTTTCCATTCACAATCACGGTTTCTGTGATTCCAGCGTTCTGTCCAAAAACGAAATGTCCAGCAACATTTTCTGGAACCAAAGGTGTTGGGGCGGAATATCGAGCAATCACAACATCCGCCATATACCCGGGCTCTAATCTGCCAAATGATTCACCAAAAAGACGTTCAAGAAGCCGGTTTCCCGCTTGAAGGGCCCCAAGAAAATTCCCTGGCCACCAGATTCCACCTTCATCTTTATGCTTGAAATAGGCGGTTTGGAGCTCGGTATACATATCCGCTCCAATACCATCAGTACCAAGAGCCAGATTTCGGACTTTGGGGAGATTGTGGTTGTACCCCACATTGTTGTTCATGTTGGATCGTGCGTTATGGGCAAGAAATCCATCACGCGCATTGAGAAGTTCAATTTCAGCTTCACTGAGGTGAACACCATGAACCAGAAGGGTTCGGCTATCAAGCATGCCATGTCGGTCCAAGCGAGCCATAATGTCTTCGCCGTAGGTCACATGAGAGTGGGAAACATCGTAGGCATCTTCTGCAACATGCAGATGAAGCCCTCGTCCTGTTTCTTGAATCACAGCTGCCATTCGCTCATAGGCTTCTTCTGGAAGAGTGCAAGGGGCATGTCCGCCAATCATGGCTTCAACAAGTTGGTCACGAGAGTGATCTTCCGAGGAAGCCTGACATTCCAAAGCAAAGCGACGATTCTCTTCAATGCCGGCAATCATTCCATCCCGACCATGTCGATCTGTCACTTCATAACAAGTGGCTCCACGAACACCAATGGTTTCCATTCCCTCTCTGATCACATCTAAAGAACCTTCTATGAAGGCAGGAGATGCATGATGATCAATGATGGCCGTTGTTCCACAGCGCAAGGCATCCATACTGGCCACCAAGGTGCTGGAACGGAGAGATGGAGCATCAATGGCTTGATCCAAACGCCACCAAAGGTTCTTCAGGATGGAAACAAAATCAGGGGTGGGACCAATATTGGCCAGAATTCCCCGGCTCAATGCGGAATAGATGTGATGATGCGAACAGACAATTCCTGGAAACACAATGCGTCCAGAACCATCAATCACCTCATCTGCGGTGATGTTTTGCCCAGCTCCAGCCCCAACAGCGGCAATTTTACCGCCATTGATAACCACATCCACATGGTCCCTCACCCGAGGGGGATCAAACTCTACCGCCGTGGCCCCTTGAATCAAAATCACAGAATCTTTGCTTTTTAGAGAACTCATGCTTCCACCTCCTCTGGAGTTTGAACATCCACAGGTCCAAACAAAGAGGGACGGTCACGGAGAACCAGTTCAACGAGACGGAAGAATCGATCCGCTCCCTCAAGACGAGGTGCATCGTTCACTCGGCCATGATGAAGAGAAGCTTCACCTCGAGCATCACCCAAACGCCAGTAGAGCGTATCATTGTCCAAGAACCAACCTGGATTGGTGCTATTGTCCATATCGTGAAGAGTGCTAAAGACTGTGGGTTTATCCCGATAGGGCACCCCGTTGGTCCAAGGACAGAAATGTCCACAGTTCCCACATTCATTGCAGTAGGCATCAAGATGAATAATCTGAGCAGGATCATGGAACATTGGTTCCAATGCCCGATCAACAGGGAAGGCCACATTGGCTCGGTTTGGACAGACATCCGCGCATTTGTCGCAAACATAGTCACATTCCAAACACCGTGTTCGCTCTATTTCTGCAAAGGGTTTGGGATTTTCCCTATCATAGGGGCGGGAAAGAGACATTGTGATGGCCCCTTTCTTCTGACGAATCTCTTCACGCCGCTGAAGATCTGGCCAGGAAGGAACCTGTTCATCATAGCTCCAGTCTGGATCAATGTCGGCCATAATGGCGTCGGCCGCCCGGCGTCCTTCTGCCACACACCGCACAATGGTGGCGGGACCAGTTCGACCATCCCCGGCGAGATACACCCCTTCAGCCTCAGTCTGCTGAGCCGCATCGGTGACAATACGTCCTCGTTCATCGGCTTGGAGCCCTAAGGAAGCATAGTTCTGCCCGTCTGGACGGTCTCCAATGGCATAAAGAACTGTGCTGACATTCCAAGTCTCTGTTTCTTCCGTTGCGACGGGTCTCCGACGCCCCGAATCATCTTTGGGGCCCAGTTCCATCACACGAGCGGTGAGGGTTCCATCAGCATCAAACTGCTCAGGACTTCTCAAGAAGGCAAACTTCACGCCATCCGCCATGGCATCCACATACTCTTCTTCACTCGCAGGCATTTGCTCAAAGGCACGGCGGTAAAGAATCCAGCTTTCTTTCACACCTGGAACCCGCAATGCTGCTCGTGCCGAATCCATGGCCGTGTCCCCTGCCCCCACAGTGACAACCGTGTCTTTCATTCCTTCCGGGTAGTTTCCGTGATTAAAGTCATAGAGGAATTGAATCGAGGGAATGACCGCGGTATTGTCGCCCTTGATGGGAAGGGAAGGACTCTTCCATGTGCCAATACCCAGAACAACCTTGTCATAACCGGCAGATTTTAGTTTCTCAACAGAAAGGTCTTTTTCACCAAAACGGAACTCTGCGCCCATGGCTTTAATCACATTGATGTCAGAGTCAATGGCTTCTCGACTGATTCGGAAATGAGGAACCACATAACGAATGACACCACCGGCATCTTCTTCTCGTTCAAAAACTGTAACGGGTACGCCAGCACGTGCTAAGAAGAAGGCTGTACTCAGCCCAGCTGGACCAGCACCCACAACGGCCACTTTGGGACCAGGGCGTTTGGCAGGAGCACTCCAGCGTTTTCTCCATTCATCCATTCCCTTTTCCACAGCCATGAGTTTGATTTCACGAATGTTGACAGGACCTTCATAGTCCTGCCTGGTGCATCGAATTTGGCATTGATGGTCACAGATGGTTCCGGTAATAGAAGGAAGGGCATTTCGTTCATAGATGAGAGCCAGAGCATCCGCATAGCGTTCTTCTCCTGCCAAGCGAACATATTCTGGAATATGCTGCCCAATGGCACAGGCCGTCACACAGGGAGCCACATAGCAATCCTGAGGAGGGAGTGTCCCGGCCTGTCTCACCTCATTTAAGCCTCGATAAGACTTCTTGGCACTGGGCTCTGTACCGGCTTCTTCAGCCAGCAAGGCCATGGCCTTGGCATCAATTTGAGGAGCATCCCAACCAGGCTGCCCTTCCAATGCTTCTGCAATTTGTTTTTGCCGACGATATCCACCGGGCTTGAGCATGTCAGAGCATAAGGTGAGGGGTCTCACACCAACGGCCATGAGCTTAGCGGCGGTATGGATGGTGACTCCACCAGACCAAGAAATGGGAATTCGTCCATCAAAAGCTGTAGAGATTAAGCTGGCCACATTGGCTGTGATGGGATAGAGAGAGCGGCCTGACATGTACATTTCATCACCAGGAAGTTCTTCCCGATCATTCACAGAAGCCAGGGTGTTGGTGAGTTTAACACCAAAGCGTTTTCCCTTTTCTGTAGCAAGGGTTTCCAGGCGCCCAAGCATGGCCTTGGCATCCACCCATTGAAGATCATGAGAGAAGGAATCTGGATTGAGATGCACTGCATTGAATCCCAGCCCATCCAAAATCTCTCGGACACGTTCATAACCTAAGAGGGTGGGATTGAGCTTCACATAGGTGTCCAAACCCTTCTCTTCCAGCATGTAACGGCAAATGGATTCGATTTCATGGGGAGGACAACCATGCATGGTGGATAGAGACACATTACTTGCAATGGTTCCTGGGATTCGAGATCCTAACCCCGCAAGCTCGCTGGCCCGGCTTTCCAAGCCGGTGCCCGCGAGAAATGCGGGGTCGGCAAGACGTGCGTCGAGCACGTTGAGCCATTCCTGGAATCGTGCTTCAGAATGGCTATCCTTCATGCGCTCAATGTAGCGGTCCATTTTGGGAGTTTTGATTCCCTCCAGGTCATAGCCCACAGAAATATTGAACACAAAAGACCGTTCCATTTGGGGGTGTCCAAGATGGAACAGAGCCTCCACAAAATGCAGGAGAATCCAGGCCTTGGCATATTCTTCCCAAGCCTGTCCCAAGGTGAGTTCCGTCGACCACTCGGTGTTAAATCCCTCATCCGTCATATCAATGCAGGGCTTCGCAATTTCAAGAGCATCCAATTTTTGAACGGTTTTTAGTTCAATAAACCGGCTCCCCGTCAAATAAGAGGCCACCACGTTCTGAGCAATTTGTGTTTGGGGACCAGCAGCAGGACCAAGAGGAACAGAGATTTGACGTCCAAACACCTCATAAATCCGTTCATCACTTTTGCGGTAAAAATCCCCTTCAGGGATATCAAAGACCGATCGGCTGTGGCGCCACTCATCCACGATTCGATCCAACAGTCCACCGAAGGGAATCATTCGCATCACGTCGCTCATACTTTTGCTCCTTTCCCGTTTCGCCGGGGAATGATGAATTGACCGTGCCCGGGGGCGGCAACGATTCCTTTGTTGTGTTGATATACAGGAACACCTCTCACCATGGTGAGAGCAATGCGGCCACGGAAAGTGCGGCCTTCAAAAGGGGAGAGTTTTCCCTTTGAAAGGAATTCGGAGGCATGAACCGTCCAGTCCTCTTGAGAATTCACAAGAACTAGATCTGCATCTTTGCCCACTTCAATGGATCCCTTTCGATCAAAGAACCCATAGCGTTTGGGAGCATTTTCACACATCACTTCCAGGAAGCGTGGAAGGGTGAGGCGACCCGCATGAAAGCCTTCACTAAAGACATAAGGTAGAATGGTTCCTGTTCCACTGATTCCAGCAGAATTGCACCAAATATCACTTCCGGCCTTTTCTTTTTCTGTGCCAGGGGCATGATCAGAGGCGACAAAAGACAATCCCCCCTGGGCCAGGATGTCCCACATTTGAGGGGGGTTCTCTGGGCCTTTGATAGGAGGAGCAATTTTGAGTGTGGCCCCTTGTTCCTCAAAGTCACCGGTATCAAAGGCCAAATATTGGGGACAGGTTTCCCCAGTGGCCGTTGTTTTTGAATCGCGGATGAGGGCGGCGGCTTCTGCCGTTCCCACATGAACAACATGAAGGGAAGCTCCCGCTTCCTGGGCAAGACGAAGAGCCGAAAGAACACTCAAAACTTCGGCCATTTCCGGCCGGGCCTCATACCAATCTCGTGGAGCGTTCAAACCTGCAGCTCGTTTTGCCGCAGAGGCCGCGTCCACAAACGCTCGGTCCTCCGCATGAAGAAGAGCCGGAAGCTGATGTTGAGCACAGAGCTCTAATAATCCAAGGAATCGCCAAGGATCCAGAGCTCCCCAGAGGTCATCCATCCCAGAAACAGCATAGCTCTTGATGCCCATCACTTTGTCAGCCAATTCGGCTAAGCGTTCGGGATATCCAGGGGCATCGTAACATTGGCGGGAAGCACCGCCAAAGAATCCAAAGTCGACACAGGCCTTGGGAGCCACAACAGAGAGTTTTGCTTCGAGGTTAAAGGCATCGGAAACGGGGGGATCCGATGTGCAGGGCATATCAATAATGGTGGTGATTCCGCCTTGGGCGGCAAAGGCTGTGCCATGGAAAAAATCTTCCTTGGCCGTGTATCCAGGGTCATAAAAGTGGACGTGGGGATCAGTCCCACCAGGAAGAACCCAGTGATGACTGGCATCAATCTCAGAAGCATCAGGGGAGCCTGCGAGGCCGGTGCCTATTTCAGCAATCCGCCCTTGCTCGATCCGTATATCCCGAACGAGAAATTCCTTCTCGCCGGGGAACGCCACCATGCCGTTCCTGACGATCAACTTGCCCTCCTTGTTCCATCTCTAGGATGGAACGAGCGGGCCCGGATAGCGATCCAATCACCAGATATTCTGGTGATCGGCGGAGCCAAGATTCCCATCGATTTTCATCGATGGGACACCTTCCAGGCCCGCTGATCCTCTATGTCTATACACAACGTCATGTTTCTCATGACGTCTAAGGGCGCACCTTACCTGAATGGCCCTAAGCCATCCTTTTTGGGTTTTACCTGAAAAAAAGGATTAGGAAAAATCAGAGGCTGTCTCCCACAAATTTCCGTGGGGCGGATTCCAGAATAGGACCCCGGATACCAACTGTCAACAAAGAATTTGCCACGAATCTGAGTTTCGTTTTCTCTTGTATTCAACAATCCAGGAATCCTGAAAATCATCCGCTTATCTCCTGAAAGTCTCCTAGAAGATTCCTCTTGAGAGACTCTCATTTTGGCTTGAAATACTCATCATTCCAAAAGGACTTATGAGCATTCCAAGAACTTGTGTTCCCTCAAAAAATGCGCAGCATTTCCAAAGGAAACTTGTTTAAACAAAGAAGGAGAGAATGAAGATACCCGCCACAACATAGGTAACAATGGAAACATTCTTGGCCTTACCTGTGGCCACTTTCATGATCACGTATGAAAGAAGTCCCCACACAATTCCTTCAGAGATGCTGTAGGTAAAGGGCATCATCACAACGGTCAAGAAAGCAGGGAGGCTTTCGGTAAAATCGGTCCAATTGATGCTGGCCACAGGGCTCATCATGAAGAGTCCCACCAGAATCAATGCGGGGGCCGTTGCAGCACCAGGAACCATCAAGAAAATGGGGCTAAAGAAAATGGCAATGAGGAAAAGAATGGCGGTGGTGAGGGATGTCAATCCAGTGCGTCCACCTTCTTCAACACCTGAAGCACTTTCCACAAAGGTGGTGACTGTGCTGGTTCCCAAAATGGCACCACAAGTGGTTCCAATGGCATCTGCCAAAAGAGCCTGTTTGACACGGGGAATGGAACCATCTTTGTTCACAATACCGGCTTTGGTAGAAACACCAATGAGGGTTCCCACGGTGTCAAACATATCCACAAAGAGGAAGGTGAACAGAACAATCAGCATGTCCAAAGTAAAAATCTGATTCCATTCAAACTTGAAGAAGATGGGCTCCAAAGAAGGAAGGGGTCCAAAGAGTTTGAATCCTTCAATGTTTGTGACACCCATGGGAATTCCCAAGAGAGTGGTTCCAACAATACCAATGAGCAATGCGCCTTTCACCTTGAAGGCCAAAAGAATCCCTGTCACAACAAGGCCAATCACAGCCAACAAAGTGGGCATGGCTTTGAGGCTTCCCACGCCAACAAGAGTGGCAGGATTATCAACAATGATTCCGGCATTTTTTAAACCAATCAAAGCCACAAAAAGACCAATACCAACAGAGATGGCCTTCTTGAGGTTATCAGGAATGGCATTGATGATGGCCTCACGAACATTGAAGAGGGTCAGAAGAATAAAAATCAAACCTTCCAAAAAGACCGCTGTGAGTGCAAACTGCCAGCTTTTGCCCATGCCCACAACAACCGCAAGGGCAAAGAAGGCATTGAGACCCATACCTGGGGCCAACCCGAAGGGCAACCGGGCCACCAAGGCCATCACCAAAGTGGCGATGAAAGATGCCAAGGCGGTGGCCATGAAAACCGAGTCTACAGGCATCCCTGCATCTGCTAAGATGATGGGGTTTACAGCCAAAATGTAAGCCATCGTGAGGAAGGTGGTGATTCCCGCCAAAACCTCTGTGCGAACCGTCGTACCGTTCTCTTTTAACTTAAAGAACTGCTCCATAAAAGCTCCTTTCATCAGATATGAATAAAATCCTACAGCTTTCTGCAGCTTTTGGGGAGAAAAATTACAAATTCATACAATATGGTAGGTTCCTTAAAAAACAATTGTTTTTTTTGCACAAATTTTCACTTTCCCACAACAGAGAGGCCACTTCTGTTGACAGTGAAAAGAGGGGAGGTATAGCGTGCAAAGCATACCCGTTCACTAAATAAGGAGAGCTCCGATGAAGAAACTCCTCGCCCTCATTCTCGCCCTGTGTCTTGCCACAACCCTCTTTGCAAATGGTGGTGCAGAAACCAGCACCACTGCAGGCAAAGAAACCATCAAAGCTGGTTTTATTTTCATTGGCCCAGCCGGGGATTTTGGATGGACCTATGCTCATGACCAAGGCCGACTTTACGCCATGGAACAGCTTCCCTGGCTTGAAACCGTGGTTGTCGAAAGCGTCCCTGAAGGAGATGCCGTCCGTTTCATTGACCGCTTAGTGCAAGAGCAAAAAGTGGACGTTGTTTTTACCACCAGTTTTGGCTACATGGATGACACCATCAACACGGCTGCAAAATATCCCAATGTGAAATTTTTCCATTGTTCTGGATTCAAACGCAGCACTAATGTGGGAACCTACATGGCCGACATGTATCAAGTGTATTACCTCAACGGATTGATGGCTGGGGCCAAAACACAAACCAACAAAATTGGTTATGTGGCCGCCTTCCCCATTCCTGAGCTCTACCGCCATATGAATGCCTTTGCTCGGGGTGTGGCTGAAGTAAATCCAGAAGCCACCATAAATGTGAAATGGATCTATGCATGGTACGGACCTGATATGGCCCGAGAAGCTGCAGAAGCCTTGGTTGCCGAAGGTTGTGATGTTCTTGGCTTTACCGAAGACACTCCCACCGTCATTGAAGTGGCCCAGGATTACCAAGACAAAGGCCGGGACATCTGGGCTCTGAGCCACTACAGCCCCATGCAAGCCTATGGAAAAGAGGCCGTCTTCACCGGACAGCTCACAGACTGGGGTGTGCTCTACGTCAAAATGCTCCAGGACTACAAAGCGGGAAAACTGGATGACATGACCAACTATGACCTGCTCTGGCTTTTGGAAGATGACGCTGTAGAGTTGGGTGCTGATTGGGACAATCTCATCAGCCCGGATTATGTGGACGATTTCAAAGCCATCACCGTGGATTCTGAAGATTTTGGAACCATTAGCATCTATGACCTGGTGATGAAGCGCCGAGAGCAAATGATTCAGGGTCGTGAGATTTTTGATCCCTTTATGGGTCCCATCTATGATCAGTCCGGCACCATGACTGTTGCAGACGGTGAACTGGCCTCCATTGGTCATCTCTTTGCTGAGATGAACTACCAATTAGAGAACTTTGCCACCCCACTTCCTCAATAGTTTTTGATGAAATCGACCACCCCTTCGCAGACGAAGGGGTGGTGCTGGCCCCCCTATGATGAAATCTGTCCCCCTGGAGAAAACCTTGAGACGAACCCAACATCTCGAGATGCGAGGGATTAGCAAGTCCTTCCTCGACGTCAAAGCCAATCAAGATATCAATCTCTCCATCAAATCTGGCGAGATTCTTGGTCTTCTTGGCGAGAATGGCGCAGGGAAAACCACCCTGATGAACATTCTCTATGGCCTCTATCACCCTGATGAAGGAGAAATCCTCATCAATGGTTCCCCAGTCCAACTTCGCAGTCCAAAGGACAGCATGCGAGCTGGAATTGGGATGATTCATCAGCATTTCATGCTTGTCCAAAAACACTCTGTTCTCGAGAACATTGCCCTGGGATACGATGACGCCCCGTTCTTCTTTCCCCACCGTCATCTCCGGAGCAAAATTCTTGAACTCTCTGCTCAATACGGATTGGAAGTGGATCCAGATAAACCCATCTGGGAACTCTCTGCCGGAGAGCAGCAGCGTGTAGAGATTGTCAAAGCCCTTTCCAGAAATGCCGACGTGCTCATCATGGATGAGCCCACTTCCGTACTCACACCTCAAGAAGCGGAAGAGCTCTTTGGGATTCTCAAAACCATGTGCGCCGACGGCCATTCGGTGATCCTCATCAGTCACAAGCTGGATGAAATCATGGAACTCTGCAACCGCGTTATGGTACTCCGAAAGGGGCAACTCACCGGCGAAGCGGCGATTGAGGACGTGGACAAGGGCAAGCTGGCAGAGATGATGATTGGCCGGCAGATTGCCAACGCCTATCCCAAAGCCCATTGCCAACCTGGGGAAGCCATTCTAGAAATTCAAGATTTGGATGTTGATTCAGATCGTGGATTACCTGCTGTTCG
This sequence comes from Spirochaetales bacterium, assembly GCA_022360655.1. Taxonomy (GTDB): domain Bacteria; phylum Spirochaetota; class Spirochaetia; order DSM-2461; family DSM-2461; genus UBA2779. The sequence continues at coordinate 9,852 of JAKSCK010000270.1, read as the reverse complement.
TCATCTATCCCTCAAAGTTCGAAAGAATGAGATTTTGGGCATTGCTGGAGTCTCCGGAAATGGACAGCAGGAACTGGTGGAAACCATCACAGGACTCCGAAAAGGTCTTTCCGGTAAAGTCCTTATGAAAGGAAAGCCGCTCAACCATGCGGATGCCCGTCGGGCTCACGCCCTGGGAATCACCCATGTTCCAGAGGAACGCATCAAGTACGGCATTGTTCCAAACCTCCTACTCTATGAAAACTCCGTGCTCAAACGTCATCGAGATACCCCATTTAGCAGTTGGATTAAGATGAATTACGGCGTCATCAAAGACCATGCAGGACATCTGGTGGATGGGTTTCAAGTGGATGCTCCCTCCATCAATGTGAAGGTGAAAAATCTCTCTGGCGGCAACATTCAAAAACTCATTCTTGGCCGGGAAATTTCCGCTGGTCCAGACCTGCTCATTGCCGCTCATCCCACCTATGGACTTGATGTAGGTGCCACCGAGTATGTCCGTAAGCAAATCATTGAACTCAGAGACCAAGGTGGTGCCGTTCTCTTAGTTTCTGAAGACCTTGATGAACTCTTCATGGTTTGTGACCGCATTGCCGTCATGTTTGAAGGACGATTTATGGGCGAGGTTATTCCCCAAGATTGCAGTATTGAGGAAATTGGTCTGATGATGGCCGGTTCCACTCCCACGGAGGTGCTCACCCATGCAGATTGATTTACTCCCCAGAGAACGCAGCACAGGTCTACAAAACCTCACCATTCTCATTGGCTCTCTTCTCGCAGGATTGCTGGCCGTCAGTGTGGTGTTTGCCCTCAACGGAGTGAACCCGGCCCTGGCCATTTTTTCCATTTTCCGTGGATCCTTTGGAAGCTGGTATGGCATCAAGGAAACCATCACCAAAGCCATTCCTCTCATCTTGATTGGAAGTGGCTTGGCTCTGGCCTACAAGGCCAAATTCTGGAATATTGGGGCTGAAAGCCAACTCCTTGTGGGTGCCATTTTTGCCACATGGGTGGGTCTCCATTGGGGACCACACCTTCCTGCTCCCGTCATTGTTCCCCTCATGTTTTTGGCCGCTTTCCTTGGGGGTGCACTCTGGGGTGTCATTCCCGCTTACCTCAAAGTGCGTTTTGGCATCAATGAGATTATTTCAACCTTGATGCTCAATTACATTGCAGCTGAATTTGTGAAATTCCTTGTGGTGGGTCCCTGGAAAGGGGCCTCGAAAGGAGGATATCCCTACACCGATGACCTCCCTGCTCAGGCCATCCTATCCCATTTTTCCTATTCCCGAATTTCCCCCGTGCTCTTGGTACTGGCCATCATTGCGGCCCTTGTACTGGGGTGGATTGTGTACAGAAGCCGGTTTGGCTATGAAATTCGTGTCATTGGGGAAAACACCCATGCGGCCCGTTATTCGGGAATCAATTTTTTCCGAACCTCCCTTCTCATCATGGTGGTATCTGGAGGCATGGCAGGACTCACCGGTGCTGGCGAGCTGATGTCCATCCATCATTACTTGAGTTATCCCGAAACCATCAGTGCTGGCTACGGATTCACCGCCATCATTGTGGCCTGGCTGGCTCGATTAAACCCTGCCTTCACCATAGTCTCCGGCCTCTTTTTTGCTGGAATCATTGTGGGAGGAGATGCCATTCAGATTTCCATGGGCATGCCTGCTGCAACCGTCAGTGTGTTCAACGGCATGATTCTGGTTTTCCTCATCATGGGCGATTTTTTCATCAGCCATAAACTTCGCATTCGCACCGGGAGGGCTTCCCATGCTTGATATCATCGTTTCCGTCCTCACCCGCACCATTGTGGCTGGCACTCCTCTGCTCTTAGCCACAGTGGGAGAAATCATTACTGAGCGAAGCGGCATTCTCAACTTAGGCATGGAAGGTCTGATGGCCACCGGTGCCGTGACGGGATTCATTGTAACCTTCATCACAGGGAGTCCTTGGCTGGGTATGCTTGCGGCCATTCTTGTGGGCGCCCTCCTTTCCATGCTTCATGGCTTTGTGTGCATCGGACTTCGAGCCAATCAAGTGGTGAGTGGTTTGGCCCTCACCATGCTGGGTTTAGGCTTAAGTGGACTTTGGGGCAAGCCCTACATTGGACGACCCTTAGAAAACCGTATGGGACACCTTTATATCCCCGGACTCTCCGACATCCCCATTCTCGGAGATGTGTTTCTCAATCACGATTGGTATGTGTACCTGGCTGTGCTTATTGGCCTGTTGGCCATGTTTGCCCTCAAACACACCAAGGCCGGTATCATCCTCCGTTCTGTCGGAGAAAATCCCAAGGCCGCCGAATCCCAGGGCATCCCCGTCAACCGAGTGAAGTACATTGCTGTGGCCATTGGTGGGGCCCTTGCCGGTATGGCCGGCTCCTTTCTTTCCACGGCTTACAGTGGTTCTTGGAATGAGGGCATGACGGCCGGACGGGGATGGATTGTGATTGCGCTCACCATATTTGCCCTCTGGCAACCCAGTGGTGCCTTCTTAGGTGCCTATCTCTTTGGTGGAATCTTTGTGCTTCAATACATGCTCCAACCCCTGGGAATCTCTCCCAATATTTTGGCCATGTTGCCCTACGTTGCCACCCTTCTCGTTCTCTTGATTTACGGACTCTCGGCCTCCGGTCAACGGCGCATGAATGCACCAGCCACCTTGGGTGAGCCCTATGTTCGAGGAGAACGCTAAGGTTCCAATTTAAAACAAAAGCCCCGCCTCCCGGCGGGGTGGATCGTCTCTTATTGATGACACAATCCAAAAAGGCCATCAAATCATTGCTCCCATTTTGCTAAGTTTTCGTTAACTCATGCCTTTCATTCCACTTTCCATCTTCCCATAAAAACATTCCAGGTTTAACGTTATTCTGAGATTCTTTCATAAATCCATGTTTAGGGAACAATCTCATAAAAACGGAGGTGACAATGCATTCTCAAATCATGAAACGGAGCGCCCTTCTGGTGCTCGCCCTACTTCTCACCACAGGAGCCTGGGCCCGAGCTGCCAGTGAAAAACCTGAAAGCTTTGTGCTCAAGATTGTGGAAACCACAGACACCCATGGGGCCCTCATGCCCTATGACTTCATCAAGAACAAAGAAGCCGGAACCAGCCTGGCCCAGGTGATGAGCCTGGTAGAAGAAGAACGGGCCATCGATGGTCAAGAAGTTCTTCTTGTGGATAATGGCGACATTCTTCAAGGTCAGCCCACCGTCTACTACTCCAACTTTGAAGCCGTCAATGAAACCCACATTGTTTCTGAAGTGATGAACTACATGGGCTACGATGTTGGATCAGTGGGAAACCATGATGTAGAAGCCGGACATGATGTCTACGATAAACTGGTTCAAGAATTTGAATTTCCCTGGCTTGCCGCCAATGTGGTGAAAGCTGGAACTGATGAGCCATACTTCACCCCCTACACCGTTTTTGAGCGCAAAGGGGCCAAGATTGCTGTTTTGGGCATGTGCACCCCAGGCGTTCCCACCTGGCTCCCAGAAAACCTTTGGGAGGGTATGGAATTCAAAGGCATGAAGGAAACCGCAGAAATCTGGGTTCCCCGCATCATGGAAGAAGAACAGCCTGACATTTTGATTGGACTCTTCCATGCTGGGACAGATTTCACCTATGGCGGTTACAGTAAAGACGATGTTCGGAACCCCAATGGCTCCCTTATAGTGGCTCAGGAAGTGCCCGGTTTTGACATTGTCTTCACCGGCCATGACCATCAAACCCACAATGAGGTCATCACCAATTCCGTTGGGGAAGAAGTACTCATTTTGGGAGGCAACAATGCCGCCCGCAACCTTGGTGTTGCCACCATCCAGATGGATTATGATTCGGCCAAAAAAGATTGGACCGCCTCCATCACTGGTGAACTCATTGATGGTGAAGCACTCCCCGTTCACCCGGGTTTTGCCAATGAATTTGCCGAAGAAAAAGAAGAGATTCTGGACTATGTGAACAAACCCATTGGTGAGTTCACAGAAAGCATCACCACCCAGGATTCCATGTTTGGCGATTCCCCCTTTGTGGATCTCATCCACCACATCCAGCTGGAACTCACCGGTGCGGATGTGTCTTTTGCGGCTCCACTTTCCATGAATGCCACCATAGAAGAAGGCGATGTATTTGTTCGGGATATGTTCCTACTCTACAAATATGAGAACCTACTCTACACCATGGAACTCACCGGGGCCCAGATTGATGCCTTCTTGGAATACTCCTATGGAAACTGGATGGAAACCATGGAAGGTCCTGATGACAGCCTGATTCGATTCAAACGGGATGAAAACGGAGAACTGGTTTTCAACGAGCGCTACAATTCCTATGACACTGCAGCCCGTTATTACAACTATGACTCCGCTGCTGGAATTGACTATGTGGTGGACGTGCGCAAACCCCTGGGAGAAAAAGTGGACATCACCGCCTTCAGTGATGGACGCCCCTTTGATGAGAATGCCACCTACGAAGTGGCCATCAACTCCTACAGAGCCTCTGGTGGCGGCGGACACCTCACCCGTGGTGCTGGCTTAGAAAAGAGTGAATTGCCCGCTCTCACCCTTGGTTCCACAGACAAAGACCTGCGTTTCTACCTCCTCAAATGGATTGAAAACGAAGGCATTGTGAATCCAGAATCCGATGGAAACTGGACCATTGAACCCGCCGAGTGGGCCGCTGCAGGAAGAGAAAAAAGCTTCCCCATGCTCTACGGAAATTAATTGAGGTTCAGGGGCTGCTGCAAAAGTCTATAAGGAACCTTTGTTGCTCCCCATTTGGGCGTCCCCCCCGGCAAGCCGGGGGTCGGGCTATTCGGGGGTTCCGTCCTCGTTCCTCGGACCAGCTCCGCTGCCCCTATTATCCCTGACGCAGTCGAGGGCCATGGAAGAGCTTGCTCATTCATGGCCGAGACAAGAAGAGGGAAACCGAAGGTATCCCTGACACAGTCGAGAGCAGAGGGCAAGTGCATACTTGTCCTTTGCCGAAGCCTGGAAGGGACATCGCAGATATCCCTGACGCAACCTGAAGCAGAGGGGCTGTTGCAATTCTTCCCAAAAACACCCCAAACCCTAGGTTTGGGGTCGATCTAATCTCAATTGCCTGCTCACTGTTGAGATGATATGCTCAAAATTTGGTGAGGAGGATGCCGGTGTATAACCTGATCTTCGTGGACGACGAGGACATTGTTCGCGAAGGAATCCGTTCTCGTATTTCTTGGGAGCACAATGGTTTTCATCTCTGCGGTGTTTTTGAGGACGGCCAAACCGCCCTGGACTATTTAAAACATCATCCCGTGGATTTGGTGTTGTCGGATATCAGCATGCCCCGGATGGATGGACTTGTCCTCAGCCAGAGGATTCATGAGATACATCCCCGCACCCAAGTCATTCTGCTCACGGGTTTTGATGAATTTGAATATGCGCAACAAGCGCTTCGAAACCGCGTGCGTGAATTCCTTTTGAAACCCATCACAGCTGAAGAGCTTTCCCAAGTGCTCGAACGCACCAAAGGGGAACTGGATCAGCTCCGCCAAGCAGAAAAGGAACAGGAACGTCTTCAGGCTCTTTTGGACGATAGTCTCCCCCTCCTCAAAGAACGGTTTTTCTACCGTTTGGTTTCTGGAAGACATGAAATGGAAGGCTTAGAACGGCGACGAGCCTTTTTCTCTTGGCCAGAACAGGGGGGCTACTACCAATGCGCCATTGTGGCTCTTCCCAGTGATTTGGAAGAAATTCCCCGCCTGGCCCTATTTGAAAAGGCAAGGCTTCTTTCTCAGGAAGGAGACGCCGTCTTTGCCAATCGAAATGAAGACTTGGTGCTGCTCTTTCAGGATCAATCTCCAGAACAATGCGCCAAACGCATGGAAGCTGTAACCCAGGAAATTTTTACACAAGCCCAGCACATGGGAGCTCTCACCATCTGCATTGGATTAGGTGAGGTGGTGAAGGGCTTAGAAGAGGTGAACCGCAGCTATCTTGGGGCCGGAAATGCCATTGATTACAGCCGTATTCTTGGAATCTCCAGCATCATGTCCATTGATGAGGTTCGGAGAAAAACGCGTGTCTCCCAAGAAGCCTTTGTGAGCCGTTCCCGGCAGTTAACGAAAGCCCTGAGGGAAGGAACCGGGGATTCTGCCCAAAGGGCACTCGATGAGGTATTCCACCTCTTTGAAGACTGTTATCTCACCAGCCATGATGCTGTGGCCTTTCTGGCACGGCTCCATTTCCGTCTTTCAGACTTCATTGAAGAGATGGGATTGATGCAGGAAGGGCACTTTGACGAATTGGCTCTCACAGCAGCTCCCCGTCAGTTTGGAAGACTCGATGATGCCAAAGAGTACTTTCAAAAACAGGTTCAACGGATCGAAGAAGCCTTAAAGGAACGCAGGCAAGATGCGGCCCACTCCCGTGTGGATAAGGCCAAGCACATCATCATGGAGAGCTTCAACAACCCCAATTTCAACCTGCAAGAAATCTGTGATTTGATGTATCTGAGTACAAGCCAATTTAGTGCTTTATTCAAAGAAGGCACGGGCCATACTTTTGTGGAGTTCCTCACAGAAGTACGAATTGATGAGGCCAAAGCTCTGCTGAAATCCACGGATTTAAAAAGCTATGAAATTGCCGAACGGGTGGGGTATCAAGATCCGCGTTATTTTTCCAGTTTGTTTAAAAAGGCCACCGGACTCACCACCACGGAATATCGCCGGAAAGTGGGTGTGTAATGCGGCGAATTGTAAGGAGAATGGGAACACTCGAATCCCGGTTTTACCTCATTTTCACCCTTGTGTTCTTTGCCACGATTCTCACCATGCAAATCATCTCCACCCGTTTCACCATCACCTCTGTGCGCTCCGCCATACTTGAGAATTCCCGACAGCTTACTGATGAACTGGTGGAACAGATTGATTCCTACATTGCCGGAATGGTGCGCATTTCTCAGGCCATCATGGAAAACCCCGATGTAGAAGACTATTTGGCCTATAAAAATGTGGGAGCAGAAGAACGACTGGCCTCTCGTTTTGCAGCATACATTGAGGCGCGAGATGATATTTCCAGTGTGATTCTGTTTAGACCGGATGGAGATGCCGTTTCAGCGGATGGAACAGATCCTTCTGAATATACCAATGTTAAGAAGGCCTCCTGGTACAGAAATGCTCTGTCTTCAGAAGGTCGCACCATGGTATCCACAGCCTATGTCCAAAATCTGATTCCAGGCCATTATTCCTGGGTGGTTTCACTGAGCACGGCCGTTCCCATCCCTGGACAAAGAGAGCCTGGAGTCCTTTTGGTGGATCTCAAATTCAACCGCATCAAAGAACTCTGTGAATCCCTTGTTGTGGGAGAAAAAGGGTACGATTTTATACTGGATGCCGGCGGAAACTATGTTTTTCATCCCTCACAACAGCTGATGTTCAGTGAAATTAAACAGGAGCCCGTGGCCGATGTGATGCGGGTTTATTTTTCCGAGTCCCCTGTCCATAGAACCCAGAATCAAAGCTATGTGGTGGCCCGCTCTAAACGCACGGGTTGGTATGTGGTAAGCGTTCTTTTTGATGCCGACTTAGTCACGGGTTGGCCCTATGTGCACCTGATGAATGCCCTCACTGGTCTTGTTCTTTTTCTCATTGTGGGGCTGGTCACCAATTTCATTAGCAAAGGCATCACCCGTCCCCTGCGTCGGCTTCAAGAAGTGATGCAAAGCGTGGAAACCGGCGAATTCCTTTTAGCTGGCGATTTGGATGCCACCGATGAAATCCGTGAATTGGCCCGGGAATACGATTTGATGGTGGGAAGAATTGGCGAATTGATGGAAGCCAATACCCGAGAGATAGAACTCAAAAGAAAAAGTGATCTCAAAGCCCTACAGGCCCAAATCAATCCCCATTTTCTCTACAACACTTTGGACTCCATCATCTGGATGGGAGAGATGCAAAAAAGTGATGAAGTGGTGAAAATGACCTCTGCCCTTTCGCGCCTTTTCCGCATCAGCATCAGCAAGGGAAATGAGATTATTCCTCTTCGTTCTGAATTGGAACATGTTCGTTCCTACCTCACCATTCAGGAAATGCGGTACAAGAATAAATTCCGCTATTTGATTGATATTCCAGAAGATTTACAAGATGTTCCTGTGCTTAAAATCACACTCCAACCGCTCGTTGAAAATGCCATCTATCATGGAATCCGCAGTGTGGATTATACCGGTTTAATTGAAATTGCCGGAAAACGAGAGGGGAATGATGTGCTGCTGACCGTCACCGATAACGGCCAAGGAATGGATAGGGCTGTCCTTGAAAAACTCCTCCAAATCACAGCTCCCTCTGAATCGGGAAATAAAGCTGGAACAGGTGTGCGGAATGTTCATGAACGCATTCGACTCTACTTTGGTGAAGGTTATGGGCTTTCATTGGAAGAAAAAAAAGCGCATCAACCAGAGACAAAAATGACACGAATCACCATTCGGATTCCCTCAGGGACGGAGGCATAAATGCGCTACCTGGTTTTTTTTATAGGAAGCATGGCTGCTGCTCTGGCCTTATTTCTTGTACTCACCTTTGCTCTCAACCCCGGTGCGAATGATGATTTAGAATTGGACTCCCCCATTGTGGTGGTGATGAAGGCCACAGTAGAAGGCCAGCCCATGAATTTCTGGACGGTGGTGCAGTTGGGGATTTCTGAAGCAGCCAAAGAATTTGGTGTGGATGTGGAAATCATTGGTCCCGATCATGAACGACAAATCCATAGGCAAGTGAATATGGTGAATCGGGTCATTGAAAACCGTCCTCCAGCCCTTATTCTTGCGGCCTCTGATTACAACCTGCTGGCCGAACCTGTTGAGAAGGCCGTATCCACAGGAATACCGGTCATCACAGTGGATTCAGGAGTGAACAGCAACCAAACCATCTCCTTCATTGCCACCGACAATGTGGCCGCTGGAATGAAGGCTGGTGGAGAAGTGCTTCGCCTCCTCAGCACCAATCCTGAAGGACGGGTGGCCATTGTTAGCCATGTTCGAGAAACCGCAACGGCAATAGAGCGGGAGCGTGGAGTACGCCAGGCGGTTCGTCCCTGGGAAGTGGCCGGCACCTGGTACTGTGAAAATGATGAAGACATTGCCTATGAAAAAACCCTGGAGATTCTCCAAGACCCAACCGTTCAGGGAATTGTGGCCCTCAACGAGTTGGTGACACTTGGAGCGGCTCGGGCCATTGAAGACACCCAAAGCCAGAATCGTATTGCCATGGTGGGATTTGATAATGCACCAGAAGAATTGGCTTATCTCGAACGTGGGATTCTTGATGCCACAGTGGTGCAACGCCCTTACAACATGGGCTACATGGCCGTGAAGACAGCTGTTCGAGCCCTCAAAGGAAAAGAAGTGGAATCATGGATAGACACCGGATCTGTACTCATCACCGCTAACAATATGTTTGAACGGGATTATCAAGAATTGCTCTTTCCCATTGAGGATTATTAGATGGGGGAAAAGGAAATTGCGAAAGAAATTTGATGCTACCAAGCAAATCGAATCGTAGAGCGGCAGCGCCGTCGGGCCGTAGTGCTTCAACTGCAGAAAATGCGCATTATCTGCAACAATGCAGTGGGAGGTACCTCATAATCTCAACCAATGACAATCTTAATCATTTTGTTATACAGATCAGCATCTACGGCTGCTGGAGTATTGAGATAATCATACTGGGGCATACTTGAAATATCTTTGACCTGAAAAAACCGTTTTATTGAATCTGATAGACCTGAGGCCCCAAAGTATTTAATTTCGATCGAGCTTATAGGATATTCGTTATAGAACTCCTCTAAAGAAGACTGTGTTCCGATTTTT
>JAKSCK010000249.1 GCA_022360655.1 Spirochaetales bacterium | reverse complement strand
TAAAAATGTCTTCTACTTTGATGGTGAAATTGCACTAATGAAGGGGAAATACAAAAATGCTGATACCAAATCTATTGGTATGAGATGGATGGTTGGTGAAAGTCCAATGGGATATCCAATTACATACGGGAATCCAATGTGGATGGTTGTTCCTGATAATTTAGCTGGTTTTATCCTTGAAGGAATATTTAGTGACCTTGAAAATTTAAGAACTAACATCAAAGACTTTCAAGAATTCATGGATGCCTTAGAGTTTGTTCGCGACCGAGTAAAGAAAACTTAGTATCAACTCTGAAGTGCAACATTGACGCTCACCGGAACAGGAACATTTCTGCTGGGGTTTCATAGCCCAAACGCTTCCTTGGTCTCCGGTTGAGCTTGGTGGCAATCGCATCACAATCCTGTTGTGTGACATGCTCCATGCTTGTCCCTTTTGGCAGGTACTGCCGGATAAGACCATTGGTATTTTCATTGGTTCCTCTCTCCCAGGAATGATGCGGTGTCGCAAAGTAAAACTTGGTTTTGGTGGCTTCTTCGATCTTTTCATAGCCATGAAACTCAGTCCCGTTATCTGAGGTAATCGTACGAAAAGGCTTCTTAAAGCGGCCCATGAGCTCAATCACTTTGGCATTCAGTGCTTCGGTCGTTTTATTCGGTAGTTTCCCGATTATGGTATAGCCCGTCTTACGTTCAACCAGGGTGACTATGCAATCTTTTGAGCCTTTGCCGTGGACAGTATCAATCTCCCAATGCCCTATATAGCGCCGAGTTTCTACACTGGGAGGGCGCTCTGATATATGACGCTTATTGGCCAGGCGGCCACGGCTATCATAGGCTCCATACCGCTTTCGGCGTTGCTTTGTAGACTGACGCAGGTTCTTCCAGAGGGTCCCACCTTGCGCTTTATCTTCCCAGATATACCGGTAAATCGTTTCATGGCTTATACGGAGCTTTTTATCTTTGGAGAACGTCCCACTGATCTGCTCAGGACTCCACTGCTCCTTCAATTTCAAAATCACTGGCACCATATCTACAGCACTGAATTTAGACTTGCTCCGAGAATTTTTTCTTCTCGATAGTGCCCGCATATGAGCCTTGCTTGAGCGGTAAAAACCATCATAACGACAGTGGTTTCGTTTAACCTCTCGAGCAACAGTGCAGCGATGGCAACCAATTTGCTGTGCAACCTGGTTATGGTTGTACCCCTGAGCACGCAGGTGCGCTATGATCGTTCGCTGCTCAGAGGTGAGTTGGCGGTAGCGTTTCATGATTGTTTACTCTTTGGCGGGAGCAAAGAATCAACGGTACCGCGGCTTACCTCTGAGTTTCCAGTCGATGTTGCACTTAGTATATGAATCCAAGTGTCTATGAATCACACATTTTATTCACAGTCTCCCTATAAACCCCTATACCCCCCCCC
>JAKSCK010000185.1 GCA_022360655.1 Spirochaetales bacterium | reverse complement strand
GGAAAGTTATTTTTGGAAAGGTTTTATCAGCCTACAAGTGGGGCTCCTCCAAGCAAGGAAGTTACAGGCACGCAGGGACAGATATTCAAACTGTCCAACAGCAGAATGGCGAGTTTTCCATTCGTGTCAGTCAAGATGCGTACATCGAGACTGTGATGGACGTCGCTCTTTCACCCGAGCGATGGAGCCAACAAGGCCCACTCTCCAAATCTGAAGTAGCTGCCTGCAGAACCTCTCTAGGTGCACTACAGTGGTTGGCCATACAGACTCAACCTCAACTATGTGCACGATGCAACTTGCTTTTGACCGAGGTTGTGACGAATGGAACCATAGAGACAGCACGAGAGATACAACAAATGGTTTCAGAAGTGCGTGCTGACCCTCACAACCTGGAGTTTTTCAAGTTGCCTGGCACGAAGAAATGGACCGATGTTGTTTTCATTTCCATGGGCGATCAGTCCCACTCCAACAGGCCTCAAGGCGATTCAACTGGTGGACTTTTGACTTTAGCTGCTGGGCCTGACGCTCACTCTGGAAAAGTCATTCTCATGAATTTGCTGGCGTGGAGAAGTTGGAAATTGAAAAGGAAAGCCATCGGCAGCAACGATGCCGAGGTACAGAGCATTTTGGAAGCTGAAGACCAGAACTTCAGGATCAGAATGCTTTGGAGTGAACTACATGGTGCTGGTTTGAATCGACCTGAACGTCGAGCTGACCTTGTAGCTGAAGCTGAAGGACAGGCTTGTATGGTGAGTGGAATCTTATGCACAGACTCTCGTGGCGGCTATGATGCCATCGAAGTGAACGAGAGCCCTTTGCTTGGACTTTCAAACATGCGAGCTGCGCTTCAGGCATTTCAGTTGCGTGACAACCTCAAACGCGTCAACTGTGATTTGAGATGGGTTGCATCGGATTACGATTTGGCCGACGCCTTCACTAAGAAGAGGGGCGATAGCCGAATTGGTTTGCTGAAGTTTTTGAAGACCCGCCATTGGGCAGTTTCCT
>JAKSCK010000122.1 GCA_022360655.1 Spirochaetales bacterium | reverse complement strand
CTTCTTGAGTTGCAGGAGGCGCTCCCGAAGCTCGGATTGCAGCATTCCAGATTGTCGAGGGATCAAATGCACAGGGTCGACGCGTACCTTCATGATCATCTCGATGGGCCTCCGCGAGTGTCCGACCTGGCGACGTTGTGCGACATGCCGCGCTACCAGTTTTCGAAGTCTTTCAAGGCGACGGTTGGGACGTCCCCCCATGGCTATGTCGTGAAGACGCGCCTTTCGCGCGCGATGGAGCAACTGCGCGGAGACAAAGCCCAGCTGATCGACGTCGCCTTGGAATGTGGGTTTTCCAGCCAAAGCCATATGACTGACGTGTTCACCCGCGAACTTGGCGTGACGCCCGGCCGCTACCGTCGTGAGTACCGCTCTGAATAATCGGATCTTGGCCCATTTCGCAGATATCTTGCACATATCTGGAAGAGCCCAAAACCTGCTTCCTCTACCTCTGTCTTGCCAAGCAAAAGGAGGTACTCCATGGCCTAGAAAAACAAGACTTTCGCCCGCACGCTTTTCGCAGGAACCACGGCGATCATCGCCCTTGCTGGTGCGGCCAATGCGCAAGACGCCCTGAAATCGGCGGGGGCGCTGGCTTTCGGGCCGGAAGGCACGCTGTTTGTCGGTGACAGCCGCGGCTATCAAGTTATGGCCTACGATGTGTCGGGCGTTTTGTCGGATCAGTCCGAGTACGTGCTGGGGCGTCCCGAAACCTTTGAGGGCCGCACGATCATAGACGATCTGCGCGGCACGCTCGGCGATATGATGGCCGCGCCCGCCGATCAGATCGCGGTCAACGACCTCGCGGTTCATGGCGCGACTCCGCTCTTCGGGCGCGCCCCGTGGCGTCGGCGGACGCCGGCGTGCCTGCGGACCGCACGCTAATCGAGCGCGGCCGCAAAACTTGCCGCAGATCGGCGAAGATTTGACCTAATGCGCCAACCGCTGGCCCGCCGTGGCCGCCCGCTACGGGACGCCGTCGCCGCAGCCCCGTGACATGGCGCGGAGGCCGCCGAGGAACCTCTGGACGTCGCTGCGCAGCCGCTCGGACTGGCGCGAGAGGTCCTCGGTTGCCTGGAGGACCCGG
>JAKSCK010000199.1 GCA_022360655.1 Spirochaetales bacterium | reverse complement strand
GCACAAGGTGGTTGGCACACTCTGCCTATCCCTTTCAGCAGTTTTGTTCTTTCAACAGCTTCCTGGTGTAGCCACTGGATATCAATAATAGGCTCTAACCTTTGCCTGCATGTTACAGCTATCTAGAGCCCTCCCGCCTCACCCCCTAAAACCAAATGTTTTGGTGCTGTGGGGTAGTACACGCTACCCAACACCAAAAGGGATATTGGGGCAGTACATGCTATTCAACACCAAAAGGGATAGTGCAACGCAGGCCCCTGGCCTCTTTGCATAGCTGTGAACTCCTTGGATTTGCATTCACCAGGCGGAGCTGGAGAATCAGATCCAACATGAGCGTGCCCTTGCTGAGGCTGAGGGCCATATCAAGGAGCAGCGGGACAATGAGGACATGAATCAGGAACAAAGTCTCCTCATATTTGTACTGTCAAATTTTGCCAAATAACACTGCAGATTGTCAACTGTGATAGGTTTTGTTGGTTGGGCCTCCTGGTATTTTTAGTTGTTAGAGAAACATTTACATATACTTGTTAATGCTACTTTCAACGGATGATTGACACTTGTACCTCTTTTTTGAAGCTGAATACTGAATAGAGGCAAAAGAAAAGGAGTAAAGCAGCTTCATATGTAAACAACTACTCACAGGACACATTGCCGACTCTCAAATCAAATGGAGAGCAAGGGTGCTCCGCGTCCTTGCCTCCTTTTCCAAAAATGTAAAGGAAAATACTTGGATTTTGTAAGAGAATTGTGGGAATATTATTTGCAGCTTTGAAGAACTTTAGAAACTGAATCCTATTTGCGGATGCTTTAGTTTAGTTTTGGCCAAGACATTTAGATATGAATCTTGTGGCGAGTTGAGCAGTTTGCTGACTGTTGCACGTTGGCTTTTCCGCTTGTCCTTCCCATGCTGTCTATGTTGTTGACTCGTTGTAGGCCATGTACGGGGTTACTATTATGACCCCAAAAGCCAGCCATTCTAGGAATTGTAGCTTCAGGTGTGCAGATTGCCCCGTTGGTCACCTCCTAGGCTCCAATTAAAATTGATGTTGTTCTGCGACTCGCGGTTTTCATTGCTGTCGTCCATGGTGATCGTCACTGCAAACTCTTTTGGTGCTTAGCTCGCGTAGTCTATGCTGAACGGTGTGGGAACAATCTAGATTTTTGATGTTTTGTCCAAGGCTGTGGAGTACATGGGGTCTCAGCGCGTACGACCATACATGGTCCATTCCTAGCAGTGTGGACCAAGGGGATGTATGGTTGTAGATGCTTTTTTGGACAACTGAGAGGCAGCTGTTTTTTAATCCATACCATTTCGCAGGTGAGGATCAATCTGGCGGTAGGGGAATTTGGCAGTACCCTTTC
>JAKSCK010000016.1 GCA_022360655.1 Spirochaetales bacterium | reverse complement strand
GAGGTGGCCTCGTCCACGATGAGGATGGGGGCGTCCTTGATCAGGGCACGGGCAATGCAGAACCGCTGTTTTTCCCCGCCGGACAACCGGGAGCCCAGCTCGCCGATGACCGTGTCATAGCCCTGGGGAAAGCGCTGGATAAAATCGTGGGCAAAGGCAGATTTGGCCGCAGCCTCGATCTGGGCATCCGTGGCGTCCATTCTGCCGTAACGAATGTTCTCCCGCACGGTTTCGTTAAAGAGGATGGGCTCCTGGGTCACAATGGAAATATGGTCCCGTAGCACATCAATGGACAATTCCCTGACATCGATGCCTCCGATGGTCACCGCACCGTCGGTGACATCGTAAAGCCGGGGAATAAGGTTCACCAGGGAGGTTTTCCCCCCGCCACTCATGCCCACCAGGGCCAAAACATCCCCGGGTGCCGCCGCTAGGTTGATATTCTTCAAGGCGGGCTTCCCCTTGGGATCATAGGCAAAGCTGACATCTTTAAATTCCACGGTGGGGGTCTTTTCCGGCCAGGCCTTGGGATTTTCCGGATCCAAAATACTCTCCGGGGTTTCCAGGATATCAAAGATCCGGGAGGCCGCCGCCACCCCCTCCTGGAGGGTATTATTCAGCTTGGCCAATTTTTTTACGGGATCATAGAGCATCATCACGGCGGTGAGGAAGGAAAAGAAAACACCGGGGGTGGAGGTCCCATTGATGACCCGCATGCCGCCGAACCAGATGATAAAGGCGATGCCCAATCCCCCCAAAAATTCCATCAAGGGAGATGAGAGGGCCTTGGTCATGACCTTTTTCATTTCCAGGCGGAAAAGGGTGGCGGTTTTTTCACGGAACCGATTCTTCTCAAAATTTTCCAGGCTGAAAATCTTGATGATCTTGGCCCCGGAAAAGGTCTCATGGAGGAAGGCATTCAAATCCGCCATGGTCTCCTGGGTCCCGGTGGAGAATTTTCTCACCCGCCGCCCAAAGACGAGGATGGGGTAAAAGGCCAGGGGCAATACAATGAAGGCACCGATGGCCAGCTTCCAATCCCGGTAAAAAATCACACCGAGGAAGCCGATGACCGAGAAAAAATCCCTGAAGATATTGATCACCGCCGTGGAGACCATCCCCTTGACGATATTCACATCATTGGTGATCCGGGACATGAGATTTCCGGTCCGTTCCTTGTGGATAAAGGCGATGGGCAGATCGGTGATTTTTTCGTAGAGGGCCTCCCGAAAATACCGGATGATCCGCTCCCCTATGTAGTTCATCAAATATTCGGACCCATAGGTTCCGATGCCCTTGACCAGAAAGACCAGGATGGCCAAACCGGGGATGAGCAAGAGCATTTCCTGGTTCTTGGCAATGAAGATATCATCTAAAACCGGCTTGACCAAAAGGGCCATGGCCCCATTGGTCCCGGCCACCATGATCATGCAGACGGCGGCCAGGGCCATTCGCTGCCAATATTGGGAAACCAGGGAAATTATCTTTTTCTGCCGGGGCTTGGACAGGGCGGCTTGTTTTTTATTCATAGTCCCTTTTTTATTCGATAGTGAGCTATTGTCAATCCTTAAAAAACATGAGACATATGGCCCCATG
>JAKSCK010000092.1 GCA_022360655.1 Spirochaetales bacterium | reverse complement strand
TTGGAGAGATGCGAGAGCGGTTGAATCGGGCGGCCTCGAAAGCCGTTGTACAGCTTGTCTGTACCGAGTGTTCGAATCCCTCTCTCTCCGCTTGAAAATTTTGTTTGTTATTATTGGAGAGGTGTCCGAGAGGCCGAAGGAGCACGCTTGGAAAGCGTGTGTGCCCTAACCGGGTACCGAGGGTTCGAACCCCTCCCGCTCCGTCTTTTCCCCCGCGTTTGATCTGCGGGTCCCGGGTTAACAGTCGTCGCCTAACCCCGCCAGGTCCGGAAGGAAGCAACGGTAAGCGAAGGACTGTTGTGCACGTCAGGCTCGTGGAGAGCGGGGGTTTTTCTCCTCTCACTGGAGCTGAAGTTTACCGCCAATAACGGCGGTTTTTTTATGCCCCAATACCCCAACACAAATCAAAATAAAATCGTATGAGTTGCTCTGTGCCAAAGCGGATCAAAAAACCTTTCACAGGAATGGGAAATGGCACCCCTGCTTTGCTTGAGAGGGGAGGCGATTCGGGCTAGACTGGGGCTTCATGGAATTCGAGGTAACCGCAACACGCAAACGTCCCCAAAGCTTGGCCGAAATGGTGGGTCAGGAATTTGTGGTGGCCACATTGAGCAATGCTTTGGAAACAGGGCAATTGGCTCACGCCTATCTGTTCTCGGGCCCTCGTGGTACGGGAAAAACATCCACGGCCCGTATTTTGGCTCGATCTCTCAACTGTGAGACAGGTCCTACGGCCCAGCCCTGTGGAACCTGTGCTTCCTGCGTGGAGATTGCCAAAGGGGTGTCTCCCGATGTGATAGAAATAGACGGAGCTTCGAATACCAGCGTCAATGATGTGCGGGAAATCAAGGATGAGGTTCTCTACGCCCCCCAGAGCTCCCGAAAAAAAATCTACATCATTGATGAGGTTCACATGCTTTCCAACAGCGCATTCAATGCTCTGCTGAAAACCATTGAAGAACCGCCTCCTTACATTGTTTTCATTTTTGCCACCACAGAGGTGCATAAGGTTCCGGCCACGATACGTTCCCGGTGCCAGCAATTCCGTTTTCGTTTATTTTCACCCGAATTGATTCGGGACAAGCTGGTGGAGAATGCCAGCGAGCTGGGAAGGGCATTTGATACAGATGCCCTGTATTGGATTGCCCGAGAGGCGGGGGGATCCATGCGGGATGCCTACACCCTCTTTGATCAGGTTCTGTCCTTTTCGGAAGAGCGCATCACCTTAGAGGGAATTCGGGAAAAAATGGGTTTGGTGGGCCTGGAAGTCACCAGCGAGTTGTTGGATGCTGCTGCTGCAGGGAATCGAAAACGGGCCTTAGAGCTTTTGGATGAAATTCTGATTGCTGGAACAGCTGTGGAACAGGTGCTGGTGGAACTGGCCGATTTTCTGCGAAATCTGACGGTGCTGGCCTATGGTGTGGATAAAGAATCCATCTTGGGATTGAAAGCCGATCGATTCCCTCAGGGACCGAGAGAGGCCTGGGATATTGGTCGACTGGAATCGGCAACAGAAGATGCCTTCCATCTGTTCCGTGATATTCGTTACTCCCTGAATCCCCGGTATGAGTTGGAGCTGTTCATTGGCCGTTTATGCGGTTTGACGGACAAATTAGGACCATCGGAAGTGTTGGGCCGTGTGGCTGCACTTCGCTCTGAGCTGCTCAACGGCACCTGGGAGCAAGAGGATAAAAAAAAAAGCACTGACCTAAATGCCTTGGGTTTTTCCGGTGCTTTTGCATCGGAGAATCCTGCAAAGACAATCAAAGAACCTCCTCAAAGATCCATGAAGACTGAGGAGGAATCATCCCCATCAGAGAAAAGAATTGAGCCAACAGAACCGGTTTCTGTGACGAATACTCAGGAGAAACGCTCTTCTCCTCCATCATCTTCCCATGGATTGGAGACTTCCGAGGCCTCTTTTTCCACGCCTCCTTCTGTGTCCCTAAAAGAACCAGAAGCTCCATCCCAAAAATCCCAGAAGGCCGATGCATTTCAGGCTGGTAACGAAGCGGAAGTCTTTTTTGATCAGCAGCAAGTGACTGTATCCCCTTCCAATTCTGAGTGCATACAAAAAGAAGAGATTCCCACGGTTGATGCCATTTTGGCCCAGCAAACGCCTTCTCTTGATGATGCCACTCCTTCTGACTCTGAAAGCATGAAGCCTTCTCATGAGGCGGCTTCCAAGGTGGATGAGGAAGAGATTCTTAATAGCCCTGTTCCAGATCATCCGGTGATTTTTCACATTGAAGAGATTCGGAGTGAGGAAGAACTGATTGAGAATGGGAAACCCCATCCTGTTCCAGAAACTCTTGAGAGCAAGAATTCCTGTCTTCGCCCTGTGGACATTGGCATTGAGATGAGGGAAGACGAGGGATGGAATCCAGAACCGGCATTTGATGGGGAGTCGGCGTTTCAGGAAGAAACGGTTGTCAGAACGGTTCCGTCTTTAGATCGACCAGGAGCAGAGCCTGCTCCTGGTATGGAAACAGACGCACCGGCACAGAATCCTCCACAGGTACAGGCCATTGCCACTCCTCCTGAAAAAACGGTTATCCCTGCATCCAGCCCTCAGGTGACATCCTCAGATTCCATTCCAAATCAGGAGGAACTGAAGGATCTTCTCATTGCAGGGGCCAAGAAAGCCAATCTCACCTTAGCTTCAGCCTTGGGAAAGGCCAAGCACTGGCAATGGAGAGAAGAGACTCTCACATTGGTGTTTGAATCGGCTTATGAGGCTTCATTGGTCAAAAACGGTGCCGATCTTCTGAGGTCAACGGCCATGAAGGCGGGGCATCCGGCATTTTCTGTGGAAACTCGTGTGGATGTATCAAAAAATGAAACAGCGGAACAAAGTGCCGGACCCAAGGCCCTTCTTGTTCAGCAGGTTTTTCGAGGACAGATTATGAAGGGTAGGCTTAAGCCCAAAGGATAGAATGATGAATCCCATGGATTTTATGAAAAACCTTCAAGGTTTGCAGTCAAAAATGGGCGAAGCCCAGGAAAAAATTTCCCGCTTACGGGCGGAAGGCAGTTCGGGTGGAGACTTGGTGAAAGTGGTGGTGGATGGAACCATGGAGGCTGTTTCGGTCACCATAGACCCCATTGCTGTGGATCCTCGGGATGTCAAAATGCTGGAAGAGCTGGTGGCTGCAGCCTACACCGGTGCTGTCCGCAAAATGCGGGATGTGATTAAAGAAGAGATGTCTGGAATGGCTGGAGGAATGGGATTTCCTCCAGGATTTATGGATGGTCCTTAGATGGAACGTCTGGAACGCCTGATAGGACATTTTTCCCGCCTCCCAGGAATTGGAAAGAAAAGTGCATCCCGCATAGCCTATTGGATTCTTGAAGCGGATCATGGTTTTGTGGACACATTTTCCCAGGAAATGGGAGAAATCCAAAACCATGTCACTCGCTGCAAAGAATGTGGAAATTATGCCGAATCAGAACTCTGTGTGGTGTGCGCCTCCCCAGTGCGAGAGCGGCATCAGATGTGCGTGGTGGAGCAGCCCAAGGACGTGGCTACCATTGAAAGCACAGGAGAATTCCGTGGTCTTTACCATGTTCTTCATGGCGTTCTCTCCCCCTTGGATGGAGTTGGTCCGGAGGAACTGGGGCTTCTTCATATGCGGGAGCGAGTGGCCCGGGAAGGAGTTCACGAAGTGATTGTGGCCACCAACCCAACCCTGGAAGGAGATTCTACAGCTCTGTACATTCAGCGCATGTTGAATGAGGAAGGTGTACAGGTGAGCCGCATTGCCAGCGGTTTGCCGGTGGGTGGTGATATGGAATATGCCGATAAACTCAGCATTGCCCGAGCATTGAGAGCCCGTCAAAGCGTGTAAATAAAAACAACCCCTCGGGCGTTGCGCACGAGGGGTCGATTTAAAATCCGGAAAACAATGACCGTCTTAGAGTTTATCAATCAGCATGGAACATTTGCCTGATGGAATGGGCAAGGTTTTCTTCTTGTCCTCATCCAAAAGGTGAATGGTGAAGTAGTAGAGCTTTTCTGATTCCAAACGGATTTCCCAGCCACGACTGGATTTGTTGCTTACAATGGTGATGCGGTTTCGTTTGAGAGGAAGCTCTTCAATTCCCATGAGTTCCAGTGTGGGCACAAACCAGTCCACGGTCTTCCGTGGAAGACTGACAAAGAGTCCCACAATGTTTTCAATCATGAGTGTGATGGTGGTGAGACCAGCATAGGCCAAGTCCAGAGGGCGGTTCCAGCTGTCATTCTTGGACCATTGTGAGGGCCCATCCTTGGTGGGACGGTAGGCCCTCCACAGTGTTCCCTTTTTCTTTCCATCGGGGTGGAAGGTGTCCAACACAAAGTACATGTGACGAATGGCCGCTTCCCGGGCAAATTCGTACTGGTTATATTTTTCCAGTCCTTTAATCACCATGTAAGTGGTGAAGGGAACCACAGATCCTGCGAATCCCTGGCCATCTTCTTTGAACTTTTTCTCACTCACGGCAAGAGTGGGGAAGGGGTTTTCTGTACCAAACTCTTTGGGATTCTTGAGATGGTTGATGAGGCCTTCTGCACGGTCTTCATTGGGGATTTCCGCAAGCAAGGGCCAGAAGGTGGCAATGGTTTTGATTTTAACCTGCTGCTCTTTGGCATCCAGATCATAGTAAATCTTATCATCAGGATTCCACATCTTGGAGTTGATGCGGGTTTTCAATGAGAAGTACTGACGCTTGTAGCGGAATCCGAGTTCTTTATCATTGAGGATGTCGGCCAGGGCGGACATGTAGAGGGCGTTGATGGCCATCTGGGTGTTGAAGTCCAGAGGGTATTTCACGTTCTCCCGAGGGGCGCCATCTGTTTCTGTGGCGGAAATGGGAGGGGCGTAAAGGCCATTTTCATCCTTAAAAGTGGCTTCAACCCAATCATGGTAGGCCATGAGCGATGGCATGACGTTTTTCACCCGTGCCTTGGCACCCACTTTGTGGTACAGATTGTACTCCACCCAAGCCAGGAGTGGAGGGGCAATGCCTTCCGGGTTATCGTCGTCAACAATTGGCCGTCCGGTTTCTAAATCATACCGATTACGGATGGCACCGGATTCTTCCTGCAGAGCATAGAAGTTATCCAGCATTTGGTTCACAGGATACTTTTTGTTGAAGTACACCAAGAAAAACGAAGAAAGGCAGCTTTCATAGAGGTTCAGCTCATTGCCTTCATGATAGGCAAAGAAGGGAAACTTCAGGCCAATGGCTGGGTCTGCTTTACGCCAGAAATCGCTCATCCAGGCCCAGGAGCGGTCATAGATGTCTACGAAGTCTTGATCATAGTAGTGTATTTGAGGAAATTCTTTCTTGAGCACTCTCACTCCTCGACGGATGGGAAAATCGTTTCTTATGTCTGTCCGGAATTTTGGAATACTAGTTCAAATGACAAGGAAATTCAACGCGCTAAGAGGAGAAATGCGCCTTGCTTTTGGGCATTTTGCCATAAGTCTGATGGATTTGTCATTAGGAAAGGAGCTAATCTCCTCAGAAAGCCCGGTCAAGGGACATTTTTTGGATGTATGGGGGCATCTGTATGTTTCAGAATTGTATAAAAAATTGCCCCCAGGAAGCATCATGACCAGGTGCCATTTTTATGGAGTGGACGGATAGGGTGTTGCCATCCCTGATCATGATGAACCAACTATTCCGCATAGATTCGGACGGTGTTTTCTGAGGTTTCCACATCCACCACCAATTCTTGAAGGGCTTTGAGTAGCAAATTGGTTTGCTCTGGAGTCATGCGGTTGAAATCAAAATCAATCCCTTTGTCACGAATGGCAGATTCCACATCACCGCGGGTGTCCTTGGGAAGCATGGCAATAAAATTGATTCCGGCTTGCACAAGGGCCAGGGGAATTGTGATTTTTACTTGATCGGCATCAGGGGCCCCCTCTTTTGGATCCACACGAATGTAGAGGTACTTGGGCAGATCATTATTCCACTCCAAGGGTTTTGATGAATCGTCATTTTGTTTCAAAGCTTCAAGAAGTTTTTCCGCTTCATCCGCCGTGATGGTTCCTTGAGCAAGCATGTCTAAAATTTTCCGTTGTTCGTCGTTCATGGTCTTCTTCCTCCATTGAAGTGAATAAGAATCCGTTCTTGCTTTGTTTTCACGTTGATATTTAACCCATCGAGTTCTTGAAGCACCTTGTATGCGGCGAGAACAAGACGGGGAAAAATTTGCGCTTGAGACTGAGGGGGAGTGAGGATTCGAGCAGCCCATGCGGCAAGAACAATCAAGAGAAAGAGCGGGCATAGAAGAATCCAAATGAAAAACAATGGAATCCACAGTCGTATGTTTTGAGAGGACTCATCTTTTCTTTGATGAATATGCATGGTCATGGTGTATGGAATCACGACGATCCTCCCAAAATCTGATCAACGGTGACTTCTCCCCGTTCGAGTTGCTCCAGAATCCCCATGCTCAAGGGTTTTTCAGCTGGTACTTTGGCATCATTCATGGAGCTCATTCGAGGAACATCCAATTTTTCCACAATTTGGTTGAGGCGATTTTTGACTGTGGGGTAGCTGATTCGAAAGATGGATTCCATTTTTTTGATGGAACCATGGGTGGCCAGAAATGCAGCAATAAAAATTTGATCATCTTCTGAGAGCTGGGCTAAGGGAGGAAGTGAGAAACTGCCTTCTATGGCAATCCCGGTTTGTTCCATACGCACACGCTCTACGCGCATGGGTTGATTCCCCACGAGTTGATGCAAATCACTCCATTTTTGTTTCATGGAAAGCTCCTGAAGTGAATTTGCATACATTTATTGAATAAATCAATATAATTAACCATAAAAATTAAAAAAATTAATCATGTAGTATTTTAAATGCAATTTATTAGAGTTCTACGAATGAAGATCTTTATCGTTAAAGAGGATGGTACGTCTTGAAGTTCTGGGCAAAAGAGCATTCATCAAAGATCTTCTTTTCCAGAGATTTTCAACTTGGCCGGATTCCTCTCCTTATGGGCATCAGGGTAAGATTCTTATATGCCCGATTTTTGGATTCCCTCCGGTGTAGGGATTTCGGAGTTTACTGAGAAGAAATCCCGTTTTTTAGGAGAGGCTCTTGGAGTCACATCTCCTGCCGAGGCCAAAGCCCGGGTGAAGGCTTTAAAAGAAGAACATCCCCGAAGCCGCCATGTAGCCTGGGCCTTTGTCTTAGGAAAGGATGGGGCCTTGCATGGATTGAGTGATGATGGAGAACCTCATGGAACGGCAGGAAAACCCATTCTTGATCCCATCGTAGGAGCCCAGCTCACCAATACTCTTGTGACTGTGGTGCGTTATTTTGGTGGTGTGAAATTGGGAACAGGCGGATTGGTTTCGGCCTATGGAAAATCCTGTCAGGATGCCCTTGCCACACTTGAGCGCATTCCATTGATTGAACGTCAGGGATTACGCCTGTACACCGATTATGCCCATTATGAAGTTCTTCGCCGGGGTTTAGATGAGCGGGGGGCTGTGGATGTGAAAGAAGAATTTACAGCAGATGTGTTTATGGAATCTGCTTTGCCTTTGACGGCCATAGAAGAATTTGAAGTGTTTGTTGCCGATGCCACCTGTGGAACGGCCCGATTGGAATGGATGAGCGGGGAAGCGTCCGCTTAGCAAGGAGAGAGTATGGCACGTTGCACTGTTGCGGCTGCAGAGGAAATTCTTGATCAGCAATTTCCGGTTTTGGACAAGGGTTTTGTTCGGCTTGTGGATTACATGGGAAGCGATGACCGAATTGTTCAGGCCGCGCGTGTCTCCTATGGAAAGGGAACAAAAACGGCCCGACAGGATGCCGGTTTGATTGATTATTTGCTGAGAAATGGCCACACCTCTCCCTTCGAACAGGTGGTATTCACCTTTCATGCCAAGATGCCTGTGTTTGTTGCTCGGCAGTGGATTCGACATAGAACAGCCCGTTTGAATGAAGTTTCTGCTCGGTACAGTGTGATGGCCGATGAATTTTATGTTCCGGAATTGGCCGATGTTTCTGTTCAAAGCACGGATAACAAACAGGGGCGTAGGGATGAACCCATGAGCCCAGAAGAGGCTCAGATTATTCGGGATTCTATTGAGGCTGTGAATCAGAAGGCCTATGCCGATTATGGAAAAATGCTGGAGGCCGGTACGGCTCGTGAATTAGCACGGGTGGTACTTCCAGTGAGCATGTACACCGAATGGTATTGGCAGATTGATTTGCATAATTTATTTCATTTCCTGCGATTGCGATTGGATGCGCATGCTCAACGGGAAATTCGGGCTTATGCTGAGGTGATGCGAGATTTGGCCCGGCGAGTTTGTCCGGCAGCCTTTGCCTCCTTTGACCGGCACTTGGCCGGTGGAGTGCGATTTTCCAGTGAGGAGATGGAGGCACTTCGCAGCATGCTCGATGGGGAAGATCACGGTCTTGAGGGCCGAGATGCCCAACGTTTTGAGGCAAAAATTACCCAGGGCCGTCAGCTTTAAGGCTCAGATTGACCCCCGAAGCGAGGGGCTTCGGGGGTGTTGAAGCCATGGGAGTGAAAACCCCGAGGGAGTCTGCGAGAGAGGGGTCGGTATCATTTCTGAGGTTCGGAAGGATTGGGCTGAACCAGCCCCCGAAGCCGCTCAAGCTTTTTGGTGAGGCTTTCACTCACGGTTTTTTCTGGAAGAGCCTTGGCCATGGCCATAAACACATCTAAGGTGCCCTTGAGGCGCTGACGGTTTAAATCCACCTGGCTGGCACGAGGTTTTTTACGCCGATCAAATTTTTGGGCCACTTCACGGAGGTTGGGTTCTCCACTCAGACGGGCATGGAGCCCGGCGAGTTTGAGAGGAACACCTTCTTCAATGAGTTTATCGCGGCCTTCTCCCACGGTTTCTTCTGTGAGGGAGGAAAGATATTTGAACATATCAGCCAATTGGTGGCCTTCACTGGTGCTTTCTTCTGGCGGTGATTCTGGCTCTTCTGTTTCTTCAAAGAAGAGGGCCGGACTTTCTTCTGGAGATTCTTGCAGATTTTGAGGAAGCTCCTCAGCCAATACATCACTTTCAGGAACCAAGAATTCTAATTCATCCTCTGGTTCCCCCATTTCCATTTCAAGATCATTGTTTTCATCCAGAAAATCATCTTCATTGAGTTCTTCCAGAACAGTCTCATCCTGTGATTCTGCTCCTACATCGATGTTTTCGGAATCATCTTCATTCTCAATGGTCTGTTCAGGAGGGAAGAGATGCTCATCCAGTTCATCGGCATCAATGCATTCCAAGGGAGCGGTATTTTCTTCCTCCAGAAGCAATTCCATGTCCTCATGGTTTTGTGAATGTGTTTCTTGGGGGACTTCTTGTTCCGGTGGAGGGGTGTTGTTGGGAAGATTTTTGAGGGCCTCGGCTAACAGGGAAGGATGGGGCCATGAGGGTGGAGCTTGTTGGGATGACGGATATGCTGGTGGATAGGGAGAATAAGGAGGGGCTTGTGGGGGTTCTGTTGGTTCTGGGGGAGGGGGCTCCGATTCCCAGAACTCTTCTAAGACTTCCGGAGAATCCTCAAGATAAAGGGTACTTTCCTCTTCATTGATGCGAATCACTGGCTCCATGGCATTGATGTCCAGCAGAGAGAGAGCATCATCCTCTTCTAAAGGAAGGTCTGTGGCCTCTTCAAGGAGGGGGATTTCTTCATCATTATTGGCATAACCAAAGGCATGACGAAGAATTTGGGCGAGCTGTGCGGTGCGTTCCTCAAAAAGGGCTTCTGTGGAGGGATCTGGAGCGGCGGTGCGTTCATAGAGGGACAGAACTTCCTGAAGGGAATCCAAATCCTCTTCTTTTCCCTGATCACCTAAAAAACTTGCGGCTTCATCAAGAGCTTGGAGTGCGCGTTCTTTCTGACCTAATTGCTCATGGTATGAGGCTGTGTTTATGAGGTCGGCCACATTCCCAGGGTTGATGGCCATGGATTCTTGGAGAAGCTCCAAGGCCCGTTGAGGGTTTTGGTCACCAAGAGTTTCTGCCAGCATACGTCGGCTATCGGCATCATCAGGATTGGATGCAATGAGTTTTTCCAGCAGGCGTTGAGCATCCTGTTCTTTGCCTTCATCGGTGTAGAGTCGGGCCAGGCGGCGAACAGCTTCAGGATCTTCAGGGAGCCGAGAAAGAAGGCGTTCGGCCTGTTCTGGTCGTCCGGCTAAGAGGGTGAGTTCTGCCATGGTTTTGAGGGCGCCATCATGATGGGGATTGCGTTCCAGGACATGTTTGAGGCTTCGTTGAGCTTCGGCTAATCGGCCCATATCCATGAGGGTTTTGCCCATTCGAACATGAATGTCAGAGTTTTCCGGATGACGGGTGACCTGACGGTTCAGTTCATTGAGAGCGGCCTCTAAATCATTGGACTTGCGGTAGGAATCATGGAGATTGAGGGCTGCTCGTGGATCGGAGGGATCTTGTTCTAGGGCCTTCTGAAAGCAGCTTCGGGCCTTTTCTGAACGGCCAAGACGTTCGTAGGTTGCTCCCAAATTGTTGAGGGCCGGAACATTGTTTGGTTCAATTTCCAGAAGGGCTCGGAAGGCTCGAGCCGCCCGTTGATCGTCTCCCAATTTTTCCAGGGAAAGGCCCAGACCTGTGAGGCCGGGAACCCAACCAGGGCGGCTTTTGAGAGCGGCTGTGAAGGCCTGTTTGGCCTTGGTCCATTGGTCTTGCTCCTGGTAGACCAAGCCCATGTTAAAGCGGAGTGGAGCATTGCCAGAATCGTTGGCAAGACCTCGCCGAAACACCTCGAGGGCTTTTTCCCGTTCTTGGCGCTTTTCATAAAGAGTGCCTAGGTTATTGTAGGCTGGGGCATAGGCGGGTGCTATGGAGATGGCGGCATTGTAAGCGCTTATGGCCTCAGAGTCTTCTCCTGCGGCTTTGTGTAAGTTTCCAATGTTGTAGGGTATGTCTGGACGTTCCGGTGAGAGGGTTTGCGCACGTTGAAAGGCATTCAGTGCCTCAGTATGTCGGCCTTTCTGACGGAGTAGCACACCAAGATTGTTCCAGGCTTCACCATTGTTCGGCTCTAGGGCCAGGGCGGATTTCCATGCTTTTTCTGCATGATCAATTTCGCCTTTGGCATAGGCAATGCGGCCAGAAAGAAGGTAGAGATGGGGCATGCCTTCGCCCACAATGGCAAAGGCCCGTTCCAGGCATTCTTCAGCCAAAACAGGATTATCTTGGTTGAAGGCGCGAACTGCGGCAGAGTAGCAATCACGTCCGGCGCTGCCGTCAACTTGGGTGATCATGGGCGAACATTCACCTCACCTGTGGGCTCGCCAAGGGCGGCATAATCAGCAGGAACACTGTCATGATCATTGCGTGGTTCTCCTTCTGGCCATGCGGCTCGAACAGAAGCATAGACAATACCTCCGCCGGGCTGGAGAGGAAGAATGTACTTAGGGCGTTCTGTTCCCTGTGTCTTGGGAATCCACGCACTTCCATGACGAGAGTCGCCAGGAACACGATCCGTATAATCCCCAGGTCGGGGTCCCCAGAACACCCACCAGCCACTCACTCCTGGTTCTGCATCCGGACTCCAAGAGAGTTGGATGTTTCCATCATTATCACGTAATAAGCGGAGATTGCGAGGAGGTCTTGGTGGATATCGAGGAGAAAAGTCCACTTCCAAGGCGGAGAGGAGAGGAGCGGTGTCCGTACCAGGGTCGGGTTCAAGAATGTAGCCGACGGTAAAATAGCGTCCTTTTAACGGTTCCTGTGTTTCCCAGGAATGCCACCGACCAAATCCGGTGGGATCCTCCTGAGATGGGGTGAGTTGCAGTGGAATCCATTTGGGGTTCCCTGGATCAGGGAGGGGTGTTTGCTCTGGTATTGTGGTGAAGGTTCGGGCATAGAATCGCACCCGAGTTGCGCCAGGGGCTTCATAACGAACACGCACATGATGCAGGGACGACCCAGGATATCCAGTGTCTGTGAGTGGAAGACTCCCCACGCCGGTGGCCGCTGTATCCCTGTTGGCGTAACCGCCGGCTGCAGGTCGAGAATCAAAATCTGAGACCAAGCGAAATTCATCAATATAGCCGCTAAAGGCTGGTGCCAGAACTGGTGCTTCTGTTGTCAATGAACCGATATGAGGGAAGAAAACCTCTTCACGTTCCTTTCCATCAGGAGTGGCATGAACGGAATCGGAAGGAATTCCATCCACAAGATATTCAAGAAGACCGGGAGAGGCTCCAGTTCGATCCGACTGTTGATTGGTTCCTGAGAATCGGAGGCGGTGGTGAGACCATTCTCCAGGAATCAGGGGAGGACTTTTGAGGCGAAGATTGAGAGAGCGACTACCGTTTCGTCGAAAAAATCCCTGAAAAGTCCAGACCATACGGCGGTTTTCAATGATGGCCGTAACAGATTGAGGTGTTCCATCATTAGATCGACCTTGCCAAGAGAAAAAAACCTCTCCATGGCGCAAGGTTGCCGGACGGAGTCTGAAGTCCAAAGTAAAATCATTCCATTGCGTTCCTGGAGTCCATAAGGAGTTCTTTGTGGGAATCAGGGTGAGTCCATTGATTCCTGGTCGAAAGGAATACTCTCCTCTGGAACTGAATTGATTGGAAACGGAAACAGGACCTTGAAGTCTGTATCGTCCGACAGGGTTGGAGAGGCCAGATTCCTCAGCCAGAAGGAGAATATCAATGGATTCAGGGGAAATACCGGTATCTGCCATGGTGGGGTTTTCTTGAAAAGGATTCCGGCCCAGGGGAGCCAATGTGAGGGCTGTTCCTCCCATCCAACCGTCTGTCTCTCGCAGTCCATTGGAAGGAGCATCCTGCCAACCTTCTTGGGCTCCAAAGCGTAAGGTGATTCCAGAAAGCTCTATGACAAGGCCTAGGATGATGACCCATAAGAGGCTGATTTTTTTATAAATCCCCATATCTGTTCTCCGGCGAGCCTTTTTCTGATTGCCTCCGGTTTTGTACGGGGCAAAGAGGATATTGGATTCTCATTCCCAAATGTGGCCAATGTGAAAACAGGGATGGTGAATGACCTTCCCTTAACTATTGTATCGGTAAAACACAGAAAGTCCTGAACCCTTCCCGGACTGGTGAATGGAATGACAAGGAGCAGTTGGGATTTGGTTCAATCATGGATTGGAAGAGTTCTTCAGGTTGGATGGAAGGAAAAATCGTCCACTAACATACTTTCTTTACTGAATAAAGTATGTTAGTTTTGCTGGTATGCAAGCCCACGATGTTGTTCAGCAAAGCCTTTCCTTGATTCTGAATAGTCAGAATGAACGTGGGGCTTTTCCTTCGTCTCCCTCCTATGAGCCCTATCGCTATTGTTGGTTTCGAGATGGAAGCTTCATTGCTTATGCCGCATTGATTTCTGGTTCGTCAGAATCGTGTAAGTCCTTTCTTGAATGGGGGGATAGAACCATCTGTGCTCAACGCCCATTGATTGAAAATCTGATTGAACGTCAGGGCCGTGGAGAATGCATCTCCCAAACAGAACTGCTTCCTTCACGGTATTACAGCGATGGAACGCCCCATATTGATGAGTCTCCAGGGACACAGATTGATGGATTTGGAAATTGGCTTTGGTGCCTGGGAGAATATGCCCTTCGAACAGGTGATCATCGGGGCATCACTGCGATGGAAGAATCGGTTCAACTGCTGCGACGTTACATTGAGGCCTTTTGGAAGGAACCAGGTGCAGATTGTTGGGAGGAGCATCCAGAAGGAATTCATCCCTCCACCTTGGCTTCAGTTGCTGGTGGATTAAAAACGGTGAACAACATTCTTGGAGAAAAGGACATCCAAGATTTGGTGAGCCAAATCCTTCATTTTGTCCGAAAGGCCGCGTCAAAGAATGGCTGGATTCCCAAAACGCTCGGAACGTCGGAGGTGGATGCATCCTCTCTGATGTTCTCTGGATTCTTTGATTTGTTTTCCCCGGAAGAATTGGTGATAAGAACGACCGCTCATGAAGTTGAACAGCAACTTCGAGAGGGGGGAACAGGTGGTGTTCGCCGTTTTTTAGGAGATGAATACTACGGTGGAGGAGAGTGGATTTTTACCTCAGCCCTTCTGGCACTTCATGCCCTCAAAGAAGGAAAAATCGAAAAAGCCATAGAACTCAGGCAATGGATTGAGAATCAATTTGATTCCCAAGGTTTTCTTCCAGAGCAAATCCAGGGGCCGCAAATCAATTGGGAAAAACAGAGACATTGGTTCAAAAAATGGGGAACCCCCATGAGTCCAAATCTCCGATCCCACGCCATGCATCTCATTTTGGTTCATGAGGAGGCCCAGTATGTATCAAGGCTCGCCTAAAGACCGAAATCTGACCATTGTTCTGTTTCTTGCTCCAGTGATGTTGGTTTTCCTTGTCTTTAAAGCGGCTCCATTGGTGATGACAGCAGGAATTTCGTTGTTGGATTGGGATGTTCTCAAGCCCTTCTCTTCTGCACGTTTTGTGGGCATGAAGAATTTTTCCAAATGGTTTTCTTCTGGTGAGCTCTGGAATGTTCTTCATCATAATCTCACCTATTTGGGGCTTTATGTTCCGGCTGTCATTGTTCTTTCTGTTCTTCAGGCCCTTGTATTGAATCAAGAGGTGAAGGGGATGCGGGTTTTTCGAGCCTGCTTCTATTTGCCGGTCATCACTTCCTGGGTGGCTGGGGCCATCATTTGGCGATTTGTTTTGAATGGTCGATGGGGTTTTGTGAATCAATGGCTTGGTTCTTTGGGAATTCTTGGTCCAAATTGGCTGGAAGATCCTCACTGGGCTATGCCTGGAGTGGTGATGGCCTGTCTCTGGAAGGATACCGGTTACTATGCCCTGATTGTCTTAGCGGCATTGAAATCCATGGACAAAAACTGTTTTGAAGCGGCAAGAGTGGATGGAGCAGGACCCCTCTCTCGATTCTTCCGAATCACATTGCCCCTTCTTTCTCCCACTCTTTTTCTGCTGTTTGTGTACAACCTGATGAGTGGTTTTCAGGTTTTTGAACCCATCTACATCATGACAGAAGGGGGGCCGGCCAACGCAACAACCGTTCTTGTGGAACGCATCTACCGGTATGCCTTTGGTTTGTATCGGATGGGTGATGCTTCTGCCCTCACCATCATTCTTTTTCTTCTGGTTCTTTCCGTCACAGTTCTCCAGTTGGCGTTTGAGAAACGAGTTTCACATGGAACATGAGCTGTTGACTCGTGAAGCACTCATTGGTTTCAAGCAACTCATGAGCTCAGAAGAAAGGCATAGACATGGTTTTGAAGGAGAGAACATGACTCAAAAGATTTCCAAGCAGCAAAGGATGGGGTTTTCTCGAACCATCATGGGAGGATCGCCCTCACTGATAGCAACTCGAAATTCATACTGGAAAAAGAAGACACGGAGCCTTCTTTTTTTTCAAATACTGCCCTATGCAATTCTTGGATTTACGGCCTTTATTGTGGTGATTCCGTTCTTCTGGATGATTTCCACATCATTGAAAACCCAAGAAGCCTTTCAAACCGTTCCCATACAGTGGATTCCAGAATCTCCGACTTTAGATGCCTACAAACGGGTGTTTGGAATTGCCAATGTTGATTTTCTTAAGGCCTATACCAACAGTGCGTTGTACACCCTTCTGCGAATGAGCGGTCAGGTGATTTGTGCCGCCATGGCCGCCTTTGTGTTTGCTAAAATTCGCTTCCGAGGCCGAGAGGTTCTGTTTCTTGCGGTTTTGGCCAGCATGATGGTGCCCATGACAGCTGTGATGATTCCCAACTACCTCATCCTGAAGTCTTTTCGTCTTCTCAACACCTATACAGGCCTCATTCTTCCTTCTTTGATGGAAGGACTGTACATCTTTATTTTACGTCAATACATGAAGGGCATTGATGATGCCTATTTAGAAGCAGCCGCCATGGATGGGGCTTCATTGCGTAGCATCTTTGCCCGTGTTGTTGCTCCACTTTGCACACCCGCTTTGTTTACCCTGGTGCTTTTTGCCTTTATGGGAAGCTGGAACGACTATCTCTGGCCTCTCATTGTCCTTTCCAAAAAATCAAAATGGACTCTTCAAGTCGCCCTTGGTGTTTTGAACTCGTCGTATAACGAAGCTTATGACGTGCTCATGGCAGGGGCTTTAATTTCCATCATTCCCATTGTCTTGGTGTATCTGGTGACCCAGAGATACGTGGATAAGGGCGTTGCCGTTGGTGGCGTGAAGGGATGATTCCACTCATCAATTCGGTGACTTTGATGGTCACCGTTCCATATCCAAGAACCAGAAACGAAAGGAGAACAAAATGAGAAAATTTGCATGGACCGCCGCTCTGTTTCTCGTGGTCACAGCCCTGTTCGCGAACGGAAGTGGAGATTCAGACGAAGAGCTGACACTCCGGTATGCCAGCTTTTCTGCTGGAGAAAACAATGCCGCCGTGTTGGAACAGATGATAGCGGCCTATGAAGAAGCTCATCCTGGAGTTGTGATTGAAAATGAGAATGCAGGCTTTGATGATCATTTCACTCAACTTGTGACCAAAATTGCCTCTGGGGATGCACCAGATGCCTTTGAACTCAACATGGAAAACTTCCTTGCCTATGCCATTCGAGGGGCCGTCAAACCTTTGGGTGACATTGCCGAACAAGCCGGGATTCCCTTATCTGAAACCTATGCACCAGGTGTGTTGGAATCCTGCAGTTATGCCGGAGAAGCTCATGCCATTCCCTTGATGTTTTCAACAGTGCTGAGCATCTACAACAAACAGCTTTTTGATGAAGCTGGGCTGGCTTATCCAACGCAGGATTGGACTTGGTCCGATGCTCAGGCCGCAGCAGAAAAAATTGCTCAGCCAGAGAATGATCTATGGGGAATCTACACTCCACTTCAATTCTGGGAGTTCTACAAAGTGACACAGCAGAACGGTGGTGGCTTGATGACCTCTGATGGAAGTCAATTTACCATTGATTCCCCAGAGAATTTGGAGACCTTAAAATTCATGGTTTCTCGGATTCAAGACAGCCATGTCATGCCCTCGGATACTGAGCTTGCTGGGCGGGGAGATTGGGATCTCTTTGTGGATGGTCGAGTGGCCATGATTCACACAGGAGTTTGGGCGTTCACCGAATTTGCAGAACGCTGTGATTTCCCCTGGGCCGTGGAAGTGGAACCAGGAAACACCCGAAAAGCCACCCATTTCTTTGCGAATGTGGGCTGTGTTTCCCGGGATACTGAGCATTCGGTTGAAGCTCTTGAGTTTTTGCATTTCTTAGCCAGTGATCCCTCCAGTGTAACGGCTCGTTTAGAGGCGCAATGGGAACTTCCCACAGTGAACGATCCCAGTGTGTTGGAGCGTTATTTAGCGCAAACCCCTCCAGAAAATAAAATCGCCGTTTTCAACTCTCTTGACTATGCCGTCCGGCCTCCTGCTTTAGAGCAGTACCAAGAACTTGTGGAAATTGTGAATCCCAAACTGGAAATGGTTCGACTGGGCCTGATGAGCCCAGAAGAAGCTCTCAGAACCGCACAAGCGGAAGCGGAAGCACGAATCCAGCTTTAAATCAGCGGGCAAGCCGACCCCCGCCTCTGGCGGGGGTGTTTCCCGTTCATCAGATAAGGATAAATCATGAGCGAATTCACTCTCATTCACCAACCCGAAGGAAATGGCCAACCCTATTTTCAACGAAGCACAGAGCGGGTTCCCCGAAAGCCAATTGGCGGGGAACCCCTTGCCATTTTTGCCCAAACTCAACCTCAGGATGCCGCAGAACGTGTGTGGGTTGAGTGGACCACGGATGAATGGAATACCACGGTATGCACGGAAGGTTTCTGTCTAGGAAACACCGACAGCGTTGGTCACACTGGTGAACAGCGAACCTGGACCACACTTCTTCCCTCTTTACCAGATCATGGTCTCTTGCAATATCGACTCTGTGGAGATTCTGGGCGAGGGATTGTACGAACGGAAGAGTATGGTCGCTCGCTCCGAAAACGTTGTTCCCATGAAGGCGCAAGTGATGTCCGTTTTCAAAACGGAGCGGTGGAAATTTACACTCCTAATGGGGGAAAAATGCGATTGGCAGCATCTTCTGGAGGTGCTCGATTATCGTGGGGAGATTCCACAGCTGCTTTTCCGCAAGAACCGTCGGATTTTCAAGCACTTGATTCATGTAAAGAGGGGCATCAATGCTTTTATGCCGGTGAGATTTATCTCGATGTGAGTCTTAATCAGGGGACATTCCGCCTCGAGCATACTGGAAAAGGCAGTGTTTTGGAGTGCAAGGGTTTTGCCTGGAGTCTTCAGGATGAAGAGGACGTTTGGGAATCCTCTTTACGATTCCGTGCTGCCCCAGATGAGGGATTTTATGGCTTTGGTGAGCGATACAATGCTCTCAACCAAAGAGGTCAGATTCTTCAGAATCGTGTTTTTGAACAATACACCGATCAAAAACTCAAAACCTACCTTCCCATTCCCTTTTTCTACACAGGCCAGAATGTGGGAATGCTGATGGGCACACGAAAGAATGTTGAATTCAACCTTTGTGCGACAGTGGATGATGAATGGCGTATTACTGGGGAACATCAGGGAAGTGAATCCCTGGCAACAGAGATTTTCTTTGGTACACCACAAGAGCAAATTCGCCGCTATGCCCGTGTGACAGGTTTGCCAGCCAGTCTTCCTCCCTGGGCGTTTGGGCCGTGGATGAGCGCCAATGAATGGAATACTCAAGAACGGGTGATGGAGGTGGCCAATAAAACCCGGGATTTGGATATTCCAGCCTCTGTTTTGGTGATTGAAGCATGGAGTGATGAAACCACCTTCTATATTTGGAATGGGGCCAAATATTTGCCACGAGATCCTCAAACTCCACCAAGACTCCAGGATTTTGATTTTTCTGAAAGCGCCCATTGGCCCAATCCCAAGGCCATGATTGATGAATTGCATGAACGGGGTATCAAAGTTGTGCTTTGGCAGATTCCAGTTCTGAAGGCTCTAGAAGGATCACATGTTCAGCATGAGGCAGATCAGGAATACTTCATTGAACAGGGGCTTGGTGCTCAAGAAGCTTCAGGAGAGCCGTACAAGGTTCGACCAGGCTGGTTTCAAGGAGGGCTTCTCCCTGATTTTGGCCAGGAAGCCACTCGGAAATGGTGGACCTCCCGTCGGAAGTATTTGCTCACAGAAATGGGCGTGGATGGATTCAAAACCGATGGAGGAGAGCATCTGTGGGGAGATGACGTTCAATTCAGTTTCAATCGAACAGGTGTGGACATGATCAATGAATATCCCCGGGAATATCTCAATACCTATGGGGATTTTGTTCATGAGCATTGTGGAAAGGATGGACTCACCTTTAGCCGAGCAGGTTATGTGGGAGCCCAACGTACACCATGTCATTGGAGTGGTGATCAGAAATCCACTTGGGATGCCTTTCGCTCGGCATTCTTTGGAATGATGAATGCTTCCCTTTCAGGCCTTCCTTTTATTGGCTGGGACATGGGAGGATTCAGCGGAGACATCCCCAGTGCAGAACTCTATCTCCGATCCGTTGCCGCTTCTGTCTTTTGTCCCATCATGCAATATCATGCAGAAAACAATGGCTGGGCTGAGCCCTGTGTGGATAGAACACCTTGGAATATTGCGGAGCGTACGCAGCATCCGGAGGTGATTGATGAGTACAGAAAGTGGGCCAAATTGCGGGAAGATTTGCGACCCTACATTGAGGCTGAGGCCTCGCATTGCTGCAGCACAGGGGAACCTCTTATGCGGCCTTTGCTGGTGGATTTTTGGGAGAATGACGATTGCCGATGCTGTGATGATCAGTATCTCTTTGGTCGTAGTCTCCTTGTGGCTCCTATCTTTGAAGAACAGGCCCAAGAGCGTTCTGTGCTCATTCCTCCAGGAGAATGGCAGGATGTCTGGACTGGTAAGAAAATTTCAGGTCCAAAAAAAATCCATGTGAAAGCAACTTTGAGATTGATACCGGTGTATCTTCGTTCAGGCCGGAATCGGCATCTGAAAGCAAGTCTTTTCCAGAGATTTCTTGAAGAGAATTCTGAATCCTAAGTTGGCGTTTTGAGAGATGCTTGAAAGGGACCCCTTAAAATCATTGATTTTAAGGGGTCGATCTATTCCTTAAATGGTGGAGGAAAGAGACTCTCGAAGTAGGGGATTATCCTCTTCAAAAAGTGGTGCCCCAAAAAGTCGATCCACAACAAGAAGGGCTGTACCTAGAAGGAAAAAGCGGTTCCCAGGTTCATCAAAGAGCACAGGGATGGGGGACATTCCTGATCGTGAAAACCAATTTTCCCCAAACTGCTTGTTCACACCGTCCATATAGCTGGGAAGTTTTGTGATTCCCTCGCCACCAATGATGATGAGCTCCGGTGCAATGCACATGCAAAGGGAGATGAGGGTGGAACCAAGGCGTTTTCCAGCCTGCTCAAGCAATTGGCAAATCCCGGTATGTCCGGATTGTGCTTTTTGGGCAATCTCTTCCATTGTCAGTGAGAGGCCCAGTTCCTGCTGTATATCCTTTCGGAGAGCGGGGTAGGAACAATAGCCTTCTAAGCATCCTTCTTGGCCACAGTAACAGCGACGGCCTCCCTGTTCGCAAATCATATGGCCAATTTCACCCGCACCGCCGGCATTGCCCCTGTACAGTTTATTTTCAAGAACAAGCCCTCCACCAATGCCCTGGCCTATGGTGAGGCAGAGCATGTTGCTTTCCCCTTTTCCACTTCCTAGCCAATGCTGGGCTAAGGCATAGCAGTTGATGTCGTTGTCCACATACACAGGGGCTCCAGCCACTTCAGCAAGATCGCCTGCAATGTCTTCTTCTGCCCAGCCAAGAAATGTTGACCCCATGAGCTTCCCCTGGTTGTGGTGAACAATCCCAGAGAGAGCCACTCCCACTCCCATCAGTTCTTTATTTTCAGCATCCAATTTGGCGCGAAGCTTTTGAATCTCTGTTTTGATGAGGCCAATTGTTTCGGGGTAGGAGCCTCCACGCTGGAAGGGAATGGAGTAGTCATCCATGATGCTTGGCTTGAGGTTGGCAAGGGCCAAGCGTATACGTGCATCCTCTATTTTTACAACAATGATGTAGCCAAGGTTGTTGTTGAAGAGCATCTGAATGGGACGCCGCCCACCAGAGGACTGTCCAGCTCCAACATCAAAGAGCATGTCCCGCTTGTGGAGATCATCGCAAATTTTAGATATGGTTGAAGCATTCAAACCTGTGAGTTGAGCCAATTCGGTCCGACTCACGGGACCTTGCTCACGAATCGTGCTCAGTACAAGGATTTTATTGATATCTTTGATGAGTGCTTTGCTGCCTGCGCGTCTTCTGGCCATGGTATGCATCATACAACGGGAAGAACATATGTCCGATAGATTCAAAGCCTTGAAAGCCAAAGTCAAAACCTTTCCCACTTCGCCAGGTGTTTATGTGATGCGCGATGAGGGCGGAACCATCATCTATGTGGGCAAGGCCAAGAGTCTTAAGGCACGAACGTCCTCTTACTTCACCGGAGAGAAGGACATCAAAACCCGGTTCTTGGTGGAACGGGCGGCAGACATTGAAGCCATACTCACCTCCACGGAATATGAGGCTTTGGTTCTTGAGAATAATCTGATCAAACGCCATTCACCCCGGTACAACATTAACCTCAAGGACGGGAAAACCTATCCGGTCATTCGCATCACCAATGAAAAGTTCCCCCGAGTGTTCCGTACGCGGCGGATTGTTAAAGATGGATCCCAATATTTTGGTCCCTATCCCAACATCAAAGCGGTGGATCTTTACATTGAGCTCATCCATAAACTCTTTCCGCTGCGCCGGTGTCGAATCCTTAAGAAACGGGAGTCGCCCTGTCTGTATCATCATATCGGCCGATGTCCTGCCCCCTGTGTGGGAAAAATCTCTCCGGAGGAATATGCCAAATCCATCCGGAAAGCGCGCGCTCTTTTGACAGGCCGAAATGCGGGATTCCGCAAAGAATTGGAAAAACGAATGAAAGAAGAATCGGCGCGTTTGGCTTTTGAGAAGGCTGCAGAGTACCGGGATGCCCTCAAATCGCTGGAGATTTTAGATGCGGAGCCCAATGTGATGGACTTCAAACAGGAATCTCGGGATTACATCGATTATGTGGCCTCTGGTCGATACGTGGTTTTTGGTGTGATTCAAATGCGTGGGGGGCAGGTGAGCGGCCGGGAACTTTACGTGAATGAGTACGCCGGAATTCCCAGTGAAGCCCTTCCCGAATTTCTTCTTCAATACTACGCCGAAACAGGGCGGGAGCAACCTTCTCGCCTCTTTCTCCCCGAACATCCTGGAGATTTGTTGGAACGATTCTTTCAGGAATCCAAGGGCGAAACGCCCCGCATTGAAATTCCCGCAGAAAAGCGGGATACCGCTGTCCAGGCCATGGTGCGGCAGAATGCCGGGGCAGAACTGGACCGCCGAATTCGAGAAGAAGGCGATCGTCCTGCCCTAGAAGAGCTTCAGCGAGTGCTGAATCTTCCTCGCCTTCCTCGGCGAATCGAAGGTTTTGATATTGCCCAGCTTCATGGTAAACACACTGTGGCCTCCCTCATCACCTTTTTGGATGGCCGACCGGACCGTGCTGGATATCGGCATTTTAAGATTCGCAGCACTGGTGGCGAGGTGGATGATTACAAAGCCATTGCAGAAGCGGTGGCTCGTCGGTATCAACGCCTGATGAATGAGGAAAAGCCGCTTCCCGATTTGATTCTTGTGGATGGTGGTAAAGGTCAGGTTTCTGCCGCTCTTGGAGTGCTGACATCTCTGGGATTAGATGGGCAAATCTCTCTGGCTGGATTGGCCAAGCGTGATGAAGAGATTTGGCTTGCTCGGGCCAAAACACCTGTGAATCTTCCGGAGGGCGATCCTGCTCTTCGCGTGCTTCAGCATGTTCGGGATGAAACCCACCGGTTTGCCACAGGGCATAATCAGCGTCTGCGCTCCAAGGACATCACGCTTTCCACCTTAGAAGGTGTGCCTGGAATTGGCCCCTCTCGCAGTGCCAAACTCATCAAAACCTACAAATCCTTGGATGGAATTTATGCCCAAAGTGCTCAAGACATAGCCAAAACAGCGGGAGTGGCCATCCATGTGGCTGAAACCTTGCATCACTTTCTAGAAAAGGCTCTGGAAAGCCGAAGTGTTGGAAAAGAAGCTCGGGATGGTAGCGTGCATGGCCGGGGATAAGATGATTTTTCATCACCCCCAGCAGAGGGCTTGTTCATAGAAAAAGCGCCCTTATGAGCGCCTTTCCTATAGAGCCATTACATTTTCAGAGTGCCGCTATCGATTGGCTTTTCGACTCCGTTCCTGCTCAATAGGATCAGGCCGGTCTTTTCGGCCTCCCAGTTGAACAAAGAGGAACACGGCAAAGAGCACCACATACAAGGCCCATCCCCAGCTTTGGGTTTCCCGTGGGAAATACTCAAAGGTCACCTCATAAATCAGGAATGTTCCCAACAGGGCTGTCATCGCCAAAATCAGGATTTTATACAGGGCCAGAGTCAGCAAACCGCAGGCCAAAGAGGAGCCTAGGCTCCACAACATCGCTTCCACAGAACCTTCCAGAACAGAAGTCAGGGGAAGGATGGTGGTGGCTAAAACCAAACCGCCTGCCATTCCCGCTAGGAAGAGACTGAAGCGAATCAAAAAATGGGTTCCCACGCCAAAAGCTAAACCCAAAATACCGCCTAAGATCAGCCCCAGTTGGGCATCATCAATCTGTAATCCAATCCAGTGGCCCAGAGTAAAGCCCAGGCATAAACCAATGACAAACAAAGAAACTTTATACAGCCGGTAACCAAGAAGACCAAGGAAGAGGCCAAGGGGCACAAGAACCCAAGAGTAGGTACCGAGAGATGCAACAATGTCCATGGGAGCCTCCGCACATCCATTCTAGGCGCACCCATCCGTTTCCGGCAAGTTTCTTTCGAAAAACATCTTTTGATTATTCCGGATTTAGGCCGACCCCGGCGTCACGCGCCGGGGTGGTCCGAACCAGTGTTTTACCAAACCTCTTTCTTGGATTTCAGATTCTTTTGATATTTTGCAATCTGTATCAAAGTAGCATCCCGTTCTTTTCGGTTGCGGGCCTGACGCCGTCCCTCACTCCAGGCCATTTCTCGACGAAGTTCCAGCCATGCATCAAAGCGTTCGCTTTGAATTTGGCCTTCTTCCAAGGCCTGACGAACTCCGCAACCCGGTTCACCATCATGGGTGCAGTCCCGAAAGCGGCAATTCTCTGCGGCTTCTTCAATTTCTGGAAAGGCAGAATTGGCATCCTGTTCGTCTCCCCAGGGCTGAAGTTCCCGCATTCCTGGTGTGTCCATCAGAAGGGCACCAGATGGAAGAACATGAATCTCCCGATTGGTTGTGGTATGGCGGCCTCGGTAATCCCCTTGGCGAACCGCTCCGGCTTCCGCCAAGTCAATCTGGGCAATGGCATTCACTAAAGAGGATTTTCCTGCCCCTGAAGGGCCCACAAATGCTCCCGTAACGCCATTCTCCAACCACCTTGATAAGGTGCTGATTCCCTCTCCGGTGCTTGCGGAACAAAGAATCACCTCCACACCAGGGGCTACTGATGAGGCCTCATTCTTATCGGCTTCAGGGTTCTCTGAAAGGTCACTTTTATTGAGAACAACAACCGGTTGGCAACCGGATTCCCAGGCCATGGTGAGATAGCGTTCCAAACCTCGGAGCGTAAAACCCCGCCCTGGCCCTAACGCTTGGACAAGAAACAGCACATCAATGTTGGCTCCAATGATTTGCTGTTTTTCTCCTGTTCCGGCCGCTTTTCTGCTCACAGCGGTTTTTCGCTGAAGGAGGGAGCCAATCACTCTTTGGTTTCCCGATTCTCGCCAAGCCACCCAATCTCCAGCAACAGGCACCTCTCCTCTGCCCAAGGCTTTTCCACTCAGCCTGGCTTGGCATTCCTCCCATTCATCCTCATCTCCATTCACTTGAACGGCCAATTTGAATATTCCTCTTCCTGGGCTCAAAATTCTCCCAGGTTTCCAACCCTCATGTTCTTGAGGTGTGAAGTCCGATTGACGCGTGTGGTCCCAACCCATGGTGGTTTTCATGCGTGTGTTTCCTTTTTATTCTCCGCCGGCACGGGCGGATGGGCCAAAGGTTTGGCAGCAAGAGCCAAGAGTTTTGGCAAATCGTCATCAGGTGCAATGCGGTTTGGACGGATCGTATTGCAACGTTCGCATCGGTGGAGAAGAATCCATTCGCCTTGTCGCATCCAAACAGCGATGGGTTCCATCTGTCCTCGGCAGGAGGAGAGTCGGTCGCCAGGATTCCGGTCCATGTGACGGCTCCATAAACAGAAGGGACAATGATTGCGATGCTGCGTTCCATGTCCAGGTGGGATGACCGTACGCCTGCAATGCAGACAGATAAAGGCCCCATCTTCGTTTGGGAGCATGTGTTGGTGAGTAGAGTATTGGTATTTTCTTTGTGCGTTTCGCGCACTGGTGCGGGACATGGTGGTCCTCCGAGCAAGTCTTTCCTCCGGCCAACGACCGGATGAACACACAAAAGCCTTTCGCTTAGGTGTTCTTTGGAGAAACGGTTTTGCTCAGGCGGGGAGCCCGCATTGTCGGGAAGGGAGGCTAGATCCAACCGCAGTTGAGGGTGGATTCAGCAAGCATCCTTATTGACGGGCCTTCCCCGCGCTCCAGGTTGCCTTTGTCATAGTTTGCCTCCTTCAAATGAGTGGATAGGATACCAGCAGAGTGGAAATCCCAATGAACAGCAGGATAGTTGCATTCTTATGCAACTGTCAATTGAACCAGAAGATTTTTTTGGAATCATGACGGGATTCCATTCCATGATCATACTAAGAAAATGAGACGAATAACGTTGTTGCGCCATGGAAAGAGTTCTTACCCTGGTGGTTTGAGCGATTATGAGCGTCCCTTAACGGAACGGGGACAAGAAGATGCGGGGATTATGGGACATTTATGTGCACAGAGAATAGGAGTTCCTGATCGGGTTTACGTGTCTTCAGCGCGGCGCACTTTGGAAACCATAGAACTCTTTTTTCAGGCCAGTGGAGGCTCTTCTCCCGCGATTCATGTGATGGATGAGTTGTATTTGGCCGATGCCCATCAGTGGATTCAAATTCTTCAGGACGATGTGAAGAGCGGTCATGTTCTCCTTTGTGGGCATCAACCAGGACTTGGAATACTGGCCGAGCTTTGGGATTCCCAAGCAATTGGAGATTTACCAACCTGCGGGATGGTGAGTTTTCTTGAAAAGCCAGAGGGTATGGTGATGGATATTTGGGAGCGTCCAAAACATCATCGAGGGAGCTGAGATTCATCCTCATCAAAGAGAGCATACTTTTTCAATCGGTACCGCAGCTGTCGCTCGCTAATGCCCAGTTCGCGGGCGCAGGAGCTTGTCTTTCCCTGCCAGCGAAAATAGGAAGCTCTCAAGGCATTTATTTCTAGTTCCTCAAGGGTGGGAGCTTTGCATCCATTGGCTGCTTTTTGAGGATGGAGAAGATGCGAGGGTAACCCTTTCATTTCAATTGAATTTTCTGGACTGTTCTGTAAGGCCGTTTCAAGAGTCTCCCTCAATTCCAGGACATTTCTGGGCCAGGAATATTGGATGAGAAGTTTCCAAACTGCTTGGGAAATCTGGGGTATGGCTCGGCAGGATGTTTGACAAAGTTCATCCAAGATGTGTTTCACCAGTTGGGGAAAATCCGCCTGTCGATTCCGCAATGGTGGAATTCTGAGAACATCATCATGATGGGGAAAAAGGATTTTCCACTGAACAAGTGTGGTTGGAAGATTGGTATCTCCAATTCCCACCCATCGCTGTGTGTCCTGATTCCAATGTGATGCAATTGTATGATTTTCTTCCATGATTTCGATGGGATTTTCAATGATTCGGTGCGGAATCTCTGGAAAGGGACTGAGGCTTTGTAGAATTTCGGCAATGAAGTGACGTCCGGTACCAGGTTCTCCAAGGATGAGGAGGGGAGAACGCTTGATGGCATGCTTTTGAATGTCATGCTGGAATTGGGGTGAGGAAAAATGGCTGATTCTTTGAATATGATGGTAATGAAAATAATTTCTACTAAACGATGATTGAGAGGGTTTTGGGGCCTCATATACCTCTAACCACCGGCGGCTTACCAAGATCAGTAATTGATGAAAGGACTCGCCGGGGTTGGTATAAAACGAAAATCCCCATGTGATGGGGGGATGATGGAGCATGGTGATTTGGTTGGGATTGGAGCCGTTTCCAGGAAGACGTTCTTTCCATTCATAACCGGTTTGAGGATTTTTGTAATGAAATTCAATGGAACGGATTTCCATCTGTTCATAGAGAATTTGCAACAGTCTTCGGGCGGCGCTTCGCGCGTCTTT
Source organism: Spirochaetales bacterium (assembly GCA_022360655.1). Classification (GTDB taxonomy): domain Bacteria; phylum Spirochaetota; class Spirochaetia; order DSM-2461; family DSM-2461; genus UBA2779. The sequence goes on along the minus strand of JAKSCK010000092.1, from coordinate 78,443 downwards.
CTGATTGGAGAAAATTTGGTCACACTCTTTAAGAAAGGTAAGAGTTTCACCATGGAGATGGAGCATTTTTTGTCCTTTTTTTTGAAATGGTTTCCACCATTTTGAACCGTTGAAAAAAAGTTTTTTTCAACGGCCATAAATCCAGAGAGAAAAACCTCTCTTGTTTCAGTATTTGCGGAAAAAGAGAGGACTTCCAGATTTATTGCGGAAGGATTGAGAATGTAACCGAACATTCAAGTCCTTTATCTTGAATTCCCTGAGCAGTTCAGCAATGATACCGCTGTGAAGATTGCTGTTCTGTTATCTGGAGGGGTGGATAGTTCCTGTGCCCTTCTTTCTGTTAAAGAGCGCTACCCAGACGCTCAAATCACGGCGTATTACCTCAAGATTTGGCTGGAAGATGAATTGGCTTCCTTGGGGCAATGTCCTTGGGAGGAGGATCTTTCCTATGCCCGAGGGGTTTGTGATGTGGCTAAAGTCCCATTAAAAGTGGTGAGTTTGCAACGAGAGTACTGGGATAAGGTGGTGTCCTACACCGTTTCTGAACTCAAAGCAGGACGAACGCCTAGTCCTGATATTTTCTGCAACCGCCGAATCAAATTTGGTGCCTTCTTGGACAGAGTGGGGGAGTCTTTTGATAAAGTGGCTTCCGGACATTATGGAATGATTGAAGAAGGACAAGATGGCTTATACCGTCTTCGTCGTTCTCCAGATCCTGTGAAAGATCAAACCTATTTTCTCTCCCATCTCACCCAAGAACAGGCCGCCCTTGCTCTATTCCCCATTGGGGGCATGATGAAAGAAGAGGTGAGGGAGTTGGCCCGACGTTGGGATTTGCCAACCCAGGATAGAAAAGACAGTCAGGGAATTTGCTTCTTAGGAAAAATTAAATATTCCGATTTTGTCCGCCATTACATGGGAGAACAGGAAGGTCCCATTCTTGAAGCCGGCACAAACCAAGAGCTTGGTAGACATAAAGGCACATGGTTTTACACCATTGGTCAGCGCAGTGGATTGGGACTTTCTGGTGGTCCTTGGTATGTGGTGGGACGAGACCGGGAACGGAATGCCGTGATTGTTGCAGGGACTCCAGCTGCCATTGCTTCCGCAAAAAAAGATTTTGTTGTGGTGAATCCCAATTGGATTGCAGAAAAACCAGAGCCAGGATCTGTGGTGATCAAGCTGCGCCATGGGCCCAAGTTGATTCCAGCAAGCATTGCACCCTTGGAAGAGGGAGAGAATGGGGAAGAACGCTGGAGTGTTTCCATGGAAGAGAGTGATAGAGGATTAGCCCCTGGCCAGTTTTCTGTGTTCTACCATGACGAGATATGTTTGGGTGGAGCCATGATTTCGGAAGAAGGATTATCTCTTTCAGGTGTGTAAAATGTGACTTTACACACCAAGCTCATGAGCTTGATGTGTTTGCTCATCTTTCATTTGTTCAAGAGAATCATGCTACCTGTTTCCATCATCCATAAGAGTTGGTTTGTTCTATTGGAGTGGGAATGGTAGCAAGACATGCTTTTGTGAAGGCAAGCCAAAGATGCTTATCATTCCTTGGCTAGTGGATTTTACTTCTTTAATACAGAACAAAGGATTTCGAAGCGCATGGCTTCATCAAAAGACACAGGGGAGTTTTTATTTCCAGAGTCTTTTGCCACCTGCTTTAATTGTTCTTCATCAAAACCATAATGCCTTAGGCCTGGAAGTGTTTGAGACCATTGATGCAGTTGCTCTTCAAAGTGATGAAAGTGTGTTGATTGGTATGACTTGGTATCCTGAAAAACAAGTCTCATCACATCCTGGAGTCGTTCAAGGAGTGTGTTCTGGTTCATCACCAGAGTGGCTCCATCTTCACATCTGTTCAAACTTTGGATGATTTTTTGGAAAACAGGTGCCACAAGCAAGCCACATGCCGTTCCATGAGGAATGGACTGCAGACCTCCCAGCACACCGGCCATCCCATGAACCGTTCCCAAGCCAGCATTGGCCAATGCTAATCCAGAGCAATAGGCTGCTAAACTCAATTCTCCCCGGAGATTCACCTCTTCATCAGAGCCAAAAAGATTCTTTTGAAAAAGACGGCTTCCAACGGCAAAATGGTGCAAACCTTGTCGGGCCGCCGCATCACTCATGGGTGTGGCTTTGGTGGAGGTGAAGGCCTCCAAGAGTTGAGACAATGCATCAAGTGCACAGGAGATGGTGATCCCCGAAGGGGTTGATATCGCCAAATCTGGATCAAGAATGGCCACGGGTGGAACATAGGCATCATGACGCAGTGACTTTTTGAAACCACTTGTTCCTACCTGGCTCACCACGGCATTCTTGGTGGCTTCGCTTCCTGTTCCTGCTGTGGTGGGTACGGCGATGAGGGGAAGTGTTTTTTCTGTGGGTTGGAGTGTTCCAACTCCCTCAAGGTAGTTCTGAACTCCTTCAGGATGGAGCACCATGGCTGCCACAGCTTTTCCTGCATCCAGAACACTCCCGCCTCCCACGGCCACCACAGCGGCCACTTGGGAATCCTGTGCTAACTTTGTCAGTGCATCCACCACTTCTGGAGAAGGTTCTCCGGTGATGGTTTCACGAATCACATGGCCACATCGAGTTAACAAAGAGGCTTCAAGGCTGTCCCATTGGGGACACGAGGCAAAATGCCTTCCTGTGAGAACAAGAACAGGTTGGTTCGGCGGCACATACTGAGGAACCTGAGCAAGTACCCCTCTACCATAAATCAGTAGGGGATTTCCGCGGTGAGAAAAGGATGGAAGAGCGTTTACCACTCTTCTACCTCTACAGGATGCCTGGGAATGAATTCTTCACCTTTGCGGTCTTCTTCCATCCAAGGGGCCACCGTTTCTCTCCATTTTTTGTAATGCATCGTGGCCTTATGTGCTGTCACGGCATCCTCGGATCGGTACACCTCATACAGCATAAAATGTTTTGGATCTGTGGCGCTTTGCAGAATATCAAAGCGAAGATTTCCCATTTCTTTTCGGGTTTCTTGACGATTGAATTTGGATGCCAGGCGGAAATCGTCCTCATGGCCAGATTTAACTTTGACCGAGACGCTATACACAATCATGGAACCTCTCCTTACCAAGGGCTGCGAGTTTGCCCATCTGCATCAAACATAGTTCAGACGGGCTTTTTTTTCTTGAGATTAATGGCGCTACACAGGATGGATTCGTTGATACAGCGGCTGGTTCAGACGCTCTTCTTCATGGACAAGAAAAGCCTTGGGAAGAGATTTCACTAAATCAGAGGCCGTGATGCCATCTTCTCCCAATTCCTCTGCAGCAACATCACCAGCTCTCCCATGAAGATGCACGGCAAGGCGGAGGGCATCAGAACAACCCTCTTCAAAGGAATCGGAGCGGGCCAACAGAGCGGCCGTCATACCAGCAAGAACATCGCCAGAACCGGCGGTGCCCATACCGGCATTACCCGTGAGATTAATCCATTCCCGTCCTTGAGGTGTGCAAATGACGGTATGGGCCCCTTTGAGGGCCACCAGAGCACCATAGCGGTCGGCAGCCTCTCGAGCTGTATCGAGTCTTCTGGCCTCCACTTCACTCACTGAAGAACCAAGCAACCGAGCCATTTCTCCAGGATGAGGAGTGAGAATGGTTTGAGCATGTCGTTCGCGAGTGAGTTCTTCATGGCCTGCCAGAGCTGTGAGTCCATCTCCATCGATAACAAGGGGCACACTGATGCGGGTGAGAAGTTGACGTGTGAGCTCTGCACTGGATGGATCGGTGGAAATTCCTGGTCCGAGTACAACGGCATTGGAGGCCTCAGCCTGTTCCACAAGATTTTCTAGGTGATCAAGGCTGAGAACAGACCCATGTTGAGGAAGGAACACAGCCTCTGGTACAAGAGGAAAAATGCGGGAACAGAGGGGAGCCGGAAGGGCCAAGCGGGCATAGCCTGCGCCACAACGAAGAGCGGCTTGGGCGGCTAGTGTTGGAGCTCCAGCATACTGGGCGGAACCTCCAATGATGAGAACTTTACCAAAACTTCCCTTATGACCAGCGGCATGACGAGAGGGAAGAGCCGGTGGAACATTGGTTTCAACCAGGAGTTCCTCATACATCTCAGGAGGAAAGGAAATTTCAGAATGATAGAGTGTTCCACCAAGAGCATAACCAGGAAAAAGTAAATTCCCTTGTTTGAGAACACCAAAGGAAATGGTGGCCTGGGCCTGAATGGCACAGCCCAAAATGGCCCCTGTATCGGAGTCCACCCCTGATGGGATATCAAGAGACAAGATGGGGGATCGATGGTGATTCAGGGTGTTCACCAGTGCCGCCATCCGTCCTGTGATTTCTCTGGAGAGTCCCGTTCCAAAGAGGGCGTCCACCACATAATCAAACCGGTCAATGTCCAGTTGATTGAGAATGGCGGGATGATCTCCTATACCAAGGGAAAGAATCTCCAGCGGAAGACGTTCCACAATGGCATAGTTTTCCGCAGCCGCTCCCCGCATACGACGACTTTCACCGGCTATCAAGAGGGTGACGGCCGCTCCTTGGGCATAAAGAAGGCGGGCCAGAGCACAGCCATCACCGCCATTATTTCCAATGCCGCATACCACCAATACTTCGCGTCCCCGTACTCCCCATTGCTTTTCCGCAACAGACCGAGCCGCAAGGGCGGCATTTTCCATGAGGACTGCCTGTGAAACGCCATAATCTGCTATGACAGATTCATCCAAGCGTTTTGAATCTCTTGAGGTGGCTATTTTCATTGGCCGGTCATTCGCAGGCGAGCCCAGCAAATCGGAAAATCTCAGATTGAACCCAAATGAAATTTCCGTTTTCGGTGGGCACAAGGAATTGAGAGGTCTCAATGTTTTTTTCGTCCTCGGCAATCAGTGTCGCATGGCGGACTGAGAGAACGGGGTAGGATTTTCCTTTCTTGAAGCTCTTTGCAATGGATGTATAGGACGATGCGATATATGGAAAATAATCCAATCTATCTTTTTCATAATCGTCCCGGACGGTGACATAGAAGATTCCGCTGCTCATCAGATCCTTCCTCGACTCCCAAGCTGGCTCGAGTCCTACTGGGGTCTCCATGGAGAGAATTATACCGGATTCTTTGGAACTTCGCTTCCTTTCTCACCAAGGAATCCAATTCCCACCATGTAGGTTTCCATGGATTCACTCCGAACGGCCTTTGGTTTGAAGGTACGGGCCTCTTTGAACAGACTCTTGATGCGGTCTCGGATTTCCGCCTCATCGCCACCCTGGAAGACTTTCACCACTAGGTTTCCTCCCTTTCCCAGGTGGGCACAGGCCAGGTCCAACACCCGCATCACTAAATCATAGGATTTTCGGGCGTCAATGAGCCGGTTGCCACTGGTGGATGGTGCTGCATCACTGAGTACACAGTCATAGGGGCCAAAACTGGCCAGAAATTCAGCGGATTCCCTGGTGAACACGTCACCCTGGAGGAAATGGAGTTTGTGACCAGAGGGTGCTTTGATTCCCAATGGTTTCAAATCAACAGCCACAACATGGCTTTTGGGACCTGTGGAACGGAGGGCATAAAGGCTCCAGCTCCCAGGAGCGGCCCCTACATCCAATATCGCGCCCCCCCTTTTCATGACCGTCCATTTCTTTTGGATTTCTTCGAGTTTAAAAACGGATCGGGCGGGATATCCCATTTTCTTGGCCTTTATGGTCCAATGGTCTGGTTTGGCGCGGTTGCTCATGGGGTCATTCTACCCGAGAAACAGGAATTCATGGTAGGATGATCACCATGGAAGAACTCCCCCGTAACCTATGGAAACGCCTTTCCCGCCTCTTTCCCGCTGATGGGGAGGCCACGGATCTTGCAGCCGAATGGTTTCGTGAGTATGAATCAGATGGTGCTCTTTCCCGGCCAGCCGCGGAAGTGATGGCCGCTCCACTTCCAGTAGTGGCTGATTTCTTCCGGCGTGTTTCCCTCATGTATTCCCCAGAAACACCGATTTTGCGACGCCGTGATACCCGTTGGATGAGTGAGTTTGATTACACCTTATTCAACATTCGGGGAGCCGGTGTGAAGGGCAAGGCCGGAAATTATCTTTCTGCGGCCATGATGCTGGCCACCCTGAGAACCAAGGCCCTTGTTCTGGCCCCAGTCACTCGGGGGCGGCATGATGATTTGTTTCATTTAGAAAGTCATGCTTTGTTAAGAGAGGAACTGACCTGTCCTCAGGCGCGTGCTGCCGGGCTTGGTGATGAGGCGCAAATGGCAGCCTTTTGTGAGGCCGCTCATCTTTTGGGTTTTGCCCTGGGTTTTGACATGGACTACCGTGTGGATCCACTTGCGGCCGTTGTTGTGAATCGTCCGGATTTGTTTCTGTGGACAAAGGATGGATTTTGTCCTTCAACAGAGAAAGAACAAGAAGAGCTTCGTCAGGAGGTTCTGCACCATGTGAAATCGGTTCGGGCTTCTGGGGTTGTACCGAGTCCAGAGGTGTATGATGCGGCCCTAAAGGTACCTGGTTTGGCCGCCTCTCCCACCACGGATGGAACGGAGCGAACCCCCTTGAGCTTCTATTCTTTTGTGGAAGGAGAGGAACGAGAAGGGGCCGTGAAATATTGGGGAAAAGTGTTTGATCTTTGGCGAGACCGTTATGGTTTTGACTTTCTTGTGCTCCGAGGCACTTCTCCAGAAGCCGGGCCAGAAGCACCCCAGTTAGCATTGATTCGTAAGGCTGCAGACCGCGCACGAAAGGCGGGGGTTCGCCGAAATATTGGGGTGGCTGCTGAGGGCAACGCTTTTGATGTGGAAGACTATGGCGTTCAAGGGGCCGACCTTGTGATTGCTGGAGATGGAGAGGAGCGAGCGGATTATGAATGGTTCCGTTCCACGGTCCACTTAGATGAAAAACTCCGTCGAATCAATTTAGGGAGAAAGTTGCGTTTTTCTGTTCCCATTGTGGTGAATCCGGGGAATGTGGAGAGCAAGCCACGCCGGGAACGGGCCTTGATGAAACGATTTGTGGCCCGATTTTTAGGAACGGGGCCCTCTCGTCGGCCGTTGATGGAAACCATGGGAGCCTTGGAAGGGGCTTGGGGCTACAATGAATCCTTGCGAAAACCCATTTCCTTGGGTTGGATGCCTGATGAAGAGGATGCGAAACGGGCCCAGGTTCTCGAAGCCGTGGCGCAAGAATGCCATGACATATTGGACACGGGAGAACGGGTGGATAAACATCTGGATGACCGATGTGCCTGGTGGGTGATTCGTTCCAAACGTGGATTATTGGTGGCCATAGTTTCTGTGGAGAATGAAGACTTGCTTCCTCCCCCGGGGATAAAAATTGATTACTCATCCTATGCTCCGGATGGTGAAAGTAAAACGGTGTTGGAGCATGATTTCCGTGAGAATCGCGGGGTGCTTTGTTTGAGCACTGATACGGTGATTGATGTGGATGATGTCCCCTATCGTGGTTTCCGTCTTTACGTGGTGAATTGATCCTGGTGGGACGATTCATTGCGAAAAGAATGAATGGAAAACACCCCGAAGGGGTCGGCTTGCCCAAAGAAGAGCTGATTCCCTTGATTTCCCTTGTTCACAGACGTAGGCTGGGGCCATGAATGCCTTTGGACCCCGTAAGAGTGTTTCGTTTGTGCTGATTGCCATCAATGTGGCTGTGTTCTTTGTGACTTTGGCCCTTCCCCAGCTGAAGGTGTTTCTGGCTGTTTCTCCTGTAGGACTCTTTGGTTATGGATTTGTTTGGACACCCCTAACCTACATGTTTGTGCATGGAAGCATGACGCACCTTTTGTTCAATATGATTTTCCTGATTTTTGCGGCTCCTGCCGTGGAAGAACGCATGGGAAGTCGGGAGTTTCTAGCCTTTTATTTGATTTCTGGAACTCTTGCTGGATTGTTTTCTGTGTTGGCCTATTGGAGTACGGGACTTTCCGTTCCCATTGTGGGGGCGTCAGGGGCCATCTATGCCGTGATGTTGGCCTTTGCCACCTTCTATCCCCATGCACGTTTCCTGATTTTCTATGTTTTGCCCATGCGCGCACCCTATGCTTTGGCCCTCTTTGCAGGAATTGACCTTTTACAGCACATCCGTGGAACCGTTGGTGTGGCCCATCTCACCCATTTGAGTGGTTTGGCCTTTGGATACTTGTATTTCATGATTCGATTACGGATGAATCCCATCAAAGAAATGCGGAAAGGTTTGTAAATACATGAGAGTGAAGGGCCGATGGAAGGTTGTTTTCATGGTGTCTGCTCTTCTCTTGTTGGGAATGGGACGTTTGAGTGCCCTGGATAAAGAGGATTTGATTCTTGGAGAGATGGTGCTCTTGCTGGAGCGGCCAGATTTACTGTTGCAAGGATTTGAAGCTGGGTTAGATTCTCCTGAGGATGATAGAGCCGCGCTGTCTCGTACCCTTGAGGATGCACGGTGGATTATTTCAGGAATGATTTATGGTTTTCGCATCCGTTGGATTCCTTCTTGGAAGGACAAGGCTGTGGTTGATCAGTGGGAGATGGAACCTCTGGCGTTGATTCCCCGGGGGGATGTGGCTTTGACGGTTCCCAACATTGTGAAGGAGGGGAATTTGGTGTACTACGCCATTCGTTATACCCTCAGCTCTTCCCAACGATCCAGACGCACAGGTTGGATGAGTCAAGCCTTGGATTCTGCAGCAGGAAGGGCTCTTATTGGCATGGATCCGGATGTGCGGCGCATGTCTTTGGAGGAAGCCACAAAACAGGCCATTCGTGGATGGTTACGATCGCGGGAATACAATCGCCCTCGGGAAGTGCGTGGAACGGTGGCTTTTGATCAGTTTCCCCGAACCAATTATGGCCGTGGAGGTATGGTGAGTGATGTGGTTCTTCGAATGAATTTAGATCCACCACGTCACTACATTGCAGATTAGCATTTGCTCTGGGACATCCACAGCATTGGGAGCAGAAATGCCATGAGCAGAATTCCGCATAAGATGCCATTTGACCACGCATAGGCGTTGGATTCCATCCTCTTTTCCCTGGGAATAAACAGGTGTTTTTTTGAATCCAATGATCCAGAATCAATCAAAAGAAACGCCGAAAAGCACCATTTTTAGAAAAATTTAGCGAATCAAAAGTCCAAGAGGTTTTTTTTGGTGATTTATGATTCGTTGAAAACCGAACAGGGCTTAAGCTCCCTAAATTGATGAAAACACGCAAATTTTGGACTTAGAGCTCTAGTACAGACTTACTAGTCCTTAAGTACCAGTTCGAAAAAAGCCAATTAATGTGAAATACACCATTTCGTTCTTCTCCTCATCGGTGTAAAACCAATGTGATTGACATTTTTTATAAAGTGTCAAAATCCCGGCCCGGTGGGCAGAAATGGAGGGACTCGATGAAACGAGGAATTCCACGAATTGATGCGGAGCGGTGCAAAGGATGCGGTTTATGCATTTCTGTTTGCCCAAAAACCATATTATCAAGATCTGAAGATGTGAATAGTCAGGGAGCCTATTACGCCTTTTGCCATGATGAAAACTCTTGCATTGGCTGCAATGCCTGCGCCCTGATGTGTCCAGATGCAGCGATTGAAGTGCATGCCCCAGAGGAGGTAGCCTGATGAGCAAGAAGACTGTTCTGATGAAGGGAAATGAAGCCCTTGCAGAAGCGGCATTGATTGCTGGATGCCGCCATTATTTTGCCTATCCCATCACACCTCAAAATGAAATTCCTGCATACATGGCCAAACGGATGCCAGAACTGGGCGGTGTTTTTCTGCAGGCAGAAAGTGAGCTCGCAGCCATCAATATGGTGATGGGAGCAGCTGCTGGTGGAGCACGCACCATGACCAGTTCCTCCTCTCCTGGTATGGCTCTGAAGCAGGAAGGCATTTCCTACATCTCAGGGGCCGAGTTGCCCTGCGTTCTTGTGAATGTGATGCGAGGAGGCCCTGGGCTTGGCGGAATTGCTGGAGCCCAAGGAGACTATTTCCAGGCCACACGTGGTGGTGGAAATGGAGATTATCGAAACATTGTACTAGCGCCCGGTAATGCCCAAGAGCTTGCCGACTTTACGGTGGACGCCTTTGATCTTGCTGATGAGTACCGCATTCCAGTCATGATTCTGGCGGATGGTTTTCTGGGGCAGATGTCAGAGGCTGTTGTTCTTCCTGAACCAACGGGAAAAACATTTGAGAAAGACTGGGCCCTGACAGGAGCCAAGGATCGCAACAAGCGGCTTGTGGCCTCCCTTCGTCTCGCAGAAGGATCTCTAGAAGCCCATAACCTACATCTTCAGAAGAAATACGATTCCATCACTCAAGCCCTCCGCCGTTTTGAAACCTATAAAACCGATGATGCCGACTATGTGCTGGTGGCCTATGGAACTTCTGCCCGAATTTCCAGACAAGCTGTGGACCGATTGCGAGAAGCTGGAGTGAAGGCTGGTTTGTTCCGTCCTACAAGTCTTTGGCCCTTCCCAGATAAAGAACTGCATGAACTTGCACGGAAAGCAAAGCGCATTTTGACGGTAGAAATGAGCTTGGGACAAATGGTGGAAGATGTTCGACTTGCTGTCGAAGGACGTTGTCCCGTGGAATTCCATGGGCGCGCGGGAGGAGCTCTTCCAGCTTTGGATGATGTGATTGAGACGGTCATGCGTTTTGAACGAGAGGAGGTGACTCATGTACATGCGTCCTGAGTCTTTAGAGAATGTACGAACCCATTACTGCGCCGGCTGTGGCCATGGCATTATTCATAAACTCCTTGCTGAGTGCTTGGATGAGTTAGAAATTCGTCAAAACACCATTCTTGTGGCCCCTGTGGGATGTGCCGTTTTGGCCTACAAATACATCAATGTGGATGGCTTAGAAGCCGCTCATGGCCGGGCTCCTGCTGTTGCTACAGGTTTGAAGCGAGCTCGACCAGAGAACATTGTGATTTCTTACCAGGGGGATGGCGATTTGCTGGCCATTGGTGCGGGAGAAACATTGCACACGGCCAATCGTGGTGAAAATCTCACCGTGATTTTTGTGAACAATGCCATCTACGGAATGACGGGTGGCCAGATGGCTCCCACAACTCTGGAAGGACAAAAAACCCTCACCTCTCCCTACGGGAGGAATGCCGCTGAGGTAGGATTCCCCATCCGAGCCTGTGAAATGCTGGATACCCTTGAGGCTCCGGCCTACATTGAACGAACTTCCGTGCATAATCCTGGAGCCGTTCGGAAAACAAAAAAAGCCATTCGCAAAGCCTTGGAGTATCAAATTTCTGGGGCCGGGTATTCCTTTGTGGAGGTTCTTTCCATGTGTCCCACAAACTGGGGTGTGGATCCTGTGACCGGGGCTTCCTGGGTGAAAGATGCCATGATTCCATGGTTCCCTCTGAAGAAATTCCGAGACCGCCCAGCTGAGAATGCAGAGAAGGAGGCCTCATGATGAAACCCACAGAAGAGATTGTGATTTCTGGATTTGGTGGGCAGGGCGTTCTTCTTGCAGGCAAGCTGCTATGCATTGCGGCCATGCGTGGAGGCCGTCATGTTTCCCATATTCCATCCTATGGCGCTGAAATGCGCGGTGGAACAGCCAACTGTTCGGTGGTGATTTCCGATGAACCTGTGGCCTCGCCTGTGGTGGAGCATCCCGGAGTGGTGATTGCGCTGAATGAGCCTTCTGTGGCCAAATTTGAGCCCAAAATGCGTCCTGGAGGACTTCTGATTTGGAATTCCTCATTGGTGAAAACGCCCCCAACACGCCAAGATCTTCAAATTGTGGATTTGGATGCTACTGGTATTTCCCTGGAGGAAGGGACGGAGCGTGGTGCTAATATGGCCGCCCTTGGAGCTCTAATAGCTCTTCGAGAGGGATTTCTTTCTCTGGAAGCTTTGGATGAGGCCCTGGATGAGGCTGTTTCGGCACGAAATCGGGAACGAAATCCTGTGAATCGTCGCATCTTGCGTGCTGGATACTCCGCCGCCTCAGCAGCCTAAATTTCTTGATAAATGCAATCTTATATCGACCCTCTTGAAACGGTTTTCAAGAGGGTAGTTTCCTCTTCTCATTCCGTGAAAAAGTCTCTGAATACGATGATGTTGTGCCATCATTCTGTTGTGATATTCTATTTTGAAATCGTTTTCGGCAAAAAGCGGGGCAGGTGATAAAACCTGCCCCGTCGTTGCACAGTTGCCGTGTTGATCGAGTCTTCTCTTGGGGTCAGGGAGATCCCAGATCCGGCGATTACAGGAGAGAAATCTTTTCGAAAGGTTTTCGAGGGAACATCTTCATGCCCCCGCATCAGGTTGGTTGGTTTAAAACCAACCTCATCATTGCTGAGGCATTTTGACTGAAGCCTTTTGTTGGATCAAGCGTTCTTTCATGGAGTCTTTATGAAGCTTGTTAAATAAAGGTAATGAATTTCCGTTCTTTTTGTTGAGATAAAAAAGCATGGTATTTCTTTGTTGTTTTGAGTAGAAATGCGATGCATTCAAACGATTTCTATGGAGTCTTTCAACCAGAGGTGCATCCCTCAATCCATGAAGGATGAGGGATGCACCTCTTCAATCAGAGTAACTTAGATGGTGAAAAATTTTATGGTGTCCGTGATTGATTGGAGAGTCGATAGGCGTAAACTTTGTTATCAAACACATCAGAAATCCACATGGTGGTGCCATCAGACCAAAGCCCAAAAGGATAATCATTTCCCGCTGCAACAAGGGTTGTGAAATCCTTTGTTCCTTCATGAGCCTTGCTCACCATGTTGTAGGCATAGACTTTTTGGTCCATCTCATCCACCACCCACATGGTGGTTCCATCAGACCACATTCCACCGGGATCTTTGTTTCCGGCTTCACTGAGGGTATTGAATTCCTTGTCTTCAAGGCGTGCCCCTGTTGTGATGTTATAGGCATAGATTTTGCTATCTTCATTGTCAGCAACCCAGATCACCGTTCCATTGGACCATAATCCTGTTGGTGATTCATTACCGGCAGTCCGAAGGCCCGTCAAATCCTTTGTGGGTTCTGGGTTTTTGGTAGAACGTTGATAAGCAAAGATTTTTGCCTCTGAATTATCGGCAACCCACATAAAGGACTCATTGGCCCAAATCCCTCTTGGGGTGTCATTGTCAGAGGATAAACTGGAAAAATCTTGAGCTGATTTTCGAGCTTTGGTGTTGAGATCATAGGCAAACAGAGCCGCAGAATCCCATCCCACAACCCAAAGGGTGGTGCCATCAGAGTAAAGATTATATGCATCAGCGCTGGTAGAGCTTGTTCCAACATTGATGTCTCCAGGGAGCACATTCATCACAAGAGTGTATGCTTTTGTGGTTCCATCAGCGGCGACTATTTCCGTTTTAAGTTGATTACGTCCTTTCTGGAGTCCTGAGATTTGAAGCTGATCACCGGAGAGATTGAGGGTGAGGCGACGAATGTTATCAGCAGCCATGCCAAGGAAGGCACTTTCTTTATATCGTGCCGTAGCACTGGATTTATCCATGCGCAATTGCAGGGATTCTGTACCAGGAGGAAGGTTCACCTGGTATTGGCTAACCTCGGAAGAAAAAGGGGGAGTGATGGAGCGCTCTTCTCCCCATGAGATGGCTCTCAAAGAATTCAGAGTGGCATTGTTGTCAGGATTGAGAGGGCCTTGGCAGGCCATCAACGTCATCGTACTGGCCAAGATTCTGAATAAGAGGGGGGATTTCTGCATTAAACATCTCCGAAATAGTAATATTTCGGAGAGTATACCATTTGCTTATCCTTTAATCCTTAAAGATTCATGAAAGACTCTGTAAACCTCGGTGAACTAAGCGCAATAAGGAAGCATCCGTGCTGTATTCTTTGATGTTTGTGATGGGAATCCAGCCAATATTGGTGGACTCTTCACTGATGATTAAGTTGGCTTCTGAATCCGCTATATAAAGAAAACGCACATCATAATGGTCATGACCGCTTTCACCCGGACGGGGTGGTATGGCATGGATATCCAAATCCAGAATGGTTCCATCACCAGAGAGTTGGAATACTCCGGTTTCCTCTTCCACTTCCCGTCGTGCAGCGTTATCCAAATCTTCTGATCCATCAGCATGTCCACCAGGTTGCACCCAAAAACCCAGCTTTTTATGTTCTACGAGCAGCACTTTATCTTTTTTGGGTGTCATCACAAGAGCAGAAGCTGTGAAGTGTCCTGGCCTGGCGGTGCGATAAAATGCGTCTGAATCCTTGTAACGCTCAAGATACTGGTTCACAAGAGTGGATTCATCTGGGTGCTTCTGAAGGAATTGTTCAAGAAGATTTGGAAATGGAATCATGGCGGGTACTATAGCGAATCCATTCAAAGATGTCAGTAAATGAGGGGGATTTCTCTCTGCACTCAGTGGAGAGAGCAGAGAGAGATGATGGTATTTTTCTAGGAATACAAACAGCAAGATTTAATCAAATAATCGAACCCGGAAGCCTGCTGTGGGCAGTGTTTCTTGGTACAAAAAGAGATCATCCCCGGCGCGAACAATATGATTGGATTCTTTCAAACGGCGAATGTACAGCTCTTCAAATTCACTTCCTGGACCTGTTTTTCTTGAGGACGCAATTCTACCAGGAGTAAAACGCCCTTCACCCAAGTCCACAGGACCTCGAAATCGATTAACACCCCCATAACCCAACAAGCCAATATTCCCTGTGGCATCAGGCAGAAACATCAAGTGAATTTCTCTGTTCAAGGGCCAGGGGATGCTCTCTCCTCCGCGAAGAAACTGAGGTATCCAATGATTTTCTATGAGATCAACCCGAGGACGGGATTGAAAGAAGGTGAGAGAGAGGGTTTTATCCAGAGTTTCCAGTCGAATTCGCTGCTGATTTTTTGCTCCTTTTCCAGCATCAAAAATGCGAAACTCCCCTTGAGCTGGCAGTAAAGGACTACGATTCTGTGAATGCAAAACCATTCGGTTTCCATCCACAAGCCAATCGATTCCCTGAGTGTTGGGGAGGCCGATGAGGCGAAGCTGTCCCCCTTTTCCCAATTCAAATCCCATATATCCCGGGAAATGGGATACGGACATTTCTTCTGCAATCCATACAGAACCTTCCCAGGCCAAATCCAAAGCCTCCGGTTCAGGTTCAGGTGCCATCTCAACAGGTGCTGGCTCTGGCTCTGGTGTAGGTATAGGAGCTTCTTCCACGCCTGCACAGGCAAAGAAGAACAGAAGGACAAGGAGAGTCATGAATATGGGGGCCGTGTAACGAAAAATCATGATTCGATTATCGGCAGATCTGGAAGGAGGTGTGATTCTTCCAGTTCAACCTCCGGCCTTGGCCGGAGGGATCATCAAAGACATTGGGCTAAGATGGCAATGGCTTTTTTGATTTGCTGAGGCTCTGCATTGGTGAAATTCAGTCGGAAACTGGGGGGAGCATTTTCCGGATGAGCATGGAAGTGATGCCCAGGCACAACTGCGACTCCCTGGGTTAAGGCCTGGGAGCTTATGGCATCAATGTTTGTGCCATCAGGTCCTTCAGCCCAAACAAACATGCCTCCTTCTGGGTGACTCCATGTCCAGTCCTGAGGGAAATGCTCTTCAAGAGCCTCCAACATGGCCTGAAGACGAGGAGTGTAATAGGAGATGATTTTGGGAAGTTGGCGTTCTAGATGTCCCTCTTCAAGATACACAGCGGCGAGTGCTTGTCCCAGGGTGGCGGTGTGCAAATCGGTGCCCTGTTTAGCCTTAATGAGCCATGAGCCCAACTCGTTGCCCATGGGACCTTCGGGAGGAACGGTTAAGCCCAAGCGAAGGCCAGGTGCAAAGGTTTTGGAAAGGGTGGTGGCATAGAGCACATGTTGGGGAGCAAAAGAGCGAATAGATGGCAGGGGCTCTCCCCCGTAGCGGAGAGCCGCGTAGGGGTCGTCCTCAACTAAAAGAGCCTCATGATTCTGAAGTATCTCAGCAATGGCCTTTCTTCGTTGAAGTGGAAGAGTGCGACCGCTGGGATTCTGGAAGGTGGGGACTAAATAGGTGAACTTGGGACGGTGTTGGCTGAGTACCTTGTGGAGAGATTCGGGGATGGTTCCCCATTCATCCGTTTTGACAGAAACAAATTCAGGTTGATACGGACGAAAAGCCTGAAGGGCCCCCAGGTAGCAGGGAGATTCGACCGCCACCTTGTCGCCAGGATGTATGAGTACCTTTCCCACTGCATCAAGGAGTCCTTGAGAACCAGAGGTGACAAAGATGTTTTGGGCCAGACTTTCTACACCAAACGTTTTCAGATAGTTCACGGATGCCTCTCGTAAGGGAAGGAATCCTTCTGAGAGATCATATTGAAAAATTCGTTCTTTCCACCGTTCTAATGCGGTATCAAAGAGGGAGTTGAGAATTTCCATAGGAAAGGTGGAGGGGGCCGGAATTCCTCCGGCAAGAGAGATCATTCCCTCCTGATTGGCCACTTTGAGAATCTCACGGATGGCACTGGCTGACATTCTGTGGGTTCGTTGAGCAAATTCAAGATTCATGCCCCACTCTATCGCTGGTAAAGAAGGGAGGGAAGAGAGGTGTTGGGACCACCCTCCTTCCAAGCGTGGAAGGAGGGAATGGGGGAATTAGGCCCCTGTATACAAAAAGCGTTTGATTTTGAGAGAGGGGGTTTTCTCAAATGGAATGGTTTGCTCAATGAAGGCATGAATCCGTGAATTTCGGCCCAAATGTTTGTTGGCTTCTTTGCGGATGTTATCCATCATTTCGTTTTTCCATTCGTTGATGCGTTCCGTTCCAACCAAACCACGTTTGGTAATTTCGGCTGAAATTTTTTCTGTATCCAGAAGAATTCGGGCCACAAGGCGGCCATCCATGATGTAGGCCAAGGATTCGGCCACAAGATTTTGACCGTTGAGCACAGTTTCAACTTCATCCGGGTAAATGTTTTCTCCATTGGATCCCAGCAGAACATCTTTCAAACGGCCTTTGATGAAGAGTTTTCCCTTGGCAAACATGCCCAAATCTCCGGTTCTGAACCATCCATCCTCTGTGAAGGCGGCCTTTGTGCGTTCTTCATCATTCCAGTAACCCAGCATCACACTGGGGGAAAGGGCCTGAATTTCTCCCACACCCTCGGCGTTGGGATCATGGATGCGAATGGTCACATCTTTCAATACGGTGCCAGTGGAACGGTAACTCATCAGCCGAGGGTCGCCACCGGCTAACAATGGTGCTGTTTCCGTGAGTCCATAACCCACGGAATAGGGGAACTTGGCATCCCGAAGGAATCGTTCCACATCACCAGGAAGGGGAGCTCCACCAATGCCGTAGAATCGCAGTCGGCCACCAAACAGTTGCTTCACCTTTTTTCCTGCCAGTTGATGAATCAACCAACGCATGGGGGGAAGTTTATAGAGCTTTCGCAAAACAGGTTTGCTTTTGATGGGGCCAGAGATGCGGGAGCGGAAGATTTTTTCCATCAATAACGGAACGGTGAGCATGATGGAGGGGCGAACAATGGAAAGAGCTTTGAGGAGACGGGATGGTGTTGGAGGACCATCCAAATAATGTGTTTGCCCACCATAGGCCACCATACCAACCAGACCCACGGTGCATTCATAGGTATGCGCTAAGGGAAGTACGGAAAGGGCCACCATGTTCTCATAATTCCCCTGGAGACCGGCTTCATAGCCTGTCACGGCATTTCGGGCAATGGCGTTGTGAGAAAGCATCACACCTTTGGAGGTTCCAGTGGTTCCAGAGGTGTACAGAAGGGAGGCCATATCCCCCGGCTGAACAGTAACATGAAACACATCATCTGGACGGTCAGAAGGTTGAATGGTTTGTCCTTCACTGGCACCGGAAAGAATAAGTCCATCATTCATTCTGGCAATGGGAAAGCTTGAAGTGAGCGTTTCACTCATCTCAAGAGCCTTATTCATGGAAGCGGTACTACGTTCAGACACAACGGCCGCAGAAGATTCAGAATGCTCTAAGATGTGGGCAACTTGAGCAGGGGCAAAGTCGGGAAGAATGGGAACAGCCGCAAAACCGGCTGTTACTGCACCAAAATACACGGCACCCCATTCAGCACGGCTTTCAGCAAGTATGGCCACACGGTCTCCTTGCTTCATGCCCAGGGATGTGAACCATTCGGCCCACCCTGCAGCATCGCCGAGAACTTCGGAATAGGTGCGTAAAGGAGTTCCCACGGATCCTAGAGCCGGACGTTCCGGCCATTTCCGACACGTTTCAAGGAATATGGATTGAAGCGTTAGTTTCTCAGTCATTGGAAAACAATACTGCGCAGGTTTACTGACGGCAAGATGATAAATGTAATATTTAACTCGACTCATTCCCTCGCAATTCAAGAAATCAGAAACACGAGGATTTGACTCAGGTAAAGGGAAGAACTAAACATGTTTTGTGAGGTTCATTTATGCTAACAATTCGTCTTCCCGAAGACATCGAGATGCAACTCGACTTCTTACGGGTGGTGGAGCATAAATCAAAAACCGATGTGATTCAGGCTGCCATCACCGAGTATTTGGAACGACATATGTCTTCTGTTTCGGCCTTTGAACTTGGTAAAGATCTGTTTGGTCGATTTGCCAGCTCTTCCTCTTTACAGAATCGATCCACCTTTGGGAGAGGAATGTGAAAAGTGTGCTGGTGGGGCCACGTCCATTAGTGGCCTTATTTGATGGTTCAGATTCTCGACATGCTCAAGCTGTGGATTTCCTCAAAACCAGTGGCTGTCGACTAGTTTCCACTTGGCCAGTGGTGACGGATGCCTGCAATCAACTTTCCTTTTCCCATGAAGCGGTGCATGACTTTCTTTCCTGGTGTGAACGAGGTGGGGTGCGAATTCTGGATCTTGGCGCCCGTGAAATTGAACGGATCATTGAACTGGGACGGTCAGAGCCCTTTGATTTGTCCATGGCCTCTTTAGCCGCCATTTCAGAGACGGTTGGAGTCAAAGAATTATGGGTTCTGGGAAAAGAGTCGAATCAAGCCATGGAACTGGATTTTGATGGAGCTCTTTCTCCTTATCAGGCCTAACAGATTAGTGAAAGAATGGCCACTTAGAGCTTTTCCGTATCAGCTTCCCTAGTGGCAAAAGGCCTCTCCCGTCATACTGCTCCCATGGATGATTCCTCACAGTACCGCAAACGCATTGAACAGGCTTTACAGCGGGTTTTTCCTGCTCAGGTGGATACCTCTTGGGTGACGCAAATGGCGGCACATTCCTGTCCTGAAGCCCGAACGGATTGGGCCAATGTGTTTTTGGAACCAGGCCGGGAGCTTTTGAACAGGGGAGGGAAGCGTTGGCGCCCCTTGGTGAGTGTTTGTGTTTGTGAGGCCTTGGGGGGAGGATCTTCAGCGGACCTTTTTTCCATTCTGGCAGAAATCCCTCATAACGGTTCTCTCATTGTGGATGATATAGAGGATGCTTCTACCACGCGTCGGGGAGGACCGGCGGTGCATCTTGTTCATGGAGAGGATCTTTCCATTAATATGGGGAATCTGATGTATTTCCTTCCCACCTTTCTCTTTGATGATGAATCTTTGGACGATTCCTTGGTGGCAGCATTGAGCCGGGATTACATGGCTGCCCTTCGTCGTTTGCATATGGGACAGGGCTACGACATTCTCTGGCATCGAGAGAAGTCCGTGATACCGGATGAAGCCTCTTATCTTCGAATGTGCCGTTATAAAACGGGAAGCCTGTCTGGATTTGCCGCCCGCATTGGAGTTCGGGGAGCTTTGGGAGCGGGCACGGAAGCCACGGCATGCGCGGAACGTTTGGGCCGGGCCTGGGAGAGCATTGGAGTGGGATTTCAAATTCTAGACGATGTTCAAAATCTGTCTTCAGGAATTCCTGGCAAAGATAAAGGAGATGACATTGTGGAAGGCAAGAAGAGTCTTCCCGTTATTCTCCATTGCCAGAGTTGCCCAGAGGATGTTCCCATCTTGGTGGACCTTTTTGAAAGAGCTGCTCTTGAAGCTCCTCAAGGGGATTGGACGGCGGTTTATCAGGCCATAGAAGTGATTCAATCTTCAGGAGCTATTGAGAAGGCCAAGGAAAAGGCCCATGCCCTTCTAAAGGAAGGGCGGGAAGCTGTGGTGGAACAGCTTCCCCCAGGACATCCGCGGGATGTCCTCTTGGGCCTTCTGGATCAATTCATCCAAACCATGGTGTGATAAAAAGAACAAAAACGAACAAAATATGTGAATAAAAGAGAGAAATTGTTTTGCAATGTTCGTTTTTGTGTTAACTTCTTCCCATGGATTCCTCAAACACCCGACTGCCTGCTCATAGACGCCAACGAATTCTCTCCGAACTTGATTCGAAAGGCGCGGTACGGGTGGAAGAATTAGGCCGCCTGTTTTCTGTTTCAGAAATGACCGTTCGTCGCGACCTCGATGCCCTCGAGGCCGAAGGACTCTTGGAACGCACCCATGGAGGAGCTTTGCCTCTTCGGCATGTTCATCGGGAACGGGTATTTCGAGAAAAGGATCATGAGCAGCGAGAGGCCAAAGAATCCATTGCTTTGCTGGCCGCCTCTCTTATTCCTGAGGGAGAAACGGTGCTGGTGAATTCCGGTTCCACAACGCGGTTGGTGATTCGTCATTTGGCCCGGCGGCCCGATCTTCGCATCATCACAAACAACATGGCTGCCGTGGCCGAGCTTCCCGAAACTGTTGCCGCAGAAGTTCTTCTCATTGGTGGCCGATACCGTCCGGAATCGGGATGTGCCGTGGGAGAATGGGCTCTCAGACTCTTGGAAGATTTGGCTCCAGCTCGGGCCATCCTGGGGGCGGATGGAATCAGCTTGAAGGCTGGTTTGAGTTCGCCTGTTCCAGAAGAAGCGGCACTGACACGACGCATGATTGAAATTGTGAATTCTGTGGATGTGGTGGCCGATTCGGCCAAAGTGGGACGGGTGTGTCCCTTTCGAATCGGACCTTTGGAATCCGTGTCACGCATCATTTCTGACAGTGATACCTGGGCTCCTGAGTTTCGAGAGGCAGGAGTTACGGTAGTGGTACCAGAAGAATTGGCTCTTTCACCCTCCCCTCAAAACCCCGGTGGAATGCCGGGGTCGTTCTAAATTTTGAGAAACAAACCCAGGAAAACTGGGTGGACATAGAAAATTGATGAAGGGCTAATAAAAGGAGAACGCCATGAGTTATGCGGACCAGTACAAAGGATGTCATTGGATTGATTTTCCCCTGCTTGAGAGTTTTATGAAGCAGTGTCTGGTGAAAATTGGTGTGCCTGAAGCCGATGCTGACATTGTCACCGATGTGCTCATTGAGTCTGATAAGCGGGGCATTGATTCTCATGGAATTGGACGACTCAAACCCATTTATCTGGACCGCATTGATGCGGGAATCTTGAATACAGAAACCAAAATTGATGTGGTGAAAGAAACCGAAACCACGGCCGTTCTCGATGGAAACAACGGCATGGGGCATGTGGTGGCCCGCAAAGCCATGGAAATGGCCATTCAAAAAGCCAAGGACAAGGGCTTGGGCATGGTGGCGGTTCGAAACTCCACCCATTATGGTATTGCCGGTTACTACACCACCATGGCCAGTGATGCGGGTATGGTGGGCATCACTGGAACCAATGCGCGTCCTTCCATTGCTCCCACCCATGGTGTGGAAAATATGCTGGGCACCAACCCCCTCACCTTTGGATTTCCCACCGATGAAGAATTCCCCTTTGTGCTGGACTGTGCCACCAGTGTGAGCCAACGGGGCAAGATTGAAATGTACAGCCGATCCGGGAAAAAGCTTCCAGCGGGTTGGGTGATTGATAGAGAGGGAAAGACCCGCACAGACACCGATCAGGTGCTGGTGGATCTCACCAAGGGGAAGGCTGCTTTGGCTCCCTTTGGTGGATTGGGTGAAGACACGGCCGGTTACAAAGGCTATGGCTATGCCACGGTGGTGGAAGTGCTGTGTGCGGCTCTGCAGAATGGTTCCTATCTGAAAGCTCTTGGCGGCTTTGATGAGAATGGAAACAAGATTCCCTATCCTCTAGGGCATTTTTTCATGGCCATTGATATTGAGCATTTTGTTCCTCTGACCGTGTTCAAGGCCATTGCTGGGGCTATCATGCGAGACCTTCGTGCTTCTGAGGTGGCTCCTGGTGCAGAGCGAATCTACACTGCTGGGGAAAAGGAGCATGAAGCGCGTTTGTTCCGTATGGAGCATGGATGCCCGGTTCCTGAAGCCCTGCAAAATGTGATGAATACCTGTCGTGAACGGTGGAATCTGGATTTCCAGTATCCCTGGGATTAAGAATTTGGTTCAGGTCGACCCCTCCCAGCCCCGGTTTCTGGCCTTGGTTGAGGGGGGCTTTGGATGAAAACGGGAGAGTCTGACATTCCGAACCGGCTCTGGGAGGGGTGGTTTGGAAGGGATTTTTCCCATGATTTTTCTGTGAGACGATTGAAGTTGAGGATGATGCAATGGATGACATGAAGAGCAAGGCTCTGGCCTACCATGAGATGAATGGAAAACCTGGTAAGACGGAGGTGGTTCCCACCAAGCCCTGCACCACAGCGGATGAGCTTTCCTTGGCCTATTCCCCTGGTGTGGCCCATCCTGTGCTGGCCATTGCCGATGATGCGGAAAATGCCTACCGCTACACAGGAAAAGGAAATCTTGTGGCGGTGATTTCCAATGGAACGGCCATTTTAGGTTTGGGAGACCGAGGGGCTTTGGCCTCCAAACCTGTGATGGAAGGCAAAGGGGTTCTCTTCAAACGTTTTGCTGACATTGATGTGTTTGATATTGAGTTGGACACCAAAGATCCAGACAAAATCATAGACATTGTAAAAACCTTGGAGCCCACCTTTGGGGGCGTGAATCTGGAGGACATTGGGGCTCCTGACTGCTTCCGCATTGAGCAAGAGCTTATCAAAAAATGCAACATTCCCATTTTTCATGATGACCAGCATGGCACCGCCATCATTTGCACCGCTGGTGTGATGAATGCAGCGGAAGTGACGGGCAGGAACCTTTCTGACATGAAGGTGGTGTTCAACGGGGCCGGTGCAGCTGGAATCAGCTGCGCAAAAATGTTCTTGGCGGCTGGGGTTCGCAAAGAGAACCTGATGATGTGCGATAGAAAAGGGGTGATCTATCAGGGAGAGGAAGGACTGACTCCGGAAAAAGCACTCTTTGCAACCAATCGACCAGAACGAACCCTTGCGGAGGCGGTGGCGGGTGCTGATGCCTTCATTGGTTTATCCGTGGCCGATGTGCTGACACCGGACATGCTTCTTTCCATGAACAAAAATCCCATTGTTTTTGCCATGGCTAATCCCAATCCGGAAATCACCTATCCTCTGGCAAAAGAAACACGGTCTGATGTGATTATGGGAACAGGCCGATCCGACTATCCCAATCAGGTGAACAATGTGCTGGGCTTTCCCTTCATTTTCCGGGGAGCCTTGGATGTACGAGCCACCAAAATTTCAGAAGGCATGAAAATGGCCGCGGCCAAAGCGTTGGCTGCATTGGCCAAAGAGCCTGTACCTGAAGAGGTGCGAAAGGCCTATGGCCGGGATTTTGAATTTGGACCGGAGTATGTGGTACCCAAGCCCTTTGATCCCCGGGTGATTGAATGGGAGGCAGTGGCTGTGGCCAAGGCGGCCTGTGAAGAGGGATTAGCTGCTCAACCCATAAAGGATTGGGAGGCCTATGCGGCAGATTTGCGTCAACGAATGGAGCGCTACTGGGCCTAGTTGAGGCAAACCATTCCGTGTGCATGAAAAAGACGGTCCCTTGGGACCGTCTTTTTTTGTGGGATTGACCGCCAGAATTTCAAGCGGTCATCACGCATCGCCAGAGAACTTCACGATTGTTGAGCTCTTTCCAAGAATTTGTCCTGCAGGGAAACTTGCGGCAAAGGCTGTTTCAAAATCTTGCATTCCGGACAGATTGGTGAAAATGTTGCGCATGCGCAAAGGGCTTTCATTCACCGCATAGATGGTGAACTTGTAATCATGCACGGAACCTGGCGGTGGAAAGGGACCGGTATATTCTGTTTTTTCCTCTCCCCCAGCCAGTGTTCCTTCTGAAAGACTGGTAAGGGTGGGATTAAGAGCCACTAAGGTCCAGTGAATCATGGGAAAATCTTCATCATTCAATTCAATCGCGAAGGATGTGGTTCCTTCAGGAACATTGCCCCATTCTAGAGGAGGGGAAATGTTGGCCCTGCCATTGTACGCGCCATGTTTTGTGAGAAGATGTCCACGAGCATCCACTGCTGAAGTGGTGATGTAAAACGAATTTCTAGGAGGTGTGGTGGTTTGGGTGGTGTTCTCATCAAGAGGTAGAGAGAACAATTTGTTGATTTCCTCACAAGAGGTCAGAACAGTCAGTAGAACAAGTGAAATAAGCACGGCTGTAAAGGGGCGATTCAGCACGGTGAACTCCTTAAAATTTTGGCCAACTTACCATAGAAAAATTAGTAAGTCGCGCATATTTTTTTGGAGTCATTGAGTCCATCAACTGAAACGATTGTTGCGGAATAATCTTCTTGGAAAGGATTATTGCAACATCATGCTCCAGTCTGCTTCAAATTGCATCATGCCGACGTCGGTTTGTGGATTCTCCAAGGATTTATCCAAAAGCTCAGGTGTGATGGCTGCATAATCAACACAGGCCAGTGACAACTGTTCCAGTTGATAGAGATTCTTTATGGAAGCGGCAACGATTTTTGTTGAGCATGGTGTTTTTTCCATCATTGCTTTGAGATTTCGGCACAGCTGCAAACCATCAATACCTTCGGCTTCATTCCTTCCAACAAAAGGGAAGATATAGTCAGCACCGCTGTTGATGGCGGCCATGGCTTGATTCAGGGAAAATATGAGGGTAACCGCGGTCTTTATCCCTTGGGATTTGAGGGCTTTCACCAGCTTTAGTGTAAAAGGGGAAAAATTCAGCTTGATCACAATCTCAGGATGGATGGACTGAATCTTTCGCACTTGAACCATGGCCTCATCCCATGTTGATGCAATCACCTCACCGCTGAGGAAATGGAGATTCTGTGAGGCATAACGCTCCAAAAATGGATGGAGCTGGGTTCCTGTGGCATTGTACATGGAAGGGTTTGCTGTGACGCCGCAACATCCCATTTCCAAAGCTTTTTCAATGTGATGATGAGAAGCTGAGTCTATGATGTATTTCATGGAGTTCCTAAAGGCATGGCCTGAGGCTGTTGCAGGAAAATTATGCAACAGCCCCTGAATCAATTAGAGCTGATGTTTTGCCGCAGCCTCATCAATGGCTTTTCGACATTTCTTTACAGCAGCGGTGATGCCGTCTGCATCCTTGAACACTGCAGAAGAAAGAACAATGACATCAGGATTGCAGGCAATCAATGGTTCCATATTGTCATGGCGCAAACCACCATCAATGGCCAATTCACAGGTTGGATTCTTCTCATCAATCATTTTCCGAGCACGACGAATCAAATCGGGAACAGATTTGCGCCATCCCCAGTTGTCCTTTCCATCGGTCTCATCAACGCCATGAGTGACAATGTGCAACCGATCAATGTCATAAATGGATTCATCCACAAAGCAAAGAGGTGTATAACAACCCAGGGTCAGACCCACTTTCATACCAGCTTCTCGGCAGTAGTTGATCAGGTAGGCAAGGGGAGCACCCAGATAATGCTCAGCGGGCACAACCAGCATGTTGGCACCGGCAGCAGCAATATTTTCAATGAAAATCTTATCCACTTTGTCACTGTAGATATGACATTCAATCATTTTGTCTGTCACAGGCCGAATGGAGCTGATGATCTGATGACCACCCATAAGCTGCATGTTTCTCAAATCGGCCATATCTGCGGCATCGGAATGAATGTAATCCGCTCCAGCCTTGTCTGCTTCTTCTACAATGGCCCTGATATGACCATAATCGACATGCGCCAAACCGGCGGCAATTTTGATGTGTTTCATGTGTATCCTTCTGTACGAACTTTAGTACGATCGTTCAATAATGCTGCGAATTTCGCTGGCTGAGGCCCAGGGAAGATGCGGAATAGCCGGGTGATTCAGAACAAAGTTCTTTTCCTCTTCTCCTGCACCATAATCTCGCATGGTTTTGGCCAAACCAATGTGTTTTAGTAGGGAATTGACGGCATCAATAAATGATGCGGTGCTGTCATAACCCAATTCTTGGCAGAGTTTGATGAACCATTCATTCTGCTCATTTTCAAGGTGCTCCAGATAGGCAGGGTAGAACACTGCAAGACAGGCACCATGGGGAGCGGGCTTTATGGAACCAAGAAATTCACTCAGGGGATGGGGGATTCCAGCTCCCCCAATCGATAAAGCTAAACCGGCCATAGAGTCGCCATAAATCAATTCCAAAATATCATCTTGGGAGAATTCGTCCTGTTTCAGATACTGGAGAAAGATTTTCATGGCCCCAACGCTTAAGGCGCGAGCCAGGGCATTGGAGGTGGTACTGATGTAACTTTCAAAGGCATGGGTGAAAGCATCAAAGCCGGTGATTCGTCTCAGACTTAAGGGCATTTCGGCTTGAGTGCTGCTATCAAGAAAGGACATCACGGGCTTCAGTTGTGGATGGTACAGAGTCTTCTTTTCACCGTTGTGCGTGACAACTGTTGCCTGGGTCAAATGCGACCCTGTACCGGCGGTTGTGGCAATGGCCACGGATGGGACTAAGCCTTCTAAATCCCTTTCTGTGGATGAGAAGTCACAGTAACGGGAAAATAGAGCATCCCAGCCAGCGCTTCCCAGAGCAAGAAACAGTGAGACGGCCTTACCTGTATCAATGGTGGAACCGCCGCCAATTGAAAGAATAAAATCGGCTCCCGAATCTTTTAAAACGCGGGCACCTTTCTCTATATCATCAGATTCGGGATTCGGTTTGACGTCCCTGAAATATTGAAAATCAATGGACGCCTTTTTCAGTTCTTCTTCCACACGGCCGCAAAGCCGTGTGAAATGTGAATCCGCACTGCAGATGATAAGAGCTCTCTTTCCCAGAGAAGAACATTTTTCGCCCAGCTTGCCCAGGACCTCATGTCCTAATAAAAGTTCTGAGTTTAAAAGAAAATTCCTATCAAGCATTCAAGATTCCTTAGTTTTTGACCGTTGAAGCATTCATCAGATCTTTAATGTTGGAACCGATGATGTTCACCTTTGTTCCGTAAATAATCTGAATGGACTTCCCGTTTCGAACAACGCCAATGGCGCCGAGTTCCGCTTTCCAGGAGTCGTCATCCTGAAGAACCTTTGTTTCATCTTCCAACTGAACCCGTAATCGGGTGGCACAATATGTCAGGTTTTCGATGTTCTCCGGTCCACCCAAGGCATCAAGAATTCCTTGGTGCAAATCCGCATTGGAAGACTCGTTCTTAATGGCTTTGTACTCTTTCTTGCCGATGAGAGAGACCTTGTTGTCGTCACTTCGCCCTGGTGTGAGGAAGTTGAACTTGACAATGGCCCATTTGAACGCAAAGAAGTTGGCAAAGAAGAACGCAGGCATCAGATACAGGAAGGATAGTGCATGCACTTTCTGAGGCTGGAACAGGTTGGGAATCATGAAGAACAGAGCATGTCCAATGATGGAGACATTGGTGGCTTCTGCCAGAACATAAGTCAGACCTGCCAGAGGACAGTAAACCAGGAAGTACAGGGCAGGTGCACAGAATACAAATGTGTACTCCAATGGCTCAGTGATGCCCACAAATGCGGCAGTAATAGCAGCAGGCAAGACAATGGAGGCTACTTTTTTGCGATTCTCAGGCTTGGATGTCTTGTACATTGCCAAAGCAATACCGGAAAGACTTGCCATTCGAATGATGATGCGTCCTGTGGTGAAGTTACGAACAATATAACCAGTGGCCTCTTCAGAACCAGCCTGTCCAGCCATGATGTTTCGAACACCTTCATAGGTTTGTCCGGCCACTTCCATTACGCCACCCACTGAAGAGTATTCAATGGGGAAGGCCAAGAGATGATGCAAACCAAAGGGCAACAGCATCTTATCAACTGTACCAAAGACAAATGTTCCAAACAGTCCAGAGGATGTAATGAACTGAGCAATATGGCGAATACCAGCTCCGATAAAGGGCCAAATGTAGAAGGCCATAATCGAGATAGGAACAGAGAATACAGCCACCATAATGACCACAAATTTGGCACCGCCAAAGAAGGAGAACATGTTTGGAAGCTCTTTCTTATACCAGCGGTTGTGAATTAAAGAAGTGATAATACCGCAGATAATTCCGCCAAAAATTCCCATATTGAGGGTGAAAATACCCGCAATCTCAGTCCACATTCCGTTGTAGAGAATGGCATCATCTTTGGTGTAGTTGAGATTTTCAACAAGGTAGTCAACTTTAACCGTATCGGCATTGATACCTAAGATTGATGCAAAGTTTCCAATTCCTGCAATAAACGCAAAGAACATGAGCAAGCCACTCATTGCGGCCCAGCCCTTTTCATTTTTTGCAAGAGTGAATGCAATACCTACAGCAAACCAAACCGGTAGCAACCTCATAATGAGGAAACCGATGGATGTATACATTGAGAAAATGCCGCCTATGATGCTTCCTTCAGGAAAAATATAATCCGTAAAAGCTGCACCTATAGGAACGAAAAAACCAACGATAACCAATAAGATGATTGGAGTCATCATGGCTCCGGCAAACACCTGTAGCTTTTCATTGATCTTATTATTTTTCAACATTTTGCTACCCCCTTTTGAAAGGATGTTATCATTGGATTTTGGATCCATGTGAGAAAGCAAAACAAAATTCTAACCATGGATAGATTGAAAATAATTTTCCATCAGATTTTTCTTTACCTTTAGAAGGTTTCCCAATGAAACACTCAATGATGAAACTCCCCATTCTAAGAATTTGGGGATCAAATCAGTATGCCCAGCAAGATCACCACAAATACTGGTTTCTATGTTCTTTTTTCGGGCTGATTTCATAACAAAATTCAATGCTTGAAGAACGGCTGGATGATTCCAATCATAGTATTTTGCAACCTGAGCATTTCCTCTGTCTGCAGCCATGACATACTGAATGAGATCATTGGTACCAATACTGATAAAATCCGCCACATCAGTAAGTTCATCAATGATGAAGATGGATGCTGCGGTTTCAATCATGCATCCAACAGGGATTTTTTGAGCACATGCAATTCTATGTTCCTGCAGATTTAAATGCTCTTCCTTTATCAACTGTTTAGACTTTTTTAATTCATCAACAGTTGTGACAAATGGAATCAAAATTCGAACATTTCCAAATGCCGAAGCTCGGAGTATAGCTCGAATCTGCCGTCGGAATAGATCCTGGTTTTTCAGACAATAGCGAATGGCACGAAATCCCAAAAAGGGATTTTCTTCCTGAGGCATTCCAAGGTAATCAATGCCCTTATCTCCACCAACATCCAGTGTTCGAATTGTGACGGGATTTCCCTTTTGAGCCTCAATGATGTCTTTATAATAAGAAAATTGCACGTCTTCAGAGGGTTCTTGCTTTTCATTCATAAAAATGAACTCGCTACGAACCAATCCAATCCCATCCGCTCCTCGGCTAAAGGCTAATTCTGATTCTGCTGAACTGGCTCCGTTTATCTTAAGCTGAAGTTTTCCTTGGCTTTCTCTTTTAATGGAGAAGGATTGGAACTTCTGAAGAGCTGCTTTCTCTTCTTCCAGTTGATTGAGAACATTTTGAGCCTGTACTCGTTCTTCCATAGTGGGATTGATTTGGATTTTTTGAGAGGTTTTTTCTCGTAAATCAACAATGATATTTTGATTGGATTTGAATGCTGATAAATCTTCAAATCCAACAGCATAAGGAACTTCATAGGATTTCAAAATCAGGGTTGTATGACTTGTTGGGCTCCCTTGTACAGAAAGAACACCCTTGAGATTTTCCATATTGTTCATGGAAAGAAGCATCATAGGTGTCAATTCATTCACAATGAGAATGCTAGGCTCAGTTAAATCAATGGCAAGATCTCTTCCATCAACAATGCATTCCAGTTGTTGGAATAGATCTAAAATGTCTCCAGCTCTTTCTTTAAGGTAAGGAATCTCCAATTGGAGGAATTCACTGTATTGCTTCTTTCCTTCGGTTCGTACGGCTTCTGGGGCTGATAACAAGGAATCAATAGAGGCAAATAAACTGTCTTGAATAGAATCATCTTCCAGAATTTCTATGAAGGAAGAAAGAAGTTCATTCGTTTCTTTATCGCAGCATGATTCCATTTCATGGGAGAGTTTCTGATTAAGGTTATTGAGCCCAGCTTTAATTCTACCCTTTTCGGCATCTCTTTGGGATTCATCAATCTTGTTGTAGATGACGTTTGAACCAGCCGAAATATAAAGTGGTTTTCCCATGGAAAAACCTGGAATAATGACTTCCATAAATTTGCACCCTCTTAACGATTCAGTTGTTGCCTGAGTTGGTTTTTGACAAAGTCTCGAATTTTTATGAAATTGCTCTTGCTGAGAGGTTCCGGTAATATGAGAACATCGTTTTCCGTTGCATCTAAAAGAGTGATACCACGAAAGGTCAGAACAATTTGATTTTGGATTCGCGTTCGTTCTTCAGTTGAAATATCCGGAAAATCCATACAAAGATTGCAATCAAGGATATTGTCAATGGAGCTTCGGATCAGATGTTCTCGTTCCCGATCCCTGTAGGGACTATAAATAGATAAACATATGGAACGGAGAACAGCATGCTGTTCATGAATGATGGAATGAAGAAGATAGAGTAAGTGATGTTGGAACAGTTTCTTCAATGAGTCATATTCTGAAAAGGATTTTAAGATTTTTTCAGACTTTTCATTAAAAGTCTTTTCTATGAGTTTAAGATCTTCATGGGAGAGAGTTTTGAACAAATTCTTTTCTTCCCATAAAAGTAACTCTTCTATGGTCAGAATCAATTTGCTATTCAGGTTTTGGTTAATCAATAAAAAAATATTTCTGTTCTCAATCCATGAGACGAGTTCTCGGGTTATTTGTGGGGCAAGCTCCTTATGAGCTTCCTTGATTTGGAATAAACTCTTTTTTTTGTTTGTTAAGTCGCCAAAGTCTATTGGTTCATCAGTTTGGTCTGAGCTCTTTCTAAACCGAAGTTTTAGAGAAATGAAAAATATGATCTGTAAAAGATCTCTAAAGTACAGATCTTTTAGTTCATTACGTTGTTCTAAGCGTTCAAGATAAAACAATAAATGGCTTTGTTCTAAATCCATATTCTTGATGATTTCTGCTGAAAAATCATCAGTTACTTCATTGTTAAATCGGATGAAATCGTGAAGCTCTTTTGTGTTTATACGGGTGCAAATTAATGAAGCAGTATAGGCGATTCTCTTTTCTAATGGTCCCGTTATTTTGATTCCTCGGCCTTTTTTGGATTCAAATTCAAGACCATAGGAATCAAAAAAAGTTTTTTTGCGAAATTCTCTTATAAAGTTAGAAATGGAAGAATTGGAATAAGGTAGATAATAACTGAGATAATCCAGTTTCAGATAGTCGTCATTAATTAAAAGATGAAGGATGGCAAGAATATAACATTCTTCTTTGTCTAAGCAGTTGATGATATCAAATTTAGCCAGAGCCTTGGATAAATTCGTTTGGCAATTCGGCGAGCCAGAGATGAATAATCCAGTCCCTGGTTTATTAAGGAGTTCAATTCCAAAGCAGGAGAATAATTTGTCCAGGCCCGTCAATTCCTGACGCATCTGAAAAGAGCTGAGATTCAAGAGACTCCCAGCCTTATAATGCGACAGCGGTTCGTTCAGGCTGAGGAGCAACTTGATAATTTTCTTCTGCTTGTGGGTAAGAGTCATTTCTTTCTGATTGAGAATTGGAAGATTTTATCTCCCGCAGCAACTTCAGAACCTTCTGCAACCAGAACTTTAAAATCCTGAACATCGTCATAGTTTGCAATCAGTACTGGAGTATTGAGGGAAGGCAACTTCTCTTTCAGTGTCGCAAGATCCACTTCCATTAGAAGCTCATTTTTTGTGAGCTCTGTGCCCTCTTCCATCTCTTTCACAACCGTGAAGCCTTCACCTTCAAGCTTCAGGCTTTCAATGCCCACATGAACCAGAATTTCTGCAATCCCATGGCTCACACTGAAGGCATGCTTGGTGTTGAAAAGATGCTCTAGCTGACCTTCAATGGGTGAATAGAATTTCCCTTCAGAGGGCTCAATCGCCACACCATCGCCCACCATTCGTTCGGCAAATGCTGGATCTGGTACATTATCGAGATACACCACTTTGCCTGCGCAAGGGGCACACACTTCAATCAGAATCTTCTTATCAAAAAACATTACTAACTCAGCCCCTTCATCAATTCCTTTAATTCGGCACATGCCTCTTTGGCATCATCTCCGTTCGCAATGATGTAAAGTTCATCCGTGTCCTTGATGTCCATTTTCATCAATTGGATGAGCTTCTTTCCATCCGCTTCTTTTGGAGTTTCTCCTGCCTTAACAAGGGTAATTGACGATGAATATGTTTTTGCTTTCTTGGAGAAAATACCGGCTGGCCTTGCATGAAAACCATTTTTTCCATTGAAAGATACTTTTTCTTGAATTTCCAAAGTGCACTCCTTCTATGTCACTAGGGTATTTATCTCATTGCACTTTCTTCCTGACAATCTTTTCCAAGACTGGAGATTGAAGGATCATCCCTGTGAAAATTGTGTTATGCAAATTTTGAAAGGATCAGAGAAATAAGAATCGTCTTCGTTCTCCTTAACAGGAAAGGAGATGATGAGCGTTCTCATGTATTCATCCTCTGGATGGGCTTGAGAGAGACGAATCTTCTGTTGAAATCGTGATTCATCTTTTGTTTGCGGGGTGAGGGTGTAGAGAGAACAGATGAGCTCAAGTCTCTTGATGGGCGTGAAGCAAGAGACTTGAGCTCAGGGGATACATTTACATCATTTTCATGGTGCCCTTCCATCGACCAATGTCGAGAGTCATGAGCATGGCGCCTTGCTTACGGTCTAAGTCACCAGTGATGGCTTCTATTCCCTTGATGATTTCATCTTCTCGATTTGCAGGAATGGTGGCCAAAATTGTATTGCTTCGGTTTTTCTGTTCATTCATAAAGCCAATGAATGTGGCAAACAAAGGAATATTGGAGACATACTGCCCCATTCCTGAGGAATCTAAAATGGTGGCCCCTTCCACTCCTTCTTCCAAAAAATACTCCAGAATATGGTACAGAAATTCATCCATATAAAGGATGAGAACCAGAAGCTTGAGTTTCTCCTTAGGGGCTGGAGCGGCATTCTGAGATCCATCTCCAGCCTGGCGAAGAAACGATTCCACCATCACGTCGGGAGTTTTTGCCAAAAGAAGTTCTCTTTTCAGCGTACCCGCACTCAGGGCTCGTGAAATGGCAGCGAGGATTTGAATATGCTCAGAGGGCCTATTCTCTGGTCCGAGAATCACAAAGAAAAGTTTGGTTTTCTTTTTATCTAAGCTGTCATAGTCCACACCCTTCGGGCATCGGGCAATGAACACCACAAAATCGTCCAGTCCGGCAACTCGTGCATGGGGTATGGCCACTTCATCGCCAAACCCTGTGGATCCTTGAGCCTCTCGTTCCGCCAAAGCGAGGGCAATGGCCTGTTCTCCTGCGCTACCAGTGCGCCCTCCTCGAACGGCTAAAGCCGCAAGCACTTTTAATGCTTCATCCTTGGAACGGGCTTTCATATCTGTGGTGCAGCTGGCGTTGTCAATCATCGCTGAAAAGTTCATCAGGCAGCCTCCATCGCTTTTTCGTGTTCTTCCATATCCAGTGCTTTCACAATGGCTGCTTTTGAAATAGGGGGACCAGTGAGTTCATTAAAGAAAACTGAAAGGAGAATGATGTTCACCATAGTGAAAATAATCTCTTTCTGAGCTGGTCCAAGGCTGGCCACCAGTGGAGAGGCTTGAATCATCAGCACAAGTCCTATGGCCACACCGGCTTGAGGCAACATGCAATACCCCAAGTTTTGACGAATACTGGGTTTTGATTTAGCAATCACAGCTCCACTCCATACACCTCCCACCTTTCCAATGGCTCGAGCCACAATAAAGACCAAACCCAGAATGAGAATGTCCCCTTGAAGAAGAATCGCTGGATTCAATTCTGTACCTGCAATGGCAAAGAACAAAGCATAAATCGGAGGAGTGAGAGGCTCGAGATTTCGGAAGATTCGATGGTTTCGTGGTGATGCATTAATCAGCACCATCCCAGCAGCCATATTGGAAAGGAGGGGGGAGAGATGGAAGGCAATGGAAAGGGCTGTGAGAACAAAAATCCAGCCTAACGCGATGATCATCAATTCACCGGTGTGGTTTTTCTTACCACTGAGACGGTGAATGATATAACCCGCTACACCTCCCAGCACAATGGAGAAGAGTATCTCTTTAATGGCCCCCCAGATCATAATCATGCCTCCACCGCCATGACGAGCGACTTCAACGGCGCCTGTTGCAGCAGCAGCGGAATCGGCCCCAAGAATACTGGAGACAATAGCAAAGACAATACCAAAAATGATGACGGCTCCTGCATCATCAAGGGCCACAATTCCATAGAGTCTGTCCACAAATGGTCCGTGAGCACGGAGGGATTGAACAATGGCAACGGTTGCCGCTGGAGCAGTGGCCGTTGCTATCGCTCCAAGCATCATGGCAAAAGGCATGGGCATCTTGAAGAGCCAGAGACCTAAACTCACTGCAATAAAGGTGAGCAGAATCTGGGCAACCGTGATGATCACCACTTCACTGCCCATTCTTTTGAGTTTGGAAAAAGAAAATTCTCCACCAATCGTGAGGGCTATGAGGCCTAAGGCCACATCCGTAACAATCTGGAGGGATTCGCTCATTTCATGGTGCACAATGCCTAAGGCCGCGTCTCCAAGGACAAGGCCGGCAACAATGTACCCTGTAATTTCTGGTAGCTTCACCCGATTGGCCAGTTTTCCTAAGAAGTAGCCAAGAATGAGGAGCATGCCTGTTGAGAACAATCCGTGATGAGAAACCAAGTCCCTGAGGGCGATGAGATCCGTAAGGAGTGCGTCCATGGCTGGGCATTGTATCACGGCACTCTTCAAACAGGGAAAGAAGAGTCTATCCCTTAGATTTTCTCAATATGAAGTTTTGGTTTTCAAAGAGAATTGAATCATTTTGAACGCTTAGACGTGAATTTCGAGAATGGAAATCAGAGAAGTTAGAGGAATAGTGGAATAGAAATATTTACCAAGAGAATAGATGCAATTAAAATAATCACTTGATTGCTAAAAGGGGTTTTTTATGAAGAGAGCATGCTTTGTATTCGGGATATTCATTCTTTTAACCCTTCCTCTCATGGCGGACACAACAACGGTTAATCTCAATTATGGAAGCTATCGAGCGGCGAACATGTCCCCAGGATACTCCTTTCGCAGTTTAGGTTTTTCCTTTACCCATCTGGCAGGAGATACCCTAGGATTTTTGGTTCAAGCGCATCCCTTTTGGGGCACTGGAATGAAGATACCTGGAGAACAAGTTCTTCCTCTTTCTCTTAGTGGATTGAAATTTTTTGGTGTGAATTCATTGCTAGGTCTTGGCATCGATTTGAATTTTGGATCCTTTGGAGTGCTCCTTGGAGGTGGTGGATTCTCTGCAGTAAGTTTTCTGGGGGCTGAAGATTTGTCAGGTTTACTCACCATTGCGGGTTTTGGGTTTGGTGGATCTGCTTTGGCATATTTCCATCTGAGTGATGCCTTAATCCTGAATGTTGCCATAGGTTATGGATGGACTCCTTGGAACTATTCTTTTTATCCAGATCAAAGTCCCTATTATCTTGAGAAGTTCCACACAACAAACTTTACCATCTCCGCCGGTATTGGCTGGCGGTCAGGCAACCCCTCTGGCCAAGGTAGCAACCAAACTTCAAAAGAAGATTGGTAGAATACGATGAGAATGTTCTGAGCACATTGAAATCCTTCGGTAAAGGATTGAAGTCTCTCTCATAGATTCTCTAAAGCTTGAAGTCTTGGGAGAGAACCATGCAATAAAAAATAAATTCGTTGTTCACGAAACTCTTCGAGTCGTTTAGTCTTATCGAACATATAGAGAAATGGATTTACACAACAAGGAGAAAAAATGAAAAAATCCGTAGCAATTCTTATTTTGGGTTTTATGATGGCCCTACCAGTGATGGCAAGTTCTACGCTGATTGGTTTCTCATACGGCTCATGCACAACGAACACGTCACAGGATGTCTCTTTAAAAACAATTGGTGTTGATGTGACCTATGTTGGTGGAGAGACTTTTGGTGTTTATGCCGAAGTGCTTCCATTTTACGCTGTTGGAGCTCATCATCCGGTACTTGGTAGTTTACATGTAACAGGAAAATATTTTGGTGTTGGCTCCATTATTGGTGTTGGAGGAGACCTGAACTTTGGTTCCATGGGTCTCATTCTTGGTGGTGGAGTTTATTCCGGATATAATCACATCATTCCTCCAGCAGATGCATCATCACAGGCGTCATTGTCCCGCATTGACTTAGGCTTTGGTGGTTCTGCAAAGCTTTATTACAGCGTCAATAGCCGTTTTGCATTCAATCTTGGATTAACTTATGCCTTCTCTCCCTGGCTTTATGGTTTTGGTGCCGAAGTCATTCCTGGAGTTCTTAAGAATGTGAATGCAAGCTCGTTCACCATCTCCGCTGGTATCGGCTGGCGTACAGGTGGTCGGTCAAGCAACAGTGATGCCGATTCCTCAGGAGATGAGTGGTAAGACTTCCCACGAATCTTCTTAAATCCAGAAAAGGGTTCTTGGAACATGGATGTTCTGAGGCCCTTTTTTTATTGGTAAAACTGGGTTCAATGGATGTTCATTTCAACACCAGCGTTGATGGAACCAGCCTTGTCAAAAAGAGCCATGAGAACCATTAGAAAAACTTTCCTCTTTCTTTTTCAAAGAGCAATACAGCATCTCGTGGAATTTTCCAAAGCTGTGATAGAGTCCTGTGCGTTCCCATACGGTATCACACCGTAAAACTGGGAAGTCAGAGAGTATAATCATGTACAAAAAAAGCGCGCTCCTGCTTTTTACGGTTCTCATTGCGTCCATGCCATTGGCGGCTCGCGCCGCCTTTTCCAATGTGGGTTTTTCCCAACAATCCCAAATGGAAGGATTGGGTTTTGCTCCACAGAGTCTCACGCTCAATGGTTTGTACATTGGTGGTGAGGGTGGTTTGGGGATTTATGGCCAAATCAGCCCTTATGTTGGGGTGAATCGACTTTATCCCTCCGGAATGATGTCAGGAATGACCGATGAAAACATGGCCTTTGTGGGCATCAATGGTCTCATTGGTGTTGGAACCGATCTAAATTACGGCCGTTGGGGCTTGGTTCTTGGCGGAGGATATTACGCCGATTTTGGTTTCTACGGCAAAGTTGACCAAGAAACCACAGTGACACATTTTTTGACTGGTGTTGGGAGCGGAGCTCACATCTATCTGATGCCGGATGAGCATGTCCTGGTAAACATTGGATTAACGGCAGCCTGGACTCCATACAACTACATCACTGGCACCGGTTCACAAATGAATTGGGATTCGTTCCAAGTGAACATCAGTCTTGGCGTGGGTTGGCGCCTTACCAACAGTCTTCCTTTTTTATAGTCTAGAACGACCCCCAAAGTCTCAGACTTTGGGGGTTACCCCGAAAAAGGGGCCTGCCCCGCATGGAGGGGTCGGTATAAAAAATCAATGCGCTGAATCTGGACCGGGGGCATCTTTGTCATAGAGTTCAGAGGAGGTTTTATAGGGAACCCGGGCTGAGGGCACATGTTCCGATGCTGGTCCAGCATGTTTGTCTTGATCATCAAAGAAGATGTGAGCATTGAAGGCCCGTAGCACTTCATTTTTTGGTAAACCGCCCAAAAAGTGGGCTTCATCCACCTCAACGCCCCAACTGCGCAGGGTCAGAATCACTCGCTCATGGGCAGGACGGTCGCGTGCGGTCACAAGTGCAATACGGACCAACGGTTTGTCCGAAAGACTTTTGATGCGCGAGAGGGTTTTCAGCACACGTCCAAAGGGGCCTTCTGGCAGGGGTAGGGATGCAAAGACTTTCTCATGTTCTAAGAAGGCATCTAATCCTTGTTGTTTGAAAATGACTTCTGAATCTTCACTGAAAAGGACCGCATCTCCATCAAAGGCGATGCGAATTTCATCGGCATCAGGATTGAAGCCACCTGGAGGAGCATAGAGCTGAGCCGCTGCAATTCCATGATCTATGGCATCCTGCACATCCTCCAGATTTTTAGACAGATAGAGATCAACACTGTAGGCAGAAAGGAAAGGGCCAAGGGATTCTCCACCAGAAAATGCCGCTCGCGTGATGGCCAAGTTGTAGAAGTCAATGGAATTCATCACACGCAATCCTGTCTGAGGATTGTTCTGACTCATAATCACCACTTCTACCATATGCTCCCCCAACTTGTCATTGAGTTTGAGAAGGGCTTCAACAAGAGGAAAGGCGGTGCCTGGTTCCAGCACGCGTTTTTCATTCTCACGCTGATATTGCGCGTAGGCGTTCAGGCCTTCATTTTCAAAAATGCTATTCTCTCGTTCCAGATCAAAAAGTGCTCGGGAAGAGATTCCAATCACAAGGGTATTTTCTAGATTTGCCGGCATATGCATTCCTTCAAGGAAACTCAGGTTATGAATTGGACACGGTCTTCATTGAGATAAGGCCAAGTGGTGGTGAGTTCTTCAACGCTTTTGAAACCATGACCCCAAGTGCGTGTGATTTCATTCAATCCTTCAAAATTTCCTGATGCTGAAAGTATACTCTTTGAGAGGCCTTTCGACGAGAAAATCGCATTATTTCTTGGAATACAAAAACAATAATCAAGTCGACATAAATATTATTAAACAAGTAAGATACAGAATCTTTTCTTACCATGAGGCTTCCGTTGTGAAACTTGCATCATCAAAGTTCCTGATTCTTCTGCTTTTTCCGTTGCTGTTTGCATCTTGTGGATTACCACTCGATTCCGGTACTCCGAGTCAAACTCTCCTTCCTGGAGAAACCAGTCGTTTGTTTGTATCAAAAGGATCAAGCAATCTGATGTCCAACACTGTCATTCTTTATTCCCATGGTGGCCCAATCACGGAACTGGACACCAATTATTTTGATGATCTTGGGGCTTCCGAGTACCACGAGGTGTATGTTCATCAGGCCAATACCATCAATCCATCCATCATGACAGGATTGAAAGAAAACCTCAGTTTTGAGCGGGCAAAAAGAGAAAGTGAGGTGTCTGTTGACATCCTGGAACGGGTGGCTCGGTATTTTAAGGCTCAGGGGAAAACCGTTTACCTTGTTGGACATTCCTTAGGAGCCTTCATCATTCCAAGGCTTTTAACGCGGGATGCATCTATTGTGGATAAGGTGGTGATTGCAGCTGGGCGTCTGGATATTCCCCAGGTTGTTTGGCAAGGATTTCGTGATAGAGAACCGTATCGTTTTACCAATGGAATCACCCCTGTGCGGGCCACTCTTCCAGAGGAAATTCCGGCCGATCAGCTTGGAACAGCCTATGCTGGTCTCCGACTCCAAGCTGCGCTGGGATACCACCGGTATACAGAAGAATTGATAGGGAGAGATTTGAGTTCTGTGCTGTATGTCTATGGCCTATTGGATGAAGCGGTTGGCCGGTTGACCGTCGCAGAGAAAAGCTTTCTTGGAGAACGGGGAGCTCGAGTGGTGGAGTCTGCGGGTGGACATGGCTCTATGTTGGATGATGGTTCTCCAAGCAAAGAAAGCATCAAGGATTTTCTTGGTTTAACAGCAGGTTAAAATTTGATTGGCAATTCCAAGCTTTGTTTTATTCCTGATTTGTGCGTAAACAAAATGAAGTAGAAATTCTCTGCCTAGATTCTTGTCTTGCTCATCAACACATCAATGGTTCATCAAGGTACAATGAGAATTGAGGATATGTTTGTCCCTTATTTAATCATCATTCAATCTCGAGTGATGGTGAGAGTTGCCAAATTTGCAAAAACATCAGAAACAGAGATGGAAACCTCTGTAAGAGTGTTTAGAGAATTGAGAGTTTCGAAAGGGACAGTGAGAGTTGCGGTTGCTATTCCTGATTGTATACCAACAAATGTAGAAATAACCCCAGGGAGAGATGCGTTATCATTCGTATCGCCTGGTGATGCTATTGTGCCTCCTCCTTGGGTTGTGAGGGGGAAGGAACCGAAATAGGGAGGAGTAAATTGTGGACTATACCACCGAATTACATCAGATGTTTCCGATACTGATCCTGTAATAATGACATTGGCCCCAACTTGTTCATAGCTGATTGTGACATTATTGCTGGTTGCAGTCTGAGTGATTGTGTAGGTTGGGCCTCCGCTCTCTGTGGGTGTTGTGACCTCATTACAGCTGATGAGAATAACGAGGACTAGCATCAACAAAAAAAGAACTTTATTCATAAGAATAATCTATTCCCTTAGATTTTAGATTTCAAATATATTGGCTTTTTGTCTTGGTTTTCTCTCTAGATATTGAACTACTATATTGCTTTGAATTAATCAAAGTTTCTCGTATGTCATAATGAAGAGATAAGCTCTCATTACTCTTTTGTCTGAAAACGAGTGTGAAGAAAAAGCTACAATAATGACTCCAATGCACCATTGCAATGTTGGATGATGATGAATGGAATGAGAGATGTTGCCTTTTGTCCAGGGTAAGGTGATATCCATAGAATGGAAATCATTATGAAAAGGAACTGTTCTTGTTAAGGAAAGACCTGTTATTTATTGAATGGTTTATTCCTTATTATTGTGGTAATTACAGATTTATGTATTGAATGAGCAGAGAATTATGGAAATTTTCTTTGAGTTTTCGATTTTTGGGTCTTATATTGGAGTTAAGAATAGTTCTTTTAGGGAGGTTCATTTGATGAGCGGACCACCCAAGCTTGTTGGCCGTTAATTATCGGTGTAAGAAGTTTTTAGGCTCTTTGAAAGGAGGCGCCTATAGAAGAGTTTAACTTGACATATACGCCATTTTCACGGTTGATACCGTATTGATAAATTCATTCGTGAGCAACACTGCTCAGGATCAGGGTCGGCAAAACGCCGGCCCTTTTTTGTAATATCTTTTTTGTTTTATATTTCTTGAAATTATTGATTTATACCCTGTTGTTAAAAAGATGATTGCTCTGTCCTCTTGTCCAAGGAATAATTCAGAAGAATCAATTTTCAATGATTGTTGGAGGTTCCGCATGGCTGTCATGGGTTGGGGCATTATGGGGGCTGGGTTAATTGCCCAAGAAATGGCAAGAGCAATAGCACTATGCTCAGAAACAGAACTTCGAGGGGTGGGTTCCCAATCCCTCAAACGCGCTCAGGATTGGGTGCAAAAGTTTCCAGATGTGGATGCCTTATCCTACAATGAGCTCCTCAATCGAAAGGATATTCAGGCTGTCTATGTGGCCACCACTCATAATTTTCACAAAGATTGCGTCCTGGCTGCCCTCAAAGCGGGCAAGCATGTTGTTGTGGAAAAACCTTTTTGCGTGAATCAAAAAGAGGCTCGTGAGATGGCTGAATTGGCTCGGCAATCTCATCTTTTTTTGATGGAAGCCTTGTGGGTCCGTTTTCTTCCCAGCCATCAGAAACTCAAATCAATTTTGGCCTCAGGAGTGATTGGAGAGATTCATCAGGTTTCAGCTGTTTTTGGGAAATTTGTTGAAGAATGCTACCGTCCTCGACTCATTGATCCGTCATTAGCCGGAGGAGCCACTCTGGATTTGTTCTGTTATCCCTTGAGCATCATTTCCCATCTTCTTGATGCACTTCCTCTGCGCGTTGTTTCCGATTGTCGGAAAAGCAAAACCGGGGTGGATGAAATTTCTAATGCCATTCTCCGTTATCCATCAGGTGTTTTGGCTCAAGTGAGTGCCAGTTATGACCTGCGGATGGAGAGTAGAATGATGTTTTATGGAACATTAGGCCATATTGAATGTCCAGAAGCTCCCTTTGGAAAAACATTCATCATTCACAAACATGATGGAACAAACCATGTCATTTCCCAAGAATCTCTGACTGTTGATGATGGTTCTGTTGGTTTTCTGCATCAGCTCCAAGAGGCTGTGCGCTGCATTCAATCCGGGTTGATGGAAAGTCCTATCATTCCTGTTGCAGAGAGTGTGGCCTTGATGGGAGTGATGGATGGCATGCGACGAGAATGGGGACTCCTATATCCTTTTGAGAAGGCCTCAGATTTGGAATAATGGTTGAAAATTGTGAAAAAGGATGCACCGCTGAAGATGAACACCATCCGAGTTGGAATCATTGGAGCTTCTGGCTTACTTGGCCGAGGACTGTATCAGCAGTTAAGCTCAAAATTCTGTGTGAGGGGGACGGCCTTTTCCCGCGTTTCTTCAAATCTTGATCAACTAGATGCTCTAAACTTCCATGCCTTAGAGTCTTGGTTGAATCAGTTTCATCCAGATGTGGTGGTGAATCTTGCAGCTGAGCG
This sequence comes from Spirochaetales bacterium, assembly GCA_022360655.1. GTDB lineage: Bacteria > Spirochaetota > Spirochaetia > DSM-2461 > DSM-2461 > UBA2779. The sequence goes on along the minus strand of JAKSCK010000092.1, from coordinate 35,919 downwards.
TCGTCCTGATGTTTGTCGAGAGAGGCCGGAGTGGAGCCATGAGGTGAATGTGACATTACCGGCGAATTTAGCTCGGATTTGTCAGCTCCACAGTGTTCCCTTGCTCCATCTTTCCACCAACTATGTGTTTGATGGTCAATCACCTCCCTATCATCCAGAGGATCAGCCGCATCCCATCAATGATTATGGACGGGATAAGAATGAGGCTGATCAGCTGGTATTGAAAGCCTCATCGCTTCATCATTGCCTTCGCGTGCCCATGCTTCATGGATTATCGGAGAATCTTGACGAGTCTTCTGTTACAACGATGCTTTCCCCATTTTTTGCTCATGATGGTCATGAGGTGTTTCTTGATGATGAACAAATTCGTTATCCAGCCTTTGTTCCCGATGTTGCCAAAGTGATTGAAAAAATCCTGGTGCAGATGGTTCAAAAAGAGCACTTATCGTCCTTCATTCACTATTGTCCTGAAGAATCATTTACCAAATTGGAGATGGGTTGCATCATGTTGGAGCATCTTGGGTATTCCACCCATCGTCTGCTTCCTTCCAAACAGCCGCCAAAGGGAGCCCCTCGGCCTCATAATGTTCAGCTTTCCTGCCCGTATTTGAAGAATCATCAATGGATGAATCCCACACCGTTCCGTGAAGCCATTGGCAAAACACTCGATTCTTTGCTTTGTTCTCAGGCCCTCCAGAGGGCTCCATCTACTCCTTGAGGGGCTGAATCGATATCAAGTTTTCATTGTTCATCTCTTTCTGCTTGGTGACTCAGGAATTCTTGCTTTAGGATGGGTTTTATGGGTTTTCCCCATCACTGAAACAGGAGAACAAAATGTCGAAAGGTCAAAAATCCTCAGGAATTTTTCGTTGGTATTTTCAATCGAACCTCCTCTTAAGAATACTCTTGGGTCTTCTATTTGGAGCAGTTCTGGGCTTGCTTGTTGGGCCACGAGTTGCGGTGATTCAGCCCCTGGGTTCATTGCTGGTGAATCTGTTGAAAATGATTGTGATGCCTTTGATTCTCACCTCCCTTGTGGTGGGTGCAGCCAGCATTCAGCCCCGAGAACTGGGGAAAATTGGTTTACGGATTTTTCTGTTTTACATGATTACATCTGCCCTTGCAGTGGGAGTGGGATTGGCCATGGCCAATCTCTTTAAGCCTGGAGCCGGTTTGGAATTGGCTGCCGTTGCTGATGCTGCGGGTAAAGAATTTCAACAACCTCGGTTTGTGGACACTCTTCTCAATATGATTCCCAAGAATCCCTTTGGTGCACTTTCCGGTGGAGCAGTTCTTCCCACAATCTTTTTTGCCCTTGTTTTTGGGATTGGAGTATCCGTGGTTCGGAGTTCTCAGGAAGAACGTCTGGCTAAGGCTGGTGAAGCGGTTTTTACCGTGTTTGAGGGCTGTGCTGAAGTGATGTATATCCTGGTTCGGGGAATTCTTCAGTATGCGCCCATTGGGGTTTTTGCTCTGATTGCCGTGGTGTTTGGAAAGCAGGGTTCCAAAGCCTTTGGTTCCCTTGGTTTGGTGACTCTCACAGCCTATGCTGGATTTGCCATTCAAATTGCAGGAATCTATGGAATCATTCTTATTCTCAATAAACTGCGTTATGGACGGTTTTTCAAAGGAGCTCGTGAGGCCATGATTACTGCGTTTGTGACCAGAAGTTCCAGTGGAACCTTGCCGGTCACCATGCGTAATGTCACAGAGAATCTAGGGGTTCCACGGAAGGTGGCTTCATTCACCTTGCCTCTTGGAGCCACCATCAACATGGATGGAACCGCCATCTACATGGGGGTTTGTGCTCTATTCATTACCAATGCGGTTGGAATGGATCTCACCCTAGCTCAGCAGTTTACCATCATACTCACAGCGGTGTTGGCCTCCATTGGTTCAGCTGGAATCCCCGGAGCTGGGGCGATTATGTTGCTAATGGTGCTCAACTCCATTGGCATCACCATTGAAGCCGGAAGCTCTGTGGCCGCAGCCTATGCCATGATTCTGGGAATTGATGCATTACTGGATATGGGTCGAACCATCACCAATGTGACTGGGGATATGGTTGGAACCGTTTTGGTTTCGCAGAAAGAAGGAGAACTCAACCGTTCTCTTTGGGATTAGACTGTTCCGAATCAACCACAGCAGTTCTTGCTGTTGTGGTTGATTTATAAGAATCCCCGGCTTTTTCTGGTAAAGAGAATTGGGCAAATCCAATCATTTCATCAAATTCGGTTCTACCATATTCTCCTAGTATGGAACAAAGACGCTGTTCATTGATGACCAAATCGGAAGAGCCACTTGGGCCAGAATAGAGAGGGGTGGCAATGGTCCAAGATTGACCATCATCCTGGGAAAAATCCAATTCCAATCTTGCTAGGGCGTAAGAGGCTGTTGGGCCACATCGCCATAATCGTCCATCCATGGAGGGAGCAATGGGATAAAGGGCTCCTGGGCGTGGTGAGGATTGCTGGTCTGTGACTCTCTCCCATTCCATGCCACCATCAAAGGAATGCTCAATTCGCCAACCCGTATGGGGAAAATAACGGGAATTGGAATAGGTGCGAACACTGGCCACCAGAAGGCCATTTTCTAAGGAAGCCAGGTGACGTTCTCGTCCTGTAAGGGCTGTATCGGATTTAAACCAATCCTGCCCATTCTCTGAAAGCCAGAGAAAACCGCCCTGATCATCCCATCCTGATATAACAAAAAGTGAATTCTCCGTTCCTTGGTTGAGAATGGTTCCATGGCCTGGGCTTGGCATTCCATTTCCCAGCTTCACTGGAGAGGTCCAGTGAGTGCCTTCATCATGGGAAGTCATCATCCAGGTTGTGGCGTTCTGATCATTCATTTCTGTACCATAAAGAAGAAACACAGTGTTCTGCGTTGCATCATAAATGGGTGCTGGTGAAAAGGCGTTTCCCAAGGGATTCTCACAGGGACGTACCCGCTGAATAGGCTGCCATGTCCGGCCTCCGTCCTGGCTACGGCGCAAGACCAGTTCTTTTTTTCCATGATTCTTGGATGTGCCCATTCGAGCTTCTGCAAAAGCGAGCAATGTGTCCGGACGATTTGGACTTGATGGAATGGTGAGAAGGGCGGGATTTCGAAATGTTTCCACCTTTTTTCCTGGAACAAAAATGGGATTCCACCCCGGGCCGGGGCCATTCCATTGAGGAGCATTCCATTTTTGGTGAACAAAATAGAGAAAAGGTAAGAAGAGCAAAAGGATGGGCCAAACCACAAAACAGCGACGCACAATACCTTGGTATCCCTTGCCACGTACAACGGCTGCAATTCCAAAAAGAATGGCATAAACAAAGCCGGTGATGGTGATGATGACTGATGGGATGGGGTGAGAGGAAAAGGGCTGGTAGGGATCCACCGCAATGGCCACGGAATGATGCATCATTACCATCATGGCCACCAACACATAAAAAACGGCCTCCATGAAAAATCGAATGGGGCGACGCCCTCCTAGAAACTCCTTGGGTTTTAGAAAAAAAAGAATGATTCCCAGAAGAGGGAAGGCCAGGATGTAGGTTCCAAACATCAAAAGGAACGGAAACTGGGGTTCAAAAACAGGTATGGCAGCCCATAGAAGCCAGAGTGCTGGAGGAGTTTGTATCAGGGCAGCAATCAATGCTGCTGTGTCCATGGTGAGAAAACGCCGAGTATGCATCTGTTCATTTTACCATGAGATTCAGAGGACTCGGAAAGTCAGAAAAAGAACAGTCCGTAGCTTTTCTATGATCAATTTTCCCCTGGTGAATTGGCAAGGAGTTTCTGGCCTGAGCTAAGGTTTCAGAATGAATTGAATGCTGGAGAATTCTGAGAAATCCAATTGGAGAACAGACTCTTTATGGTACATTGGGCAGGACTTCCTTTGATTCTGCTAGGAAAGAGAGAAAGCTCCAGTGGATTTGCCTTCCCCTGCTCCGTAGTCCGGTGGTATGGTGTGGGCCGATTTTCACAGTCTTTATTCTGTTGAGTCCGTTTCAAAAGTTCCGCATGCTAATGAAACTCTCCGGAATGAATAAGATTTTAATTCTTTATTTTTAATGAATTTAGAATCAAAGAAGGTCAGGATTTTGAGAATGCAATCATGCATAGGTTCTGACAGAAGGGAATTATGATTTCAACCCGATAGGGAAGCTTGGAACAGCGGATGCCGTTCAAGAGCTTACTGATCATAGTGGAAAGAGGATGAATTTGGACGAAGGAGCATGGCCGGTGATCATCATCGAAGGGCAGATTGGAGCGGGAAAAACCACAATGGGAGAGATTTTGGAGCGTCGTTTTGGCATTCCTCTCTACCGCGAACTCGGAAATCCCGACACCTTGAGTCTCCTTGACCGATTCTATGCCGATAAAAGTCGATGGGCATTCACCATGCAAATCCACTTTTTGAATGAGCGCTTCCGCATGATTAAGGACATCCATTCCGCCGGTGGTGGACTTTTGGACCGTTCCATCTTTGGTGACCGCATTTTTGCTGAACTTCTTCATGATGATGGCGACATGTCTGATGAGGAATTCCGTTCCTACAACACCCTTCTGGACAACATGCTGGAGCATGCAAATCCGCCCGCCCTCATGGTGTATTTGGACTGTTCTGTGGACGCTGCTATTGAGCGTATTTCTATTCGAAATAGAGGATTAGAGTCAGGAATTCCCCGGGATTATCTGGAGAAACTCAATGAGAAATACCTCTCTTGGTATGATCATTACACCTATTCCCAAAAAATTCGGGTGGATACCGAATCCTATGACATCAACCACCCCGAATCCATGGATGGAATGCTTCGAGAAATTGAGGAACGAATCCAAGACTACCGCAGTCAGCATGCGGTTCAAAAAATTCTGTTCTAAGGCAATTTAGGCCCGGTTCCCGGGCCGACCCCTCAGGTCCCCTTCGGGGAATTGTTCGGAGGGCCTTTTTTTCTTCCCGCCCATACCATGGCCAGTCCTCCCAGGGCCAAAACCAGTCCTAGGATGAGGCTACGGTCCACGCGGAGTCCCAACACCTTCAGCATTCCCCGAATTCCCAGGGCCGCGCTGAGAGCAAACAGGGCCGCGGCACAGGTGAGCCAAAGCCGTTCCTTGGTGAGGGCCCAGGCCGCCACAAATCCACCACCTCCTGCCAGAGCTGGAATCATCCAGAGACGGAAAAGGCGTCGCAGCCCACCCGGCCCAGCAAGGAGCACTGCGGCGGCGGCCAGGGCGGCCAGGGGGGCCAACACCCAGGCCCGACGTTTCCAGTCCAGCACCAGAACGCCCACTAATGGAGCGGCCAGAATGACCGGAATGGCTGGAAACACCGCCCGCAAGCCGCCCTTACCCAAGAGGCTCCCCAACACCAGCACCAGTCCAGAAAGAATCAAAACAAACCCGGCAGCACGAACATCCCTTTTGGCCGACTGTGGTTTTTCCTTCATAATGCCATTATCAGGCTGGGAATCATAATCTGCTAGAGCAGGAGTGGGGATGGAACAACAAAGCACAGAAACACTCTTCCTTCTCACGGCCAGGGCCTTTGACAGCCAAGGTCAATGCCATCTGTGCTATTGGGGCATCAGTGAGAATGGCCCAGTGCGAATAGACATCACCCCCCATCAGCCTGTGTTCTTTGTGCCGCGTCGAGCCGCTATCCCAGAGGATCTTCCCCATCAGCGCCGCCCCTTGAATCTCAAAACATTCCGTGGAGAAGAGGCCGATGGACTCTATTTTCCCACCTTGGCGGCGGCTCGGGACATGCGCACCCGGGTGATGGATTCAGGATTCCCTGTTTGCGAAGGAGATGTTCGCCCAGAAGACCGCTGGCTGATGGAGCGGTTCATCACAGGTTCATGTGAAATCGAAGGCCCTTACCGTAGGGAGGGGAATTTCCGTGTGTTCCAAAACCCTCTTGTCCGTCCCTCGGAGAAGAGGGTCGGTTTAAACGTTTTATCTTTGGATATTGAAACCGGTAAGAATGGTCAGCTCTACAGTTTTGCTCTGGATTTGAGTGGGCGCTCTTGCAAGCGTTTTGTGGGAGTGCTTTCAGGAGAGCAAAAAACAGGCGAAGCACGGCCCTTGTCTCTTGAGAATCTGGATGCGGAGTCTTTGGTTGAGGCGCAATGGCAGGTTTTTGATGGGGAGAGGACGCTGCTTCGACACCTGATTTCCAAGGTGCAGGAATGGGATCCGGATCTTGTGATTGGCTGGCATGTCATTGGCTTTGATTTGGATTTCTTGGAGCGAAAGGCTCAGGAGTTGGGCATACCGCTGATATTGGGGCGGAGCAAACGTCCCCTGCGTTTGTCGCGAAAATCGGGTTTGAAACCCTTGGCTGATGTGGACGGGCGGATTGTGATTGATGGTCCGCCGGCGCTTCGGGGGGCCTTTCACCGCTTTTCCGATTGGACCTTGGACACGGTGGCTCAGGAGCTTTTAGGTCAGGGCAAAGACATTCATGCCCATGGTGAGGAAAAAATTGCGGAGATTGAACGGCGCTTTGCCCAGGATCAAATGGCGTTGGCGCAATACAATTTGCTGGATTCCATTCTGGTCACCCGGATTTTTGAAACCACAGGGATTTTGGATCAGTTGGTGACGCGGAGCCTCATCACCGGTCTGCCCCCTGATCAGGTGCATCGGTCGGTGGCGTCCTTTGACCGGTTTTTTCTGCCCCGTTTGCATCGCAAGGGATATGTTGCTCCAGATTCCCGGAATTCAGGCGTGTTTCAGTCCACTCCAGGGGCCATGGTGTTTTCTGATGGCTATGGCCTCTTTGAAGATGTGGCGGTTTTAGATTTTAAGAGTCTGTATCCTTCACTCATTCAAACCTTTCATATCGACCCCTACGCTCTCATCATGTCTCCGTCTAATCCCATGGGTAACCCCGGGGGGGAGGCGGTTTTTTCCCGAAGTGAGCATATTCTTCCGGCCTACATTGGAGAGCTCATGGCGCGCCGCGCCACGGCCAAGGCGGCGGGGGATGGGGCTTTGGCTCAGGCCGTGAAAATTCTCATGAATTCCATGTATGGGGTGATGGGGGCCACGGGCTGCCGTTTTGCTCGGCCTGAGCTGGCGGCGTCCATCACGGGCATTGGCCGCTGGGTGCTGCGAAGCACCCGAGAGCGGCTGGGGCTATGGGGATACGATGTTCTCTATGGTGATACCGATTCCGTGTTTGTTCGGTTGAAAACCCAAGAACGGCAGGATGCACGATCGGCCGCTTCCAAATTGGCCTCCAGAGTGGATGCCTATTTCCGTCATTACTTCAAAAAAGAATACGATGTGGAATCGCATCTGGAACTGGAATTTGAAAAGCTCTACGTGCGTCTCTTTATTCCGGCCATGCGGGGAATGGCCGGAGAGGGGGCGGTGAAGCGTTATGCGGGTTATCGGGATGACGGGAGCATTGAAATCAAAGGCATGGAATCGGTTCGTTCGGATGCCACGCCTTTAGCCCAAGAATTTCAACGGGAACTGTTCCAGCGGTATTTTCAGGGAGAGGACATTCGCCCCTGGATTAAGGACACTGTGGCCCGGCTCAGAGAAGGGGAAATGGACCATAAACTGGTGTACAAAAGGCGTTTAGCTCGAGCCATTGATGCCTACGCCTCTCCGCCTCCCCATGTGCGAGCGGCCCAGCTTTTGGATCCGGATGGAACCCGGGGAGTGCGACATGTGTCCTATGTTATGACTCCCCATGGTCCCATACCAATGGAGCTTTCCCCCAAAAACATTGATTATGAGCATTATATTGAGAAGCAGTTGCGGCCTGTGGCCGATGATGTGCTCTCCTATCTTGGTGATTCCTTTGATTCGGTGGTGCGTGGGCGACAGTTGGACTTATTTGGTTAAAGAAAGGACAGACTATGGGAAAACCCCTTTGTTTCAGTGATGCCATTCTCCAGTTTTTTGATGAACTGACCATCCCATCCCATCTTCCCCAAGATGTGGAGGCCCTTTGGCCCTTTGCAAACCCAGAAGTTCGGCGGGTGATGACGTTGTTCTATACAAAATTCTATAACGACCACAATCCTCGAATCTTCTTGGTGGGGATTAACCCTGGACGATTTGGTTCAGGGGTGACGGGCATTTGCTTCACAGATCCTCCGCGGCTTGCCAAGGATTGCGGGATTTCCCATTCCTTAACAGGTGGACAAGAACTCTCGAGTGATTTTGTGTATCGGGTGATTGAAGCCTATGGCGGGCCTGAAGCCTTCTTTGGTGATTGCTATCTCACAGCCCTCTCTCCTGTGGGCTATGTGCGGGAGGGAAAGAACCTGAACTACTATGACGTGAAAGGAATGAGCCAGTTGCTGGATGGCTGGATGGCCCAGGCCATGGAACAGCAGGTGGCCGCTGGACTGGCAGGGAATGTGGCGTTCAGCATGGGCATGGGAACAAACCGCAAGGAGATGGATGCCTTCAATCAGCGTCATGGATTCTTTGAACGAGTGGAAAGTTTGCCCCATCCCAGATGGGTGATGCAGTACCGAAGAAAACGCCTTGAAGAGTACATTTCTCTCTATGTGGAAACCATAAAAGGGGCTGTATCATCGGCTCGATAAGGAATTGTTCCACTCACGCACAATAAATCGGACTTTCCAGAGATAAAACGAAAGTTTTCGTTGCGTCCTCCCATGGCCCATGATAATGTGGGCTCATTAAGTTCCGAATCGGAACTTATAATACGTATAAATGTACATTGTGCTACAGAGGAGAACGTTGTGCAGACCGTAAAGGATGACAAGCAGGTCGTCTTGGCCCTTGGGGGCAATGCCATCATCCGCAAAGGGGATAGTGGAGATTTCTATTCCCAATGGGACAACGTCTATGAAAGCATGAAGCCTGTTGTTGATTTGATTGCAGAAGGCTATGACTTTCTCATTACCCATGGAAATGGTCCTCAGGTGGGGGCCTTGATGCTCATGGTGGATCAGTCTCGAGGTGTGGTTCCAGAAACACCTCTTGGTGTGGCTGATGCCATGACAGAAGGTTCCATGGGTTACATGATTGAACAGAATATTCAAAACCTGATGATAAAAAAGGGAATTTGGAAGAATGTGGTCACCATTCCCACTCAGGTTGTTGTGGATCGACGAGATCCAGCATTGCAAAATCCCACAAAACCCATTGGTCCTTTTTATGACGAAGCAGAAGCATTAACTCTGGCTCAGGAGAACAACTGGGTTGTGAAGGAAGATGCAGGACGTGGATGGCGTCGTTTTGTGGCCTCTCCTTATCCCCTGGATGTGGTGGAGAAAGAGGCCATTCGTTTGCTTCATGAAAAAGGTTATGTGGTGGTGACCGGTGGTGGTGGCGGTATCCCTGTCTACTACGAGGATGATGGCTCTCTTGAGGGAGTGGACTGTGTCATTGATAAAGATTTGGCCAGCATGAAACTTGCCCTCACAGTGGGATGCCGAACCTTGGTGATCATTACTGGGGTTCCGGCCGTTGCCGTTGGTTTTGGAACTCCAGAAGAAAAAACGCTTTCAGAAATGACACTGGCAGAAGCTCGATATTACATGGCTCAAGGGGAATTCCCTGCTGGTTCAATGGGGCCAAAAATTCAGGCCGCCATAGAATTTGTTCAGGCCGATCCAGAAAACAAAGTCATCATCACAGATGTGGAGAGTCTCAAAGAGGCTTTGGATGGCAATAGCGGAACCGTGATCAAAGCATTTTAGCCCAGGAACGATAAGGAGTCGGACCTATGAGCGATAATAAGATCAGCGTTTTCAAAATGGTGAGTTTTCTCATTTGTGGAATCATTGTTTTGGATACCTTCGTTGCCCCGGCGGTGCTGGGAATTTCCTCCATTACCCTTTGGGTGTTGGTGGCTGTTCTTTTCACCATTCCCAATGCGTTTATTAACGCCGAGCTTGGTGCTGCTTATCCCAAGGAAGGCGGCATCTACAACTGGATTCAAGATTCCATGGGAGAGGGGCACGCCACCATTGCCGGTTGGTTCTACTGGGTGAATGTGGGCTTCTGGATGCCTGCAGTGTTCATTGCGTTCACCACCTGGTTTAGCTACACCTTTGCACCAGAAATGGGAACCATCCCTTCCATGCTCCTCACCTTAGCGGTTTGCTGGGTGATTGTGGGGATTGTGCGCCGTGGTGTTGACCTTGGTGTGGCGGCGGCAAATCTGGCTGCCATCATCAAAGTTGTGGTTTTGGTGGCCTTTGGTCTTTTGGGTGTGATCTATGCCATTGTTCATGGTCCGGCCAATGACTTTGGGAATGTGGCCAACTGGATTCCCAATTTCAGTGATTTATCCACCATGAGTTTTGTCACCACCATTGTGTTTAACCTTCTTGGTTTTGAACTCCTGGCCTCATTGGTGACGGATATGAAGGATCCTAAAAAAGATGTACCCAAAGCCACCTTTTTGGGTGTGATTGTGATTGCGGGGCTGTACATTTTTGGAACCTTTGGCGTTTTAGTCGCTACTCCGGCTGATTCCATCGATCCTTTAGATGGTTTCTACAATGCTCTGATGGAACTCACATCTATCTGCGGTCCTGCTCAGGGATTTGTGTTCAAAACCATTATGATTGGAACGCTCTACACCCTGATTGCGCAGATGATTTCCTGGGTGATTGGAGCCTCTGAGGTTCTTGCTGTGGTGGACTTTGCTAAGCACATCAAGGTGTTGAGCAAACGACACCCCAAATATGGTACGTTGGCAGGTTCCTATGTTGTTCTTGGAGTTTTGGCTTCTATTCAAATCATCTTGAATTACCTCTTGGCCGGCGATGCCAATGAAGCGTTCTGGAATGTGCTGGCCTTCAGCATTGTGATTTTCATCTTCCCGTACATCTACATTGGGCCAGCAGCCATCATTCTTCGAAAACGAGATGGTTTGAAGGGTAGGAGTTTTGTGACTCCTGGAGGAACTGTGGGACTCTGGATTGCAGGTGTACTGAACTTTGTGTTTGTTGCTCTTTCCATCATCCTATTGTTCTTTACTGGAGAGTGGGATCCGGTGTATCACCTCACCCTCATCATTGGGACCATTCTTACAACCCTTGTTGGCTTCATCTTTCATTGGATTTCGAAAAGCAAAAATGCTCAGGTTTCCTTGAGCCAAAAATAGCGTAGAGTCTCTTATCCTTGGATGAGAGGATGCCCGCGGTGTTTCACCGCGGGCATTTTTATGGTTGAGAAGCAAGCATGAGATTTAATGAAAAAGGAATTCTGTAAAATACAGGATGCTAATTTTATGAAGAGGATTAATCTCGGAAAATTTCTGCTGGTGGCAACCAATCATCGATATTTTTAACAATGCGAGGCACCAAAGCATAACCCTTCACTTTGACACCTTCTAATGAGGCCAAGTCATGTTTAAAAAAGGCTTCCATCGCTTCCATGTCCTGGAATCGACATTCTAATGAGAGTTCTTCCGCATTTTGACCTGTCGCAATGTAGGTGACGGGAGGCATTTCCCCCAGTTTCTCAATGACATCAGCTTCATCAGCTCCATCAAGGGTGACAAAGATATCCACTGAGATTCCAAAACCAAAAACTTTGGGTTCAACAACAGCGCGTAAACGCAGTGCTCCCATGTCAATCAGGCGCTGGATGCGCTTGCGGATGGTGCGTTGGTTTGCCTTCGTTACCTTCTCAAGATCAACAGCCGACATTCGTGCGTCCTCATTGAGGCAACGAATAATTTGATAATCAAGGTTATCGAAGGGTAGAGGTATAGTTGTTCGACTCATTCTTTCCCGCCTGATTCTATAAAATTTATCCGTATGTTCAGACTTTGACAATTCGTCAAAGAGCCTTACGGAATCGAAAAACCGCCGATAAAGAGATTCTTCATCGGCGGTGTCCAGTACGATCTGGAAGATGGATATTCTAGCAAAGATTTTAAAATTAATGAGCCTCTATTCTTACCATCCCCGGATCTGTCTGTGCTGGGGATGGAAATGGCTGGGCTGGTTTATTGCCCTGAGGGTTGTTGCTGGGTGATGCAGTGGATATTTCCACCGCCTAGAATGATTTCGCGGGCAAACACACCAACAATTTCTCGCTCAGGGAAAACTTCTTGAAGTGTTTTCTTGGCTGCTTCGTCATGAATCTTATCTCCAAAGAGAGGAAGAATGACTGCTCCATTCGCAATGTAAAAGTTCGCATAAGATGCCGCTTGTCTATCTCCCTCTTCCCGAGGAAGAGTTCCATCCACGGTATCAACACCTTCGCTTTCTTCTTTGGTGATGAGAACTTCATCAGGAATATGAAGTTTTACAATTTCCAGTTTGCGCCCTTTCGCATCGGTTTCTTTTTCAAGGTAATCCAAGGCGGATTTTGAAAGAGGATATTGGGGATCGGATTCATCATCTGTCCAGGCCAACACCAGTTTGCCAGGGGCCACATAGTGAACAATGTTGTCAACATGTTCATTGGTTTCATCCAGGTAGATCCCGTTGGGAAGCCAGAGAACTTTTTCTACACCTAAGTAGTCCTTGAGTTTCTGCTCAATTTCTTCCTTCGTCATGTCCGGATTGCGTCCTTCGCTGAGAAGACAGGCTTCGGTTACAATGGCGGTTCCATCGCCATCGCTATGAATGGAGCCTCCTTCAAGGACAAAATCATCCAGGCGGTAGGAATCTTTCCCTTCCATCTCACAGATTTTTCGTGCCACTTTGTCATCTTTGTCCCAAGGGAAATACAGGCCATCAACAAGGCCTCCCCAGGCATTGAAACTCCAGTCTACACCTCGAACCTCACCAGCCTCATTGACAACAAAAGTGGGGCCGCAGTCGCGAACCCAGGAATCATCATTGGACATCTCAACAACACGAATGTTTTCTGGAAGCATTTCGCGGGCCGCACTGTATTGGCTTTCATTCACACCAACCGTCACGGGTTCAAAACGAGCAATGGCTTTCGCCACATCCCGAAATGCTTTTTGAGCGGGTTTAGCTCCATTGCGCCAGTTATCGGTGCGTTCAGGCCAGAGAATCCAGCATCCTGCGTGATGCTCAAATTCCCCTGGCATTCGGAATCCATCAGCCCTTGGTGTGCCTTCAAGTCGTTTGGCCATGATCATGTTCCTCCGTGATTATTTTGAATCCCCCAGGGCTTGAAGCCCTGGGGATGACACGCTGGTAAAGCCAATGTGCCTATAGTTGGTTCAAGAACCCTTCAATGCGCTCTTGGTGGCGCACACGAGTTTCTTCTGTTGGCTCTTTGACAAATTTCCGGGTGAAATACACCAAGAGAGCCATCTGGGCGGTGAGTCGGTTTTCCGCCTCATCAAAGGCCACACTGTATTCCCCTTCCAGAGCACCACGTGTGACTTCTTCTTTATCATTGGCAGGAAGGCAGTGGAGGAGCATGGCACCAGGTTTGGCTTTGGACATGAGCTCTTCTGTGATGACATAGTTGGGCATAAAGGCGGCAAGGCGTTCTTCTTTCTCATCCATTTGGGTGGTCCAGTAGAAACTATCACCGTAAATCACATCACATTCTGAAACCTTGGACACATCCTCTGTGATTTCATAGGTGGCTCCACTTTCTGCACAGAGAGTGTCCGCTAAGTCTAACCACTCTTGTTCCATCTGATACTTCACTGGTCCAATCTGCTTGAAGTTCATGCCGTATTTGCAACAGGTGAGCAGAAGGGATCGGCAGACATCAGTGGCATCACCCATGAAGGCTAGGGTGAGATCAGTCAGCTTCTTACCAGGGGTAAGATGTTCTTTGATGGTGTAAAAATCCGCCAACATCTGGGTGGGATGGAAACGGGTGTCCAAACCGTTGATGACAGGAACCGTGGACATCTTTGCTAGGGCATCGACCGTCTCTGGCTCATTGGTACGGGCCATGATGACATCACACATTCGGGATAAAACTCGGGCCGTGTCATCAATAGATTCCTTTGCTCCCAAGTGAATGTCTTTTGGTGAAAGAAAGAGTGCATGACCTCCAAGCATGGTTGCAGCCGTCTCAAAAGATACCCGAGTACGGGTGGAACCTGCCTCAAAGATCATGGCCACTGATTTGCCCTTGAAGAGCTGAGGAATGGCATTGTCTTTTCGGGCTTCTTTGAGCATGGACATCAGTTCCATCATGTCGTCCATTTCTTGCTTGCTGAAGTCTTTCATGGAGATGAAGTGCCGCATCCCCTTTTTCTCGAGGTCCGTGGCGCTGGAACTCGGCATTTTCATGGGTTACCTCCGGGGCCGGAATGCTCCGGCCGAATACGGGAATTTATGGAACATATGGTATTGCGCGCTTCCGTGAATTGTCAATAAAAAGATTATATAAGTAATACAAGTTCCGAATCGGAACTTGTAAGGGCTGTATCCTGTATAGAGATTAAAGAAGTGTGCAAATCAATCAAGAAAGGAGATTCAGGCCTCTTGTTGAATATAAAATTTGCATAATTATTTGCATTAAAATAAATTAGTGATTTTTGCCATGAATTAATGGTTGTGTCCCTTTCTTCTGTTTTGCAAAGAATTGGAAAATTCATACCATTTTCAATTTCCCTCAAATGCTCATAAAAAACATCAAGCCATGGCTGTCGGAATTTATGCAGGGCTGATTGTTGAATATTGTCATGAATACATCAGGTCATGATGGCGGGAAGAGTTCTCTTGAGAGGGTGGAGGGGCGTGGATTTTTTGGGTCAGTCAAGCGATTGAATGAAGTCAAAGTTTTCTCTTTACTTGCTAAAATTTAAACTGGGAACCAATCCTCTGAGAAGTGATGGATTTCACTGATTTTCCTGATGGTACAGATGGAGTTGGGAAGATTCGTTGGACTTGTCCCTTGGGGACTGGTTCCCTGACGGATATTTTTTGCCATGGTTTTCATGGGATATGGTGACTCTTGTTTCTATCCGGGGAAGGTCAATTTTAAGAACAAACCTTTGAGCGAAAATATCCCATTTCATGTTTAGCCGCTTGCACGGATTTGATCAGTTTGAGATTTCATTGACCGGCGATTTTTTGGATTTGATGTCACCGAATTCTTCTTTTTAAAAACAGTCGATTTTGAACTGATTCCCTAGACAATGAAGGAAGAGCATGGATTTTTCCTCTTCCTTCCACGATGGGATAGGGGAAGGTAAAAAGGATAAAATGGACTTGCAAGGCTTTTCATGGCGTAGCATATTCGGTCCATGGTATCCAAGAGTCTTATTCAGCGTGGTCACCTCATTGATTCCGATATTCTTTCCTCTGTGCTTAATCTCATCATTGAGGAAGGGGCGGATTATGAAATACTTCGTTTTGATGTTGGAAAATCTCCTCAGGATGAATCTTCGTTATTGCTCTCTCTTCGAGCCTTTGATTCAGCGCTTCTAGAATCGGTGACAGAAAAACTCATTCCATTGGGAATGAGACCTGTTGGAGAAACGGAAGCGTCCTGGACCATTCTTGATGAGGATAAGGCTGCTCCAGCCCATTTCTATTCCACCACCAATCATAGAACAGAAGTCTTTTGTGATGGTGCATGGACGCCAGTGGCTCATCAGCGCATGGATGCATCCATTGTTCGCAAATCCCGAGGAAATCTGGAATGCGTGAAACTTCGGGATTTGCAGGCCGGTGATGCGGTTTTGACAGGAGGCACTTCGGTTCGTGTGTTTCCTCCAGAAACCAAGGGACATGGCGATGGTTTTGCCTTTATGAACAATGATGTGTCCTCTGAGCGCAATGCCACACAAGCCGCAGAAAAAATTGCCTCCCAGATGCGAAAAATTCGGGAGAAGGATGGCAAAATTGTGGTGGTGGCTGGACCTGTTGTGGTGCATACCGGTGGAGCCGATGCCCTGGCCACACTTGTGCGGGAAGGCTGGGTGGGAGGGCTTCTTGGAGGTAATGCCATAGCGGTGCATGATTTGGAGTACCGGCTTTTTGGCACGTCCCTTGGTGTGGATTTGTCCACTGGAAGGCCCACGCATGAAGGGCATAAAAATCACATGATGGCCATCAATGCCGTGTACAACAAAGGATCTATCCAAGGACTCATGGATTCTGGAGAGCTTCAATCAGGGTTGATGTATGAGGTGTTGAAAACCAAGACACCCTATTGCCTGGCTGGCTCGATTCGGGATGATGGCCCCTTACCAGAAACAGAGATGGACATGATTAAGGCTCAAGGAGCCTATGCTGAGATTGTGGCTGGCAGTGACATGATTATTATGCTGTCCACCATGCTCCATTCCATTGGGACTGGAAATATGACACCCAGCTGGGTAAAAACGGTCTGTGTTGATATCAATCCAGCAGTGGTGACAAAACTCTCGGATCGGGGGAGTGCCCAGGCTGTGGGTGTTGTGAGTGATGTGGGCCTTTTCTTGAGAGCTCTTGCGATGGAATTGGCTTCTAAATGATTCTTAAAACCCCTTTTGCCGTCAGAGAGGAGTTCGCCCTTCTTCTCATCAAGAAGACTGACGGCATAAAGGGGTCGGTATCATCAAAAACTGGTCACCATATCCGGTACTGGTAAACAAAGATGCTCATCCAATTGTTCCAATAAATCACGTGGGGCATCCAATTCATCAGTCACAGAAAGGGCCGTGGCTGTTCGCACTCCAAAGAGTAGTCGGGTGAGGGCATTCACAGAAACTTTCATGGTGGGAAGCGCCTTTTCTTCTCCCGGTTGGGCCTGGGATTGAGGTCCCAAGTGAAGGGTCCAAGGACCGGCAACGCCTTTCCATAGAAAATCATCCGAAAGTCGGGAGGTGAGGGGATCGTTCACCTGAAGGTTGAATGACATCTCCTTTCCTGGCAGGGACAAAGCCTCCACCACGGTTGGTAGGTTCAAAATGCGTGCCTGTCCCCAGGCGGTGGCGCGAATGCCGGTTTTATGGGCTCCACCGGATGTGATTCCATTCTGCCGGAACGGCCGTTTAATCAAATCCTGAATCTGCAAACCTTGAGGCTCACGAATGGTGATGGAGTAGATTTGATCGGCAAGGCTTTTGATGGCGGAAAGAAGCTCGATCAGACCATCAAAATCCTCATAGTTCATCCAAATCACTTCGTAGGGACCATTTTCCCCTTTGGCCTCGGCCCAGAAATGGTGGGTGAGACGGCCATCAGGAGCGGCAAATCCTAGTCCAAATCCATTGTCTACAATATGCATGTCAAAGCGATAGTAATCGGTGGCAGGAATCGTGACATGGCCATGACAGGGTTTATGGGCCTTCATATTTTCTACCATTCGAGGCAAATCCTCTTGAGTCAGACGAAGGGGAGGACGGGTGAGGCGGGGCACATCCAAGGTAGACGGATCAATGGTGGCATTGTGGATGTAGGGGAAATTTCCAAAGCCAAATTTGTTGTAGAAGCCTTGGTCAAAAATCCCCAGAGCGGCCATGGCATAGCCCTCTTCTGCCGCTCTTCCTAAGGCTCGGGCCACTAAATCTCCGGCCACACCTTGTTGGCGTAAGACACGACTGACTGTGACGGCCGTGATGGCACGGAGGGGAAGTGGTGTGTTGAGAAACCGAATGTTGGCATCATGATCAATCACCAAGCATTCCGCTTCATCATTGACGGTGGCCACGTTGCCTCGTCCGCTGGCGATGAAGGACTGAAGGAATTCTTTGCTCTTGGTGTTGTTCTCCTTCATCCAGCCACATTCCTGCCAAATCCGACAGCAGGCATCCAAATCTTTTTCAGCATTGTATCCACGGATTTCCATGTGGAACACGGTAGCATAAAAATGGCATCATTCTCTCATGAACATTCGTGAATTTGATATTCCTGCTCAACGACAGGGAACAGGCTGCATGAAATGGGACTGGGATCAGAAGCGTACTGGAAGGGACGGACTCACTCCCTTTTGGGTGGCTGATATGGATTTTCTTGCGCCACCGGTTGTTCGGCAGGCCCTTCAAAAACGAATGGATCATGGGATTTATGGCTACAGTTTTTGCCCAGATTCCATGATGGAATCCCTGATTTCCTGGTTTTCTCGACGCCATCATTGGGAGATTCCCTCTCAATCCATTGTAGAAATTCCAGGAATTGTCCCAGGAATCTATTCCTTTATTCGGGAATTTACCCAGCCTGGTGAGGCGGTTGTGATTCAAGAACCCGTTTATTATCCCTTTCGCCAGGCCCTGGAACGAAACCATAGAACGGTGGCCGTGAACAATCTGGTTCAAAATGAAGATGGCCAATGGGAAATGGATTTGGAGGGTTTAGAATCAACTCTCCAGGAAACAGGAGCCAAAGTGATGATTTTTTGCTCCCCCCATAATCCTGTGGGTCGGGTCTGGAAAAAATCAGAACTCATGGCCCTGGCCAAAGTCTGCAAACACTATGATGTCACCGTCATCAGTGATGAAATTCATGCGGATTTGGTGCATAAGGGGCCCACGCATGTTCCTTGGCTTTCGCTTCCTGAGGAATCTCTTCCCCCCTCCCTTGCCCTCTTGGCTCCCACAAAAACGTTTAACATTCCAGGAATCCCCACCGCATTTGCCGTGATTCCCCGTTCTGAAGTACGCACTCGGTATGCTCAAGCCCTTCGTGCCTCAGGCTATTCAGGAGAAGCGTCTCCCCTGGCCTATGTGGCCGCTGAATCTGCCTACAACCAAGGTGAACCCTGGTTAGAGGCCCTCTTAGACTATCTTGCTCAGAATGATGCGTATTTAAGAGAACGACTTCACAAAGCCCTCCCCCAGATTTCTTTGTCCCCCTTAGAAGGCACCTACTTGGAGTGGTTGAATCTTGGTGAGGCTGGTTGGAAGGATGAGAAACCGGTGTGGGAAAAACTCTTGGATGCCGGAGTGTGGCTCAGCCCTGGTTCAGATTTTGGGGCTGCAGGGGCCGGGCATCTACGGATGAATATTGCCTGTCCAAAGTCCCAACTTGAAGTAGGAATAGAAGCCCTAATTTCCGTGCTTTCCTGAGTCTCAAGAATGGGTCCCTTCCAAGCATTATCCGTGGTGAAGCTCGAAGGGATGGTTCAGTGAATTGTTGGAATGCCCTCTAAACATCATGCGGCAAAAAAGAACACCATCTTATATAGAATGGCTGCATGATGAAGAACCAAGGTCCTTTCAAACCATGTTCTTGTTTGAAAGGACCGTAAAACACTTAGAAACGCTGAAAACCGTTTTGGCTGTTTTGCAGGATATGCTGCATCATGGGAGTATCGGAAATGCGCTTGGCATCCAGTTTCTTCCGAAGTTGGTCATATTCCTCTTCCAGGGAAAGCACCACATCAAAGGTGAGAGGGTTTTCCTTTCTATCCTTATTATGAATTCGTGAAATCACTTCTGGGCTGAACTCCAACCAGGAGTGAATGGCAACAGCAATGGGATAAATCTCAGCATCTTCAGCCGTTACAGACAAATCTTCTCGGGATTCAAGCAGTTTTTGTCCAATAGCCACCACGGTTTCCCGAGCTTGTTCATCATCCGCTTCTTCTTCATAACCATTCTGAATTTGCAGCAGAGATTGGGCCACAGGAAGGGAATATCCCTCCACATACAAGAGGAAACTGCCCAAGGAGTCCTTTTCAAAACTATCCAGTAAATAGCTTTCATACGGACTTAGGAGATAACCTGAGGGTAAGAGTCGATCTCGAACTACCTGAGCCTGAGCCATATAAATTTCAGATTGAATCAAGAATCGCCCCAGAGAGGTGCGCTTGGCTCGAGCCCAGGCCTGGGGATCTCGAAAGAACATCTCCGCCTCTTTTACTGCTCCTCCAATCAAGGTGTAGGTCAAAGAAGGTCGCACCACCCAGGAATCCACAAGTCCTTGAGAAAAAACAATGTGGGCTGATTCCGCTCCAGAAGAGTAGAGAAAGCGTACCCCTGGAATAATGTTCTCTTGAGTTGGATCCACTGTGAATCGCAAAGCACCAGCATTGATGGCTTGGGCCGCTAGACTCCAAGATTGAAAAGGATGATCCGTGACATCCTCATCTAAAGGGGAAGAGAGCAATGAGGTATACCCCTCAAGAATTTCTACAGTACGAGACTTTGAATCATCTTCCTGTGCCATCGCCGGAAAGACGAACACACAAGTAGCAAGAACAAGGGCGAACACAAAAGATATGCTTCGGGACATGGGATCCTCCGAGGAGACAGCATACAGCTTCCCTCGTTCTCCGTCATTCCTAAAGTGTTGCCGTCAAAAAGTAATCTCCAGAATCTTTGGGCGTCCCGGAGTCGTTTCACGCCTCCGGCGGGCTTCTCCGGGTTCCGCTTCCGCTCCATCCGGCTCGGCACGCCTCCCCGGACGTTCCTCGCCCTCCGTATCCCTGACGCAGTCGAGCGGAATGGATGAGCTTGCTCATCCATTCCCGAGACGAGGAAGGGACCGCGTTAGCGATCCCTCAGAAGCAATCCTTTCCGCAAAGGTTATACAGTTCTACGGGTTTTTCCCGATTAAGGCAGAGGATACACAAATAGATTGGTTTGGGAGGAATTACGGTCAAGAACCACAAGGCTCTCTCCATCACTCCACATTCCCCAGGGGATACGATTGTCAGTATGCAAAGTCAATTCCTTAGAGACCACTCGTTCTCCACTGGCAATGGAATAGGCAAAAACAGTTCTGGAAGCCGCATTGTTTACCCAGACATATTCATCATTGGCCCAAACGCCACGAGATACCTGATTATTGGTATCCAAGGAGATGTCCTTACTGGAATCCCTCGTTCTTTCTGAGCGGTTGTAAGCCACGAGTACATCGTTCACCAGTGAGGTCACCCATATTGTTTCAGAATTTCCAAAGGAGGCTTGAGCACCTGCATTTTGGCTCGTAAGGGTAATTTCCTTGGTAGAATCTCGCCGTTTTGTCTCACGACTGTAGGCAAAGAGCGTGGAATTGTAAATTTGCTCATTCACCCAAAAGTGGCTTCCATCACTCCAGATTCCCCAGGGAACTTGATTGTAGGTACTCAAGATGATGTCGTTGGTGCTTTCCCGGGTTCCATCTTCAAGTGAATAAGCGGCAAGAGTTCCGCTACTGGTGTTTGAAATCCACACCGTGCTCTTATCAGACCAAATCCCCCATGCCCCGGATCCCACTTCAAACAAATCGATATCAGCGGTACTCATTCGTGCCCCAACCGTGCCATCTATGCTGCGATTGTAAGCAAAGAACTGGGTTTCCGTTTCATCAAGAACCAAGAGAGTGGAATCTGTTCCAATGATTCCCTTTGGACTGCCGTTACTGGAATCCAAGCTGATATCCAATGCAGAATTTCGCGCATCTGTGGAAAGGGTGTAAGCATAAACTTTATTGTCAGTAAGGTCTGAAACCCACAGAGTTTCCCCATCTCCCCAGAGACCATAGGGATTGTCATTATCCCCATGCAAACTAATCTCTTCATCTGCAACTCTCTCTAAAGTGGTAAAGTTGTAGGCATAGAGTTTGTCATCAGCCGTATCCACCACCCAAAGGAATTGTTCATTTCCCCAAAGTCCAGCCGGATCTCTATTTTCAAGATTCAGAGAAATATCGCTGTCTGCCTTTCGACGTCCATCCTCTGTGGCATAAGCATAGAGCTTGTTGTCCCGAGAATCGGCCACCCAGAATGTTTCCTGGGTTCCCCAAATTCCCACCGGATCCTCATTGAGCGAATCCAAAACAAGGTCTTTAATCCAAGCACGTTCCCCTGAGACCTGATAGGTAATCACCATATCATCGGCATCATCTACCACCCATATCGTTTCGCTGGTAATCCAGCTTCCAGCTGGAGAGTTGTTGTCCAAGCTGATGCGTTCTACCAGGGTATGGAGAGGGGGAGGAGGAATCTCACGGCCTGAATTTGTAGGATTTGTGCAACTGACAGCCATGATGAAGAGCATCATTCCTGTGAAAATCGAAGAATTCTTGAAAGCCATAATTCATCCTCAATCACTAAGATATGAAAACTGTAATTCTTCTGTACACATTCCTCCAGAAAAGAGTCCTTTTTCTCCTTCTATTGGTCGCTCATAAAGGAATGAGGCATTCATTGGCGCATTAGGTTTTGTGTTTTTCTTGTGATGACCAAAAAATCAGGTCTAATCTTTCAGTTTCTCAAAATTGATGCTGATATAATACAGAAATGCAAAGGAATGCCGAGAATTGCATGTATTCTCAAAGAATACGAAGGGTTTTGTTTCTTCTTGCAGCTCTCCTTTTCGCCACTTCCTGTGAAAATCTTGCCAACACGGATGCCGCAAATAAAGACGCCACTCTTTCTCAACTTACCATCATGGCTGGCGGCCAAACCCTCACCCTGTATCCAGAGTTTATTCCACCCCGAAGGGTGTACCGGGTGTATGCCCCACCAGGAACCACCAGTGTTTTGTTTCAAGGCATTCCAAGTCGTGCCCTTGCCCAAATCTCTCCCACGCACTTCACTGGACTGGCCACAGACCGAACCACGAGTCTTGGAGTCACTCCCATTCCTGATTCTTCAGTATTGAGAATCACCAATCTTCAACCTGGTTGGAACTGGCTTCGAGCCCGCATCATTGCCGAAGATGGAGAGACCGACAAATTCTATTCCCTCTCCATCATCGTGGAACAGCATCCCATCACCCTGACCTTACTTGATGATCAGAAACCCATTACTGAGCAAGACACCACCAATGGGAGAACATTCACCTTTTCCCTCTCCGGAGTTGATCTTTCTGCGAGCGGTTTATCCATCACAATTCCTTTGCAGTTCACCGATTCCGCCTCCCAAATTGGCGCAGGAACCTCAACCAGTTTGAGTTTTACAGCCGCATCCCCTACAGACAGTTTCACTCTCACAGGTCGAAGCACCGATGATGGAAATACAGTCAATGAGCAATTGTATTTTACTCCTCTACAAGCTCAAATTACCGGCACACAAGCCTCGTTGTATAAGCTTCATGAAGTGCCTCGGTACTATCCCATCACCGTTGTGGATGATGATGCCACCACCGTCACCGCAACACCTCAAACCGTGCGCATTGATGAAGGAGATTCCCTCACCATCGATTTCGAATATCACAATCCCAGAGCCGAATCCATTGTCATTTCCCCCTCAGGAGAAGGACTCAGTTTTTCTCCCTCCACAATCTATCTTTCCAATACCTCAACAACGGGTTCCATCTCAGTCACTTCCACAGAAAATAGCTTGGAACAAGATGACCGCTATGCCACCATCAACCTTGGAGTCACCTCCTTCAGCAACACCCCCATTCTTCCCTCCCAAATCAAACTGTTGATTCTTGATGATGATTAGGTTTTTCACTGGGCGTCCCGGAGTCGTTTCACGTCTCCGGCGGGCTGCTCCGGGTTCCGCTCTCGCTCCATCCGGTCGGCTCCACCTCCCCGGACGCTCCACGCCCTCCGTATCCCTGACGCAGTCGAGCGGAAAGGATGAGCTCGCTCATCCATTCCCGAGACGAGGAAGGGACCGCGTTAGCGATCCCTGACGCAGCATGAAAGTAAAGATGAGCTCGCTCATCCTTTCCCAGGACCGCGCATTCGTGGGATTCGTCGTGTGGGCTTGTTCGATGACTTGACCCGTTTCCGTTTGGGCTGAAATAATGGCGCCAATGAAAGTTTCGAGCGTGTATTCGCAGTTTATGGGCCTCTTTATTGCCAGCAAGAATGCTGGAGGGCCCTTCCCGCGCGCTTAGAGACGGATCAATTTTGGAACGTCAGCGGGTCATCCCTCCGGGGATGACCCGCTTTTTTTTGCCCCGCGGAAACAAAAGGTTCGCGGAAAATGAGGTGGCAAGCATGTTAGATCAACTCAAGGCCCTAGAAACTTCATTTGAAGAAGCATTAGGGAATGTCGAAACCGAGGCACAGCTGGCCGATATCAAAGCCCGCTTCCTGGGGAAAAAAGGAGAACTGGGCGGGATGATGAAATCCCTGGGCCAGGCTTCTCCTGAAGAGCGGAAAACACTTGGTCAGGCTGTCAATGTGACCAAAGGTCGGATGGCAACTCGCTTAGAAGAAGTGCGTTCTTCTTTGGAGCGGAAACTGATTGATCAGAAGTTGGAAAAGGATTGGACCGACATCACACTCCGTTCTTCCCTCAAACATAGTGGTGTAAAAGAAGCTGGTTTGCATCCTGTCACCATTGTCCAACGAGAACTGGAAGACATTTTCCTTTCCATGGGGTTTGATATTCTGGATGGTCCTCATATTGAAGATGATTTCCATAACTTCACCGCCCTCAACATTCCAGAAACTCACCCTGCTCGGGACATGCAAGATACCTTCTGGTTCAAGGATATGAATCATCTTCTTCGAACCCATACGTCCACCATTCAAGTGCGGGGGATGGAAGAGAAGAAAACCCCTCCTTTTAAGTTTGTGGGGCCAGGAAAAGTGTTCCGTTGTGAGGCCACAGATGCTTCCCATGAGGCTGTATTCCATCAGATGGAAGGCATGCTGATTGGTAAAAACATCACAGTGGCCCATCTGATTTATTTTGAGAAAACTCTGCTTTCCCAGATTTTTAAACGGGATGTGGAAATCCGTCTGCGCCCTGGATTCTTCCCCTTTGTGGAACCCGGTTTTGAATTGGATATTCAATGTCTTATCTGTGGCGGTAAGGGTTGCAAAGTGTGCAAACAGGTGGGTTGGGTTGAATTGCTTCCCTGTGGAATGACTCATCCTAATGTTTTGCGTCATGGTGGAATTGACCCAGAAGAATACAACGGCTTTGCCTTTGGTCTTGGGTTAGATCGCCTAGTGATGATGCGCTATGGCATTGATGACATTCGCCACCTCCACGGCGGTCATCTGGATTTCAGCCGGCAGTTTGCAAAATAGGGACGGAGAATAGACATGAATATTTCCATCGATTGGATCAAAGACTTTGTCAGCCTTCCCCAAGAGCTGTCAGATAAAGAGATTTCTGAGCGCATCACCTTGGGTGTGTGTGAAGTGGAAGGCTGGGAGCGAACCGGAGCCATGCTGAGCAAGGTGACGGTTGCTGAAGTCACAGCCACCCAGCCTCATCCAGATGCAGACAAACTCAAGCTGGCCACCGTCAATCTTGGTGATGGTGAAGCCACCGTTGTTTGTGGAGCTCCAAACTGCACCGCAGGAATCAAAGTTCCATACGCAGCCTTGGGAACCTCCTTTCCGGGGGGCTTCACCTTGGAACCCAAAAAAATCCGTGGTGTTCTCTCAGAGGGAATGCTTTGCGCAGAAGATGAGCTGGGTTTGTCCGAGGATCATGAAGGACTCATGATTCTTCCTTCCAACGCACCAGTGGGAAAAACCTTGGCCGACGCTCTGCCGGAGATGGTGAATGACCTGGTGTTGGATATTGATAACAAATCCCTCACCCATCGTCCTGACCTCTGGGGACATTATGGAATGGCCCGGGAATTTGCCGCAGTCTTCCATGTTCCTTATCAGGACAAAATGAATGCCGAGTGGATGGAATCCATGAAAGCCATCATTGCCCAAGGTGCATCGGAGGAAGCTCCTGTCACGTTAGAGGTGGATGCGGATTCTGCAAACCGCGGATTCCTGGCCCTTGCGGTTGATGGCATTGAAGTGGGTGAGAGTCCCGCATGGATGCAGCGCCGGTTGAATGCGGCTGGCATGCGGCCCATCAATTCCATTGTGGACGTTTCAAACTATGCCATGCTGGAAACTGGTATTCCCAATCACATCTTTGACCGTTCCACAGTACGGGGTGGCAAGATTGTGGTGCGCCGGGCAGGGGAGGAACAAAGCTTCACCACCTTGGATGGCCAGGAACGCACCATGATGGCATCAGATACCATGGTGTGTGATGCCCAGGGACCCTCTGCGATTGCAGGCATAATGGGTGGTTTGGAGAGCTCGGTGACAGAAAACACCACCGGTGTGCTCTTGGAAGTGGCCAACTGGGAAGATGCATCCATTCGCCGCACCAGCACCCGTCTTGGCCTCCGGACCGATGCCTCACAGCGTTATGAAAAATGTTTGGATAGTCAGCGATTAGAATCCGCTCTTTACCGCATATTGGAGCTGTTGCGTGAATTGAATCCTCAGTGTCGTGTGGTGGGTTCTCTTCAGTCAGCCAATATGCCTGAGCCCGTGGAGCTTTCCATTCCTACAGGGCCAGCTCGGATTTCTTCCATTCTTGGCCGAAACGTGGATGAAAAAGAGTTTACACGGATTTTGGAAGCCCTTGGATTTGGTGTGACCTCTTCTGATTCCTCAGAGGGATTCACCCACCATGTGTCTGTTCCCACCTGGCGATCCACAAAAGATGTGGAATGTGAAGCGGATATTGTGGAAGAGATTGGCCGAATCATTGGATTTGATAACATTGATCCTGTGAGCCCAGCCCATGACATTGCTGCGTTGCGTCTTTCTTCAGGCAAAACCATGGAACGTCAGGCCCAGGATTTCTTGGTGCTTCGGGGACGTGCTTTAGAGGTGATGACCTATCCACTGGTGGGAGCGGCTCTTCTGAAGAAAGCCTCATGGCCTGTTCTGAATGAAAACCTTGTCTTGGCCAATGCCCTCTCTCCAGATTCGGATCGGATGCGTCCATCTCTGATTCCCAGCCTTTTGTCTGCCACCGCAGAGAATCGGAAAACCCATGAGCGGTTCCGTCTCTTTGAATCTGGCCGAAGTTATGCTCAGTTAGAAGGAGAGGCCTTCTCTCAAGATCTTTATCAGCTTGGTGTGGTGTTCCAAGACACCAAAGCCAATCCTTTTGTGGAGCTTGCCGATGTGGCAGAAGAGCTTCTCTCGCACCTTGGACTTCCCGCTCGCATTGTTCCCATGACTCCTGATGCAGATCATCCTTTGGTGCCGGCCTCCTGGCCTGGACGTCATCCCCATGAAGCATTGGATTTGCAAATCATGGGGCGATCACGGGGTGTGGTGTTCTCCCTCCATCCCCAGGTGGCCCGTTCCTTTAAGATCAAGGGACGAACCGCCATGGCCATTGTTGACCTCACAGAATTGCGTTCCTTGCCCTTGAAGGACAAAACGTCATTCCGTTCCTTAGACCGATTCCCTGGTTCCATTTTTGACCTCACTGTGGTGACTGCTGCCCATGAGCATGCCGCCAAGGTGGTTGCGGCCGCTTCCAAGGCCAAAACCAAAGTGCTTCGTAATGTGGAGGTGTTGGATGTTTTCACCATGGAATCTGGTGAAAAAGCCCTGACTCTTCGGGTGGAATTCCGGGATTCTGCCAAAACTCTGGATGCTGAGGTGATTAAGACCGCTGAGGATGCCGTGATTCAGGCCTTAGAGAAGGCGGGCTATCCCTTGAGGGGGCAGGCATGATTCTCTCCAGAAATTTCAAGCCCATTGATGATGATGACTATGAGCGACTAGCGGCTGTCAGTGGCCGCCTGCGCTCGGTGCTAGAAGCCTTTGCAGAGGGAACTCTTCCTCCGGAATATGGTCCCAAGCAATTGGCCCTTTATGCACGCACCCTGGTGGAGCATCAGCGATTTGATGGAAGTTTTGCAGGGCATGTGCGTCCTGAGGAATTGGATGCCGATGTGCGCACAGATTTGCATCGCTTTGTGACTTGGGCGGCTTTGGCCTTTCTTTGCCTTCTGAAAACTCGCCACCCAGAGGCAGCAGCGGAAGTGGAAGGCCTTGAAGGTGCTGTGGCAGGAGCTCTCCGAACCTCTGTGGTGAGTGATTTTGCCTTTCCCGAATCGGGTCCTGCAGAACCTGTTCAGCAGGTAGAGGCTGCCTTGGTTTTGGCTTCTGGTGGTGTTCCAGCCTTGATCAAAGCGGCTCCAGCACTTGCTCCTGAGCTGGCCAAGGCCCTGAAGGAATTGGCCGAAGGTTTCAAAAAGAGACTGGAGGAGAAGGATACCCTTCTGGTGGGGGGCATTGATTATGCTCCTCTTTACCTTCAAGCTCTGGAAGCTCTTGGTGAATAGCAAAGTCATGTTTGCTCTTTCGCCCCTGCCTGAGGCATAATCAATAACACCCTGGCCAGTTCCTCTGGCCAGGGTCGTTCTAAAAAAGGGGCATGCCAATGAGAAAAATCTTCTGTGTTCTCAGTTTGGCCTTCTTCATGGTGCCTCTCTTTGCCATTGGACCGGAAGTGTTTGAAGGGGAAGAAGCCGTCACCATCTACAGAGATTTTGATGATGGGCGTTTTGGACGGAGTTTGTACCGCGAAGTTCTCTTTTCACTCAAACCGGCATGCTTTGCGCGGTATTCAAGTTTAAATGTTGCCGAAGGAATGGATGGCCGTACCGCCTATCTGGTGAGCCAAGACCGGGCTCAGGCCATGACTCAGCCCGGAAAAATTCCAGGACTCGTGCGAGTTGGTGAACAAGGTGAACGGGCTCCAGACGTTTTTGCTTCACCCCATCATGGTGCTTACCATTACCAAACCCAAGACCTTGATATTGTGTTTGCCCTGGAACGAGCCTCAGAAACCATGTATGAAGAAATTCTGCGGACCTATTCTTCTCAGCCCCAAGTGGCCCAACTTGTGACCCAATCCTATCAAAACGGCTATGTGGTGCGGGTGATTCGGGCAGAAAATGCCTACCGTCCTCACATTGCCCGTTTGGATTATGAGGATGTTCTTCTGACGGCAGCCTTTGTGGGGAATCGTTTTCAACCCCTTTGGGGAATTCATGACGGAAATGCCCTGGGATTGTGATACTCTAAAGAGGAACATAAATCCAATCCGGTTTGACGGAAATATGAGAGCCTCGGAGAGGGGTGGTTGAATGGATTCAGGGCATTTGGAGTTGTTGTGAATTTTGCCCTAAACCCATCCTCTCACTCTTTCAGTCTTGTCACGATGCTTGCCCCTTTCCGGCTTGGAGCGGTATCATCGTGGGGTTGAAAATCGGGAGTGTAGCCATGAAAAGCACAGATTTAGCCAGACGCGATAGAGAGATTAAAAAAGCCCGAAAGAGAGAAATGGTTCTTGAGCGCAAAGGTCAGCGAGAGAGCCGGTCCCCTGGGGATTACATCAATGAAATGCATGATCTTTTCTTTTTTGATGCAGAGAAGATTTATAACATCAATATGAGTGAAGAAATCCTTCTTCTTCTGGAAGAAATGAAGGAAGAGCTGGAAGAAAAACACTGGACCAGCGTGATTCGTAAGGCTGTGAAAAAATCCAAAGTGAAGCAAAAAGAAGAGGCTGTTGCAGAGCTTTTTGCCTTGGCTGATATTGAGAGTTAGGATTTGCGCTCTTTAGGGATAGAAACATAATTCCCCATTCTGTACTGAGCCTCTTGGCAACCGTGGTTGGGCAAGAGGCCTTGTTTTTTATTCTGGATACAGATGCTCGGGACGCCGGTCAGGGATGGGACCCACCAATTGACCGCTTGCAACAAATTCCTGAGAACAGAATAGGCCGCAGTAGCAGTGGCCATAATCTAAAATATCTTCTTCTGCATAATCACAGGGACAGGTGATATCTCGATCTTTTCTTTTGTTGGCCCAGCCCTCTCGGCAGGGACAGAGATAATACCCATAACGCGTCCGATTGAGTTCTAGACCTGCAGTCACTTGGTCAAGAAATCCAGGATCCGATTGAAGTTTCCATCGGTAATGCCGAGCGGCTCGTTTCACAAATTTCTGGGCTTGGTCACTCATTGAGGACGTTCCTGAAACTGCAATTCTTCCTCCCAGTGTTCCTTGATGAATCCCACAAGAAAGCGCTCATCCTTAATCACCAAAGAAGGAAAAGAGGGACGTCTGCCAAACCGTTCTCGGAATTCTGCTTTCATTTCGGACTTCTCTTCTGGGGGGAGTGTGTCCAGCTCAAGATAGCGGAACGCTCGTCCTGTTCCATTTAAATAATTTCTGGCACTGGCACAAAATCCACAGGTGGAAAGAGAGAGAAGGGAAAGCTCTTCTGGGGTTCCTTTTCCTTCCACCACTTTCCAGGGATACACATCGAACATAGGATCCTCCGAATCAATTCTCGTTCGTGAAGGAATGGCCTTCAAGGAACTTGACGCAGTCCGCCTGTTTATCAGAAAGT
This sequence comes from Spirochaetales bacterium, assembly GCA_022360655.1. Taxonomy (GTDB): domain Bacteria; phylum Spirochaetota; class Spirochaetia; order DSM-2461; family DSM-2461; genus UBA2779. Next base: position 6,015 of record JAKSCK010000092.1, on the reverse strand, counting down.
GCATTTATGAAAGATTTGCAATCTACTGAGGAATTCCGCGAGCTTTCCCAATCGAATAAACGGTTCTGTGCCCTGTATTCCGCTGACTGGTGCCCGGATTGTGTGGTGATTAAAAGCCTCCTTCCTGAACTGGAAAATCTCTATGGAGATGACATGGAATTCCGTGTTGTGGACCGAGATGATTTTATGCCTTTAGCCCAGGAATATGATGTGATGGGAATCCCTAGCTTTGTGGTGTTCCATGAGGGAAAAGTGGTGGCGAATTTTATCAGTTCCCTTCGGAAAACACGGCAACAGATTGTGGATTTCTTGGAGAAAGCCAAAACGGCCTAGTTCGTTTTTTTTAGATTGACCGCGGGATGCCCCCGCGGTTTTTTTATGCGGTTTTGTGTTGCGTCGCGGCTGAAAGCGGATGGATTTTTTCCTTGCGTCAGGGATTTGAAGGGCGCGGAGCGTCCGGGGGGAGGCGAAGCCGAGGCCCGGATGGAGCGGGAGCGGAACCCGGAATAGCCCGCCGGAGTGGCGGAGCCGCTCCGGGACGCCCAAAGAGGTTTTTAGAGTTGTTCCTCAAAAATGAGGCGTTCAAGGCTGGGGATGTCGGGGAGGTAATGGTCGCAGATTTCCCGCATGGTGTTTTGGATGGCGGGGATGGAATGGCCCCATCCGGCGGCAGCGGCTTGAACGCCTGCGGCGCGAGCCATGTCAATGCCAGGTCGGAGGTCGTCAATCACCAGGGTGCGATGGGGGGAGGCTCCGGTGGCGGCCAGGATTTGCTGGACGGGATAGGGTGAGGGCTTGCGTTTTTCTTCTTCATGCTCCCAGCCGAAGATGAACTGGGGGGTGATGTTGGGGGCTCCGGCGGCATAGTGGCGGCGGATGTGGCTGTCCACGGAATGAGACACCACGGCAATGATGCCGCCCTGCTGCACAAAGCGTTCCATGAGTTCAGGAATCCCGGGATAGAAGGGGGGATTTTTTTCGGCGTTGAATTCCTGCCAGATGCGGTATTCTTCATCCATTTCTTCTTTGGTGAGGCCCAGTTCTTGGGTGAGAAAGGCCATGATTCCTGGATGGAAGTTCTTTTCAAACCAGGTGTGGAGTGAAATGACTGGTTCGTTGGGTCGCATCTGTTTCATCACTTCCACATGGGCGGGGTAATGGACGGAGGCGGTGCTATCCACACAGGTGTCGTCATGGTCAAAAATCAAACAATCAAAGTTCATGGTGTACCTCATCCCAAGCGCCTTGCTCGGTGTGTTTTCCTTCTTCAAAGATGCCGCGAAAGCGGGTGCCATCGGGCCAAATGAATTCTCCAGGACCATGCATGTTGCCCTGGTGGAATTCGCCTTTATACAGCCGTCCATCCGGCCAGGCGCAGGAGCCGGGTCCTTGGAGAACGCCTTGTTGAAAGATTCCTTCCATCCATCGGCCATCAGCCCATTCCATGCGTCCCTGGCCTTCCATTTGACCGTGACGGAATTCACCCTGGTAGATGCTGCCATCGTTGAATTGGAAATGGCCCTGGCCATGGGGCGATCCATCTTGAGCCGCTCCAGTGTAAATCCCGTTGGAGAAGGCCAGGGTGTGTTGGAGAATGGGGGGGCGCTCATCTCCAAAGGAGAAGGAGCGGTAGAGGGCCTGTTTGGGGCGGAGAGAATGGGCTTTTCGCCCGTCAGGAATCCAGGTGATGCGTTCGAGCCAGCGGGGGCCATGGGAGGCGCCGTAGGCATATTGTTCTTCCCGTACAGGATGCCCTTCACCGTTTTCGATTCGGAGGGAACTGAGTCGACCCTCTTCGTCCCAGCCGAAGAGGGTGCGGCGGTGGAGGGTGCCATTGGGGTCAAGAATTTCTTTTGAATGCAGTTGGTTGGCTTGGGTGTACTGATAGGCGGTGACAGTGTCGGTTTCACCAGCTTCACTGAGGTATTCTTCCACCAATCGGCCTTCAGCATCGGTTTTTTCCACTCGAACCCGTTGGCCCTGACGTTCGGCACGGATTCGCCCACTCTCATCATGTTCATAGGTGATGTGAATGGGCTCTTTTCCCTCTTCTTGGATGGTGCGCTTGAGAGGGCGGGATTGCCCATCCCGCTCCCAGGTTTCTCTCAGCATGACTTTGCCGTCTTTGTTGAGCTCATATCGGGCGCTCATGTGTCCATTTTCGGTGTAGGCAAAGAGCTCAAGGCCCTCTGGGTGTTCTCGGGAGGTGAGTTTCCCTGAGGCATCCCAGGAGTAGCGGGCCACCATTTGACGTTCTCCTTCTCGCCAGGAAAAGAGTCGACGGGTGAAGTCGGCAATTTCGAGTGCCAGAGAATCCGCAGGGCCTGCGGTATCGAGAAGGGGGTCAGGAATCATGGTTTCCATTATGCCTGAGGGGAAGATGCGTTTCCACAGTGCTTGGGAAATCATGAAATGATTCTGCTTCCTGGAAAATGACAATATCCAGGAAGCTCAAGTATACTTCCTTCATGAAGTCCGTCCTAATCATTAATGAATCGTCTCTTCTTCGTGGTTTTTTGGAGCGCCAATTAACGGAATATGGTTTTGAGGTGAGTTCTGCCATTAATGGTTTGGATGGGTGGACCAAGGTTCGCCAGGAAAAGCCGGATGGTATCATCATGGATTACCATCTTTCCCGCATGCAAAGTGCGGATTTGCTGAAGGCCATTCAACAGGATCCAAATCTTCCAGATATTCCCGTGGTGATGACGGCATCGAAGCTGGAAAAGCCTCAGTTGGTGGAGATTGCCCGATTGGGTGTGCGGAAAATCCTGAGCAAGCCGGTGCGGATTGATTCCTTGCTGGCGGCATTGACGGGGATGCTCAATGTGGCCATTGAAGTGGATCAAACGCCCTGTATTCTGGATGCCCATTTAAATGACCAGATTCTCTTTGTAGAGATTGCCCGGGGCTTTAATCGAGAGAAAATCAGTTTACTGCGCTACAAAATTGCAGAATTGATGCGCCTTTATTCCGTGGAAGATCCTCGAATTTTGGTGTTGCTCACAGACATTGAATTTAAAAAAACAGATGGGGACAAGCTGCGTGAGTTTTTAGAAGAAACCATGGGTTTTGTTCAATCTGCAGAACGAATTCGGATTTTGACGGTTTCATCAAAAATTAAAGAATATGTGACGGGTCATCCGGTTCTTCGGGATGTGGAGGTTTGTGCCACATTGGAAGAGGCCATGGATGGGTTGTTGGGTATAAAAGGGATGGAATCTCTCACTGCGGAACAAAATAATGTTCAGGATAGGTTTTTTTCCTCCAAACAAGAACTTCAGCGTGAGGCGTTTCAGCTGAATTTCGCCAGTGAATCTCCTGTTGAAATAGCCCTTCCTGAGACTTCTGCGCGAGTGGCTGTGGTGGATGATGACATGATTGTTCGGGAGATTGTGAAGAATTCCTTTGTGGGAACGGGGTGGCACATCGCCCCGTTTTCCAATGGTGTGGAATTTATGGAAGCCCTCGAGAGGGGAGAACAGTATGACCTGTTGTTTTTGGATTTAGTGATGCCAGAAATGAATGGATTTGCGGTTTTACAAATGCTTCAGGGACAAGAATTGGAAATACCCACCATCATTTTGACCGGTTTATCCCGAAAAGAGAGTGTGATGAAAGCCCGAGAGTTTGGGGTAACCAGTTATTTAATAAAACCCATCAAGCCGGATGGAATCTTAACAAAAGCCACTGAAATTCTGGGAACCAATTTCTGATGCGCCCTTTTGACCGTTTATCATTTTCCCAAACCATTGAACGGCATCCGGAAGGTTTGGCCTATGTGGATGGACGGTTAGAAATCCTGGATTGTAATGGAGCTTTTCAGAGCATTACAGGCTTAGATGTTGGCCCCCTTGAGCGATTTAATACCCTTGTGGATGAACGGTATCTTGAGCGTTGGCTGGATGGTCTGACCGGCTTTCTTACTCAACCAGACCAAGGGTTTAAATGTGTTCTCCGCTTGAAAGAGGGCGAAAGAAGTGAGCGGTGGGTGCGCACCAGTCTTCATTCCCTGGGAGATTCCACTGGTGGGATGATGCTTTTGCTTGATGACATTACAGGGCAAAAGCATTTGGAGGAAAAACTCATTCGAGCCCGGGATGCTGCCCAAGCGGCAACCCGAACCAAGAGTGAATTTTTGGCTAATACAAGTCATGAGATTCGCACCCCCATTCATACCGTCATTGGTATGGCCGAGCTCTTAGAAGAAACAACGCTAGATCCAGAACAGAGTGATTATCTTGGTCAGATCCAGTTTGCGGCTGAGGTGCTGCTTACCCTCATCAATGACATTCTTGATTTCTCCAAAATAGAGGCCGGCCAGCTCCGTTTAGAACAAACCGAGTTTGAATTGGTGCACATGCTTGAGGATGCTCTGGATTTGGTGACCCTTGAGGCCCATAAAAAAAATGTGGATACGGCCTTGTATGTGGATCCCCGTCTTGCTTCGTCTGTTCTCGGAGACCCCACCCGATTGCGTCAGGTGATTGTGAATCTGGTGAATAATGCGGTGAAATTCACCCACTCCGGTCAGGTGGTTGTGGACGTGACACCGGATGAACAGAATCCTGCATGCATCCACTTTTCGGTCAAAGATTCCGGTATTGGCATTGCTCAAGAGAAGCAGAACACCCTTTTTGAGGCTTTTCGGCAGGCCGATAGTTCCACCACCCGCCGCTTTGGTGGTACCGGCTTAGGACTGTTCATTTCCCGAAGTCTTGTGGATCAGATGGGCGGTGCTTTGTCTTTCACCAGCCAAGCCGGTGAAGGCTCTGATTTTCATTTTTCCTTAACCCTGCCTCCCTGTCAGGGAGAAGAATCTCGGGCCAAAGCCGTTTCGCTTTTTCGAGGAAAACGGGTGCTGGTGGTGGATGATAATCTTCAAGTACGAAAGCGCCTTGCCCGCACTTTAGAGGATTGGGGATTTGTTGCCGAAGAGGCTCAGGATGGAGCTTCTGCCCTGCAGTTGCTCCGCTCTCGTTCCCCCTATGATTTGGTTCTGGCCGACCAAGCCATGCCGAGAATGGATGGCTGGCAGTTTGCCAGTGAAGTGCGTTCTGATAAGAGTCTGTCCTTAGGGGCCATGGTTCTTCTTTCCATGAAGGGAGGCAGTGGAGCTGCTGAGGCCAAAATGAAACTCTTGGGCTGGTTTGATGCCTATCTTACCAAACCGGTTCGGCATGAGGATTTGGCGGCCACACTGGCTCGGCTCCTTCGTCGTACCAGTGATGCTCCTGATGAATTGGAAGAACTTCTTCCCTTGGAGCACGTGGATGATGAGGAACCTATTCCTAGTCTGTGCATTCTGATTGCAGAGGATCATGAGGTGAACCGCCGCTTGCTACGAACCATTCTAGAAAAGCAGGGGCACCGGGTTCTTGAAGCCGAAAACGGTCAGGAAGCCATGGAATTGGTGGCACGAGAAGCTCCGGATATGGTGTTCATGGACTGTCAGATGCCGGTGATGAATGGCTATGCTGCCTCTGGAGAAATTCGAGGGCAAGGATATTCCGCTCCCATCATTGCGGTGACGGCCAGTGCTGTTGCAGAAGAGCGAGAACGATGTTTGTCCAGCGGAATGGATGATTTGGTGACCAAACCGTTTAAACAGGCCGCCATTTTAGACATGATCTCTCGTTATCTTCCTGGTAATGCTTCCGGGGATTCCTCAGACTATGATTATCATCAAGGTTTGGAGGATGTGGTGGAATCCCTTTCTGAACAAAAGAATCAGCCTGAGGGCTATGCTCATTTGGCTGTTTTTGATTATCCCGCTGCCGTGGCCACGTTTCTTGGGAATGAGACCACCGTAAGAAAGCTCTTAAAGCCCATGATGGTGAAAATTGAAGGGGAATTGGCCCTTTTGCGTCAGGCCGTGAAAAAGCAGGAATGGGAAACGGTTCGTACCACAGCACACTCCATTAAGGGCAGCTGTCGGAACATGGACATGAATCGTTGTGGCTTGGCCGCGGAAGAATTGGAGCGCGGTGGGCGGGAATGTGATGCCAACTTGTC
>JAKSCK010000077.1 GCA_022360655.1 Spirochaetales bacterium | reverse complement strand
GCTGCGCAGGTCTACCCGAAGGGACACACATCACAACAGGTCGCCTTTGCTCGAAAGCACATGAGGCGCATGTTACACCGGGCCCAACGTCTCGGGACAGTCTTGGATTGGAAGCTATACCGACGCTCCCGGTGCAGATTCACCTCCATGGTCAGGAAAGCCAAAACACTCGCCTGGCGGGACTTCTACGCCTCAGTCAATAAATCGGACATGTGGCAACATATCCCTCGCCTTCTAAAACCACATCAACGAATACGCGTCGAAGATCTTCAGATGGACGATGGCGAATGGGCACAAGAGGATGCAGCCAAAGCAGAGGTTTTGAAACAACGTTTCTTCCCTCCCGGTCCCGCCTCCCAAGCTTTTCAACATTTGACATCTCAGAGGTCCTTAGAGGTCACGACTTGGCTGGCGGATGGCGTCGGAGACTTCCCAGCAGTCACAGAGCAGGAGGTACACCGCCGATTGACTGCCATGCGCGCCCATGCAGCCCCAGGCCCAGACGGGATTGTGGCCCGCTGTGTCCAAGAAGCGGCCCCCACCCTGCTCCCTGTCCTCCGCCAGCTGTTTCAGCAGATGCTTGAAGAGGGCACTCACCCGGCTTCATGGAGAGTTGCCCGAGTCGTTCCAGTTCCCAAACCTGGTGTGGACCCTCATTTGGCCAAGGGCTACCGCCCCATCGCATTGCTGAGTGTCCTCAGTAAAGTGATGGAGGGTCTCGTAAAGGATCGTCTCAACCACATCCTCGAGTCAGAGCACCGTCTTAGTGACCAGCAACAGGGGTTCCGTCAGGGCCGTTCTACGGAGTTGGCTTTGTGGCGTTTTGTCACTAGCGCAACGAGCGCCCTAAAGACACGGAAGCGATGTGTAGCAGTGGCATTAGACATTGAGAGGGCCTACGATACGGTCGACCACACAGCGCTATTGTGGAAGCTGAAGAGCAAGGGTATTCCCCGATACCTTGTGGCCTGGACCCGGGCATTCCTGGCGGATCGCAAAGCCCAACTTGTCGTCAATGATGCCGTCTTCCCTTTTGATGTCAGTGTGGGCGTCCCGCAAGGCTCACCACTCTCCCCGACCTTGTTCATCCTCTTCATCGATGATTTGCTGGAGGCTTTGGAGCCACTTGTCTGGATTCAGGCATTTGCTAATGACTTGCTTCTATGGATCATCACCGCCTATCGAGGTGCCTATCCCCCTGAGGTCCAGCAAGCACTTCGGGT
>JAKSCK010000018.1 GCA_022360655.1 Spirochaetales bacterium | reverse complement strand
GGGGAAACAATGCGTTGACAACCCTCACCGGTCTAGAGAACTTAACGAGTGTCAACGGCGAAGTAATGATAGGGTACCACAAGGCGTTGACAAAAGTGAGTGGTCTAGAGAGCTTGGCGAGTGTGAATGGCAATGTGGAGCTATTGCGGAATGATTTGCTTGTTGAAGTCACCTTTGATGCACTTGAAATTGTCCATGGCCATTTCAATGTGTCTCGTAGCCCGAATTTGAGACGCATGTCCTTACCAAGCTTGACTACCATTAATGGCAATCTCTCAGTGGTAGACAACCCCAATTTGGGAACATTAAAAATGTCATTACTTGCTATTGTGACAGGGTTGAGTGATATCTCTGGGAACAATTGCACAGATTCTCAAGGTTCTTGTATACCTGAATGGAAAACTACAAATCCACTGCCACATTGCGCACAAGCGAGGTGCGCGGATGGGGAAGCGACAAATGTGTTTCCTCAATTCTACGAGTCTAAGCTATACATGGAGGAATGTAGCAACGGCGCCAATTGGGCCATTCCGATGGTTGTGGTGAGTGTCGTGTTGTTTGCCATTCTTCCTTTGTATTTCAAGCTGACGGGTATCCCTGAAGGAGGGGGTGGGATTCCGTGCACTGAAACGAATGAAGGGGTTCATGAAGGAGATGCTGAAAGCCAACGTACCAGTTCCAATGAAGGGGTTTGCGAGCAACAGTGCAGAATTCAACACACCGTCACCAATGAGGCGAATCGGGAAAAAATGGTGGCGCATGTAACAACAAGCATTTTAGGTATTGCAGATTTGTCTACGGATCTCACTTTCATTGTTTCAACATTCAAGTTCTCACACAATGTTAGCGTTCCATGTACTACCCCAGGATTGCAAATGGGACTGCTGATTATCGCAATATTTAGTGTCATTTTTGTGGCACTTTCACGTATCATAAGCATTCTGGGGTGCATCTTTGTTACGAGGAAGCACAGAGGTCTAGTAAAGCAGCACGTGGTTTGGCGTGTTGCTGTCTTTTTCATCCTTGATGCCAACTTTGTGAAGGACTTGCCGTGGGAGGCAGATTCTACAAGGAGATTGAAGGAAGACATTTTTACCGTCGAATTTTTGACAACACTGTCTGAAGATTTGCCTATGCTTATCCTTCAACTTTCATTTTGGGGAATTCTATATGATTATAAACAAGACGGTACTGCTGGTGTAACGGCCTCACTTATAACGATCATTGGT
>JAKSCK010000056.1 GCA_022360655.1 Spirochaetales bacterium | reverse complement strand
TTTTCCACGGGTATGCCTTTTGGAGAGGTGACAGCCATTGGTTTGTTTAAGTCGGTGATTAATTTTGTGCTGATTCTTTCCGCAAACAAATTGGCCAGTTGGATGTCAGACGGGGAACGGGGGTTATTTTAATGGTGGCGATTTCTGGTGAGCGGAGATCCCGCTGGACGATTGGACTGATTCTAATTCTGCTGGGTTTGGTGGTGGCCTATCCCCTGTATTACACCTTCATGGTTTCAGTTTCTCAGTATAAAGATATTCTGAATGGGGGCCTTCTCATTCTGCCCCAGGAATGGTCATTTTCAGCCTATTCCTTGATTTTCAAACTCATTGATATTGGACCGGCATTCTTGGTGTCGCTACTGGTGACGGTGGTGGGCACAGGTGTGAATATGATGGTGTCTGTTTCTGGTGCCTATGCCCTGTCAAAAAAAGAGCTACCTGGTCATCGGATCTTTTTGCTGATTCTTATTGTCGCCATGCTTTTTGAAGGCGGTTTGGTTCCCTACTATCTGACCGTGAAAAAATTGGGTCTGGTTAATTCTTTCTGGGTGATGGTGTTTCCTGTGGCCCTCAATTTCTTTTACATGTTCATTCTCATCAATCACTTCCGTCAGCTTCCAGCCAGTTTGGAGGAATCGGCCTATTTGGATGGGGCCAATGAAATCACAGTGCTGATTCGGATTCTTCTGCCCATATCCGTTCCTGTGCTATCAGCTATTGGGCTGTTCTATGCCGTAGACCGCTGGAATGAGTGGTGGCATGCCATGATTTTCTTGATTGATGAGGAGCTGTTTCCGCTTCAGCTGATACTACGACGTTTGCTGTCCACCATGGATCAGATGGTGAGTGAAAGTGCTTCGGCAGGTCTTGCCGATCAGTTTGGGGCCTTATTCACACCTGGTATCAAGATGGCAGCCGTGGTGATCACCACTATTCCCATCATGCTGGTGTATCCCTTTTTGCAACGGTATTTTGCCAAGGGAATCATGGTGGGGTCTTTGAAGGGCTAAGCTCCCTCAGGTGGAGAGAATCAGGTGAAATGCCTGAACAAAATACAAAAACCACGTGGTGTGAGCCGCGCTATGGAGGAAACAATGAAGAAAATGCTGTTGGTTTTAGTTGCATTGTCATTGTCATTGCCCCTTTGGGCAAATGGTGATGGGGAAAATGCTGGTGATGAAGAACGGATGCAAATCAGTTTTGGTTACTGGCAAGAGGAGCTGTTTGGCGGGGCATTCGACCGAGAGAATGACCTGATGATTCAGGCCTTTGAGGACAAATTTGGTGTGGAGATGGTGCCCAAATTTGTGACTTGGTCTGATTTTAATGAAAAGTACAAATTATGGGCTGCTGCTGGAGAACTTCCAGATTTCTTTGCAACCGATTTGGATAAACGCACCTATATGGATTGGATTGATCAGGGTGTTTTGCGGGCTCTCCCTGAGGACTTGAGTGCCTATCCAGAGGTGGAGAAGACTTTGACTCGTTCGGATACAGCCCATCTGGCCATTGATGGACGGTACTACCGGATTCCCCGTTTGCATTCGGTTTATCCTCATGTAGCCACTGGTATGTATGTGCGAAAGGACTGGATGGAGAACATGGGGATTGAAGATCCCAAGGATTGGGACTCCTTCATTGCCATGGTGGATCGTTTTGTGAATGACGACCCTGATGGAAATGGTCTGGATGACACCATTGGAGTTCTTCCCCGAAGAAGTGGTTACTGGAGCTACCTGCGTCATTCCTTCACTCCTGCCTTGTGGGCAACAAATTGGGTAGAAGAAGGAGGCCGCTGGATTCCTGCTTTCTACAGTGAAAAAACCACTGAAGCCGTTGAAGCGGTTGGAAAAATGTATGCTGATGGTTTGCTCTACAAGGATTTCCTTCTTCTTAAGGACTTCAATGTGGCGGATGAAAAGTTCTCCTTTGGGAATGTGGGTGTCATTCTTTCCCAGGGTGATCCTCCACGGGCTCAGCAAACCAAAGATGCTTGGGACAAGGCTAATCCAGATAAACCTTTCAACGAGTATGTGAAACTCCTAACCACCTTCCCCTTTGAGTCTTCCGATGGTCAGCGTTACAACATCAACCGTCCTGGTTATTGGGCCAATAACTACTTCCGGGGCGATTTGAGTGATGAAAAAATGGCTAAAATCCTTGAAATGCTGAACTTCCTGAGTACTGAGGACGGTGTGGATTTCTGGTATCGCGGTTTTGAGGGCAAGGAGTATACCCAAGACGGGGACACCTATGTGGACACTCGCCCCATGGGGGAAGATGGAGAAAAAATGTCCATTGCCGATTTGTATCCTAGTTCCTTGTTCTTTGGAGGAATGGCCTATTGGGGGAACGATAAAGTCTTCTTTAATGAAGATGAAATCAACTACTCCCGGTATGACCGCGATGTGGTGGCCATGACTCGAGAATTTGGTTTGATTCAGGATAATGATTGCATTTCCTATCCCACCGATATGCTGATTTCTGAAATGGGGAATGAGTACTTGGCTTCCCAGGGGGTTTCTGTTAATCCTCGGGAAATCATGGAAGCAGCACTGATTACAGAGAATCCCAGAGAGGCTTGGGAGCAGTCCTTGGAAAAATTCCGCCGCGATGGACTGGAAGAGCATATTGCGAAAGTGAATGAGATGATTGCTGAAAAAGATCTTTAGTGGACCCGGAGCCTCTTGTCATACAGACAAGAGGCTCCATCTTTCCTGGTGCATGGTTTGAAGAGCTCAGTGTACTGGTTATTTCATCATTGTTATGAAAGAATTGGCAACACGCGAGCTACTTCACATTTTGAACATCCAGAAGGAGGGCTCATCATTTCATCTCAATCAGTTTTTAGACGGTTTCTACTGACTTATCTTGCCCTCGTTCTCTTGGCTGTGTTGGGACTCCTTGGAGCCCAGTTCCAGGGAGAAAAAGCGGTTCGGAAAATCACGGAATTTGGCCATCAATCGGCATTGAACCGGCTCTCCAATAATCTCACAAATCTCTTTTTAGATTCAGAACGAACAGCCTTTTTTATTCTCAAAACTCTTGGTGGCGGTCCTTCTATTGGCTTCTTTGATTGGGAAAATATTGGGGAACGGGTGAGTTTGCAACGCATGCTGGAAACTCAAAGTTTGATGCGCCAAGATGTGCATCCAGTTTTGATGTATCGGGGAGAATGCATTAGTCCTTTGATGTCTGGTAGTCAAGAAGAGTTTTATCACCTGTATCTTCAATCGTCCCAGCTTTCGTTAAAGGATTGGAATCAACTTCTTGAACAAAGGCATTATCAGAAGGTGATGGCGCTCCGCTATTCTCAGAATGATGCGGACACAAAACCTTCTCTGGGACTTTTCTTTAGTGACCTTTTTAATACAGAAACTCCTTTGGCATCCATGGTAGTTTTTGTGGAACCTCAGTTCTTTGATGAATTGATTGCTGAAGGAGACTGGTTAGCCTTGGGAGATGTGTTTCTCTTGAATGAGAAACAGCAAATTCTCTACTCTTCCATTCTCACGGGAGAACCCTCTCCCCTCGATAGTCTTCAACTCATGAATAGAGAGGGCTACACCTTTCTGGAGCAAGACTTAAATTTTGGTGGCTTGCGACTCATCACACGATATCCTAACAAACTTTTTCTTCGACCAGTTCGGCTCCAACGGACTTTTACGGCTCTTGCAGCCATTTTGCTGTTGCTTGTGGGTGGGGGGCTTTCCTATCACTTCTCGAAACGTCAGTACTTCCCTATCCGAGGTCTTGTGGAGTTGGTTTCTTCAGCAGAAAACCCAGAATTGGCAAAAAGCGAGTTTGAAACCATTCAGTATGGAATTGAACAACTACTCAGAGACAATGATGATATTCATGGACAATATGAACGTCAGAAACAGCGGTTAAACCTTCTATACCTTGGACGAGTCTTTGATGGTAAAGCGTCGGTAGATTCTGAAACTCTGCTGGAGGAATTTTATCAACGTGGGATGATCCCTCCGCCCGCTCCATATCAAATTGTTTCGGTTTATCAGGAGCAGTCGCCTTCCTTACCTTACTTTGATGCTGTTGAAGAATTGGAAACGTTGGCAACGGAGCTAAAGAATCTCATACTCTGGGGAGCACTACCCTCAGGAGGTTTGTCCTTCCTCCTCTTTTGGGAAACGCCAGATTTGCCGAATCCACATGACATTTTACCAATGGGTTTGAAGAATCTCCGTCAGCGTTTTTTTGAAAAGACCGGTTGTGATGTGAGCTTTGGAGTGAGTTCCTCCTCCTCTGAGCTTACCCATATACCAGAAATGTACCGTCAATCCTTGGACGCATTGGATGCTCGATTGGCCAGTTCAACACCAGGAATCTATTGGGCCTCCCAGTACCAAGATGGGGGGAAGTTCTATCGACATGATGCTTATGTGTCGGACCTGGCTCCGCAACTCATCAATGCATTAGATGCGGAGAGTCTTTCCGATGCGCAGCGGTTGTTGAAAAGCATCTTTCAACAGTTTTCCTCACTCCAGCATCATCCACGGCTTTTTCGAATTCGATTGATCGGGGTACTGGATGTGCTCATTGGGGCCATTGATGCTTTGGGTCATCGTCATCATCAGGATTTTGACAGTTTGAATCATAAACTGGAGATGCTTGCCAACAGCCGAGATTTTCCACAAATTGAAGCCCAGGTGAGTGAGGTTCTCACCGAGTTAGGTGAGTTGATGCATGATATACGCCAGGGAGAACGACGAACTCAATTTGTGAAAGCGGTGCATCAAGTGGTGACTCAGCATCTCACCAATCCCCAGCTCAGTGTGGGTTTTGTTGCTCAAGAGGTGGGGCTTCCTGTGTCCACGCTTTCGGCAAAATTCAAACGGTATGCTGGTATTGGCCTTTTAGATTACATGCACATTGAGCGCCTTTCTGGGGTGAAAAAATGCCTTTTAAAAGAGCCGAATTTGAGCGTCAAAGCCATTGGTCAGCAGTTTGGCTATTGGGATTACAACGCCTTCATCAAAATCTTCAAGAAATACCAGGGGATTACCCCTGGTCGATATCGTACTCGTTTACCAGCTGTTCTTGCGGATTGAAGTTGCACACAACGGTCTCTTTCCTTAGATGGTTCGGGAAGGGGTGATATTGACGGAAAGAAATTGATTTTCAAAGTCGCAAGACTATGCTATGATCTTTTGAAACGTTTCAAAAGATCAGGAAGTCTATGGTTAGCTTGAAAGATGTTGCACAAAGAGCTGGAGTCTCTGTATCCACAGCCTCTTATGCGTTGAATGGAAGGCCAGAAACCAAGGAAGCAACGCGGGAAAAGGTTTATCGAGCCGCTGAGGAACTTGGCTATGTTGTGAATGGTCAGGCCAAAAGTCTTCAAAGGGGAAATTCTCGAATTTGTTCCCTCATCATCTCCGATATCAGTGGTCCGTTCTTCTCAGAGATTATTCGGGGAGTGGAATCGATTTGCTATCAAAATGATTATGATCTCACTGTGACGCCCACCTATGAGATGGGCAAATTCAATCAGTTTCGCGTGCTCAAAGAAAATCGGGCGGATGGATATTTGGTTTTTTCCCAAAACATCAATGATTCTTTGTTGAATCGGGTGGGAAAAAATTCTCCAGTGATTTTCTTTGATAAGAGAGCAGATGATTCCCAGTTTTCCTCTGTAACCATTGATAACTACGATGGAGCCAAGCAAGCCATTGAATACCTGATCAAAAAGGGGCATCAACGAATCCTCTTTCTTTCTGGTAGTGAGGCTTCGTTTAATAATATTGACCGTGTGAAGGGATATCAGGACGTTCTTCGTACTCATCAATGCGATTACTCAGAAATCCTTTATGCCAATTTTTCTGATGAACTGGCCTATGAAATGATGAAGAATCGTCTCAAGCAAAATTTTGATTTTACTGCGGTGTTTTGCTCCAATGATCAAATGGCATTGGGAGCCTATAAAGCAGCGGAGGAAATGAAACTTCGAATTCCACAAGATCTTTCCATCATTGGATTTGATGATTCCAATTTTGCTCGATTCCTAAGCCCATCTCTCACCACCATCAAACAGCCAGCATTCCTTCAGGGGCAGCTTGCAGCACAGAAAATGTTCCAGATTTTGAATTCAGGGGAAGGAAATTCGAATCATCCTCCCTTACGAACCACATTGGTGGAGCGCCACTCTGTGCAAGAAAGAGTCGGTTAAAGAAGAATAAATCTATTTAATTACTTTTATTATATGTAAATAAAGTTTGGATATTAGCTCTACAAGAGCTTTGATCAATAGTAAGGAGCGATGAAATGAAAAGGTTTTTCACAGCATCTAGTCTTCTCCTCATTGCAGCCTGCGGTCTTTTTGCAAAAGGCCAGCAGGATTTGAGTGAAGCGAAAGGGCAAGTGGAAATTGTGGTGCCTACTGGTGGGTACTATGTGGAAACACTCACGGAGTATTTTGTTCCTCTTGTTAAAGAAAAAATGCCCCAAGTAGAAATCAAAATCTCAACAGAGGCATCCGAGGGCACATCAGGGACTGAAGCGATGGCAGCGCGACTTGCCGCTGGTGATATTCCAGATCTTTACATTGGTCCCAGAGGGGCTATGGCCGCGGACTATGCTCGTGAAAATCGCTTGGTGGCTTTGGATACAATGGTGGGTGCCAAAGAGTTAGAGGCGCAAATTCTACCCAACCTCATTGATAAGAGTCTTGGATCTTTGTACTACTTCCCCTATGAAGCCATCACCACATTGATGCTTTACAACCGGGATTTGTTTGAAGAAGCGGGATTGAATCCTGATCTTCCACCAGAAACCTGGTCTGAATTCATTCATTATGCCGAAAAAATCAGCGCTCTCCCGGATCGGTCTTGGGGGAATGCTGTATATGGTGCCACCACTTGGACAGAAGCGTTGAACTGGGGAGGGTGGTATTGGAACATGCTGGCTCCTGTTTATGCCAACTTTAATGATGGTCAGCATCAGCTGTTCAATGAGTACGGTACAGACATTGTTTTTGATGAACCAGAACGTAATCTGGTGGAATTCTTTCGCTATATGAAAGCTCTTCAGCAGAATGCTCCAGATTCCATGGGAACACGTATCTGGAACCGGGAAGTGGGCATGTGGCCCCAATTTGGTGTGGGTTGGATTGCCAATTTGAAGGAAGGGCGAGATGAGCCTATGGAGATTGGGAAGGATGTTTCCGTTGCACCCATTCCTGTTCTTGAAAAGGGTATGACCCATTGGAGTATGTATGGTGGTCGTGGCATTGTGCTCTTCAAAACAAACGAAGAGCAGGAACAGCTGGCCTTTGAAGTACTTAAACTCCTCTACAATGGCGATTTCTACTTGGAGTACTGCAAGGATCTGAAGGTTCTGCCCGTGGTACCTGCTGTGGCGGAGGATGAGTTCTTCAAGAAGGATAATATTCGCCCATTTATTGAAGCGTTACAAAACGTGGTAGAAGAGGAAAGTTACCCGGCATTTGATGAAGTGGCAAACATCATGCTGGCCAATCTTTCCAAAGTCATCATCACAGAAGAACTGACTCCAGAAGAAGCAGTACAAGTTGCTGCAGAAGAAGCCCGTAAAGCGCTATTGAATTATTAGAACCTCAACGGCTCTGCATCTGGAATGGATGCAGAGTCTAATAAGGCGGTTATTCGTGACAACGATTAAAGCAAATCCAGAACGAAACTGGGCCATCCTTTTTATCATTCCCTGGTTATTGCATACACTGTGTTTTTTGGCCTATCCCCTCTTTCTAGCACTCAAGAACAGTTTCCTACATCTTAATATTATTTCGCCACATAAGGCTGCATTTGTGGGATTTGGAAACTGGATACTGGCAATACAAGATGTGAATTTCTGGAAAAGCCTTTTCAATATTTTGTTGAATCAAGCGATTTTTATTCCCTGCTCTCTTTTTGTTGGACTACTCTTTGCCTTGCTGATTTTTGAGCTTGGGAACAAAGGGGTTTTTTATAGAATTGTATTCTTTATTCCTGTGGTAACATCTGTGCCGGTTGCCTACATCATTTTTCGGGATTTTGCCTCAACACAGGGACCCATTCAACAACTGCTTGTTGCAATAGGAATTTTGTCTCAACCAGTAGACTGGGCTTTTACACGATTTCTTCCCATGCCCATCATTGCCCTTTTCAATTCGTGGAAATGGTTTGGGATTCAGATGCTGATTCTTCTTGGTGGAGTGTATGGAATTAGTAAGTCTTCCATAGAAGCCTCCTGTGTGGATGGAGCCAATTGGTACAGAAAGATGATGAGCATCATCATCCCTCAGTTAAAACCTCAGATTGTTTTCATTTTGACGGTGAACATCATCAACGGATTGCAGATGTTCACAGAGGTTTTCATTGTTTTTGGATCGGAAGGGGGCATCTATGGTGCCGGACTGACCCCAGTGTTGTATCTCTATGATATTGGTTTTGCAAAAAACAATATGGGATATGCCTCTTCCATTGGCCTGCTGCTTGCCATTGTGATTTTTTCCCTTACATCCCTTCAATTAAAACTGACGAATAAGGATTCATGATTATGAGTAAGGAAAAAGTGTTTAAATTCGTCATTCATTTATTTCTTATTTTTTCCCTTTTGGTTTGTCTCTATCCATTTTTTTATATGGTGAATAATTCGTTAAAAACAGGTATGGAGATTATGAACTATCCATTCAATTTTCCTGAAAAGGTGAATTATTCAGGCTATGTTCAAGTTTTCTCGGAATTGAATATAGTTCGCTTATTTTTGAATAGTACGTTCATAGCCCTTTCTGTAACAATACTGAATCTTGTGTTCAATTCTATGGCGGCATACAGTCTTGAAAAAACACAATTTAAATACAAAGATGTACTTTTTAAATTCATCTTATTTACCATGATGATTCCTGGGGTGATTCTCCTAATCCCCACATACATCTTTTTATTCAGGCTTGGATGGAAAAACACCTACAGAGTTTTGATTATTCCTGGGGCCTTGAGTGCCTATAACATCTTTTTGTTTAAGCAATTTTTTCAACAGATTGATAATGCGTATGTAGAATCAGCAAAAATTGATGGGGCTAATCATTTTCAGATTTACAGTAAGATTATTCTTCCCATGGCCATCCCTGTCCTCTCCACTGTTGCCATTCTGTGTTTCATGGGATCATGGAATGATTTTATGGGTCCACTTCTGTGGATTAATGATGAGGCTCTTTATACTCTTCAGCTGGGAATCACCAAATTCCGTTCTCTCATTCCAGGAACTAACCTGCAGACCATCTATGCATCAATCACCTTTGCGACAGTACCAGTGGTTCTGTTTTATATGCTTTTCCAGAATCAATTTGTGAAAGCCTATACCGGCGTCTCTCTTAAATAAGTGGAGTGTTCTATGGCGAAATCTGTGAAGATAATCTTTGTTCTCCTTTTTGTTGTAATTCTTGTTTATTTGCTCACATGGAATGAAATCAAAAGTAAATCAGAACTGTACTACAACTATTCGGTTGAGTTTTATGAAAACAATGAGTTTGAGAAGGCCATTAAAGGCCATGAACAAGTCATTCGGAATCAATATGTCTATTTCAGTGGTTTGCAACAGATTTGCACTGCATGGGAATCTCCTTTGTCATGGCCTAAGCCTAAAGTCTACAGCCAGGCAAAAGAAAAGCTAAATGACATTATTGTGGATAAAATGAGCATAGAAGAAAGAAATTCATTTATTAAGAAATACTTCCAAATTGATAAAAAATATCTTGCAGAGATGATGCTTTCGATTGGCGATTCTTACTATGAAAGAGGTGAGCTTGAGAAAGCTTTGCAGACATATGAAAAAGTAAAAGAAATATTTGTGCATAGAAAAGATGCACAAAATAAAGCAGATATTGCTATAGCAAAAATTGGCAAAGATAAATAAAGAGAATTATTTTCATTTAGTGGAGTATGAAGAAGAAAATGAAACAGAATATTTGTGATATACACTTAGCAAAAATGACGGTGAAAGATGAAACTTGGCGGGAGAGTGTTGGATCTGGTCATGCCTATTTAACACTGCGTGAAGATTACCGAGAACATGTGCGGGAAATCCAGAAAGAAATTAACTTTAAATCCATACGCTTTCATGCCATCTTTCATGACTTAGTGGGTGTCTATCAGGGAACAATTGACGGAAAGATTGAGTACAATTTTCAGAATGTTTACAAGATTTTTGATTTTTTTCTTTCCGAGGGATTTACACCTTTTGTTGAACTTGGATTTATGCCCAAAGAGCTTTCTTTAGGGAATGAAACAGTTTTTAAGTATGAAGCCCATATCACGCCACCCAAAGATTATGCACTTTGGAATCAAATGATACGAGCCTTTGTTCTGGCCTTGGTGGAACGTTATGGTTTGAATGAAATCAAAACATGGCGCTTTGAGGTTTGGAATGAGCCTGATTTGGATGCCTTCTGGACTGGGGATATGGAGGATTATTTTAAACTCTATAAAAAAACTGTTGATACGATTAAATCCGTGGACCAAGATTTGATTGTTGGTGGGCCTGCCACATCAAAAATTATGTGGATTCAAGAACTCTTAGATTTCTGTTACAAATCCAAAACACCCATTGATTTTATTTCAACCCATCATTACTGCTCAGATGTTTCCTTTGAACCGGGTTTTGAGAACGATAATGTGCATTATCGTGGACAACATGTGATGATGAATGAGGTGAAAACGGTGAAAGAAATTGTTGAAAATTCACCTTTTAAAGGAATACCCATTCATTTCACTGAGTGGAATGTGTCCCCCATTCATGAAGATACTTATGGAAAGGATTCTGTTTTCACAGCATGTTTTGTTTTGAGCACAATTAGGGATGTCTCACCCTATGTGGATAGTTATTCCTATTGGACCATAACAGATATTTTTGAAGAAAGCGGTCCCAGTATTGATCCTTTCAGTGGAAAATATGGAATTGTGAATATTCATGGCATCAAAAAGCCTGTGTATTATGCTTATCAGTATCTCAATTCCCTCTATCCCTATGTTCTAGAACAGGGAGATCAGAGCACAATTGTGACCAAAGACTACAAGGAAAATATTCGGGTTTTGACGTGGAATCTGCCTCAAGTTCTTCAGGAACATATGTTTGGTGACGATTATGAACTGGACGAAGAAACTGTCACAAAACAGACGATTCTCAAGGGACTTTCGGGAGCGTATCGATTGCAAACCTATATGATTGATCAGAATCATGGGAATGCGCTGACGGCTTGGAAGGAAATGGGACGTCCTCAGTACCTCTCAGACGTGGATATTCGAATATTAAAACAAAAGAGTCAGCCTGTGCTCATCCATGACGAGGTGGTGAATGTTGAGGATGAATTGGTTCTCCAAAATGATATTTATGCAGCGGGTCTGGTGTATCACGATTTGAGGAGAATCTTTTAGGTTCCTTTGATTCTTGTAGAAATTTCCATGGGATGGAGGTTGGTCATCCCATGGTTGAAGGTCTATTTTCTTGAAACGGTGAGACGAACTGGATCGTGATCTGAGTTCATATACCCCAGATTTGCTCCTTTGATGGAGTCAATTTGTAAACCCGGAGAGAGAAGAAATCCATCAATGATGCATTCATAGTTCTCACCCTTTTGATATGGGGCATCGAGAGAACGGCAGGTGGAAGAGTTGGGATCATAGGCCCAGGTCCATCCTTCTGGGGTGAAATCATCAGGGATGCGCTGAACCCAATAAAGATTCTCTTCTGTTGTGCTGTAATTTGGGAACTGATTTCGGCTGACCCCTGGGAACAGAGAGTTCCAATCACCCCCAACCACCACATCATGGCCTTCTGCGGCATATTTTTGTATCAATTCCTTCACATAGGCCAACTGTGCACTGCGCAGGGTTCCCCCCGAATCATAGGCGGAAAGATGAAGATTGATGAGAATCCAATCCCGTCCTGGGCGGTCGGAAGGCAATCGGACAACCAAAGCACAACGTTTGAGATGGAAGACATGAATGGGCCATGGATAGGAACCTGGAAGTTGATGGCGCTCCGCTCCGGTGGTGGCAAACTGCGAGAATGTCATGATGCCGCTGTCAATGCGTCCGAGTGGCTGGGAGAGAGGAAAGGGAACAAAGGGACTGCGGAAGTTTGGCGCAAACCAGGATGCATAGCCTGTGAGGGCCTCTTGGAGTGTTCGGGTTCCGGGATAATTCCAGGTTCTTGCCGAGGACTTTTCCACTTCTTGGAGGAACAGTGCATCAGCATTGGCCTCACGGAGCCATTTTACAAAGGCATCATGATTTTGGGCCACAGCTTCCAGGCTTCGGGGGTGGGACATGGAGCCTCCGTCCAGGAGGAAATCGGTTTGAGCATCCAGTCCTCCGTAACCGAGGTTCCAAGTGATGAGATTGATTTGATTACCTGCAAGTTTTTCTTGAGGCATCCCATACGCCTCTGGAGCGCTGATTCGAGATGGTGAGTAAGCTGTGACTGTGCAAATCAACAGGACTCCAAGTGCAAGCAGGGCAAGGACAAATAGGCTGAGTAGGGGAATAAAGAGCCACTTTTTTTTCATGTTGAGAACCTCCGTAGATGCAGTTGGAGAATAGCACAGAACAAGTGCTGATTGGGAAGAACTCGGGTATGGGCAAACCATGACGTTCCTCGATTTCGGTAGGGATTGGAGGGGCGCGGAGCGGTTGGGGCTTGCGGGAGCAAGGACCAACGGAACCCCCGCAAAGCCCGACCCCCAGGCGAATGCCTGGGGGGACCAACCAAAAAAATCCGGAAAAGTGACGAATGCGTCAGGCGCTTTGTTGGGCGATGTGCTTTTGCTTGGCGTTGATGATGAGCATTTGTAGGCGATTCTCAATATTGGCCTGGCTGGTGTCGGGGTCAAAGTCGAGGGGAAGGATTTGGATGCCGGGTTTTTCCTCTTTGAGCTTTTTGATAACACCACGGGCAATGATGTGGTTGGGGAGGCAACCGAAGGGCTGGAGTATGACAAAGGAGTCCACGTTGTGGTCGGCAAGATGAAGGATTTCTCCCGCGATTTGCCAGCCTTCTCCAGAGGTGAAGGTTTTATCCACGATGTGGCTGGCTCGCTGGGCGATTTCCCGTAGAGGCACGGCGGGTTCAAAGAGGGGATGGGTGGCGGCCTCTTTTTGGCATTTGGCGTGAACGCTGCGGATGATTTTGTCGCTGATGCGGTTGATGAGGTCTTTGGCGGCGGGGATGCGCACGTGGTATTCCCGCTTGAGATCCATTTCTAAGTGGAATTCCCGGTGAATGTTGTTGAAGAGGGCGGGCATGAGGACTTCCATGCCGTTGGCTTCAAGATAATCTTCAATGTCATTGTTGGAGGTGGGGTGGAAGTTCAGAAGAAATTCTCCAATGACAAAGACTTTGGGTTTGAGAACGCTGCGGTCATAGGGAATGGCCTTGAGGCGTTCTAGGGCTTCTTTGTAGGCCTGGAAGGCGGGTTTGACGCCTTGGGCCAGGTTTTCGCAGATGCCCAATATGGCATCTTCAAACCAACGGTTGGTTTGGCCAGGGCTGAGTTCGTAGGGACGGATTTTTCGCCGGA
>JAKSCK010000211.1 GCA_022360655.1 Spirochaetales bacterium | reverse complement strand
TGACTGTAGGAGGAATTACAATGAAAAGAGTCGTAAGTCTACTTCTTGTATTAGTTCTTGCTTTTTCAATGGTTGCTTGTGGTAACAATGCAAACAATGAAACTGCTCCAACAAATACAAATGAAAACACAACGAACACAAACACTACTACTGATGAGCAAGAAGATGCAGTAGAATCAATCAAAGCTGAAATTACAGTACAAGCTGAATCAGGTTGGATGGATTACTACAAAGCTGCTGTTGCTAGAGTATTAGCTGCTAACCCAGAATCAAAGATCGAAATTATCGAAACAGGTTCTTTTGATCACTTAAACGTATTAGATAGTACAGATGTAACTAACCCAGATGTTGCTGACGTATTTGCTTTACCTGCTGATAGAATCTATGGTTTAGCTAAGAACGAATTCTTAGCAGCTATTGATGCTAAAGGCATGGCTGATAGAATTGGTGGATTTGCTGATTATGATATCGGTTTAGGTGGAAACTTCAAAATCAATGGTGACTACTTAGCATTCCCACAAAACATTGAAACTTTAATCTTCTTTGCTAACACAGCTAACGCTGAAGCAAACGGTGTAGATTTAGCTTCAACAATTGAGTTCAACGAATTATTCCACGAAGATGCTTTAATTCCTGCTCATAACGCTTGGTTCGGTGTTGCATTAACAAATGCTGCTGATATTGAGTTATTAGGTATGAAAGAAGACGGTACATTATTCTCAGATTTAACTGCAGATTGGGCTGACTTACCTGCTGAAAAGCAAGCTGTATTCACTTCATTATTCAACTACTGGCAAGCACATGACAAAGCTGGTACTGATATGTGGGATAAAGACGCTTGTTGGGGTTACATGGACAGCGAATTCACTACTGGTGGTAAGAACTCTTTAAGACTTGATGGTCCTTGGGGTACTGGTGGTTTATCAGAAAAAGCTGGAAACGGTGCTGACTTAGGTATCTTACCTATTACAAATGTAACAGTTAATGGTGCGCCACTTGATCACTGGAAAGGTGGTTGGGGTCTTGGTGTTAACGCAAGAGTTGAAGGCGATGATGCTAAAATGGCATTAGCTGAAGCTTTAATCGAAGAGATTGTTAACCCAGAATACGCTGTTGATTTCTTTGTTGAAACAGGTAAAATTTTAGAAAACGTTGATGCTGCTACATATGC
>JAKSCK010000019.1 GCA_022360655.1 Spirochaetales bacterium | reverse complement strand
CTGTGGAAGCAGCCGACGCCATGGTAAAAGCCGCCAACGTGACCCTGGTGGGTCGTGAACAGGTGGGATCCGGCCTGGTCACCGTCATGGTTCGCGGTGATGTGGGCGCTGTAAAGGCTGCCGCCGACGCCGGTGCCGCCGCTGCCGAACGGGTGGGCGAAATCGTATCCGTCCATGTCATCCCCCGTCCCCACAATGAAGTGGAACTGATTCTGCCCGCCAAGGGAGAATAAGTCTTTGACCTTCCCGGCGGCCCTTTTCCGGGCGGCCGGGAAGGTCGACATCTAAAGAAAAGGCCGTGGCATCCCCTTGGAAAGCCTCCGGCCATACAAAGAACCCGGGCCTTGGGCCGGGCATAAAAAGGAGAATAGTTATGAACGCATTGGGAATGATTGAAACCAAAGGTCTGGTGGGTGCTGTGGAAGCAGCCGATGCCATGGTAAAAGCCGCCAACGTAACCCTCATCGGCCGTGAGCAGGTGGGATCCGGGCTTGTCACTGTAATGGTCCGCGGGGATGTGGGCGCTGTTAAGGCCGCCACCGACGCCGGTGCCGCTGCTGCCGAACGCGTAGGGGAAATTGTTTCCGTCCACGTGATTCCCCGTCCCCACAACGAAGTGGAACTCATCATCCCTGGCAAAAACGCCTAGTGATGGGTTTGATCTGTTTTACAGGAGGGAGCCATGACCCAATTCAACGGTAGAACTAAAATTTGTTACGGCCGGCGGGCCATTGAAAATCTGGAGAAATTGACGGCCAAGCGGGCCTTCATTGTCACCGATCCTTTCATGGTCAAGACCGGGTTTGCCGATCGGATCATCAGCCATTTGGACCGGGCGGGCATGGCTCACACCCTCTTTGATCGTGTAGAATCGGACCCTTCCCTGGAAACGGTGACCGAAGGGACCCATCAGTTTTTGTCCCGGGGGGCAGATCTTATCATCGCCCTGGGTGGGGGGTCGGCCATTGATGCGGCCAAGGCCATCCTCTATTTTAGTCATAAGGTTCGTAAGAACGCCGCAAAGCCCATGCTTTTAGCCATCCCCACCACCTCGGGGACCGGCTCTGAAGTCACGGCCATCTCCGTGGTTACGGACAAGGTTAACGGGGTGAAAATCCCCCTGGCCGATGAGCTCATGATTCCAGACATGGCCATTTTGGATGCCCGGTTCACCCGAACCGTCCCCCCCTTTGTCACCGCCCCCACGGGGATGGATGTGCTCACCCATGCCATTGAAGCCTACACTGCCGTGGGTTCCAACGCCTTCACCGATATTTATTCTGAATATGCCATAAAATATGTGTTCAAATATTTATTTAGGGCGTATACTTGCGGCGATGATATGGAAGCCCGGGAGATGATGCTCTTGGCCTCCTGCATGGCGGGCATGGCCTTTAACAACAGCGGGCTGGGAATCACCCATAGTATTGCCCATAGTCTGGGGGGCGTTTTCCACATTCCCCACGGCCTGGCCAATGCGGTGATGCTTCCCCATGTCATCCGCTACAATAGTTTTGATGTGGGCGTCCGGTACCATGCCATTGCAAAGATGCTGGACCTGCCTGCAGAGAGTGTCGAACAGGGCACCACAAGCCTTATGGAGGCTGTGGCTGGCCTGAACGCAGCCATGGAGATCCCCTTACGGATCCGCGATTTAAAGGTTGAGAAGGCCGCCTTTGACCGCGAGTTAAATTCCATGGCAAATAATGCCCTTGAAGATGCTTGCACCAAGGGCAATCCAAGAAGGCCTTCCCGGGATGATATCAAGGGGCTTTTGTCCCTTGCCTATTAATCGCGTATAAACAACCCCCCCCGGAGAAAGGGGAGAGAGCAAGCAGCCTTGCTCTCTCCCCTTTCTTATTTTTTCCCCCTTATTTTCAGAATCTTTGGATCAAATAGGTGAAGACCGGTAAGCGGCTCTGGGCCTTGATCCCCCGGAACAGGGGCAGAAGTTCCCGTTTTTTGGGGCTGCCCTTGACCGGGGAAAGAT
>JAKSCK010000024.1 GCA_022360655.1 Spirochaetales bacterium | reverse complement strand
CCACGGCATCGCTCGATACTTTGCACTTTTTGAACGCAAAGAAAAAGACATAATTCTCGTCAAAAGTTATCGCGCAACAGCTAACACTGTGCGCTTCACGCTGGGCTGCCGGTAAATTGTGGCTTCAGCTGTACACGTTATTTATTTTGATTTGAATTGTGAATATGAGGGGCGTGCGTGGGAAGTAATGTGTTGCATTCCCCCCATCTTGTCATCATTGCTATTGTTGCATCCACGGTTCGTTGTTTGAACTTAACATTTGCCTCCCCTCCATTGATTTCTGGGAAATGGTGGCGACAATCCGTGCATTGGTCCCATCTACACGTTCAGAGATGTGCCATGGAACAACGTGTACAACAAATTCTAGTGTCTCCGTAACTAATGTGCAGCTGCAAACAATCTGCTTGCAAGGTGATATCCAGCACCGAGCAAGTTCCAATCCTATTTTCGATGAGTTTTCTGAGTGTGCATTTCCTGGATGCATAGCGACGAGCGACCGGCAACAGTCCAAGCACGGGTCGACGGTTTGCTTTTGCTACTCAAACGCTGGAGTTCGCTGAGTTCCAGAGTGTCCCACGGTGCTCTGACACTTCCCCTATCAATTTAGGCCTCCGGCTGGAAGCGGCAAATCTTGTTGGACGCGCGACAGACCTTTTAATAGAATGTAATTTGCAGAATCAGACTCTTCAGCGGTACGGCACCACCTCCGCGGCCCACAATCACTGCAGTGCGGTTCATTTACCCCTTCTGAAGTGTGTGAACCCGCGCCCCTGGCCACCTTGTCTATTGTAGCTGCTCCGCAACTATTCATAGTGCAAGAGACTACAGCTCTCGTAATTGGCGGCTGCCCCCGACAACGCAGCCTCTGCACTCAGCTAAGAAGTGGTGAGCAGCTTTGGCTTAGACCCAGTGGTCTCATGCGGGGTTGGCGCTGATCTGCCTCGCGAACTTGCCGCCTGGAGACTTCCTTCGTTGAACTCTGGTTAAAGACGCTGAATCGATCTAGCAACGTCGGCGTTGAGGTGGAATTCGATCAGCGCTGTGCCAAGCTGGCCATGCGTATGAGCCCGTGGAGTGTGGCAACCGCAGCGCGGTTCGGAGGCCTGTGTCTGCTGCTCGTCGGCTTGATGGGGACGCCAGGGGTGGCAGGACCACCGTCTGACGTGACCAACTTTCAGAATGAATACAGATGCAGCACAGACCTCCGAATTGTGAGGTAAGGTCTCTCGGACCTCCTCTGAACTCGCGCACACCCCTCACACCCCACGGACAAGTCTTTCCTCTGAAACCCGTCCTGTGAACTGGTTGTAGGGAGCGCCCGCTGATGGCGTGCAGACGATCGAGTATTTGTGTGAGCCTTGTGGAGGCGCTGTTTCGCTGCCGCCCTTCCTTGAGCGCCGCGTGTCGTTTGTGTGAATCGCAGGCCGAGGACGGTGCAAGATGTTCAGGACGCTGTTGTCCTGCACGATCACGTGATGGCCGTGGGAGAAGGGCACTCCTGGAACGCGGTAAGCTGCCAACAGCACCGCACCCGAGAGTCCACGCGGGGCGGGGAGCCGACGGAGAAGCAATTTGGGCGCGCACTGGACACACAAGCGTCAGGGTCTAGGACCGACACAGACTCTTGCTTATCTGTTGTCCAAATCATGAATTGGAAGGCCGCAGGGCCGCATCAAACAGACTGGAGGATCCGTCCTTCCCTTCAACACAGCATATCTCCCCCAGATCAGTGTGATGCTTCGTCTAACCGAGGAACGCTGTCACTCTTTCTATCGATAGTAGACTTTTGGATTTTTAGTTCCTGATAACTAAACTTCTATTTTCTATTCTCTATTTTTTAGTTCCTAACTTCTATTTTCGCCACCCTCGACCATTCCTTGCTTGCCCACCCCCAGGTGTTGTGACACGGTATGCAACTCGCTCGCGAATAATCATCAGCATTTCTGGAACGCCAGACGCTTCGCATTGCTGTACATTGTGTCTTGTG
>JAKSCK010000152.1 GCA_022360655.1 Spirochaetales bacterium | reverse complement strand
GTCCTCAATCGCTATGGTCCCTGCTTCCAGATAGCCACAATGAAGGGACATTCATTCTCATCACCAAGCTGAGGCACGGGGTTTTGACATGGCCCTTATGCCTTAGGGTCATGCGACTTATACTCCTCTCCCACTCTAGCATACCGACATAAGTGGAGGTGGCCTCTCCACTCGACAACCTATTCACCGGAGCCTTAGTCCACTGGCTCAGGAAGACGATTAGACTCCTCAACTGGGGAGGATCCAATCATTGTCCTCCTCCAGTCTTCTTACACCTTTTCCTCTAATTCCTAGTCTTCTACAACACATCTGAAGCACCCGCCCCTCACACTGCCGGGTACTCGACCGAAGAAGGTGCCCACTCGCACTCTTCCTTCACCTGGTCTTCTGCATTGCATCTAAAGTACCCATCAACTCAAGGTACTCGACCGAGGAAGGTGTCCTCAGGTGTAAGCTCTATAGGTTGACTGGAAAGCTGCCCTACGACAATCTCTCCTCCCATTGCGTATGGCGCCCTAGTTGGGCAGTTGGGGGAACATCGCGTGATCAGTGGCAAGTCCCCGGGCTCATCTGGTTCCCTCGGTATGGCCCCGGTCTCACTCCGGCCACTCTCATCTGGAACCTGGAGTATACCGTGGTCGTCCAACCAGGTCTAGCGCAGGAATCTTGCTCGAACTACCCCTTGCACCTTTCATTGGTCTGCGGTCTTCTGCGAAGCATCTGAAGTACCCCCGCATTTATCATTTAGGGGACTCGACCGAAATAGACCTTAGGTGCAGTCGTGTCCTCGATGAATTCCCTCAATAAATTCTCGCTCTCTGCTCTCTCCCCTACTACTCTTGGAACCTCCCCTCAGACTCATGCCTTCCCTCATTCTACATCAGCCCGACTCTCTACCTCTACTGCACACCCTTAATGCACCTTTCCACTTGTGACCACGGTATTTTTTTCCCTTGGATTATTTTTTGCTTTTGCCTTATACTTATGGGTTGGGGTTACTCACTTCATCCACTGGTGCCCCTACCAGCACCCACAACTGTCACCCTCTCTTGACTCCGGCATGCATTACTGCATGAGCTCCTAC
>JAKSCK010000070.1 GCA_022360655.1 Spirochaetales bacterium | reverse complement strand
TCGCCACCATTAAAATAACCCCCGTTCCCCGTCTGACATCCAACTGGCCAATTTGTTTGCGGAAAGAATCAGCACAAAATTAATCACCGACTTAAACAAACCAATGGCTGTCACCTCTCCAAAAGGCATACCCGTGGAAAAGGCCTGACGGTAAATATAGGTATCAATGATGTCCCCCGTGGAATACACCGCCGGGTTATACAGATTGAAGATTTGATTGAAACCACCACTTCCGGAGGTCATGGCATTTCCAATGAAAATGATGAGAAGAATCACTGCCGTTGGACGTATCCCCGGCCAGTCAATGTAGCGAACCTTATGCCATCGTCCGGCGCCATCAATCTGAGCCGCCTCATACAGAGCCGGGTCCACCCCGGAAAGTGCCGCAAGGTAGATGATGGTGTTCCATCCCATCTCCTTCCAGTTATTGGTGATGGTGAGGAAATACCGAAAGGAATCCGCATTGGAAAGAACATTCATCTCTCCACCAAAAGACATCACCAAGCGATTGAATGGTCCGGATTCCCCCAAAAGATTGAAGAGCATTCCAGAAATAATCACCCAAGAAAGAAAGTGCGGAAATGTGAAAACCGTTTGTAAAGTGGTTTTCAGATAGCGGTTCCTCAGCTCATTCAGCATCAATGCCAGAACTATGGGAATAGGAAATTCCAATACCAAACGATAAAGAGCAATCACCAGGGTATTCCCAAAAGCCCGCCAAAAATCTTCCTTCGATAAGATGGCTTCAAAATTGGCCCAACCCACCCAGGGGCTGGCCGTGATGCCCTTCATGTAATGGAATTTCTTAAAGGCCAGGCTCACCCCATAAATTGGGAGA
Organism: Spirochaetales bacterium; assembly: GCA_022360655.1. Taxonomy (GTDB): domain Bacteria; phylum Spirochaetota; class Spirochaetia; order DSM-2461; family DSM-2461; genus UBA2779. The sequence goes on along the minus strand of JAKSCK010000070.1, from coordinate 64,129 downwards.
TAGCGAAAAAGAATCAGATAAACCAAAGTGGGTAGAAGAAGTATGTACAGATGACGATGACGATGCATTCGTCCTAGCAAACTTCCGCTTTGTAAAGAAATACGCCCGTTCAAGAAGAACTCCAAACTCACAAAATATGGCGCATTATTCCACGAGAAGAGGAGAAGATCGCAATCGTCAGTATTTTTGATAAGGGTGAGAATTTTTAACCATCGTGATTTAAACCGACCCCTCCGCTCCGCTCCAGGGTGTGTGGAACGCTCGCCATGTTCCCTTCGCTCCTGTTCTATAGAAGATTCGCCTGAGAATTTATCCCCGTCCTCCTGGCCAATAGGCTCGACGATAATCCCGTGGAGCCATGCTGCGAAGGCGCTTAAAGGTTTTACTGAAATGAAACCGATCCGCATATCCCATGCGCCGAGCAATCTCATCAAGAGAAGCATCGGAAGAGGCCAAAAGCTCCCCTGCGGCCCGAATCCGAAGTTCCTCCAGATAGGCTTTGGGATTCCGCCCCGTTCGCTCCCGAAATACCCGTCGAAATTGAGCCTCACCCAAATTGCAGGATTGTGCCATCATCGAAAGCGTCCAACCCACACCTGGCTGGGAGTGTAATCGTTTCAGTAGCCGGTCAATTCGATGTGAAGTCCCATCCCATCCTGAAAATCCTTCTTCATGCAAATCCACCAAAAAACGATGAAGAAGCGCATTGGCCTTCATTTGACCCAAATCACTCAGATCCTGTGCAGCATCAATCAGAGGTAAGATCCGCCGTTCCCGGCCCAAGGACCGTAGGCCTGATTCCAGAGCTCCCGCCTGAGCCAGCCCATCCACAACATTTCCCACAAAACAGATGTAGTCTTCTGTGAAAGAACTTCCCTTGCCTCCATAACTGTGCACCTGGCCAGGGCCCATCAATACCGCATCACCAGGCCGGAGCAAACGCTCCCCTTGGTGAGGAGTCCATAGAAACCCCTCCCCTTCAATCAGATGCGACAAACTGTAAAACTCAAAATATCGGGGTTCTGGACGGCGCATGGGTGGATAGGTCACCCCTTTTCCACTGGCAGTGATACGCATACCCAGTTGTTTATGGATAACACCTTCACCTGGATGCACGGGCAAACACAAAACAGATTCATGCAAGTTTTTGACATCTTCCATGCTGTGTTATGACATTCCAAACCGGTTATTGGCAAGTTAAATTGCATTTATTCACAACCATTTCTTGGAGGAAATGACATGGAAAACTCTTTTGCCATTGTTCCTGATGTGAAAAAAATCACATCCAATTCCAGCGTTTTTTCTGTGAGCTCTCAAACCAAAGTCTTTGCAGATAATTCCAGCTCTCTGCCTGCTGCCATACTACTGGCCCATTACATCCAAAATATCACCACACTGGCCCTGCCAATCCGCGAGGGGGAAAGCGTTACTCCTCAGGATATTCTTCTCTCAACTGAGAATTCGGAGAATGTTCTGGATCAGAATGGATTCACCGATGAGACTTACACACTGTCTATTGACGACTCTGGATGTCATCTTTCTGCCCTCTATCCCATGGGACTCTTCCGGGGTGTGCAGGTGCTCCGACAGCTTCTTTCCACACATTCCACCAATCTTCCAGGATGCCACATTGAGGACAGCCCTCGTTTCCGTTGGCGGGGTGTTCATCTGGATGTTTCACGGCATTTCTTTGATGAAGAAACGGTCTGCCGCTTCATTGATGCCGCTGCCTATCACCGTCTGAATGTGGTGCATCTTCACCTCACAGATGATCAGGGTTGGCGTATGCCCATTGACGCCTTTCCCCGCCTCACTTCCGTGGCATCCAAACGGGAATGCACCGTTTTAGGTCATCAACACACCCGTCCTCGAACCTACAATGATCAGCCCCATGAGGGGTTCTACACCAAAGAACAGATTCAAAACATTGTGGAATTTGCGGCTCAGCGTGGCGTGCACATCCTTCCTGAAATTGATATGCCAGGACATATGCAAGCGGCCATCACGGCCTACCCAGAATGGGGATGCACCCAAGAAAAACCTGGAGTGCGCTGCTCCTGGGGCATCAGTCAGCATATTCTCAATCCCAATGAAAGCACCATGAAAGCCATGGAAACCATCTTGGATGAAGTGATGGAACTCTTCCCATGGACGTTCATCCACATTGGTGGGGATGAGGCCCATAAATATCAATGGGATGAAAGCCGGGAAGTTCAAGAACGCATGGCTGAATTGGGCGCCACCAGTGAAGAAGAACTTCAAAGCCGTTTCATTGCTCGAATGGCCAACCATGTGGCCTCCCGGGGACGCAAGGCCATTGGCTGGGATGAGATTCTAGAGGGAGGACTGGCAGAAAATGCCTCTGTGATGAGTTGGCGAGGAGAAGAAGGTGGAATTGAGGCCGCAAAAAAGGGCCATGATGTGGTGATGGCCCCCATGCAGTCCACTTACTTTGACCATTATCAGGGCAGTCCAGAAACAGAGCCTTTGGGCATTGGTGGCCTCACCACTCTGGAAAAAGCCTACATGTACAACCCGCTTCCCCAATCCCTGTCACCAGAGGAAAGCAGATTTGTTATGGGCACCCAGGCTCAGCTATGGACTGAATACATCCCTAATTCTAACCATTTGGATTACATGACCTACCCCCGGCTCTGTGCCTTTGCAGAGGCAGCATGGCGGGAGTCGGAAAAAGTGGACTATCCAGCCTTCTTGGAACGCATGCAAATCCATAAAAAACGTATGGAAGAATTGGGCATTCAATTTGCACCAATCCCCACAACCACATGATGTAACACGTCCCAAACAAAACCATTCCCCCTGGGAGCGCCGGCTCCCAGGGGTCGATCTCCGTTCAGATTCTTGGCACTCAAAGCCTCTCTTGTTACAATGATGAAACAATTCAAACCTCTTAAGAAAAACGAAGCAAAAACACAGTTCCCGGTTTGGTAGTCCGGGCGGAGGCAAAGGCCTCTCAGTAACCGCACATGCGTCCCGTCTTCCAGCAGTTGAGGTCTGCTTGGAGATGATGATGGTGACTGGTGAATGCATTCTTTTTCATGATGGACGATTCTGGACCGCCCTTTTTATGCGTCATGAGGGGCAAAGCGCCTTTATGGCTCGGCAGGTGTTTGGATCAGAGCCCTCACATGCTGAATTTCTTGAATTTCTGGCCCTCCACAGCCACCACTTGCACTATGTTCCTGTCAATCGAGAAACCATAGATCAACTCATGCTTCAAAGTGCAAGGGAAGGGCGTAAAGCCCAAAAAAGAAAAGGCCATTCTCAGAAGAATGGAGACCAAGGAAAAGCCGCACTGGATGCATACAAGGATATGATGAAAGTGCAGCGTGTGGAGCGTAAACACGGCCAAAACCGTTTGAAGAGGGAAGAGTTACAAGAGCGATTTCAGGCCCGGCAACTCAAAAAGAAGCAAAAAAAACGCGGGCACTAGAAATTCTCATAAATCCCTGTTGTGGCCCATTCTCCCACAATTTCATTCCGAATCACTCGTACTCGGAACTGATAGGTTCCACGGGGAAGTTGAGCTTGGGTCCAGCCAAATCTTGATTGCGTGTCTCCAATGGAACTGTAGGACGATGGAGGATCAGTGGTCCATTCAGTCCACACACCAAATTCTTGCCGTCGATGTTCAATCTGATAATGCATGATGGCTGGGGCCCCAGGAAGGGTGGGAAACACAAGAAAGCGATGGGCAAACTGGGCATATGGGGAATTGAAATTCTCCACAACAGGAGGCTGTGGATGAGGGGGGATCACAACAAGAGAAAAATCCTTGGTGATCATTTCATCTTCAAGAACCAATGTTGCTGTGACGGTGCCACGAACGGAAGAGGCACTGACATCCCACCAAGGGTGTTCACGAGACTCCAACGTACCATCGTTGTTGATGCTGGGATGGGATGAGGCATCCCATGTGATTTGCGCCCCATACAAAAAAGACGTTTCAGGAAATCCAAGACGGCTTTGAACACGATCCTCCGAATCCCCTGAGGAAAAGTGGATTTCCAATGCATCTCGCTCTTCTTCGAGAGCATGCACAGCATCTTTGGCATCCACTTTAACCAGGAAGGGAAAATGGTAAATCCTTTCACTAGGTACTGTGACCTTGGCTGTCACGACTCCGCTGATTTGTTCTTCACCATAGGCAGGTCGCTTGAGACTTCCATCCTTTTTCACTGCATCATTTTTATGAAGCTCCCATTCCACAGGAAGACCATGGAGATGGGTTATCAATGTGAGATTGGCTTGTGCACGATGAAATGCATCCAATTCCGGAGGACGAAGAACCTCTCCATCCACATGCATATAGAATGTGTGAAGATAAGAAAGTAATTGATTTTGGCAGCCATAGGCTGTGACCAAGCTCACCAGAATCACACCAAAGGCTATGTACTTTTGCATCTCATCCCCAATTTCGTTCTGATCCAGAGAACCGAATTCTCAAAAGAGATATTTGTGCAGAGATTTTCCGACAAACTGGGCCAATTCGTACTTGAGTTGTTTGGTAATATTTTCAAGGGAGTGCTGGATTTCGTCAAGCTTGAAAATGACTCAAGAAAAATTCGTCATCTCTTCTCTTCCCTTCCATCCCTATGCATTAAGATAGGGCCATGTTCTGGAAACGACTGACTCCCTTGTTTTTTCTCATTCTTTCTTCACAGGTGCTTTTTGCTCATCCCCATATGTGGATAAAGGGCAGAATAGAACCCCAGCTCAGTCGCAAGGGACTGGATGCAGTATCGGTGTATTGGGATATTGATGAACTGACCAGTTCCTCCCTCATTTTGGATTACGATACGAATCGAGACGGTGAACTCTCTTCATTTGAGCAAGAGGCATTACGGCAAAATGCTTTTGAACGACTTCTTGAATCGGAATATTATCTGATGGTGGAAGTGGGATCCCGTCTTGGAACACCTGATCCAGCCAAAGATTTTCGCGCCCATATAGAAAATGGTCATGTCATCTACGAATTCACTGTTCCCCTTGATATTCCTATTCGTTGGGAAGACCTTGGTGAGACAAGCATCTATTTTTTTGACCAAAGCTATTTCATTGATTTTCGGCCTGAGGACATGGAACCGGTGGATGTGAGTTATAGGAATCGACTGGTTTCCTTTGAGCCGGTTCAACGACGTTCCATGACCATGGGTTATGGCATGGTGGCTGTCACAGCTCTTGCTGTTCAGGAGATTTTAAATTGAGTTCACCCGCAACAAATCCCTTCACCGGGGGTGCAGCCCCCACAATGAACATACCTGTGCCTGGTTTTTTGCGAGATTGGGGATTTGCCCTTCAAGAATCCATGCTCTCTGCGGCTCGGGAGGCCAGTTCTGGTCAGGTCAGTGGGGCGGCATTCACTGCCATGGCAATTGCGGTGGTTTTTGGTGTGGTGCATATCATTGGTCCTGGGCATGGAAAGCTGTTTACAGTGGGTTATTTTGGATCAAAACGAGCCCGGCTTGCGGAGGGACTATGGTTGAGTGCCCTGGTGAACATCTTGGATTCCCTTTCTGCATTCCTTCTGGTGGGAATGGCGTATGGAGTCCTGGCGATTTCCCTTCGTCAAGCTGGTGCCACAGCTGGATACGTCACAAAACTCATTGCCTACGGGGCTGTGACACTCCTTTCTCTGGGGCATCTGCTAAGCCACCTCCGGCATGGTGCCCATGAAGATCATCACCATGATCACCACGATTCTTCTCATGCCAAAAAGCGGGAACTCAAGCCCTGGATGCTGGCTGTATCTGTGGGACTCATTCCCTGCCCAGTCAGCTCAGCCATTCTCACTTGGGGCATTGTGAACAATGTTTTGGGATTTGCGGTTCTCCTTGTGGTCTGTGTTTCATTTGGTGGAATGATTGCTATGACGCTGTTTAGTTTGGCACTCATTGGAGGAAAAGCCGGCATCACCCATGCCCTGGAAAATCGTGGTATGCGAAAGGCTTTAGAAATCTTTGAGCTGGCGGCCATGGGATTGATTTCCATTGCCGGGCTATTGCTCTTTATTTCTGCATTATAAAACCTCTTTCTGCATCTTTAAGCAGCAGATCATTTCTAAGCCCTGACAGTGTATGCAGGTCTTCTTGGACCTCATTTTCTACAGGGTTTTTCTCCTGCCTAATCATGAAAGGATTGTTTAGAAATAAAGGATTCCATTGTTAGTAATTATTTTTTAGAGCTCTACATCTGAGAATCTCAATTCTACTTTGATTTCCATGCACCAGAAAATTTGTGACTTTCAAACATCTATTTATTGCTTCATATTCCATCTTAGGGCTTTTCCACAATGCAAAGAGCCCCCCCTTATTAATATCAATCAATACTGCAAAAAATGTTCTTCTATTTTTTTAATCGATAAAATTTAAAGAAAGAACTTATAGATTTTTTGTCATATTCTTTTCATTTTTGCATTTCTTATTGATGTATAGAGATTTAGATGATATATCATGGCTAATTAGGAGTATTCAATGCATTGCAAAACTCAATGGTCTCTAAAAAAGACACTCATCATTGGATTAGTATTACCAACTGTTTTTGCCCTTGATATCTTAGTGATGCCCCTTGATCAATACCTTTGGGGAAAAGAGTTGACAGCATCAGGATTTTTTTCCAGTCCTTGGTACGTCCAAGTTGTTCATTGGGCTCTTGTCATTTTGGGTTGGGGAACTGTAGGAATATCACTTATTCATCAAATTTATTCAAAAGATAAAGATTCTCTTATTCTTGAATTTTCATCATTTTCAAAATCTTCGAAAGGTATTGTTGTTGCTATCATTTTAGGCATTGCTCTTGCCTTGGGCGAATTGATTTTGTTTTCTTCTTCTTTTCCCCAATTTGTTCATGAATACAATTCCTTTGTTTCCCATCACGGAACAATGGCCTTCTTACCATCACTCTTTCAAAACATTTACTACATTGCAGAATCAATATTAATTGTTCTTTATATTGCAATTATGCAGCGTGTTTTTGATGTTTTAACAAAAAAAACAACTCTTCCTTGGGGTGGAATAACTCTTTTTTTCACATGGGGCTTATTTCACATTCCAAAAGGCTGGGATGTCACAATTTGGCTTGCCTTTTTTTGTCTAGCATCAGGTATTCTCTTTACTCGATTTTCAAAACAATGGTGGCCTGTATTTATCATTGTTTGGTTGAACTTTTTTATCTAGAGGATTCTTTATTGATGGATATAACGATAAAGAAGCCATAACCGGCTATTTTCCAAGCATTTACCTGCTCTATATAGTACAAAAATATAGAGCAGATTATTCAATCTCCTTCTACTCCATCAACAGACATGCAAATCTCAAGAATAAAGACAAAACTCATATCACCCCTTTGCAGTCAATATGGCAAGTCATTAAAAGAATCTTTTCTATTTCCACCCTTTATTTCATAGCCCCTCTCTCAATGAATGGAAACGGTCAGGAAATTACCGACGATATGATTTAAGTCCCATAAATGGTCTTAAGTATTTTATTTATTTTTTCTTGATTCATTTCAGACATATTCATACATTCTGTCATAATTGGAAATGCAGCTCATCTTCTGCTAACTAAATATTCACTGCATCTATTCCAAAATATTTGTAAGATAATGGAGCCCTCAATGACCTTAGATTCCGCAAAAATTGTTTATTTTTCACCCACAAGAACAACGGAAAAAATTATCAAATCACTCTCTCAGAGCATCGAATCCAGTAAGATTGAATTCCTCAATCTTACACGACCAGAGAATCGTCAACAAAAAGTCACCCTAAAACAGGATGAACTCCTAATTATTGGTCTTCCGGTCTATGGTGGAAGGGTACCCAATGTTCTCAGAGAGTGGTTTACTCAACTGGAAGCTAATGAAACACCTGCAGTTTGCCTCTCTGTTTATGGAAACCGACACTATGATGACCATATGATTGAACTCAAAGAAATGGTGACAAAACAGGGTTGTAAAGCTTTTGCTCATGCCGCATTCATTGCTGAGCACTCATTTCTGTGCCAACCTCCAGAAAATTATATCCCAAGGCCAAATAGCAAAGATTTAGAAGTGGCAAAAGATTTTGGCCAGGCCATTCAATCTAAAATTTCTTTGGCAAAATCCATCAATGACCTAACAGACATTCCTTTAATAGGGGAACTTCCAACTGATATTAAAGACACATTGCATGAAGATTTTATCTTTGTTGAAGACTCATGCACAAACTGTGGGGCTTGTGCTCAGTTATGCCCTGTGGATGCCATCAATCAAACAAACTGCACCATCACAAATCCAGAAAAATGCATTGCATGCTGTGCCTGTATAAAGTTTTGTCCAAGAAATAGTCGCGTTATGAAACCAAGTAAAATCTATCAGTACTCAAAAATGATGGATAAATTACTAAAAAAACCCAATCAAATTGAACTCTTTATCAAATAGATAATTGGAAATGAAGATGAAAGAATCCCTCTGGTTTCTGAGGGATTCTTTCAAGGTTCTCTTAGACAAGGAGTCCCAGTTCTTTTCCTACCTCACCAAAGGCCTGAAGCGCCATTTGAATATCCTGTTCTGTGAGGGCGGCAGAGGCCTGAACACGAATTCTTGCGGTTCCCTCTGGAACAACAGGATACCCAAAACCCGTCACAAAGACACCTTTTTCCAGAAGCCGAGTGCTCATCTCAATTGCAAACGAGGTTTGTCCCACAATGATGGGAATAATAGCACTTTGGCCATCCAATGGAGAAAAACCCAATTCTTTTAATCCTTGTCGTAAAAGGAGCGTATTCCGTCGCAGTCTCTGAAGTATGGATTTGTCTCGTTCTAATATGCGGATGGCCTCAAGGGCGCCGGCCGCAACGGAGGCCGGTAGGGCATTGGAGAAGATTTGAGGACGTGAGGACTGAATCAGAGCATCAATGACAGCCTGACTGGAAGCCACATAACCACCTGCAGCTCCTCCCAGAGCCTTCCCTAATGTGCCAGTGATGACATCCACTTCCCCCTCTAAACCAAAGTACTCAACCGTACCTCGTCCATGAACTCCAGTCACACCTGTTCCATGAGAGTCGTCAACAAGAACAACAGCATCATATTCTTGGGCTAGGGTGACAATCTCAGGAAGTTTGGCCAAATCCCCTTCCATGCTAAACACACCATCGGTAATCAAAAGGGTGCATCCCCCCTTTGCACGAAGGTTTTGGGCCTCTTTAAGTTTATCTCTCAGGGAATCCATGTTGGAGTGTTCATAGATGCATCGTTGGGCTTTGGAAAGCCGAATCCCATCAATGATGCTGGCATGGTTGAGGGCATCCGAAACAATCACATCTCCCTCAGAAGCCAACAAAGGAATGGCCCCAGTATTAGCGGTCCAACATGAAACATAACTCAATGCTGCTTCAGTACTTGAAAACTGTGCAATGGCCTGTTCGAGTTCACGATGGATGGAAAAGGTCCCGCAGATAAAACGCACACTGGCCGTGCCTGCACCATAGTCCTTCAATCCATTCCCAGATGCGGCCACAACCTCAGGATGATTGGCTAAGCCTAAGTAGTTATTAGAGGAAAGAATCACCACCTCGCCATAATTTTCCATGAACGACCTCGCATCCATGGGTTTTTCGAGGTGACGAAGTGTTTTCCATTTCCCCTCATCTTTCATCGTGTTGTTTGAGATTTGCCATCGCTCATGAAAGGCCCTGTTCACAAAGATTCCCCTCTTGCGTTCAATATACCGGAATTGTATTCTTGATATCGAACGCGCGCAAGTCAGAGATTGCCCCATTCACATATGAGGAGAAAATTATGGCACAGAATCAACCGCCAGCAGTGGGAACTCGGATACGAGCCATTCGAAAAGAACATGGATTCACACTCGAAGAACTCTCTTTAAAATGTGGTGTCTCTAAGTCGATGCTCAGCCAAATTGAAACAGAATCGGTAAATCCCACCATTGCCACTGTTTGGAAAATTGCCAGTGGGCTCGGAATTGAATTCCGAGCTCTTCTTGAAGGCAAGGAAGAACCAGCAGGAGCCTTTCACATCTCCCGTCGCAAAGATGCCACCATCCTGGATGTTGCAGAGAGCAAAGTCCACCTTGTGGTTCTTTCCCCACTTGAAATGGTGAACGATCTGGAAATGTACCTGCTTCAGATGGATCAAGGAGCCGTTCTGGCCTCAGAGGCCCATCATCAAGGAACGGAGGAATATCTCACCGTCCTTGAAGGACAGATGGAAGTGGAGCTCAAAGATCAAACCGTGGAACTCTCTTCAGAAGATGCAGCCATCTATGATGCGGATGTTCCCCATGTTCTCCGTGCCGTTGGGGATGCTCCTGTTCGAGCCCATCTCACCGTTCGATTTTCAAAATCGGGGGCTCTACGATGAAAGAACGCATCCTTGTCACTGGATCCTATGGACAAATAGGTACGGAACTCACCCTTCAACTCCGACAAATTCATGGTGCAAATAATGTCATTGCCACAGACATCACACCAGCACCAGAAGCTCTGGAACAAACAGGCCCCACCCGATACCTGGACGTCACCGACCCAAGACAGGTGACCGCTCTTGTTGTGGAAAACAAGATCACCACCATTTATCACCTTGCGGCCATTCTCTCAGGTAATGGAGAGCTCAATCCCCAACAATGCTGGAATGTAAACATGAATGGTTTGTACAACATCCTGGAAACAGCCCGACGATGGAAGGTACGCCAGGTCATCACACCAAGTTCTATTGCCGCCTTTGGACCGGATACACCCAAAGAACACACTCCCATTGATACCATTCTCCGTCCCACCACCATGTACGGCATCACCAAAGTGGCTGGGGAATTGCTGAACGAGTATTACAACCAAAAATATGGCGTGGATGCCCGAAGTTTGCGCTTCCCTGGAATTGTCTCCCATGAAACAGAGCCCGGTGGGGGAACCACCGACTACGCTGTGGATGTCTATGTCAAAGCCGTGGCAGGAGAACCCTATGACTGCTTTGTGACAGAAAACACAACTCTCCCCTTTCTCTACATGCCCGATGCCCTCAACGCCCTCTTAGAATTGGCAGCGGCCGACGAATCGAAACTGATTCACCGCACCTTCAACATCACAGGCTTCAGTGCTTCTGCTGGAGAAATTGCCAATTCAGTGAAGGCTCGAATCCCCAGTTTTGAATGCCGATTCATCCCTGACTTCCGTCAAATCATTGCAGAATCCTGGCCTAGAAGTATTGATGATCAAGATGCCCGTCAAGAATGGGGTTGGAAGCCATCGTTTAATCTGGATGCCATGAGTGATGATATGATTTCCAAACTCAAAGAGAAAAATGGAGCTGTAGCATAAAGTCATGAGAAACCAGAGCCTTTAATATCTCAAATCAAAGGCTCTGATGCTCCCTCTTCCAAGCTCAGAGAAACCATTTGAATCAGATTCTCGTTTCTTTAAGGCACGCAAAAGTACCTGAGATATCCCAATATTGTGGACAAGATCATTCTTTGCTACGCTCGCCCTGTGAAAACAACAAGGCTCTTGCGTCATGAAAGTTTTCCCTTTCTGGAATACAAAGAAGGGAGCATCATCCATTCAAGAAAAACACACACCCACATTCAATGGTCTTTGAGTTATCTTGTTTCAGGAGAAACGCATGTTTCCATCGGAAATGAAACGGTTTCTATGAAAGCATCGGAATGCCTTTCTATTCCTCCCCTCATTCCCCATCTTTGTACACCCTATGAAACACAAGAATTCCAGTTTGGCGTATTGTACATCCCCACACAACTATTAACACCATATAAATCATTTATTCATCAATTAAGCATTGGCCATATGCCAATTACGGAATTCAATACTTTTGTGAATCAATTTATTCAAGCAAAAAACCAGCAATCAATTCATGCTTTATTTGAAAAACTCGCCCAATCATTTACCATAAAAACCCCGATAAAAAAACAAAACAGACTGTTTAAAAATACTTACAATCTTGTTAAATATTCTTCAAGGAGTGAACGATACAAAGAATACTACAATCTCCGAAATAGGTTTGGAACAGGAAAGAAAACAATCGAACAAATATTTAAAATTGAAAAGGCAAAATCGCTTCTTGCAACCAATCTCAGTATTTGCGAAATTGCCCAAGAATGTGGATTCTATGATCAAAGCCATTTCCATCGATGTTTCCGGCAATTCACTGGGCTAACACCCTTACAGTACAAAGGAAAACAATGATTTTCCACATTTGTACAATACATACTGGTTTTCCATTGGAATACTCAGGCCATGAACACCGAATTACACCCCTTCATCATCACCATCATGGCCACACATTTTGTTGCCTTACTCAGCCCCGGTCCTGATTTTGCCCTGGTAGTGAGAACAGGCATCAAAAATCATTTCTATCATTCCATTTTTCTTTCTTTAGGAATTTCATTCGCTAATCTCGTCATCATTACCACATGCATTTTTGGACTCTCTCAAACAATAAAAGATTCCGTCTTACTCATGACCATCATCAAGACTTTTGGCGTCGCTTTTCTGAGCTTTATCTCAGTCAAACTTTGCTTAAAAAAACGGAACGATTACAAAGACATAGATTTCAAAGGAGAACAGGAAAAATCCACATACAAAAATAGCTTCTTTCTTGGATTTCTATCTGGAATTACAAACCCAAAGAACTTGCTTTTCTACATGGGTTTATTTGCCTTTATTTTCCAAAAAAGCATCAGCACTAAACCCATTGTTTTCATGGGCTTATGGATGTCCTTCCTCGTCTTTTTTTGGAATTGTCTTATCTCCATGATTTTCAAAATCAAGTGCATCAACAACTCTTCCAAAAAGCTTCTGTTTCATATTGATAAACTGGTGGGAATCTTTCTTGGATTTTTGTCCATCAATTTGATTCTCACCTTCTAAAAATCTGTCAAAAGCCAAGGAAAGAATACACCCACTTATTTCCCGTTCTCATGAATAGCGGGAAATAAGTCCTCTTCACCATCCAAAACCCAAACCTCTTCCTGCGTGTTCCACCCCACATCCCCAAGCACATCTTCCATGGGCATAGCCCCCATAAGGAATTCCACCATGCAGAGTCCTGCCGGTAGTTCCGGATACATTTCTGCCATTAAAGCTTCGAGAGGATGAGCAATGGGACCTGGCAAAAAAGCATCCAAAAAAAGATGATAAAAATACGGAGTTCGTAAAAACCGCCGCTCTTTAATCTCCGCACGAATCCCGGCTTCTAGAGCCTTCCAACCTTCATCATTCAGCGCTTCAATAGCTTCCAAAGATTCCATGGCTTTCAGCCGGGCTTCCCGGGCAAATTCTCTATAATCCCAAGGACGGATTCGTGGCATGTCCAGAATCATTGCTGCTGCATCGGCAAACACAGCCATCCAATTTCTGTGGTGCTTTGAGTGACGAGGAAATACGGACTTCACCAACTGAGCAAGGGATCCCTCCGGTTTTCCTTTATGCCGCCGAGCATGCGCTTCCACCACCTCACGCGCTGTCATACTCTCAAGATTCAACGTAAAAGCAGCTTCGGCAATTTCATCTGGAACAAAGAAATAACTATGCCCCACATAGCGCTCAAAGGTTTTCATGGTGTCTAAATAGCCAAGAAGAATATAGTCATCAAGAAACTCGCGGTTAAAATCAAGAACCCCGCCCATGTTGATGGAGTTCTTGATATAGATGGTTTCTACACCCGAGATATCCGGCCTTCGATTGATGCCCATTCCCGAAATATCCACAATGATGAAACGCTTGTAACCTCGTGCCTTGGCCATGGCAAAAGGAATATTGTCATAAAGACCACCATCCACATATTTCTTGCCCCCAATCTGTGGGCTTTCAAAACCAGGAAAGGCAGAACTGGCCAAAACATAATTGATGAGTTCTCCCTCTTCAATGTCCTCAAGATACACCTCTCGGCTTTTCATATCGGAAACATTGACCGTCACCACACCAAAGTCATTTCCACTCTCTCGGAGAGTCTTCTCATCAATGTAAGAGTTCAACAATGCACGTAATGGGCTTGTATCCAGTCCCCGCAAAGAAAGGGATTTATAGAATTTCCGAAAGGAGGAAGGATTCACTCCCACCTTCAGTTCGCCATTTTCAATCAAGTCCTCAGGAACATTTAGGATGTAATCAATTCCAATCCGATTCCCTAAATCCTCCAGTTCAGAACCCAAACCTTGAGCCAAAAAGGCCGCAATGATGGCACCAATGGAATTCCCAACATAGCAATCCGTTTGAATTCCAAGTTCCTGAAGGGCACGCCACATACCAACGTGATAAACCCCTTTTGCACCGCCACCACTCAAAACGAGACAGTAGGATTTTTCTTCCATACTCCCATGCTCCCTCACGCAAGAAGATCCCAAGTCATCATCGATCAGACCTCTCATGGCCTTAGTTCAAGTATAAAGAGCAAAGCCAATAATCTCTTGAGTTTCTTACGTCCTCTGGGTCTCATGACTCCCAGCCTCTGGCTCCGGCGTCAAAAGCATGCGTTCCAAGGCATCACCATATTCTTCCAATGCCTTAATCACCGGTTTCTTCTCCGCCTCAAGCTCATCACTGTCCCGCCAGGTGGCCAAGCGTTTGCGGAATTCTCCCAAATCTGAAACATCAGGAATCGGCGGAAAAAGGATTCGAGAAGCGCAGAAACTTCGCCACTTCCGCTTGCCATCCTCATCCAAAACTTCTGGATAATTCCTACCAATGTACCGCCGAAGCATCTCTGGGATTCGCGGATCTTTGGACTCCACCCGCAATGAATTCAATTCCTGAGGCGGAGTCTCCCGAATCATCTCCAGCAACGCCTTGTCCTCATCGGGAAAAAATCGCTCATAAATCTGCAAATCTGGATCATCTGGCGTTCCCCAATCCGGCTCTTGAGAAAACACCTCCCGCAACTTCCCGGCAATGTTGTGGTCATTTCGGAGCATCTCCCAATGGGCCTCCACCGCCTGAGCATCAATGCCCAAACGCTCCTCCGCCTCCTTCCCCATCACCGAACGGGGGGCCAAGAACGGCGCTTTATTCATGGCAATTCCCTTCAACGGAATGCGCTCCACCCCCTCCGCCTCTAACTCCGCCCGAGGTGTAAACACCCGACGACGAATTTCCTTGGCTGGCAGTTCAAGCAAAGCCCGCGGGTCATGACGTAAATCAAAGGCATACACAATGTTGCGCCGGTTCGGATCCGTCACCAAGGGACTCACCAAGGTGGTATTTCCCCTCTCACTAAAATAGGCTGAAGAGGTATGAACCAAAGGTGTGCGGTCCGCCAAATCAATCATGGTTCGGCACCGGTCCTTGGTGCGATTTCGGAAGGCCCATTCAAACAGTTTGGGCTGCTTATCATGAATCATCTTGGCCACAGCAATGGTGGCATACACATCCGAAAGTGCATCATGAGCATGGTCATGCTCCAAATGATTCGCCGCAGCCAAAAGCTCCAAACGCACCGTGGGCATGCCCTCATCCGTGAGGGGCCATTCCATTCCCTCCGGGCGCAAATCCCGGGCCGCCCGAACCAAATCCAGAATATCCCATCGGGAATTCCCAGAAGCCCATTCCCGTCGATACGGATCATAGAAATTGCGGTAATACAGATTTCGGACAAACTCATCATCAAAGGCAATGGTGTTGAACCCCAAGGCACAAGTTCCCGGCCGGGACAATTCCGCATCCATCGCCCGCAAAAGCTCCGCTTCCACCATCCCCTTAGAATTGGCCTCCTGGGGAGTGATGCCCGTGATCAAACAGGCCAAGGGATCCGGCAAATAATCCGGACTCTGCTTCCCATAGAGCACCACCGGCTCCTCAATGGGCCTAAATGAATCATCCGTACGCACCGCCGCAAACTGGGCTATCCGGTCATATCGAGAATGGCGTCCAAAGGTTTCCAAATCGTACCACAACAAGGTCATAACAGCATGATACTCCGCCCTCTCCCCTGGGTGTAGGGGGGGATGCCCCTGCTCCCGCAGGGGCCCGGGCTTTCCATTTCAAGTCCTCGGGGAACTCCCATGCCCTTGGCTCTCTGGGGCTCCGTCCCCTCCGCCCCCGCCAAGGGCGTTCCCCTGTGGGCTTTCCACTCCAATCCCTATCCCAAAGTCAAACACATTTCCCCCCATCCTGATGCATGCTATAAGAGGACATGGCAACTCTTCCTCCCCTCGCATGGACCCTCGTTGTTTTGGGCGGCCTTGCCGCAGGATTCATTGACAGCATCGCCGGCGGCGGTGGACTCATCACCGTTCCCGTCCTTCTTGCCGTTGGACTTCCTCCCCATATGGCCCTGGGAACCAACAAGGTACAATCTGTGTTTGGCAGTGGAACCGCCGCCCTCCGCTATGGAAGAAAGGGGTTAATTCCCTGGAGAAAAATTTCCCCTGGAGTCATTTTGAGTCTTGTGGCCTCTTTTCTGGGGGCATGGACCGTCAAGCGCATCAATGCCTCCGCCCTGGAGATGATTCTCCCCTTCCTGTTGCTCCTTCTGTGGCTCTATGTGGCCTTCAAAAAAGACTTAGGTGATTCTGCCACCCAGCAGCGTCTTTCTCCCCGCCTTTTTTATCCCTTAGCTGGAGCATCGATTGGGTTCTATGATGGTTTTCTTGGACCCGGAACCGGATCCTTCTGGACGGTTTCTCAGGTGTCCTTGGTGGGAATGGATTTAAAAGAGGCCACCGCCGCCACAAAACCAGCCAACTTTGCCAGTAATGTAGGAGCCCTGGCCTTTTTTCTCTTTGCTGGGCAAAGCGCCATCTTGGTGGGATTGGCCATGGCCGCAGGTCAGGTGGCCGGCGCCTGGTTGGGCTCCCACCTGGTCATTCACCATCGGCCTCGGTTTATCCGTCCCTTCTTTCTCACCGTGGTGGCGGCTACTGTTGCCAAATTGTTCTGGGATCAGTTTGCCGGGATTCTCTTGGGGCTGTAAATCAACAGCCAAACCCCGATGGGAAAAGGCCTCCCAACGCGTCAAACGCTGGGAGGGGTCGGTTTAAAGTTCTTTCAACAATTCCAGAAGGAAGGCATAGGTTCTTTCCAAGGAAGAGAGTGACATGCGTTCATCGGGAGAATGGGGCTGCACAATTGTGGGGCCCATGGAAATCATGTCCATTCCGGGGTATTTGGTACCAATGATTCCACATTCCAAACCGGCATGAATCACTTCCACTACAGGTTCCTGGTTATAAAGCTTTTTCCACAAAGCCTGGGATTTTTCCAGAATGGGTGAAGAAGCACTGGGTTCCCAAGGTGGATACTGATTGGCCTTCTCAAAACTGCCACCACCTAAACGGGTCAGAGACGCAAGCCCATCGGTGAGTTCCTCTAACCGGCTCACACGGGCACTACGCTGGCTGGTGTTCACCAAGAGCTGATTCTCTTCATCTCGAATCACGGCCAGATTCATGCTTGTTTCCACCATGCCCTCAAACACAGAAGACATTCCCCGCACTCCATGGGGAACCTGTCGAACAATGTCCAAGAGTTTTTGGGCCGATTCAGTGGTGTAGAAATCCCTATTGGAAACAGACCGTTCTGTGAGTGTCATGAAAAGGCGTTTTTCTATGGCTGAATTTTCTGTGGCAAACACGTTTTCTAACTGGGCCACAAAATTCTTGAGGGCATCCACATCGGATTCAGAAACCGCAATGAGAGCACTGGCATCCCTGGGAATGGCATTGTGGGCAGTTCCACCATGGAAGGCGGTCATACGGAGATGGGGGAAGGGGCGGAGCAACTCATCCAAGGCACGGAACAAAAGCACCAAAGCATTGGCTTTGCCAAGATGAATTTCCACTCCCGAATGTCCCCCTTCCAGTCCTCCAACTTCCAGTTGGTACACCTTCTGTTGGGGAGAAAGGGGGGATCGTTCCAAGGGGAAGCGCATGTAGGTATCCACACCTCCGGCACAACCCACAGTGAACACTCCATCATCTTCGGAGTCCAGATTCAACAGAGTTTGTCCTTGGAGAACACCCGGAGCCAACCCTTGGGCGCCCACCAGACCGGTTTCTTCATCTGAGGTGATGAGGATTTCGAGCGGAGGATGCGGGATGTCCGGATTGGTGGCCACATCAAAAGCCATGGCAATGGCTATGCCATTATCCGCACCAAGGCTGGTGCCTTCGGCTTTGAGCCAATCACCCTCCTGCTTGGAAATCACGGGGTCGTTCTGAAAATCATGCTCCACGCCCCGTTCTTTCTCACAAACCATGTCCATATGGCCTTGCAGCACAACGGGAGGAGCATCTTCTTTACCGGCACTTCCCGGAACCCGAATGATGACATTCAATGAATCATCGGTGAGCACCTCAAATCCATGATTCTGTCCCCATTCCATCAGCCAAGGGTGAATTTTTTCCAGATGTCCAGATTGACGAGGCACCCGGTTCATTTCATTGAAAATATCCAAAACACGTTGTGTTGATGAGGTCATTCTTCTCTCCTTTTTTAGGGCTCAGCCCCTTCCTCAAAATGTCTTTCATGATGGGGCCTTGGAGAATCATTGATCCCTGGCCACAACAATAGAGAAAGCCTCTTGATCCATTCCATTCAAGAGGTTCAACTCTGCATTACATTTCACCCACATCCGATTTCTTGCGCAGTATCAGCAGGGCAATACCGGCTAAAACCAAAGCCCCAGATGCGGTCAAAATCACCACCTCAAACCAATCCCCAAATCGAGTATAGAAGGTGGTTTCATCATCATAGATTGGGACATCCGCCACAATGTGCCCCTGCTCAAAGGGAGGAATTTTCTTTATGATTTTTCCATTGGGATCAATCACAGCGGTCAATCCAGCAGTGGTGGCCCGCACGGAACTTCGGCGATTTTCCACGGAGCGGAACACAGCCATTCCTAAGTGCTGAATGGCACAGGCCGGCTCTGGACTCCAAGAATCATTGGTGGTGTTCACTAAAACCTGGGCGCCGGCATTCACAAAGCCCCGGGCCAAATATCCAAAGGTATCCTCAAAACAAATAAATGGACTCACCACAGGGCCATCCCAAGGCTTGAGATTGAAGGTGGTGAACTCTGTACCTTTGCCATACAGTGGCGTGCCCTGGGATTCAATGTACTCCATTAATTGAGGGAAAATTTTGGCGTAGGGGAAATGCTCACTGAAGGGGACTAAATGGATTTTGCGGTACTTTCCCACAATTTTATCTTGATCAAAAAGAAGTACCGCATTGTAATCCACCTTCTTTCCAGCATCCAATTCTGAATCATTGTTGCCCAGAATCACGGGAATCTCTTGCTGAGCCAAAAAGGTTTTGAGCCGCCGTACCATTTCAGCTCGTTTTCGATCCTGTCTGTATTTATCATGCCATTCAATAGCAGGCACAAAGGCTGTCTCTGGCCAAATGATGGCATCTGGACTTTCTAACAGTGCGTCTTCACTCTCTTCAATGAGTTTATCCAAGGCATTGGCCCAGGCTTCATTGCCAGAAAGCCAAGTATTCACATTGTGCTGAATCAATGCGGGTTTCCATGTTGGTGCATCGCTGTAATCCACTTTCTGAATCCAGCCATACAGATTGGCCAAGAGAACAAGGACGGCCCAGAGTCCTCCCAGAATCATCCAATATCGGGAGGAATGTGGCTGAACCAATCTTTTAGTGATGCTCTGAGGGGGAACCAGTATGTTCCGTTCCAGAAGCCATCCCCCCAGAAGGAAAGAAGGGAAGAGCACAAGTAGCCCCACACCCATCACACCAAATACATCAGAAATAGAAATGAGGGACGTCCATTGGTATTGGCTATAGCCTAAAACACCATAGGAATACCCAATAAAGCCCTTAGTTCGAACCACTTCAAAAGCTGCCCATAAAAGCAATTGGGCAAGCCATCCCCGGCGGGGAAATGCTCTGTCTGCGAGAACAAGAAGAGGGAAGAGCATGAAGAACCAACCCGCGTAAATGGTGGGAACAATCACAAAACTCACGGGATTAAATGTTGCCAGCCAGAAATTGAACAGGGCATAGGTGACATAACCATAAAAGGCTCCCCAAAGAGGACTGGCCCACCACGAGATGCGTCGAATCAAAAGCACCACAGGAACAAGACTGATCCAGGCAAAAACACCCCAGCCCCAATCGGAAAGAAAGCTTGGAAATGCAAGAGCAAAGAGCACAGCGCCAAGAGCAACCAAGGCGATATTTGTTCCAAACCGGCGAAAAGCAGTTGAAATAGTCACGAACGAGAGATTACCACGCCCCTCCAGGTGGGGCAATTCAGACCTTTCTTCGTTGCTCCTCCCTTTTCTCCAATGAAAGAAATTGCCCTCTCCATGAATCATGAACAAGGGATATACTCTTCTATGTACATTGTCATAAAATTCATTGGTTCCAATCGTGTATCCATCGAGGAGGCTTGTCCATGAATTCACTCCGAATCATCCTTCTTCTCTTCCTTCCCCTCCTTTGCTTGCCACTCTTTGGAGAAGAACTCTTTGGAGCTCCAGAAGGAGATTGGGTCTTTGAGGATAATCGTCTTTATCAAAGGGATGCACACGCTCCACGCGCCAAATTGTGGATGGCTGTTGAGCAGAGTGGTTCCACGATTTATGAATTCACCCTCCGCTATGAAGGAGGTTTAGAAGATGGTCATGGAGGAGTTGGAATCCACATCCTTGGAGAAGGGATACCCCAAGGAAAATCCTGGGGCCTCGGGTCCTCCTATTTGTTGTGGTTAAACTATGATGAAACTCCGGCCAATTCCCACATACCAGCAGGTTGGAGCGTTCAACTTTATCAAAGTCAAAGCAATGAAGAGATGATTCTCTTGGCATCAGAATCCGCTCCAGTTCTCCTAAAACAACTGATGGAAAACCAAGAGCTCCACGTGCAGTTGATTTATCATTCGGAAGAGTCCACCCTTCACATCAAGAATCCCAATCAAAACACCACGCTCTGGGTGATTTCACTTCCGGAATCTCAGGAACGGATTGGACATTTTGTGGCTCTACGCACCAATGGACTTTCTGCCAGTTTTACCGTTCCTTACAGCAATAAGTCAGCCTTGCCCCATTCCGTGAAATCCCACTCCTCGCTATGATGCCTTTGGAGGCGAAGATGATTCGATTCCAAGGGCGCAAAGAGGCTCTCCGTAAAGACGTAAAAACACAGCTGTCAACTTTGGAAGAAAAAGAGCGAGGGGATGCTCCTCTCCATGCCGCCTCTCTCCTCATGCAGACACCACAATGGAAGGAATGCGCTCACCTGCTCACCTATTTGGCCTTCCGGGAAGAATTGGACACCCATCCCCTCATTGAAGCGGCATTCCATGCCGGAAAAACGGTGTATGCACCAGTCATACAAAAAAGTTCCATGGAATTTCTTTGCTTAGAATCTCCATCCGGTCCCTTTGTGGAAGGAAAATGGGGATTACGCGAACCCCATCCCAGCGCAGAGATTTGGACTCCCAATTCGGAACTGACGGTGATGATTGTTCCTGGTATGGCCTTTGATGAGAAAGGACAACGGCTTGGACGAGGAGGAGGATATTATGATCGCTTTCTCCGACGTTTTCAGAACCTGAATCAAACACTATGGCGTGTGGGATATGCCTTCGAAGCCCAGGTGGTTGAGAAGGTTCCCACACTCCCCCATGATCAACCCATCGATGCTCTCATCACCAACAAAAAAACACGACAATTTTCTTGTCTATAAGAGCGTTTCTTTCCTCTTCATCTCTTGCATTTGGGTGCCATACCATCCCCCCTCTACATCCCGTCCTTGTCCCCCAGTTCATTCACGCGTATCTTTGGAGTTGGGAGTACCATCATGAGTAAGATTAAATCAGCCTTAGAGCTTGCTTTAGAGCGAACCGCTGCTGTGAAAACTGATAAAAATGCTGTCCGTAAAGACCAAGCCACCAAACGTGGCCAGGCCATAGCAGCAAAATACTTCTCCAATCCTGCAGAGAAGATTTCCTTTGAAGAAGAAATCCTTCGTAATGAAGAAGAAGGGGCCTGGGTGAAAGAGGGGATTCTCTCTACGGTTCTCGCCAATCTGACTCTTCCCCGTTATGAAAGTGACATGGCCAAGGTCCCCCCCCTCAGCAAAGCTCTAGAAATGCTCAGCACAACAGCAGAACAAAAAGAGAGCATGTCCAACCTCATGATGCAGGTTCAGGATCTCTTCACCCAATACCTTGAATCCCTCAAGCAACTTGATGAAGGCCTTCGAGCCCAGTGGGAACCCCGGCTCCGTCAAAAGGAGGCCCAACTCCGCCAGCAAACAGGTCAAGCCGTTCCCCTCACAGCAGACCAAGATCCTGAATTCACCAAAGTTCTCTCCGAGGAACTGGGCCGAATAGACACCCAATTTGGAGAGGTGCTCACCCGGGGAAAAGAGCAGATTCGCCAGTTTCTCTCTGAATAGGCTGATTTGTGGATCTCTTTGCTGATGCGGTTCCAGCGAACCAACCCCTGGCGGCCCGAATGCGCCCAAGAAATCTTGAGGAGTATGTGGGGCAAGACCATATTGTGGGTGTGGGCCGCCTACTCCGTCGGGCCATCGATGCCGACCAACTCTCCAGCCTCATCTTTTACGGTCCTCCAGGAACAGGCAAAACCACCCTGGCCCGGGTGATTGCCGGCAGCACCCAGAGTCGGTTTGTCACTCTCAATGCCGTGCTCACAGGAGTGGCCGATATCCGCCGGGAAATTTCTGATGCCAAGGATGCCCGAGATCTTCACAGCAAACGAACCATTCTCTTTGTGGATGAGGTGCATCGCTGGAACAAATCCCAGCAAGACGCCCTGCTCCCATGGGTGGAAAATGGTACCGTCATCCTCATTGGTGCCACCACAGAAAATCCCTATTTTGAAGTGAATAAGGCCCTGGTGAGCCGGAGCCGCGTCTTTCAGCTCACCGCCCTCCAAGATGAGCACCTGGCCCAAGTGGCCCGTCTGGCTCTGGCCGATCAGGAACGGGGATATGGAAACTGGACGGTAGAATTTGAGGAAGGGGCCTTAGAGCACCTGGTCAAAGTCAGTTCCGGCGATGCAAGAAGCCTCCTGAATGCCCTTCAATTGGCGGTGGAAACCTCTCCAGAACGTTTTCCTCCTCCCAAAGGAAGCCGCATCACGGTCTCCCTGGCCGCTGCCGAAGAAAGCATCCAAAAGAAGGCCGTCCTCTATGACAAAGAGGGCGACTACCATTTTGATACCATCAGTGCCTTCATCAAATCCCTCCGAGGCTCTGATCCCGATGCCGCCCTCTACTGGATGGCCCTCATGATTCGCGCTGGAGAAGATCCCCGGTTCATCTTCCGACGCATGCTCATCAGTGCCTGTGAAGATGTGGGACTGGCTGCTCCTGAAGCTCTGGGCGTGGTGGAATCCTGTGCCGCCGCCTTTGACCGAGTTGGTCTGCCAGAAGGCCAATTTCACCTCACACACGCCGCCCTCTATCTGGCCACATGTCCCAAATCAAACTCCGCTTTGGGATTTTTTGATGCCCTCAAAGCCGTGGATGAGGAACGCAATAAAGATGTGCCCAACCACCTCCGGGATGATAGCCGGGATAAACATTCCTTTGGCCATGGAGAAGGATACAAATATCCCCATGCCTGGCGTGACCATTGGACCGCCCAGCAATATCTTCCCGATGGCCTGGCGGGACGAGTCTTTTACAGGCCAGGGCATCTTGGCCATGAAGGCGTGGTGCGGGACACTGTCATTTCTCGGCGAGAAGCCCAAGTGGCCGCCATGTTGGAAACAGATGAAAGCCAACCAGGAGAAGTTCTCACCTACTCTCCTGGAGATGATGAACGCGAACGGTGGGTGCGCCGGACGGAGAGTCGTCAAGAAACACTGGCCCTGGCCATTCGCCATGCCCTCTATCAGCATTGGTCTCCTCAACGTCATCACCGCATCCTCATCCTTGCCGACCCTGCAGGAGCCCTGGTCTGGGAGGCCCATCGCCGAGTTCCGGAAGGAGGGGTAACCGCCCTCTGTCCCAACACAAAAGCCTATGATGCCCTCAGTTGGCTTGCTGGGGGGCTCCCGGTTTCAGAACGACCTCGCTTTCAGCGAGGTGTTTTGCCGGATTCATCTCTGGTGAAAGAACTCACGGAACAGGACCAACGCTATGACCACATCATTGCCCGCAACTGGCTGGCCAATATGGGAGATGAAAACACCAAAAACCAGGCCCTTCACACCCTTCGTCACTTAGCGGCAGAAGAGGCAGTGATTCTTCTGGCCGAACCCCGTCCAGAAGCAGGGACCACTTTGAGTCAGCTCATCCCAGCTCATCTGATTGCAGCCCCGCATTTCAAAAAGTTTCAAGCAGCAGAACGCATTGTTCATGCCAGCCTTACCCCACAAAAAGGGCAAGACCAAATCATTCAGCAGTTTTCTGAAGCCGGCTGGAATGTGGTGATGGAACCCATGAGCGCCAAGGAGCAGCGCATCCTCTCTCCCCCGCTTCTGGAAGCCTGGTTTTCCACAGATCGAATGGGAAGCTATGGGCAACGCATGAGCCAAGAATTGGGACAAGATCTCTGGCAAGAGCTCAGCAAAACACTTCTTTCCGTCCTGACCGGCCAAAAGGTCACATGGGAAACCGCATTCTGGCGCATTAATGGAGTTCGAACTTCGTGACCATTCTCTATGAAGATGATTATCTCTTTGCCATCAACAAACCGCGGGACATGCATGTTCATCCCACAAAAATGTCTCGGGGTGAAACCAGTGTCCAGGCCATTCTCGAAGAAGAGCGGGGAATCCAACTCTTCCCGGCTCACCGACTAGACCGCCCCGTGGGAGGAATACTCCTCATTGCCAAGGAAAGGGAAACCGCATCAGCCCTGGGACTTGCCGTCCGAAGCAAGGACAGTATGGATAAACGTTATCTGTGTGTGGTTCGGGGATGGATGGAAGGAGCCGGTGTAGAGGATTCTCCTATGCGCCAAGCTCCAGGAAAGCCAGAACGGGAGGCCAGCACCCGCTGGAGAGGCCTGGCAACAGCAGAGGCTCCATGGTCTGACGGCGTTTTTCCAACCAGCCGCTACAGCCTTGTGGAATGCATCTTAGAAACCGGTCGTTTTCATCAGATTCGTCGGCATATGGCCCGTTCCAACCACCCCATTCTGGGTGATATTCCCCATGGAGATAATCCAAGAAACAAGATTTGGCGAGAACAAACCGGATTGGAAGGGATGATGCTCCGAGCACATCGCCTTTCCTTTATACACCCCAAAACAGGAGAACGAATTTCTCTCACAGCCCCTCCAGATGAACGCTTTCTCCAGGTTGCCAAACGCTTTTCATGGGAAGAATCGCTGGTTTTGGAATAAGACGAGTCTCCCAGAAGTTTCCAAGGGCGACTTGAATTGCGTTGGTACAAACCGCTAGGCTCCAGTCCATGAAAAGTGCCTCTTCTCCCCCCATCAACCTCGGAAAGGATCGAATTTTGGGGATTTTTATCAAATATGCGGTTCCTTCTATACTGGCAATGTTGGCCCAAACCACCGCAGGGCTTGTGGATTCCATTTTCATTGGGCGCTATGTAGGACCAGAAGGCATTGCCGGCATCACCCTCTTTTTTCCTGTCCTCAATTTCATCATTGGCTTCAGCTCAATGATTGCCATTGGCGGAGTGACCCTGGCAGGGATTCACCACGGACGTGGGGAACAAGAAAAAAGCAACAACTACTTCAATGTCACATTTTTTCTTGCCCTAACCGTTTCCATCATCAGCATATTTGTTACCTATGCTATGGCATCTCCTCTTATCCTAGAAAAAAACCTTGGGGTTACCGGTGTCACAGCCCTGTATACACAGCAGTATGCCCAAACCATCGCTTGGTTTTTTCCCCCCTTCCTCTTAAATTTTATTCTTTCCTTTTTTTTGAAACTTGATGGACGCCCTGTGGCCGTTGTGGCTGTCACCGTATCAGGTACAGTTCTCAATGTAATTTTGGATGGACTTCTTGTTGGTTACTTCGGTTGGGAAATGCAGGGAGCCGCCCTTGCCACCGGGCTCTCACAGTTGCTGCCTTGCATTGTTTTTCTGATTATTCTGATCACTCGTAGTCATTGGAGCTTTCAACGCCCAAGGTTTGTGCTAAAAGAGATTCGGGCCATGTTATTCAATGGCTCCTCAGAATTCCTTACCATGGCCTCCCTGGCTATTTCAGGGTTTATTTTTAACTGGGCTATTTTGCGCCAAGCCGGTGAAGGCGGAGTGGCCGGATTTGGAATTGCCTTGCAGGCCGCCAATGTGGCCATCATGCTCTTCTATGGGATTTCTGATGGAATCCAGTCCCCCGTGAGTTACAATCACGGCGCTCAAAATCAAAACCGTGTTCGTTCCTTACGACAGCTAGCCATGGCCTCAGTTTTCACCATAGGCACCTGCTTGGCCCTCATTCTCTTTTTCTGGGGAGAACATGTTGCGGCTCTCTTCACGGCTGACGCAGGAACCATCATCACAGCAAACCACATTCTTCAATTTTTTGCCGCATCATTCTTCTTAACCGGCATCAACATCATAGCCGTGTCCTATTACACCGCCATTGATCAGCCACTGATCTCCGCAGGTTTATCCATCATCCGAAGTCTTATTGGGATTGTGGTTGGTTTGGCATTGTTCCAGGGATTAACCGGAGATTGGGGACTCTGGCTGCCCCTGGTCTTCACAGAAGTGCTCTGTTTTGTTTTTGTAGCTCCGCTTCTTCTCTACAAACCAGAAGGCTTGCAAAAAAACACGGAATCTCCCAAAACCTCTCACTGATGCTCTGCCCAGAAATGAGGACAACCACGTCCCCAGAAGCACTGAGGACGTGGCTAATTAACCACTCATCATTTTGTGAAAAAAGGCACCAACCCCCGGAAGGGGTCGATTTAAGAACAGATTATTAACGCTTGGGAAGATGAATATCCCGCTTTTCAGCATCTTCTCGAGGTCGATAGAGAATGGCCACATGACCAATGCAACGAACCAGTACCGATTCCGTTCGTTCAGCGAGAAGAGGGGCAATATCATCACGATATTCCTTATGCCCAACAAAACGAACTTTAATCAGCTCATGAGCCTCAAGTTCTGCAACCGTTTGTCCGGCGACACCATCCGATAAACCTTCTTTCCCAATCATCACTGTGGGATGAATTCGTTGGGCTTTTGAGGCAAGCCAGCGTCGCTGATATTTCGTGAGTTCCATGGAGGATGCTCCTTGTGCGAGGCTCGAGAATACGATTTCCCGCAAGGTTGCGTCCACCCTCGTATTGACACAATGGGCCGGTTGAGGGTAAAAAAGTTCCCCGTAACCCAAAGCGGGTTTACGGGCTTAATTCATGGTGGATGTAGTTCAGTGGTAGAGCGCCAGATTGTGGTTCTGGTTGTCGCGGGTTCAAATCCCGTCATCCACCCAACACCGGTAACCGGTGGTGTTGTGAAAAATACTGATTCGTTTTAGTATTCCACGACGTATGCGTCCTTAGCTCAGTTGGATAGAGTACCGGGCTTCGAACCCGTAGGTCGGAGGTTCGAGTCCTCCAGGGCGCGCAAGTTTCTTTTTTACTTTCCTTTATAACTCCATACACGTCTCGTTCTCCTTTTGGAGGACGAGATCCGTGTGAGCGCCCCACAAAAAACGGCAACCCCGGAAGCTTCCGGGATCGTCATATCCATCCTCGCGGAGACTTCAAAGGTTGCCGAAGTTCTTTATCTATTGATTCATGTTCAGGAATCTGAAATGCGGGCCCACCACAGGATCATCCATCAATTTCAAAAACACTGAGTCCATTATCAAGCTGACCAACCACTGTCAGAAAAGTTCTTCCGTCAATTTCAGAAACGGAAAGACCACGAGTTCCTCGAATGGCATAACGATCAAAGTCCCCCCCCTCGAAGAAATTCAGCTTATTGGTCAATGTTCCATTATCTGCAATTTCATAGATGCTAAATCCAAAAAAATTATTGATGCTGGTTTCACCGGCAACGGCAAGCAGTTTTCGCGATCCAATGTGAATGACTTCCGAAGAACCACTCCTCCCTGAACTGATATGGGTATAGCGATCAGCTTCAAGATTCTGAATATTTTGAACAGACACCTGACTTCCATGAAGACGGAGATCAAAGACACTCAGTCCGGTGGACTGCCCCCCATTGATATAAAGAAAAGCCCTATTGCCTTGCGGCTCAACTGTGATATGTTCCACCCGATTCAGATGCAATGACGAATCATCATTCACATGGGTTTTGTAGGTAAGTGTTCCATTTGATGCCACTTCAAGAACCGTAAATCCATCACGCGTTCCTGCAAAAAGGAAATTTCGAGAATCAATTTCAGCCGTTGTTAAGCTCAGAATCCCACTTCGAATATTTCCCACATTGCCAATATTCAACCCATCAAGAATGGCTCCAGAACTCCCGCGCTCCTGGCTAAGAACCCCATCACTGGAAAGTTGAAAAACACTAATTCCTGTATCATTGGCATATGATGATGCAAAAACAAAGCTGCGATTCCCAATCACAGTAGCCGCAAGTCCGTAAGAAACACTGAAATGTGTTGTCGAATCATCCCTTAGACTGGAGAGCCAACTCACAGCACCATCGCTTCCAAACTCAAAAACACTCAAACCATTGTCAGGATCCCCAGCCGTGTAGGTGGATGTAACCAAGAGAGGATTCCCAGCAGAACTTGTTGGAACCAAGGCATTGGGAAAGTACAGGAAGGAATCAGGATCATTAACAACATTATCAAGATTGGTTACCAAACCATTGGGCTCAATACGGAAAACACTAAACCCCGATTCAAGAGGTCCAGAGGCAAACAGCAATTCACGGGACCCCACTTGCGTTGCCGCCGAAGTCCCACTGTAACGCAACCTCAATGTCCCATTATCATTTACCGTGGCCCGATGTCGTAGTAGAACCGATCCATCTAAATTGGCACCTGTGAAAATGGCACCATCCAGATTGGCTTGATCGAATCGAACTTGGCTCAGATTTGCACTTGAGAAATTAGCATTAGAAAGATTTGCCCTATAAAGATTTGCTCCTCGAAGGCTGGCTCCAGTGAAATCCAATCCAGAAAGATCAGCTTCTGTTAAATCAGCATAGTTCAAATTGAACACATCATAGATGTTGAATGTGTTGAAATTGAAATGAACCACATAGGGTGAGTTGGACGTCACAGTAGAAGCTGATAAGAGCATGAGAGAGAATCGCGCCCCATTGTCATTTCCAGTTGTTGCTGTGGAATCGATGGTTATGGTTTGAGTGGAGTTATTCGCTTGAATCAAAAAACTCCCAGTGGTGGGAGTGGCTGTATCATCCACATAGGTAGAATAATTCTGCCAATCAAAAATTCGATAATTAACACGTAGATCTTCACTTGGTGCAGGATTCATTGTGAGAGTAAGGCTCACGCTGCGTCCCTCAATGGCATTCAAATGACTATCTGATACATGAACGGCTGGAGCAAAGCTTGTTCTTCGGGATTCTAACCCCGATTGAAGAGCAGGATTTTCACATGCAACAAAAAAAACAGCTGCAAGCACGACGACAAGAAAACTCAAGAAGACTTTCTTCACCTCATAACCTCTCTAATCATTACTATTTTGCCATTCTTTATATCTCCTCCCATATTTCCACTCTGAATCACCAACTCCTCACAATCTCTCCATTCATAATGGTCAGTTTCATTTGATCCTTTTTTACCCTTAGAAAGGACGAAAGAGCGAAAGAAATCTCTTCAAAAAAACATCATCCCACCCTAAATTCAATCCCATTTCATTGATAAAACAGGAGGCTAAATGCCTCTCCAAAAGAAAATAAACCTTGGCAAAGGATTCTCTTGTTCTAGCCTCTGGACATAAATGAGAAAAGTCAGTACATTACGCAAGCACTAAATGCATGGGCCGTTAGCTCAGCTGGCAGAGCAGCAGACTCTTAATCTGCGGGTCAAAGGTTCGATCCCTTTACGGCTCAAAAAGGGCGGCATGGCCGCCCTTTTTTTCTTTAACGAAGTGTTTTTCTTTCACCATGAAAAACATGGAAATAAAGAATCGGACGGTTCACGTCCAATGCATTTGCATGCGAGAGGGGTGGAATTGGTAGACACGCCGGTCTTAGGAGCCGGTGCTTCGGCGTAAGGGTTCAAGTCCCTTCTCTCGCACGAAGACTGACCGAACGGATCGGACCGGTTCGGTCTAAAAAAAGACAGCATAAAGAATGGGTCCGGGGTCCGAAGACCTTATGATTTCGAACGATCCGGAATGCCGGGTCGTTTTTTTTGCATACAAAAGACTCCTCACGAGGTATGAGTATGATCGATAGCAAGCAGTTCGAGAAACTGGAGCAATCCGCGGTAAAACTCACCGTCACCGTCACCGCCGAAGGGGCTGAAAAAGCCTACAATGATCTGCTGGCCAAATACGGCAAGCAGGTTCAGATTCCTGGCTTCCGCAAGGGCAAGGTACCCAAGGAAGTTCTCATCCGCAAATTTGGCGATGGAATCAAACAGGAAGCCGCTGCTGACCTCGTTGACAGTGCCCTCAAGGAAACCCTGGAAGGTGCTGAAGAAGCCCCCATTTCCCAGCCCACCCTGGATGATCTTCCAGCCATTGAGCCTGGCAAACCCTACACCTTCAGCGTGTCGTATGACGTGTTCCCTGAAATCACCATGGGTGAATACAAAGGGATTGAGGTTGAAGAAGCACAGGCCAAGATCCTCAAGAAGCACGAAAATGAAGAACTCGAAGCCATTCGCGAGCGCAATGCCGTTGTTGTGGATAAGGCTGATGGCGTTGTTGCCGATGCCAGTGTTGTCACCATGGACTATGTCGAACTTGGTGATGATGACCAGGCTTTGGAAGAGACTCGCCGAAAAGGTTTTGCTTTCACTGTGGGTACCAATCCCCACCCTTACCTCCTAGAAGAGGATGTAAAGGGAATGAAGAAAGATGAGACCAAGGTGATTGAGAAAACCTATGGCGACGATGCTCCTGCAGGTTTGGCTGGTCGAACTCTCAAAGTGGAAGCCACCATTTCTGCTGTCAAAGAGCGACAGCTTCCTGAATTGGATGATGAACTGGCTCAGGATGTTTCTGAAGATCTCAAGACCCTGGACGATTTGCGTGCCAAGGTGAAAGCAGATCTGAAAGAGCGGGCCGCTGGGAAAATCCGTGCTCAAAAAATCAATGCTCTCACCGACAAACTCGTTGAAGGTGCTGAGATTGCCGTCCCTGAATCCATGATTGCCTCTGACCTGGAGCACACATGGCGAGACTATGTTCGTCAGTCTGGCGCTCCTGAAGAGATGCTGCTCAAAGCGCTTGAAGATGCTGGTCGCAGCAAGAAAGAGATTTTGGACGAATGGCGCGATGATGCCACCAAATCCATCAAAACTCGCCTCATCTTTGGCAAGATTGTGGAAGAAGAAAAGATTGAAGCCAGCGATGACGAAGTGGTTGCTGAGCTTGAGAAGCGGGCTGAAGAATTCAAAATGCCTGCCGAAGAACTTGAAAAAATGTTCGGCGGTCCCCAGTTCCGTGAGTATATTAAGAATGAACTTGCTCAAACGAAGCTTTTTGACTTCCTTTTGGGCGCTGCTTCCGTCAAAAAAGGCGAGAAGATCGACTATACTGACTTGATGGGTGCCTAAATAAAAAATGGCGGCAAACCATCCGTCG
The DNA here is from genome assembly GCA_022360655.1 of Spirochaetales bacterium. GTDB lineage: Bacteria > Spirochaetota > Spirochaetia > DSM-2461 > DSM-2461 > UBA2779. Next base: position 32,469 of record JAKSCK010000070.1, on the reverse strand, counting down.
CCGTTTTTCAGCGCCGGGGATCATCCCCGGCGTTTGCGCCCGTTAGGAGAACCAATGGACGTCCAAGCCGCATACAATCCCTTCGTCGTTGAGAAGACTGGTATTGGTGAAACCCGATACGACATCTGGTCAAAGCTTCTTCAAGAGCGAATCATCTTCCTTGGTGGTGAAATAAGGGACATCGACGCCGACCACATCGTGGCCCAGATGCTCTACCTGGACTCCCAGGACCCAGAGAAAGACATCAGCTTTTACATCAACAGCCCCGGTGGTTCTGTCACAGCCGGTTTGGCCATCTATGACACCATGAGACACATCAACGCCGATGTGCAGACCATCTGCATGGGACAGGCTGCCTCAATGGGTGCCGTGCTCCTTGCTGGTGGAACCAAGGGAAAGAGAATGGTTCTTCCCTCTTCCCGAATCCTGATTCACCAGCCTTGGGGTGGTGTTCAGGGACAGGCCGTGGATATTGGCATCCAAGCCCGTGAAATCGTGAGACTCAAAAAACTCCTCATTCAATACCTTGCTCAGGATGCAGGGAAAGAAGAGAAAACCATTGCAGCCGATCTTGAACGCGATTTCTTTATGTCTGCAGCGGAAGCTGTAGAATATGGTTTAGTAGACCGTATCCTGACGAGAGGTGAGAATGGCCAGGGCTAAAGGAAAAGAAGTTAAAGTCTGCTCCTTCTGTGGCAAAACCTCAGAAATGGCAAAGAAGCTGATTGCGGGACCAGGCGTGTACATTTGTGATGAATGTGTCACGGTCTGCAACCGCATTCTTGCAGAAGAGAATGAAAGTATCACCGCTGAATTTGCGGATGATCTTCCCACTCCCAAAGAAATCAAAGAGTACCTTGACCAGTATGTCATTGGCCAAGAGCTGGCAAAAAAATCCCTTTCTGTAGCGGTCTATAACCACTACAAGCGCATCATGCATAAGGGACAGATTTCCAATGACGATGTGGAACTGGAAAAGTCCAACGTCATGCTTGTGGGCCCCACTGGCTCAGGAAAAACTCTTTTGGCCAAAACCTTGGCTCAGAAGCTAAAAGTTCCCTTTGCCATTGCCGATGCCACCACCCTCACCGAAGCCGGTTATGTGGGCGAAGATGTTGAGAATATCCTCCTGAAGCTGATTCAAGCTGCTGGAAATAATATTGCCGCTGCCGAAAGAGGCATCATCTACATTGATGAGATTGACAAAATTGCCCGCAAGGGTGAGAACGTCTCCATCACTCGGGATGTGTCTGGTGAAGGCGTGCAGCAGGCTCTTCTGAAAATCATTGAAGGCACCAGTGCATCGGTCCCCCCCCAGGGTGGACGTAAACACCCCAACCAGGAAATGCTCAAGATTGACACCTCCAATATCCTGGTGATTTGTGGTGGAGCTTTCGTGGGCCTTGATCGCATCATTGAATCCCGAGTGGCCGAACATCCCATGGGCTTTGGTGCTGATGTGCGCAAAAATGGCGACCGAAGCCTTTCTGAGTTGTTCTCAAAAATCCATCCGGATGACATGGTGAAGTTTGGTTTGATTCCAGAGTTCATTGGTCGGTTGCCCATTCAGGTGGCCTTAGATGATTTGAAAGAAGAAGAACTCATTCGCATCGTCACAGAGCCCAAAAACTCTGTGATTAAGCAGTACACCGTATCCATGAAAATGGATAATGTGGAACTGGAGTTTGAGAGCGACGCCGTGAAAGCTGTGGCTGAACAGGCCATGAAGCAAAAAACCGGTGCTCGAGGAATCCGCTCCATTGTGGAATCGGCCATGATTGACATCATGTACGATTTGCCCTCCATCAAGGGACACAAGAAAGTCACCATCACACGCGATGTGATTGCAAACGGTGTACGCCCAGAAATCGTCGAATTGGGCGAACTTCCCAAAGATGACGATTCGGATGAAGTCAAACAAATTACGGCTTAACGAGAAGGGGGAACTTCCCCTCCTCCCCCTGCGGGAGTTGGTGGTGTTCCCTCATTCCGTTGCCCCATTCTTTGTTGGAAGAAGCACCTCACTCAAATCCCTCCAAGCCGCCTCTGAGGCTGGACAAGAGGTGTTTCTTGGGTTTCAAAAAAACACATCGGAAGAATTCCATCCCGATGATCTTTATCCTATTGGAACTGTGGCCCGTGTTGTTCAGGTTCTCAAACTCCCAGATGGAAACATGCGTGTGTTGGTGGAAGGCCGACAGCGGGCTCAACTCAAAAAAATCAAGCGCGGGAAAGAATCCATCACCGCTGTTTTCCGCTCCATACCTGAAGACAAAACCAATACGGAATCCATCCTTACCCGCATGCAAGCTGTGAAAGATGACTTTCGCGCTTATGCCGTTCTTCGGAAGGGGAAACTCCCAAAAGAAGCGGCTGTGAACGTGCAGCGTTCAGAAACGGTCGACAAACTTGTTGGACGAGCAGCCTCTACTCTAGATGTGGATGCCTCTCGAAAAATCAATTTCCTTCTGGAAACCAATTCCGAAAAGCGTCTTGAAGATCTTTCCCTGGCCCTTCGCATGGAAAACGAGTTCATGGGACTCAAAAATGACTTATCCAGCCGGGTCAAAAAACGCATGGACCGTTCCCAACGGGAATACTTCCTGAATGAACAGCTACGAGAGATTCATAAGGAACTCGGAAGTGATGAAGCCGACCCCTCCGGGGCCCGGGATTTAGAAAAAAAACTTCGTTCTCTTGACCTCCCAACGGAAGTTCAAGAGAAGGCCGATGTGGAAGCCAAGCGCCTCTCCAGGCTCCAACCTATGAGTCCGGAATCTGGTGTTCTCCGCACATATCTTGAATGGATCACAGACCTTCCTTGGGGAAAACGCAGCACCGATCGGGGAAACATTGCCGAGGCCACACGCATCCTGGATTCCGATCACTTTGGCCTGGAGAAACCTAAGGAACGCATACTGGATTTCATCGCCGTTCGTCAGCTGAAATCCAAAGTCAAAAGTCCCATTCTGTGTTTTGTAGGGCCTCCAGGAACTGGGAAAACCTCCCTGGGCCGTTCCGTGGCCCAAGCTCTTAACCGACAATTTGTTCGCATTTCCCTCGGTGGTGTCCGGGATGAAGCCGAAATCCGCGGCCACAGAAAAACCTATGTGGGTGCCCTCCCTGGAAAAATCATTCAGGCCCTCAAGAGGGCTGGAACCCTCAATCCTGTCTTTCTTCTTGATGAAATTGACAAGATGTCCAATGACTACCGTGGCGATCCATCATCCGCCCTCTTGGAAGTTCTTGACCCCGAACAAAATGATACCTTCACCGATCACTATCTTGAGGTTCCCTTCAACCTCTCAGAAGTGATGTTTATCACCACGGCCAATAGCCTGGAAGCCATCCCTCATGCCCTTCGGGACCGCATGGAGGTGATTCGGATTCCTGGCTACACCATGGTGGAAAAGAAAACCATTGCCCGCACCTTCATTCTCCCCAAACAAATGGATGAGAATGGATTGAGCGGTGCTCAAGTGCATCTTTCTGATGAATCCCTAGAACTCCTGATCCGAGGCTATACCCTCGAGGCCGGTGTTCGGAACATGGAACGCAGCATTGGCCAAGTAGTTCGAAAACTGGTGCGCAAGCTCTTGGAAGAAGAACAATCCCGCACAGGGAGATTTGTTCTTCTTCCCGAACATCATGAGGAACAGACAACCGTTTCTCGCGAACCCATTGATGGTCTTCCCGGTCTGGATGGACGGCAAATTGATGTCACTCCTGCCATGGTTCGGGAATATCTGGGCAAGGAACGCCTTGAAGATGATTTGGGAATCCATGGAAGACCAGGATTGGCGCCCGGCCTCTACTATGACGGAGGTGGGGGGGGAGTGCTTCCTGTGGAAGCACGACTCTTTGATGGAACAGGAAAACTCATTCTCACCGGGCAACTGGGTGATGTGATGAAAGAAAGCGCCCAAATTGCTCTGTCTTATCTTCGCGCCAATAAATCCTCCTTGGGCTTGTCCCAAGATTTTGATCAGAAAAAAGATGTGCACATCCATGTTCCCCAAGGTGCCATTCCTGTGGATGGTCCCTCAGCAGGCATTGCATTAACAGCCGCTCTACTTTCTGCGGCCCGTGGAATCCCCTTGGTGACCGGTGTGGCCATGACAGGTGAAGTGACCCTGACGGATCGTGTGCTTCCCATTGGTGGTGTAAAGGAAAAATCCATGGCTGCAAGGCGACGAGGGTTTTCCCGAATTGTGATGCCTCGAGAGAATCAACGCGATGTGGAAGAACTTCCAGACGAGGTAACCAAAGAGGTGGAATTCTTGTTCCATGATAGTTTGGGCGATGCATTATTTGATTTGTTCCCACCAAAGACTTTTCCCCAAAAATAGACTCCCAGCCCCCCTCCCCTAGGATGGGGAGGGGTCGATCTAAAACATCTAAGACGAGAGTGAGGGAGATAAGTTTTTGCGCTTGAATCGAAGTGGGCGATGAGGCATACTTCAAATCCCTAGGGAGGCATTATCGTGAAGCGCGTTTCTGTCATCGCTCTCATTTTGTTCGTGCTCTGCACGGTGGGTGCGTTTGCTCAACAGTTCCCCAATGAATCGGAGCTCTACCCCAAATCCCTTCAGATTGCAAAAATTTATAATCATTCCAAGGGATATCGCATTGATTACATTCGCCAGGATTACACCGTTGGTACCTTTTGGGCCCCTGTGGCGTGGTTCCGTGAAGCAGGCGGAATTGGCGAAATTGCCTATGGGGAAGGTGAGTCTTATCCCTATGTGAGCTTTTTTTACAAAGATGGTCAGATGGATCATTTCCGTCTCTATTTGTTCCGAAATTTAGCGCATGAAAGCTGGGGGTTTTTGGATCCCACCATTGATTACGATGGGGAATTCCCTGCCAATGATGCTCTCCCAGAAATTTCATTCACATCCAATTAGATTTTGTTGAACTCACCTGACATCGCCCCAATTCTTGGGGCGCTCCTTCAGCACACTGACATCATCATTTTAGGCCATGAAGATCCAGATGCGGATTGTCTAGGCTCTCAAAAAGCTCTTGGCCTCTGGCTTCAACATCACGGAAAAACGGTGCACCTGTGTTCGGCTGGTCCTTGGCGTCGACCGGAGATTTTGCCCTGGCAAGGAGATTTTTCCAATCAAATTCCTCAGGCATTAGCAGGCAAGGCCATCACAGTGATTCTGGATTGCTCCTCTTATGAAAGGACGGGATTCCCGGAGTCCTCATTACCTGACACATCCATGGTGGTGATTGATCACCATGCTTCAGGCCAACCCTTTGGTGATTTGCGATGGATTGAACCCACCAGTCCCTCCACAACAATGATGGTTCAACGATTGATTGAAGCATCAGGGGATGCCCTTTCTCCTGAAATGGCCGAGGCTCTGTTCTTAGGCTTCTGCACAGATACAGGGTTTTTTCGCCACCTGGAGCCCCATCATGGTTGGTCTTTGGAGGCTGTGGCACGATTATTGGATGCCGGCGCCTCCCCCCCCGAGGCATTTCGTGCCATCAATGGCGGCCGAAGTTTAGGTTCTCGCAAATTGTTGGGTCGTGCACTGGATCGGATTGAGCTGTATTTTGATGGACGTGTGGCCATCACCTGGGAGAACTGGAAAGATTGGAAAGAGGTTGGAACAGAACGAGATTCTGACAAACTTTACCAATCAATGCTGGGGATTCAAGGAGTTGAGGCCGCTTTTCTGATTCGAGAGCAAAATGATGGCCAATGTTTAGTAGGACTTCGCTCTGTAACGGATTTGGATGTGGCAGAAATCGCCCGGTTTTTTGGCGGAGGCGGCCATAAGAAAGCATCTGGTTGCATGATTAGCGGGGATTTGAATGATGCCATAGAGCATCTGACCCAAATCTTGGCCACACGTTTAAAGGCATAGATTCTGTTGCATAAAATTGTTCCACAAAACGGGTTTGAGACCTTTTCATTATGAATTGCTGTGATTCAATAAACATTGAAATATTTTTTATCATAACTTACAAAACTGTATTAGAGGACTCTTGAAGCAAGATCATGAAGAACTATTTCATTATATTATAATAATTTAATATAATAACCTTATTCTCAAATACTTATACTTAAACGGTTCTTAACATCCCATTCATGTAAAGTTCATGTTAATCCCCTTGCTGTTGATCATGATCATCGCTAAGTTTTACGAACGGTCGTTAACAAGATGAAAGATCAACACCATCAAAAGAAAGAGACCATCCTCGACAAGGCCTTCCAAATCTGGGGCAATGTGCATTTTCATGACACCAGTCTGACAGGACTGGCAGCGGAAATGGGCATGACAAAACCGGCCCTATACCGGTACTACTCCAGTAAGGATTTATTGGAACAGGCCATGGAGGAAAGAGCTCTCAATGGCTATAAAAACCATACAAAAGATTTAGAATCCAAGTTAGAAGAGGTTTCTTCTAAAGACTGGGTGGGCACCTATGTGGAAATTAATGCCCAGTATATTCGGGAAAATCGGCCATACATACGGTTCCTTGCTTACCGCTGCCGGGATGGCCGTTGGCTAGACACACTTTCTGAGACCCTTTGCCAACGCCTCAGCACCCAGGCAGAACGACTTGGTTTACCTGTATTGGCCATCCGTTGGCTCGATACCCTCTCCTTATTAGCTTCTCGGGGTACCACCGTGCATTCAAGTGACGTGTGGCGTTGCATTTGGGAGAAGGGTTTAGGAAATGAGGAACAGTTGGACCAACCGTCCTTTGATGCAATATGGAAACAGGCAGAAGCCATCAACTATGAGGTTTTTCCGGAAGAACCTCTACTAAAAGCCGTTTTTGAAACCATTCTCAATGAGGCTGAGGCCAGTGTATCCCTGGGTAAGGTGGCTCAACGAGCAGGAATGTCAAAAAGCAGTCTCTACAACTATTGGCCAAGCAAAAAGGCCATGTTAGAGGATGTTTTTTCCCGCCTTGCTCAGCACTATTCCCATTTGTATACAACCTTCATTGGAGCCCTTGGTGATTCAAAGAGCGTTGTTTTTGGCACTTTGGCATTTATGGGAACCATGCTACGTCGAACACCAGGTTTGCTTCATTATCTTCAGCGCATGATGGCCTTAGGGGGAGGAAAAAAGGCCATGCGAGGCGCCATTCATCAGCCATTTCATGCCCCACTGAAAAAGGTGGTGGAGCAGGGACAACTGAGAACCTGTGGCATGAAACCTGATACTGTGGCCTCTCTCTTTGCCATCAGCTGTGTATCGGAAGTTCGTTATCAAATTCAATGCAGCTCTAATGAAGCGGCATTTCAGAACAACATCATAGACTTCTACCGCCTCATCATTGGCGGAAAATCTGTACTTGGGAGTACATTGTGAAAAGAATCGTATTAACAATCCTTGGGCTCTCAGTGGCCCTTGCAGTCTCCGCTCAAACCCGAACCATCAATGTGGATGAAGCGGTGTCTTTAGCGATTGAACAGAATCTGAGCCTGATGAAATCCGGCGTGGATCTTGCCACAGCAAAACGGGCAAAAGACACCGCGTGGAACTCATTTTTGCCATCCTTGCAGGTGAGCGGGGGTTTTGGTGCTGATGGAAGAGGATTCGCCGAATCAAATACAAACATAGGAGACCCTGGGACTCTTGGCGTCACCTTTGGCTTAAGCTCTAGTCTCAATATCAATGCCGGTTTAGGAGCTGGGATTCGCAATCTGATTGCCACCTATGAAGCCGGATTGATTTCCTATGAGGATGCCAAAATCAAACTGGAACGGGATGTGCGCAAGCAGTTCTATCAGGTTCTTGCCAATCAAGAAAACATTCGGATTGCCCAGGCCAACATTGACCTGGCAGAAAAACGTTTAGAACAGGCTAAGAACAATTTCGCCAATGGTCTCACTCCAGAATTGGAAGTGCTCAAAGCAGAAGTAACCGTGGCCAACCTCAGACCCCCCTATGACAATAGTGTAGCCGGAACAGAAGCTCTGATGTTGGGACTCAAATTCCTAATGGGGGAAGACCGCAATGCCAACATTGTGCTGGAAGGCGAACTAGAGACTTCACTCTACGATATTGATGCTGAGAACATCATTTCTAAGTATCTTCCCAGACGTCTGGATATTCAGGCCTTAGATAAGCAGTTGGCCGCCCTGGAATACGCCAAAAGCGGCACTCAATTTCAGGCTTATTCACCAACAATTAATTTAGGTTTTAACTACAATGGTAGCGCTAATAATGCGAACATGAGCCCTGGTACACCTCCCACCCCTATTGATCCTTGGCAAGTTGGAGATAAGATTTCCTTCTCCATTGGTTTGGGAATGGACCTCTCATCCTTCATCCCAGGATCATCGACGGATGTCAACATCAAGAAACTTCAGGACAGCATTGATTCCTTGGTTATCTCTCGGCAAATGGCCTATGAGAACGCTGGCATTGAAATCACCAATTTAGTGAACAACCTCAAGTCCTCTCGAAACACCATTGAGGCCAACACCTCCAGTGTGGAACTGGCAAAGCGCACCTATGATTTGACCGAAGAGGCCTATTCTGTAGGAACCAAAGAGCTGTTGGATGTGGAAACCGCTCAGAATGAGTACCTCACTGCGGTGCAACAGCTGCTGATGGCAAAGTACAACTACCTTTCTGGTTTATTGGATTTGGAATATGCCCTCAATACTCCCATAGAGGAGTTTGTGGGTCAGTAGCGCATGACCACCCCGAAAGGGGTGGTCTGTTTACAAGAAAGACCATGACGGTCTGGAGCATTCTATGAAAAACACGACTCGCAGTTTCCCTGATGGAAAAAAGAAATCCTCTGGCAAAGGAATTTTTCTCATCATCATTCTGGCCCTTCTCATTGCCCTGGGTTTTGTCAATTTTCATCTGTTGCAAAGGAACAATGAAACTGGAGATAATCCTGTTCCGGTTGAAACTAACGATGAACCTGTTTTTGCTGTGAATGTGACTCCAGCTGTTCTTGGATCCATCGCCGACTACTTTGAAATCAATGGTGAAGTGACGGCGGCAAGTTCCGTGGAAACCTATGCCGATGTTCAGGGGATTCTTGGCCGACTCCATGTCCGTCTTGGTGATAAGGTGAGAAAAGGTGATGTGATTGCCGAGGTTGATCCATCCCGACCTGGCCTCAACTATGCCCTCAGTCCTGTTCTTGCTCGGGCCTCTGGTACAATCACAGCTCTTCCCATGGATGTTGGCGATGCCGTGAGTGCGCAAAGCTCCATTGTCACCATTGGAGATTTGAGCAAACTCAAGGTGGAGACGGCCATTCCAGAACGCTTCATTTCCCGAATACGTCCCGGTATGCCAGCCGAGATTCGTCTTGAATCCTGGCCTGGACATGTCATTGAACTCACGGTCACAGAGCTTGACCCTGTGGTGGATTCCTCCAGCCGAACCCTTGGAATTTCGATGGACCTTCCTGCCGACTCTCCCGAGTGGGTAAAGGCAGGCATGTATGCTGAAATTCGCCTGACAACGGATGAAAAAGATGCCGTCATCAAAATTCCTGCTGACACGGTGCTTCGCCGTTTTGGAGAGTCCTTTGTTTTTGTGGTGGAAAATGATAGAGCCGTGAAACGTCTCATTACACCTGGAATAACCTTGGAGGGAGCCGTGGAAATCATCTCTGGACTCCAAGAGGGAGAACAGGTGGTGTATCAAGGTCAAACCCTGCTGGAAGATGGTGTGGCTCTCCGTGTGGTAAGAACGCAAAATGTTCTGGGTGATGAGGTTTCAGGAGAAACTCCATGAGTATTGCTGAAACCGTTGTTAAACGGCCCACCACCTTTTTTATTCTCTATGTGCTCTTGGTTGGACTGGCTGCATACATTCTTCCTCAAGTTCCTGTGGATCTATTCCCAGAGATTTCACCTCCCATTCTGGTGGTGTCCACTACCTACACCGGAGCAGGACCAGAAGAGGTGGAGCAAAGTGTCACGCGCCCTTTGGAAAGTGCCCTCACCAATGTAAGCAATGTGAAGGCCATCAATTCCACTTCTAGCGAGGGGAGCAGCACCATCATCTTGGAACTGGGATGGGGGCAGGATTTGGCCGAAGCTTCCAATGAAGTACGAGACAAACTGGAATTTGTCAAAAGCTTCCTTCCTGATGATGCTGGAACACCTCAAATCTTTAAATTTGATCCCTCACTGATTCCCATTGTTCAAATGAGTGTGGAAGGGAACCGCAGTGCCGATGAATTGTTCAACTTGGCTCAGAACCAGATTCAACCTCGTCTTGAACAGGTTGATGGTGTGGCCGTGGTGTCGCTTTCCGGTGGTCGGGAACGGGCCATCCGTGTCGAAGTCTCCCAGAACCGCCTGGAAGCCTATGGACTCACCCTGACCCAGGTGAGTGCAGCCCTTGCAGCACAAAATGTGCAGATTGGGTCAGGGTCGGTCTATGAAGGGAATTTTAAATATCTTGTTGAAACAAAGGGTGAATTTTCGTCCCTTGAGGACATTCGGAATGCCGTCATCACCTATAAGGGAGGAGGACTGAATCCTCAAACTGGAAGCACCTCAGGGCAATCCCGTCCAATACGACTGCGGGACTTTGCCACAGTCAGTGATGATTACAAAGATGTTTCGAGCACGGCTTATGTGAATGGAATTCCTGGAATTTCCATTTCTCTGCAGAAGCAATCGGGAACCAATTCCGTACAGGTTGCCGATAACATCATCAAGAAGCTGGATGATATTCGTAAAATTCTTCCTGCTGGTGTCACACTCTCCATCACCTACGACACCACAAAAATGATTCGCCAATCCCTCAGTAGTGTGGCAAGTTCTGCGCTTCAAGGCGCTCTTTTGGCTATGGCCATTCTCTTCATTTTCCTGCGCAGCATGAAGAGCACCATCATCATTGGTTTATCCATTCCCATCAGCCTTTTGGTCACCATCATGGTGATGTACTTCTCAGGAATTACCCTCAACATCATGACCTTAGCTGGGCTCACATTGGGCATTGGGATGATTGTGGATTCCTCCATTGTGATACTGGAGAACATTTTCCGCTACAGAGAGAAAGGTTCCAAACCAGTTCCAGCCGCGTATTTGGGCACCCGAGAAATGATTACGGCCATCACCGCGTCCATTTTAACAACGGTGGGAATATTCCTGCCTCTCCTGATGTTCAAGAAAGAACTGGACATCATTGGTGTGCTTTTCCAAGACTTGGCCCTCACCATTGTGATTTCCCTTCTGGCCTCCCTTATTGTGGCCCTCACTCTTATTCCGGTCCTGTCCAGTCGCTATCTTACCCTCTACACCCGAAAGCAACGTCCCATCAAATGGAAGCCATTGGCGGCCATAGACAGAGCCATGGACCGTGCATTCCGGGGCATGGATGATCTGTACAAACGCATGCTGGCCCGGGTTCTGGATCATAAATTTTTGACCGGCATCATCATCTTTTTGGTGTTTGCCTTAAGTTTCTTTACCCTAGAACCTCTAGGAGGAAACATTGGAATCGAACTGGCCCCAGCCCAAGGGCAGGATGTTGTTCAGCTCAATCTGGAAATGCCCATTGGAACTCGCTATGAGGTGACAGAAGATGTACTGAACCAACTCGCAGAAATTGCTGGAGATGAGATTCAGGGATACCAGGATATTCTCGTGGTGGCTGGTTCAGATGGTGGATTCCTTGGTGGCTCTTCCACCAACAAAGGTTTGTTGTACATCATTCTTCCTCCTTATGAAGAACGCATCATGACCTATGAGGAAATGATGGATGTGATGCGCAGCCATTTTGATCAATTTCCGGCCGCCAACTTTGATGTACAGCAGCAAAATTTTATGGGAGGAAGCTCTCCCATAGACTTGGTTCTTCGTACAGAAGATTTGGATAAGGCCCGAAAAGTGGCCCAAGAAATTCGAGACATGATGCAGTACGAAATTGATGAGGTGATTGAACCTCAGATTTCCCTGACGGACGGTCTCCCTATTGCCAGTGTGGTGCTGGATAGAGATAAGGCCTATTCCTTGGGTCTCAATATACGCAGTGTGGCCAGTGAAATCAGTTCCGCCGTGGATGGGAGCATTGCTGGACGCTATCGTTCTGGTGGGGACGAAATGGATATTCTGGTCATCTTGGATGAGAAAGATCGAAGTGCCATTCCTGACTTGGAGCGCATCTTTGTCATCAGTCCAAACGGAGAACGCATCCCTGTTAGCTCCATTGCTCAGGTGGAACGCACGGCCGGACCAGTTTCGATTTCTCGAGAAGACCGTTCCCGGGTGGTGCATGTCACAGCTCAAACCAAACCCGGTGTGTCACTCAATGTGGCAGAAGTGGCCGTCCGAGAGGCCATGGCTGAGAACCTTGTTCTTGATGATGACATCATCTTGGAATACTCCGGTGACTTTGCCGACTTTTTAAATTACATCCTCAAATTCCTTCTGGTGATGTCTGTGGCCTTGGCCTTGGTTTACGGCATCATGGCCAGCCTCTTTGAATCTCTGAAAGATCCTTTCATCATCTTCCTGTCCATCTTCATGATTGTCCCAGGAATTTTATTCCTCTACTCCTTCATGAATCTGCCTGTTTTTGGTATCACCACTCCCCTCTCCATGTTCTCTGCTGTTGGACTGCTGATGCTCATTGGAATTGCCGTGAACAATGGCATTGTGCTGGTGGACTATATGAATCTGCTTCGAGACCGAGGGCTGTGCATTCGTGATGCCGCCATTGAGGCTGGAGGGAATCGACTCCGCCCCATACTCATGACTTCTCTCACCACCATTCTGGGAATGCTTCCCCTGGCCTTTGGTTCTGGCGAAGGTTCGGAATTGGTACGGCCTATCGGCCAAACCATTGTGGGAGGAATGGCCATGAGTACTCTCATCACCCTCTTCTTGGTTCCTTTACTCTACGCCAGAATGAATCGAAAGCATGATTCTAAACGACTCATCCAAGGACGTTGTGAAGATCCCGAAGACATACTCACAGGAGAGGCTGAATGAGTTCGTATAAACGTGTTGAAATCATTGCAAACCATTCCGTGGAGCAAGACATCATGGATGGCCTGGAAATCCACGGATTAGCTCAGCATCGCACCAAGATCCCCAACGTGCATGGCCAGGGCTACACAGATCCAAAACAAGGAGACCATATCTGGCCTGAGGAAAACTTCATTCTCATTGTGTACTGTGATGCAGAAGAAGCCGCTGCCATTGAAGCCGTTGTGAAATCGGTGAAAGAACGTTTTCCGCAGGAAGGTCTTCGCTTTTTTGTTCTTTAGAATGATCCCCCCCTGGGCATCCATGCCCAGGAGGTGACAATTTTGTTTCTCAACCTCATCCCTGTTTAGTAAACACCATCAAGGATTCCCATTCTCACCCTGTTCTAGAGCAAGGAGAGCTGGCATAGAGCTTGCTGTATTCCAAGCCCCAGCAACAAGGAGGAAGGAATGACGTCATTAACAAAAGCGGTGATGGATTACAAGAAAACACAGGAACGATGGGAAGAACTGGTGAATAAGATTTGCCTCTATGCCTATGAGTTTCCAGGACGTTGGACCGATTGGGATGAAGACAAATGCAGTGATTTCTTTCTGGCCTTTCTTCCCAGGATTCCCCGCCTTGTTCGCCGATTTGAGCCCCACTATTCGTTTGAAACATATCTCTCAAGCAGCTTGCGCTGGTTCATGAAAACATACACTGAAACCTTGGCAGAAAATGAGCGTTACCTCACCTGGAGCTCCGAAACCGCCAAAGAATCCCGCATCCATGCCATAGAGAATGCCATCACCGAGAACCTGCCTCCCATCCAAATGGAATCCAGTCCTTGGCCCTCCAGCTGGCCAGAAGATTATCCCTTTGCACTAAATGAGAATGGGGCATTAGAAAATGAAGCTCTTCGTCGGAGATTTATATTTCTGCTTTTACTTCATGCTTCAGAGATAGATTGTGAACATCAATGCATGGCAGCCAGACTGGCTGGGGTGGATGAAGAATGGCTGCAAGAAAAACTGAATTGGTCACGGCGAATAACCATAGAACGCCAAGAAAAAAAGGAACGTTTAAGGGAAAAACGGAATGAATGCTGGTACAAACTCAGCTATGCCCGGTCTCGCCTGAGTTGTGAGATGGGAGACAGCCTGGAAAGCTGGGCCCACAGAGAAGCGTTCTGGGCCAAGCGTCATTCCTCTGCCTGTGAAGCCGCTCGGCATTATCGTGTTTCTCCAACCCATGAAGAAATTGCTCAACTCCTGGGCACTGCAACAGGCACCGTCTCATCTGGCCTCTTTATTCTTCGCGATGTTTGGCAAGAAATGGAGCAAAAGGGACGGCCTCCAGAACGACTTTGCTCCCATCCTCATATTCCCTCTAAGTCCAAAAGAAAAAGGAAAAGACCAAGACCGTCGGCTCCACAACCTTCACTCTTTACCCCCATGGAGAAATCCGACTAGAGTTCTGTTTATGGACATTCTCTTGGCAACGGGCAACGCCCACAAAAAGATGGAACTCGACCGAATCCTCTATCCCCATCGTATGATTCTTCCCAAAGAACTTGGCATCACTTATGAGGCCATTGAAAATGGCAGCACCTACCTGGAGAATGCCTTCATCAAGGCACGCGCCTTGCGGAAGGCCGCCAAAGCACAAGGGGTGACGCTTCCTGTCTTGGCGGATGATTCAGGACTTTCTGTCCCAGCCCTTCAAGGCGCTCCAGGCGTTTACTCGGCCCGTTATGGCAGCCAAGAAGGTGGGCCAGAGCTTGCTTCTGAAGAGCGAAATGCGTTGCTTCTTTCCAACATGAATCATCTGGAAGGATTAGACCGAGAGGCCTTCTTTGTGTGCTGCATGGTGCTCATTCTTGAGGATTACCGGGAATTCACAGTCCAAGAAACCTTTCCTGGACGCATTGCCACAAGTCCTGCTGGCTGTGGTGGATTTGGCTATGATCCCATCTTCTTTCTAGAACAGGAAGCCGTGACGGTGGCAGAGCTTCAAGATGAAGAGAAGGATAAACGTTCCCATCGGGGGCTGGCTGGTCAACGGATTCATGCCCTTTTAGAGAGCCTCGCGTAGTTTTTCCGGAGCCTTCTCTGGACCCCTTTCAAAGTCCTTTGAAAGGGGTCGATTTATAATCCGAAAAATCATCCCCAGAATTCTGCCTGAGGGGAGGAAGAAGAACTTCTAAACCAGAGGCCTGAAGTTCACAGATGGCCGCCATCTTTTTTCCAAGCTCCCCTTGGGGAAAACCTTCCCGTTTGAACCAGAGAAGATAATGCTCTGGAAGATCAGAAAGATAGCGCCCAGCATACTTACCAAAGGGCATTTTGGCCTGGGCCAAATCCCGCAGTTGCTCAGCTTCGCCCTGTTCTAAGGCTGGGTAAATCGCATTGGAACGAAAGGCTGGTATGTCCTCAATCTTCATGCAGTAATCTCCGAAGGGCATCCAACTGTGCCTTCATTTCCCCTTTATCACGAGAAGGTAACAGGATATCGGATTCAGGGCATTGCGTCTCCTGAACCAAAAGATCCTTGACTCGGGGAAGGCAGAAATTTCCCTGACAAATTCCCATTCCTGCCCGGGTTCGACGCTTCACTGCATCTGTGGAAGAGAGAGGAATCCCGTGATGAAGGGCCTCTTTGATGGCCTGCTCCTCTACCTGTTCGCAACGACAGACGATTCGTTCTGGATTCCCTTCAGGGAGCCGAGCCGCAGCAGCGGCCTCTTTCGCAGGAGCAAGAGCTTGATAGTGAACTGGAGCCCGGCGATGACGCGTGAAATCCGGATTGGCGTTTTCAGAAAGGCCGGACTGCACCAGCATACGAAAGGCCTCTTGGGCCAGGGCAGGAGAGGCGGTGAGTCCAGGGGACTCTATTCCGGCAAGGTGGAGGAGTCCAGGAAGATGTTCAGACCACTCCAAGATAAAATCTCCACGATTCGAGGCTGGACGAACTCCTGAGAATAAACGAATGGCATCGTGGAGCTGGAAATCACAAACACTTCGTTTGGCTCGTTGAACAACAGAAGCAAGGGATTGAGGATCTGTTGAGACATCATTCGCATCTTCAATTTCTTGAGCATCAGGGCCAATCATCAGATTGCTCCAGGTTGTGGGTGTCACAAGAACGCCTTTTCCCATAGGCCCTGGAGGCTGGAAAACCACGGTGTTCAGTCCATCACCGCTTCCACGACGGAATAAAATGTACTGACCTTTTCTTGGTGTGATGGAAAAGGGAGAAGGACCGGCCATCGCGGCAACCTCAGCGGCACCACAACCGGCGGCATTCACCACAAAATGGGCGGCAAATTCCTGCTGTGGGGTTTGTACCAATATTTGATCCTGATAAGGTTGAAGTGATTGAACTGGGTGAAAAAGTTTTAATTCAACGCCATTGGAAACAGCATTCTCCATAAGAGCAATGGCATATTCGTAGGGACTCACAATACCACTTTCAGGACAGTACAAAGCGCCAAGGATTCCCTCTGGGGCCAACCGGGGAACACGGGAACGAAGTGCATCCTCCTTCAGTAAGGAGAGTCCCTCCACCCCATTGGCTAGGCCATTTTGACGCAGATTTTCCAGAACTTCCCAGTCCTCATCCCGAAAGGCCAATACAACTGAACCTGTTTGACGATAGGGGAAATCCAGTTCCTTGGAGAGGGAGGAAAACATACGATTTCCCGCTAAGCAAAATCGGGCTTTATTGCTCCCATTTTTTGACGCAAATCCACCATGAACAATTCCGGAATTGGCCCGTGTGGCTCCAATAGAAACATCTTCACCTGCTTCCAAAACCAGAACGCGATTGACGGTTTGGGAAAGTTGTCTGGCAAGGGCACATCCAATGGCGCCTGCTCCAATGATAATCACGTCATACACCATTTTTTTTGCCTGGAAACCGTCCCTCACTCCAATCCTCCTATTCCATAATCAACCCATTTATTCCTCAAGACCTGGAAATCTTCCAAATCATGCAAGAAGAGTGGATTCACGATGTTTCTATTTTAATTCATGTTGGACGGGTCAAAAGAAATCGATTGGTATGCCCAAGATTGGTGATGGGAAGAGAGAGGATTCACCCGAATATTTTGAAGTTTAGCCATTCCATAGTGGCCTTGCTTTCAATCATAGGTTTGAGAAAGGCCAAACATCTTCTTGAAGAAATCTCAAGAGGATGAACATTCTGCGAATGAAGATAAGATTGTGAAAACCAAGATGGGATTTAGGAATGCGGCTTGGGAGGGATCACACAGGGAATGGAAATATGGAACTGGGCCCCATGAGGTGTACCTGGTTCATACACAATGGAACCTCGATGGGCCAATGCCACAGACCGAGCAGAGGCCAGTCCAAGTCCCATTCCATCATTGTTTCTCCCACGATCTGCTCGGGAAAAGGGATCAAAGAGATAGGGAACAAAGGCTTCATCCACACCGAGTCCATCATCAATAACAGATCCAATAAGAGACGTTTTTCCCTGGGAATCCGTTTGTATTTGAACACGAAAAGTGATGAATCTCCCCATTTTGGCGTATTTCAAGGCATTGGCAAAAAGATTTTCCCAAGCACGATAAAGAGCATCCTTATCTCCCTCTAGGTAGGTTCCGTTTGGTATCTTCAGTTGAGAAGAATACGAAATCTGAGCAAAGCCCGCATCTTTCCGAAAATGGGCATCTAAACGCTCCATAAGTTCAGTGGCATCAATTTGTTCACTAAACCGAACCGAACCTCCTGTTTCCTCTCGGGCAAATTGGATCAGTTCACCAATGCGATTCTCTAAGAGAGAAGCCTTATCACCAAGAACCGATAAGTAATGAGCAAAGTCCTCTTCTGTTTCTGCCATGCCATCTTCTAACGCCTCAATATAACCCTTCAATGATGTGAGCGGTGTGCGCAAATCATGAGAGACGGCCATAAGAAAAAGCGTTCGTTGCTCTCTTGCTGCGAGAAGTTCCACTCGGGCATTTTCAAACGACTCGGCAAGCTCCTTCAAATCATCCCTTTTAGGGATTTCCAGTGGCTGTTCCCATTGTCCATTTCTCAGCCGATTGGTGGCCATGAGAAGTCGTCTCATGGAACGTCGGAGCCGTGCATCAAAGAATGAGGGAATGAGGAGAATCAAAAGGAAAACACCCAGGAAATAGATCCAACCTCCTCGAGCTACAAACCCAGGAATGCCTTCGTTGGGATCAGCCCAAACAACAACATAAGGGATTTCATTCACCAGAACCGGTGTGATGTTCAGATTAAAATCCCATTCCACTCCATATTTTAAAGAGAAATCAAGGAGGACTTTTGACGGATCTTCTGCATGAGTCACCTCATCAAAAAATTCCTTTGAAAGGATGTTGTCTTTGTTTCTGACTCGAGGTTTGGGCGGGTGAATCACCAGTTCTGATGAGGCATCAACACCTCTGATCTCAAAAATCGACTCTCCACTCGCATCAATGATGGTGATGACATATTTTCCCTCAATGGCGTCATAGCGCTCCTGATCTTCGGAAAAGATGGCCTGCAACTCCGGTTGGATCCATCCTGGTGCACGGATCCCCTCTTGAAAGGAGGGAACGGAAATTCCAGAAAAATAGGAAATAAAGGCCAACACCACCATAACCATGATGGGAGCAAAAAAGAGACTCAGATATGTGAGCCGGAGCTTGTGCCCCAGTGTCATTCTCCTTCCTCCGCAGCAAGGTAGTAACCTCGCCCATAAAAGGTTTTAAGCCACTGAGGATTAGAAGGATCTTCTTCGATCTTTTTCCGAATTCTCTGCACATGAACCGAAACCGTGGAAATATCGCCAAACCGCCGCCCCCATACCTGCTGAAAAAGATCTTCTTGACTTTGGGGTCTTCCTCGATTCTCTGCCAAGAATAAAAGGAGTTCGATTTCTCGAGGACTCAAACTGATGCGTTTATTCTCTCTTAATAGCGAATAAGCACGCCCATCAAGAACAAAGGGTCCAAATTGATAAACCCGTTCTCCTCCAATCAAACCATCGCTTTGAAGCAGTCCATCCTGAGACAATTTTTCATTGGGAATTGCCGATTCGCGTATCTCTGCTGATTTCCGAAAACGCGAAAGGTGCGAACGAATACGCGCCGTGAGAACTTTGGGACTAAAGGGCTTTTGAACATAGTCATCGGCCCCCATACCAAAGCCCATAATGGCATCTTCGTCCTCTTGCCGGGCCGAAACAATGATGACGGGAAGATCATGGTTTTTCCGGAGATCTTGAAGAACTTCATAACCATCCATACCAGGAAGATTGATGTCTAAAACCACCAAATCTATTTCCAGCTCGGCAAGAGCAGCTAAGCCACTCTCCCCATCTTCCCGCCATGTTGTTTCAATGCCATCCCTTTTCAGGTACACCCCAATCAGATCAGCAATATCACGATCATCTTCAATGATGAGCACTCTTCCCTTCAAAACTGTGTCGCCTTCCCTTGGACCAAGTATGTCTGTGAACAGAGCACAGAGGAATGGATCAATCATCGCCTCCACTCCATCGCTCCCATTCATCGTAACCTCTCTGAATAAAGACCGCCAATCCGAGGTTGGGAAAGTCTTTACGAAGATTGTCCACATTTTTCCTGATTTCTTCTAACTCTGACTCATCCCGAAAGAGAATCAAAGAAAGATTGGATTCAGGCCATACATCATCACCAAAGGCACTTCCCGATGCACCTCTTCCTGCAAGGCCTTTCATGAGTGTGAATGGATGACCAGCCTTTCCCATATTCTGTTCCTGCCCTGGCGGAACAGGAACAAGTGCCTGGATTAAGGCCTCTTCTAAGGCCTCATGCGCTATGATTTCTATTTTGGTCATGCCATCACCTCTTCATTCTTTTGGGCCAGTCGTTTTTGCTCTTTTCTACTGATGTAGCCAGCCTCATGCTTACGATGAAAAAGGGCATACAAAACTGGAACAAGAATCAATGTTCCAATGGTGCTGGTCGTCAAACCACCAACCACAGCCACACCCATGGGCTGCATGGTTTCGCCTCCCTCTCCAGGGAAAAAGGCCATTGGAATCATGGCAAGTATGGTTGTGAGCGTGGTCATGAGAACAGGTCTCAGCCGACTTCGACAGGATTCAACACAGGCCTCTACTACACTCATCCCTCGCCGACGCATGAGTCGTGCATGGTCAACAAGAACAATTCCATTGTTCACCACAATGCCCAAGAGCATCACAATCCCCATCATGCTCACCATGGAAAGAGCCATTCCACTCATACGGAGAATACCAACAACACCCACCCCCATCAGAGGCAATGCCAAAGCAATGGCAAGAGGATCTCTAAAGGATTCAAATTGGGCCACCATCACAGCCACAACAAGAAGAGCTGCAATGGCCATAACCAAGAGCATTGTGGTTCCTGTTTCTGCAAAATCATCCATTTCCCCGCCAATGCTCCATTCCACACCAGCTTCCAGAGGAATGTTTTTGGTTAAAACAGAACGAACGGCCGCAGTGGCCTCAGAGGCAGGCATGCCATCTTCTAAAGCTCCAATGACATGAATTGTGCGCTTTTGATCTTCTCGACTGATGGTGGAAGGCCCACTCCCACGCTCTATGGTTGCCACACGAGCCAAACTGACTTTTTCCCCCTTGCTATTGAGAACAAAAAGTCGATCCAAATCCTCAAGAGAGGCTCGGTCTTGGGCTTCTAGTCTCAAAACAATGTCATAGGTTTGGCCATCATCAGAGAATTCCGTTGCTGTTGTCCCCGCTGTTAAAGCACGAACCTCTGCAGCAACAGTTCTTATATTTAATCCTTGCTCATATAAAGCTTTTCTATCAAAAACAATATCTGCACGGGGTAAGCCCTTCTGAGCATCATTCTTAACCTCAGCAATTCCTGTTGTTTTTCGCATGACGGCAGCAACAGCATCTGCGGTTCGTGTCATGGCATCCCAATCAGTCCCTGTGATGCTCACATCAACACCAGAGGATCCCATCCCTTGATTTGAAGACTCAAAGGAAATATTGACTCCTGGATAATTCAAAAAGAACTCTCTCAATGATTCTTTGGTTTTCAGAACAAGTGATTTTTTCGAATCATTGCTTGGAAATGTCACCTGAATGCTTCCACTCCCCTTAGACGAATTCACCACCACCCGGTCATAACTCGGAACCTCTTTCATCACAGTTCCTTGGGCCTGGGCCATCACCTGATCAACTTCCGTCAAGTTTGTTCCAGTGGGGAAGGTAGCCTTCAGATTCACACTGGTTTCCACCTCAGGTGGCATCATGGCCATGGGGATTTCACGTGCAAGGACAACTGTGAGAACACAAACCAACGCCGTACCTGCGAGAACCCATCCCTTTTTATGAAGAAGGAATCGCATCATATGGGCAAAACCATTCTCCATCCCAATGAAAACCGCTTCTAATCCTCCATCGATCTTTTGAAGGAAACGGGACTTCATTGGCTTTTCTTCACGTGTTTGGATGGGAAGGAAATGGGAGGAAAGAACCGGAACCAACAAGGCGGCAACAGCAAGGGATGCGGTCAAAGAAAGGATGATCACATAAGCCAACTCACCAAAGAAGATCCCAATAAAGCCAAGATCATTCTTATACATCACCAAAGGCAAATAGACGGCAATGGTTGTGAGAGTAGAAGCCACAATGGGAGCCATCATTTCCCCAGCACCACGAAAGGCCGCCACCTTCATGGGAGCACCTTTCATTCTGTAACGATAGATATTTTCAATGATGACAATGGATGAATCCACAATCATTCCAACACCCATTGCCAACCCAACAAGAGTCACAACATTCAGCGTTTTACCTGCAGCGGCCAAACCGGCAACTGTGATGGCCAGGGCAATGGGAATAGAAAGCCCAACAATCAGCGTACTGCGAACTTGGCGCAAGAGAAGGAGAAGTACCAGTACAGCAAAGACAACCCCAAGAACAGCAGCCGATCCAACCTGAGAAAGGTTCTTACGGACATCTGAAGTACTATCCGTTAACATGGAAAGCTCCATGCCCTCAGGAAGTTTGTCGTTCACCTTCGGAAGGGCCGCTCGGACAGCATCGGCAATCGCTACACTATTGGCGTCAGCTCCCTTACGAACCTCCAAACTTAATCCTCGTTCCCCATTGATTCGCACCAAGCTTTCTGCATCTTGATATCCCCAGGAAACCGTGGCCAAATCCTCAAGAAGAAGAGGAACTCCTGCCCCCCCTTGATGCCCCGGAAGAGTTGTCACAACCGTTTTCTGGATTTCTTCCAGACTGGAATAACGACCACTTGTGTGAATGAGAATATCTTTTCCAAGTTCATCAAAAGAACCGGCACCCAACTGCATGTTCTGAGCTGAAAGCACCTGACTCAATTGGCTTAAGGAAAGTCCATAAGCCTCAAGGGACTCTTGATCAACATCGATTTGAATGATGCTCTCCCGCTCCCCTTCAATGGTAACGCCAGCCACACCTTCAATAGCCTCAAGTGTTGGAGAAACCACATCTTCTGCAATGCGGTAGGTGTCTTTTTCTGTTCGATCTCCCGATAAAGTGAGGGTGAGAATGGGAAGAGAAGATGGATCAAATTTCTGAAGGACAGGATCCTCAACTTCTGATGGAAGAGATCCACGAACCCGATCCAAACGGGATCGAACCTCTGCTTGCTTCTCATTGATATCCACTCCAAAGTCAAAACTGAGGATGACAACGGACATGTTTTCATATGAAGTTGACGTCATGGAGTCCAAGCCTTCCAAACCAGAGATTTCACTCTCCAGTCTTCGCGTCACTTCTTCTTCCACTTCCTCAGGACCTGCCCCTGGATACGCTGCTGTAACAGCCAGTACAGGGATATCCAATTGAGGAAACATATCCAAAGGGATACCAACAACCATCAATAAGGAAACAAGAACAGCAACGGTAAAAACAGTGACAACAGCAACGGGGCGATTCAGTATGGTTTTTAACATGTGAGTTAGCCCTCAAGTACGCGAATAGAGCTTCCATTGGTGAGTGATTCCATACCACCAACAACAACTCTTTCCCCCGGTGTTACTCCAGAAATGACTTCGAGTCGTCCTAAACGCGAGGTTCCTGTTGAAACCGGTCGCCATTCAGCAACACCATCTTGGGCAATAAAAATCCCTCTTCCATCTCGCCGTTCAACAACGGCATGAGAGGGAATGGTTGTGACATCAGAGAGTTTCTTTAATACAAGTTCCACCGTCACAGATTGACCTGGACGGATTTTTTCATTGGATTCTGGTTCTAGCGTCACCAGAATCGTTCGTGAAAGAGGGTCAACAACGGGTGAAATCTCAATCACACGAGCTGGAAGTTCTTCACCTGGAAATGCCCGGGTTGTAAGCCAACCAGACATACCCATATCAAGAGACGCAAGATATCGCTCCGAAACATTCACTTCAATCTCAAGTCGGTCAAGATTCCCCAACTCTGCTATCACAGATTGTGGAGAAACCTGATTCCCTGCAACACTTGGGACAGATGTCACCGTTCCTGTTGCTTTGCTTCGAACAGGGCTCTCTGCATAGGTCATACCAGGCCGTGAAGGATCCACATAAGCCACAATTTGGTTCTTCACCACGGTATCACCGGAATCCACTAAAACCCTGGTGAGCACTCCGCTCACTTCCGGATTCACACTAACTTTCCCTGTTGCATTGACCTCACCGCTGAGTGCAATGCGTTCCTCAATATTCTCTGTTTGTGCCTCATTCACACGAACCACAATTCCTTGCTCCGTGTCTTGAGAGATATCCATGGAAATCACATTCTTTGAATCGTTCTGTGCACACGAAATGAACAAAATTGAGAGAGAAGCAAGAAGAACCACGTGCCGGAATTGAACGGTATGGATACGTTGCATGAAACGCTCCTTGTATTCAGATTCACCAATCTAAGCTGGTGGGAGCCTTCCACATCTCTATTAGTGGAGCCTCACCAGAACACTAATCAAGGTGAAGCTAAACACTCCATGAACTGCCTCACAAATGCACATGAACAAGTTGTTCAATTTTCTGAGAAACAGGGGCCTTTGATGTTCTGTTCATATTTCGAGCAAAGAGAAGAAATGCTTCTGAACCCTATATTCACTAAAGATGGAGATGAGAGATACGGGTTTCTTCATAGAACCATTCTTTTCAAAAAGGCAGAATATAACTTCTTTTTTCTCCGTTGCCCCATCTCATTTTTTAGTATTATTTCTATTTATAAGTACTGAAAAACTTTAATGTTATTAAACATCAGATAAATCTCCATAAATATTTATCAAGTTTATCCTTTCTTCCCAATGATTCAGAAGCAAATCAACTCAGGTGAGCAAATTCTTCTCAGTAAAGACACATTCTCTGAATCCCTCGCCTCCCTTCCGGCTTGCCGCTTGTTCCTCCGAGAGATATCTTGAGAAAATCAGGAGCTCAAAGCTCCCCAGGAGAACACCTATGAGCACAAAGAACGCCATCGCCGAACGTCATGAAATATCCCCCGAAGACACTTGGGATTTGAGTGCGCTTTTTGAAAGTGACAAGGCTTGGGAAGGGGCGCTCTCCAAACTGGAAGAAACCATTCCACAATTGGAAAATCATAAAGGCCAACTTGGCCTCAGCCCAGAGCATCTGGCGGATGCCCTTCACCTTGCCATTCACGAGTTAGGTCTTCTTGATGAACGTCTGGGATATTATGTGATGCTTCGCCAGTCCGAAAATCTTGGAGATGGTGAAGTTCAAGGGTTGTATGGGCGGTACATGGGCATCGCCACCAAATTTGCAGCCGCCGCAAGTTGGATGGATCCAGAAATCCAAGCCATTCCTGATGAGACAATGACGGGATTCCTCAAACACCCCCGGCTGGAGGAATACAAGATTTACCTTTCGAAACTTCTTCGTTATAAGCCTCATGTCCTCTCTGAAGCAGAAGAAGTCCTTCTTGCAAAGCAAATGGAATCCACACAAACACCGTCCAAGGCCTTTGGATCACTCACCAATGTCGACATGAATTTCGGTGAGGTGAAAACTCCGGAAGGAGATATTCCTCTGACGCAAAGCACCTATGGCTCCCTGCTCATCCATCCAGATCGCCAGATTCGAGAAGAGGCTTATCGCCAATTCTATGGGGAATTTGATGCCCATAAAAACACATTGGCAGAACTCTACACTGGCAGTGTACTGAGAGATAAATATCTTGCTGATATCCGTGGTTATTCCTCTGCCAGGGCCAAGGCTCTTTTCCCTGATCAAGTCCCGGAAAAAGTCTACGACAACCTTGTTGATACCGTCCGTGAAAATCTTCCAGCCCTGCATTCCTACTACGAATTGAAAGCCGAACGTCTTGGAGTCAAGGGCGATTTACGCCATTGGGATGTCTATGCCTCAATGGTGGAAGACATTCGTGTCCATCACACCTGGGATGAAGCCGTGGATGTGATTGCCGAAGCACTCCACCCTCTTGGCCAAGAGTATGTTGACACCCTGGTTTCTGGCTTGCGTGGACGCTGGGCCGATCGGTATGAAAACAATGGAAAACGATCTGGAGCCTTCAGTGCAGGTTCCTACACTGGGGAACCCTACATTCTGATGAATTTCAAAGAGGATGTTCTCCGAGATGTGTTTACCTTGGCCCATGAAGGGGGGCACTCCATGCACTCCCATTACAGTGTAAAAAGTAATCCCTTCCCTCATTACAACTACACCATTTTTGAAGCCGAAGTGGCCTCCACCTTCAATGAACAACTTCTGGCCCATCATTTGATGAAAACCACTGAGGACAAAACGCTCAAAGCCTATCTTGTGGGCAAACAAATCGATGATGCCATTGCCACCATCTATCGCCAAACCATGTTTGCGGAATTTGAACGCGAGACCCATGCCATGGTGGAATCTGGTCAGCCTCTGACTGTGGACACATTGCGAGGAACCTATCGTAAGCTATTGGAAGATTACTTTGGTCCTGCTATGAATTTTGAAGAACAGAGTGATTTGGAAGGACTTCGAATCCCCCATTTTTACCGGGCCTTCTATGTGTATAAATATGCCACAGGATTATCCGCCGCCATGGCTCTCTCGCAGCGAGTTCTCCAGGGAGGAGAAAAAGAACGGGAGGATTACCTTGGATTCCTTCAGTCAGGAGGATCACGATATCCCATCGAATCCCTCAAACTCGCCGGTGTCGACATGTCCACACCCGCCCCCATCCAATCCGCCCTCACCCGCTTTGCCAAATTGGTAGAAGAGTTTAAAGGATTAACAAACTAAGGTGTAATTCGACTGATTTACCTAGACTTGCGACATCTATGAGAGCGATAGCGGAAATAGATTCAGCAAGTCTTAGGGAAATCTCGAATTACACCGACAGACCATAATGACATTCAACGATTCACCAAACTTGCGACATCTATGAGAGCAATAGCGGAAATAGATTCAGCAAGTCTAGCGGGCCATTTGCAAAATGGCCCAGACAAATCTCGAATGACACCGTCTCTTTCCTCAACCAGGAGATACCTTTGCAAAGAAAAACTCTTCCCCTTGGCACACACCAGCTTTCCTACCTTGATAATGAGAAAAGTGGCCCCACACTTCTTGGCTTGCATGGTCATTTTGGTTGTGCTTCCATGCTCACCTTTTTAGAGAAAGCCTTCCCTGGCCGCATCATCCTGCTCGATCAAAGAGGTCATGGCTTCAGTTCCTGGGCCTCCAGCTACAAACGCCGTGATTATGGGCAAGATCTTGATGCCCTCATTCACAAAGAGCAGATACAAAATCCCCATTTCTATGGGCACTCGTTGGGGGGAATCAACGCACTCTTTCAAGTACTCCGTCAGCCTAGCTCCAGTCTTGTGATGGAGGATATTGGAACCTGCATCACCGGATCCAATGCTTTCATCATGGACTTACCCCAGCGCTATTCCAGTTTTCGGGAGGCACAGGCACAGTGGAATCAACAGGGGATTTCCCTTGATCCCTTCTTTGCAGAGTCACTCTCCTATGAGAAAAACCACTGGGAATTTCGGTTTCACCGCGAAGGAATGGTTCTCTCTCAAGAGGAACTCAACGGTGAATACTGGACGGAATGGAAACAAATTCACGTTCCAACACTCCTCCTTCGAGGAGAACACAGCGATGTCACCACCGCTCAAAATCACTTAGAAATGTGTGAAGGCCAACCTCATGTTCAGTATCAGGAATTCCCAGAAGCTGGACACACCATCCATTCCACTCATGAAAACGAAGTTCTCAATGTTCTCAAAAGTTTTTGGAAGGAATTGTTTTAGAACGACCCCTCCCGGAGAACCAGGAGGGGTGAAATCGGATGTTCTTTCAATCCCTCAGAGCGTGAACTCTGAAGACTCTGATTTATGGTGTGGGTAATCTGGTTTGAAGACTGTAAGCAAAGAGCTTACGTGCTGTTTTGTCTCCAATCCACAAGGTGGTTCCATCGCTCCATAGCCCTTGAGCTTCTCGATTGGAATTCCGAGTGAGCGATTCAATGTCTTGGCCTCTTAGACGCTGTTTACGAACAAGATTATAGGCAAAAACCTTATCTCTTCCTCGATCAGAAACCCAAAGTATGCGTCCATCAGACCACAAACCAGTGGGAGAGAAGTTCCCTTCACTGCGGGAGGTTAAAATCTCCCGGTTTCGAACCCGAAGTCGAGATTGAAGACTGTATGCAAAGATGCGGCTGCCATTCTGTTCATCCGTCACCCAAAGGGTGCTCCCATCCGACCACAAATCCAACGGTTTCCGATTTCCAGCTCCATGAAGAACCTGGATGTCCTGACTTGGCCGACGCTGTTTTGAAGCCAAATCATAGGCAAAGATTCGACCAAGGCCCTTATCTGCAACCCAAAGAGTGGTGCCATTTCCCCAAACACCAGAAGGTTTGGTGTTGTTGAATGTCCGCAGATTAAAGTCTTTTTCTGGCAATCGATCCCCTGTGGAGATGGAGTAAGCAAAGAGCTTCCCAGCTCTATCATCAGCCACCCAGAGAGTCCTGCCATCAGACCATTGAGAGGAAGGAGAATTGTTTCCATGCCGAGCAAGATGATTCAAATCCCCAATTCGCGTTGGTGGATCTGGAGTGGCGGGAGGAACCGCTTCTGTGGAGCGTGTGATGAGCGATTGAATGCCATAGGAATACACCTTATCTTCAGAGGAATCCGTCACCCACAATGTTGTTCCATTTGACCATAATGCAGAAGGAGCCGAATTGTCTGAATCAATTCGAATGTCCTTGCTGATGACCCGGGCCCTTGTCCTCAAATCAAAACCAATCACTCCACCATTGGTCCAATCGGCTGCCCAAAGTGTGGTTTCATCCGACCAAAGTCCTGTGAGGAAAGTGTAGGGCTGGGGATGAATCATATCCTGAGTACGCTTCCGCGCTTTCGTCTCCAAATCAAAGGCCAGAATACGGCTACTCTGGGCCCAATCCGTCACCCACAGTGTCTCGCCATCAGACCAAATACCAAAGGGAGATAGTACCGAAGCTTCTCTCAAAGTATCAAAGTCTTTTGAGGCATCACGATCATGCGATTGAGCATCATAAGCATAAATTTTGCTGTCAATCATGTCCGCAACCCACATGGTTTCCCCATCAGACCAAATTCCAGCTGGGTTTTGGTTGCCTGCCGCAACAAGAGTCTCATAATCCTGACTGGGAATACGTTTTTTTGAGGCAATGTCATAAGCAAAAATTTTGCCCTCAGATTCATCCGAAATCCAAGCAATATTGCCATCAGACCACATGCCTAAGGGGGTATAGTTTTCAGCAGATCTCAGTGTATCAAAATCCTGATCAACAATTTCTTCCACATCATAGGCAAAAACTCTATGCCGATTTCTATCCGCTACCCACATCGTTCTTTGATCAGACCAGATACCATAGAGTGTTGAACTTCGGTTACTCGAAAGATCCTTACTCAAATCTCGAGCTTTGGTTTCAAGGTTAAATCCCATCAAACGGTTCTGATACTGATCAGCCACCCACATGGTGATGCCATCAGACCATAATCCCTTCGCCTCAATCCTCAAAGCTTGGAGCGGCGCAAAATCCTCTGTGGAATTTCGAGTCCCATCACTCAGGTTATAGGCAAGGATTCGAGCTCCAGAAGAATGATGATCAAGAACCCAAATCGTGCTTCCATCAGACCAAATGCCTCGTGGATTTTGAACATCACCAAAGGCGCGTACATCAATTTCCTGAGAAGGAACACGAGCTCCTGTCACAAGGCTGTAGGCAAAAAGCCGATCCTGGTAATCATCCGCCACCCAAAGTGTGGTTCCATCTCCCCAAAGTCCTTGAGGATTTGTGTTTCCATGAGCATCCAGTCCAACAATATCCTTGGAAGATACTCGTTGTTTTGTGGCCAAGTCATAGACATGGATGGCATTCTGCCCAGGGCTAGAATGCACAATCCAAAGAAACGCATCATTGGACCAAATCCCAAGAGGATTGGTTTCAAGGATGGTGAATTCTTGATTCCCAACAATATCTCCGAGAGCTCGTTCTTCCAGTGAAAGCGTTGGGTTGCTACATGATGCAACAACAACACACAAAACAATGGTGAGAATCAAATAACCTGATCTTCTGAGCATGCTTAAAGACCTCCAAAATTTAAACAAAAAGTATTCTCATAACTGCCTAGGCAGTCCATTTTCCACAGTTTAAAACTGTATAGATGTTCACAAAAAAATAAAAAGAATTTCCAACTTAACAAGACTTTGAACACACAACTTTTTAATTCCATTACTTAATTGGTATTATATTTATGCAAAGCACAATTTCCAGAACTTTCTCAATTTATTTTTAGAACATTTGGTCAAATATATTTTTTTGAATATTGTATTCTCTTAGAAAAGAATTGAACCATAAGTGATTATATCTATTTGTTTTGAATAAAATTATAGATTTTTTCATGTAAATAAACGGCGTTAATATTTATATATTTTCAGTCTCATAAAACAGTAAACTTAATTTTGGATATATTTCATTGTTCATAGAACATCACAATGTTATTCATGTTCGCATTTAAAGGAGCAATATCCCGCGCTAAGGCGCGGGAATTATGTCAAGGTGTATGCTCTTTTGTCACCAAATCATAAGAAAAGATTTTATCCTCAATAACATCGGCAACCCACATGGTTCTCCCCTCTGACCAAAGGGCCACTGGTCCGTTATTTCCCACAGAAAGAAGTGCATCAAAATCCTGTTGAGGAACTCGATTACCTGAGTGAAGTTTATAAGCAAAAATCTTCTTTGAGGTCCAATCGGCTACCCATATGGTGCTCCCATCAGACCATATTCCTGTAGGAGCAGAATTCTTTGAATCCAAAGAAACAAGATCGTTTTCTGGCAACCTCTCACGTGTGTCCAAATCATAGGCAAAAATTTGATTTCCCACATCCCAATCTGTCACCCATAAGGTGCTCCCATCAGACCAAAGCCCCATGGGAAACTTATTTCCTGCTTCCAATAAACCATCAAAGTCCTTGGAGGCATCACGGACTCGAGACCGCAGTCCATAGGCATAAATTTTTCCATCAACCCAGTCCGCTACCCACATGGTGGTTCCGTCAGACCAAAGAGCAGAAGGATGCGCATTTCCTGCCGAGCTCAACGTATCAAAATCAAATTGAGCCTTACGCTGCTTTGTAGAAAGGCTGTAGGCATAAAGTTTACTGTCATGATCATCCGCCACCCACATGGTGAGGCCATCAGACCAGATTCCCAGAGGACTTTTATTCCCAAACAGACTCAAGAGATTGAAATCCTGACCAGGAAGGGCTGGAACCGCTGTTCCTCGTGCTTCAAACAATGCTACAGGGCTATCACAAGCAAGTATCAGAAACATCATAAGGAATAGGAAAACAAAACTTTTTCGAAATACCATGCAATCAACCTCCTTCATGCAGGCAAAAGGCATGTTTTCAAACCAAGTAAAATGAAATCATTGAGCAAAACATGCCCAGGTTGAAGGTCTATTCAAGAAAACCACGCCATCCTGTCCCGATGAAACAGACTCAGAATACAACCAGATACTTCAACCCTATGCGTTAAAAAAGCCTTATGACTTAGGCTATATATGATTATTTTGGTAATATTAATACAAAAAAGACAATATTCCTAATTTTATGAGAGATTCCTATTTAAGCACAGAATACAGCGGCTTCTGAGCTGATTCACCCAGAGCCTGCCACGCTCAATACATGTCTTTAAACCCAAGACTTTTCGTTGTTGAGCAGTCCACCGGCTTCAACCGCCGCCCCCACGGCTGTGGCAAATGCTGCATGGGGTGCAATAAGATAATCCAGGCCATTGAGACGAGAAAGAAGAGAGAACACACCTTCAGCTGCAGGGAAGGCTGCTAATTTTCCAATTAAGACCACCCGGCGCTTACCTGTGGCTCCCGCTGCACCAGCAGCAATCATTCCAACAGTTTGACAAACAAGGTTCACCACAGCCATGGCCAAGTCATCTTCTGTGGCATCATCCGCCATCTTGGCAAAATTGGCCGCGGTGGTTTCAGGGGGAAGGCCAGGGATTTCTTGAGTGGCGATATCCCCCACGCTCAAATCCACTTTTTCTAAATGCCCTCGGGCGGCTTTTTTGGCAATCAGTTCAATATCAGAAACTCCAAAGAGTGCCTTGGAAAGCCCCACAAGAGTTCCTCCACCCACACCAGAGCCGCCCCAATGGGCGATTCGCCCTTTGTCCACTTCCACCACTGCCGTTCCTGTTCCAAGACTGGCCACCACGGCCTTCTCCACACCTGTGAGAAAGACACCGCCTCGTCCAATGGCCCGAAACTCGTCCACTCGGTGAATGGGAAGTCCTAAGAGCTCGCTTCCTATGGCTCCCGCTCCCACTCCTGTCACTGCCAGGGTGGCAATATCACTAAGGGAACGTCCCGTTTCAGAAAGAAATCGTCCAAGAGCACCAGCTGCAGAAGACACAGGGTCACTGGCCCGGACCGTCAGAGAAGAAAGCATTTCATTGTCGGCAAACCCGACAATGTCTGTTGTGGAACCGCCGATATCAATGCCAATAATCATCGCTCCTTAAGGATAGCGTCAGGAACAAATCATGTACATGAGCCACCACTTTGTTCCGCCCGTCCCCACCCCGCTGTCATGAATAAAAGAACCGTGAGAAAAAAGGCATGGAGGGGTCGATATGAAGACACATTCCCTATCAGCGCCCTTTTCCCGTTGGGGGCCAAAGGTCTACAATGCCCCCCGTCATGTTGGATCTGAAATTCATCAAAGAAAACGCCGAGGCCGTGAAGGCCAACATCGAAGCCCGTTTCATGACCGCCGATGTCGACGGGGTGCTGCGCCTCTACGATCAGCGCAACAGCCTGATCACCGCCATCGACGATCTGCGCCGGCAGCGCAACGAAAATGCCGCGTCCATGAAAGGCAAGCTCGAACCCGAGGTACGGCAGAAACTCATCGAGGAAGGCAAGAACCTCAAGGAGGCCATCGCCGCGAAAGAAGCGGAAGCCTCCGAGGTGAAGGAGGCCC
>JAKSCK010000248.1 GCA_022360655.1 Spirochaetales bacterium | reverse complement strand
TAATAGAGTTCCAAATCTTCGTCATACTCTTTTCCTGCAAATATGGGGTTTTGATCTAGTTGCCCAACTTTTGAAAGAACTTCACCAAAACCAGAATAAGAAGTCTTCCAAACAATTTGAACTTCGCTATCATCCAGCGGGAAATTCGTCATTTTTTCGACCGTACCAACATGGTTTGAATGATGAAGGAATTGTGGCCCTCAACGAGTTGGTGACACTTGGAGCGGCTCGGGCCATTGAAGACACCCAAAGCCAGAATCGTATTGCCATGGTGGGATATGATAATGCACCAGAAGAATTGGCTTATCTCGAACGTGGGATTCTTGATGCCACAGTGGTGCAACGCCCCTACAACATGGGCTACATGGCCATGAAAACAGCCGTTCGAGCCCTCAAAGGAAAAGAAGTGGAATCATGGATAGACACCGGATCTGTACTCATCACCGCTACCAATATGTTTGAACGGGATTATCAAGAATTGCTCTTTCCCATTGAGGATTATTAAACAGAAGAGAATGTAATTGCGAAAGAAATTTGATGCTACTCGGGCCGAACATGAAGAGCAAGATACACGCAACGGCCTTAGTGAAGGCCTTAAGAAAAACCAAAATCTCGGCAACAAAATCGCTTAGAGCAGGAGGATCGTTCAGGATCTGGTTGTCAAGTGATTATCATAATTGTCATACTCGAATTCAAATGGAATTAATCTCTCATCAATGGATATAAAAACAACTGATTTTTAAAAGGAGTAGCTATATCAGTATTTTGCACTCGAACAAACCTTTCTGAAATCGGCAGTGGGGTATCATATTCCCAATAAAATATAAACTCATCCTTTTTGCCATTCCCCCATGTAATGATATAAACAATCTGATCATCTTTATAGATTAATATTTCAGGGATTCCATCATTGAAGAAGTCATCCTTTGCATACTTACCATATAAGACATAATTATCTCTGCTTGATGTAAAATCATTATAGAGAATAATGTAACCATTACTGAGTTTATCGATTGAAATGTAGCGTTCCTCAGTGCTTTCAGAATGCAAAGGTAGAGGTGCCCATGTACCAATTATCTCCGACTCAGCAAAAATGCTTGGTACTAATCCGATAAAAATCAGTATACAAAATATCCTATTAATCATACCATTTGGTCCATTCATAAATACCTCCTGGAGCGAAACCATGCCCTTGCTGAGGAACAGTAAGAAGAATTCTATATTGATGCTCTTTAGTAGCTGGAGCATGAGTATCCGGATTAATTCGAATCCCTTTTTCTCTCTCCTCAATGTGCGAATGCAATCCACTTAAGGAAATTGCGAAAGATATTATAGTAACGTAAAATATTTTCGCAATTTCAAATCTGGGAAAAGAAAAGCCTTTACTCTGACGATTTCCGTTGATTACGATTCTTTTCATCCTTCGCATAATTTATGAGCAAATTTACATTCAGGTAACGTTCAAAAATCCAACATCTAAAGTAGATGACTCATAATCAGTTTAACTCAATTTGGAGTACAATTTCTCTACTAATACTCAGAAGGGAATTAGTGAAGAAAAAATTACATGATCCTAACTACGGCTCAAAGAACATCAGCCGGAACGAAGATTTCTCCTTTATTTGGTGCACAAACACCTAACCTATCATTGTTCATCCAGTAAAAAAAGTCTTGCTCAATTTCAAGTTGATCCGCACCTACCCAACGCAGGGTAAGAGAGGGCCAGGTAAATTCAGATTTAGGATCACAACCCACACAATCAATAATATCAAGTAAGACCTGATTGTCTTGAATCTGATATTCGCCAGAAACCACCAGAATACCTGCGCAATGATTTATTTTCAAAAAGAACTGATTGCTTTCAGAAAAAACTAAAGATCGCTGCGGATTATAGGAGTTAGGGATTTCCCAAGTGCCAATAATATTTTCTTTCGCGATAAAAGGATCCAACTCAACTACCTTTGTCGCTATTGAAGAATCAGACTCCATTATCTCTTTATCAGCATTCGTTTGAACATCTTCAATGTCTGTGTTTTTAATTACTCTTTGTTCCCCAGTAGATGGCTTACATGCAGTTATTACTAGTGTAAAACCAAATAGCATAAAAAATATACGCGTACGCATTCCTGACCTCCTAGTCAAGCATAAGTGATGGAGAAGCATTCGGTCTTTCATAATGAACATGTGGCCCGAACGTTCCCCCCGTCATCCCAATCTCTGCGATCACCGTGGCCTTAGGGACTGATATTGAAGGAACAGGTAAAGATGTTGATGCTAGTAGCTCTGCCCTCCGTTGGATCAAATTTGACCAAACTTTTGCGGGTCTTGAATCTGGAGATGTATGCGAATAATTAAAATGTCCAGAAGCATTTGAGGCCACAGTTCTATATCCTAACCCTTGACCAAGTGTCACATGAACGACTTCTCCGTCATCACCAATTACTGGTGATGGATCATCATCATAATAAGACCAACGCATTGAATCGAGTGTTACAGCCTCCTCTGTTTGTAGTTGAGTACCAACTGGTGCAGCCATGTCAACAGCGAAATCGCCAAAAACTGCATAATGAATACTTCCATCACTATACCTTGGGGTTAATGCGGAATAGCGCCATTCTGAACCTCTTA
>JAKSCK010000125.1 GCA_022360655.1 Spirochaetales bacterium | reverse complement strand
GTGCTCACCAGCTATCGTTATTAGCAACCACTTGCTCCTCACACCTTTCGCACTTCGTCGCCATTCTGCTCACCGCGATCCGCCTGCCCCCATAAACAAGCTCAAGCAACAGAATCAGTGAATGCTTTTAAAAACGGAGGGCCCGCCATTTCTGGAGATAGCGCCTCCAAACACCACTCAGCGTTTTGTCTTCTCTACGCTCACCACATGTCGCTGCAAACAACCAGTTCCATTCTTGCTCATACCTTTTGCACTTCATCGCCATTCTGCTCGCCGCCAGCAGCCTACAAACATAAACAAGCAAAAGCTACGAAATCACCAATCGCTGTATGAAATGGAGGGCCCGCCATTTCTGGAGATGGCTCCTCCATACACCACTTACCGTTTCGTCTTCTCCACGCGCATCACTTGTCGCTGAAAACCACCAGCTCCTGCTCATAGTCTTTGAGTTTCTTCACAATTCCTCTCGCCGCCATCCGCCTGCAGACATAAACAAGCATAAGCAACAGAATCAGGAATCGCTGTTTGAAACGGGGTACCGCCATTTCTGGAGATGGCTCCCCAAACAACCCTTGCCGTCCTATATCATAAATGGACCACAACGCTACTCACAATTCATGGGAAGTATACCATATCTAGTCATGAATACAAGCATTGGTATCATGTATGTTACTAGCTACCAATGCACCAATCGACAAAGGTGCATCGAAAGCGAAGACACAGATCTGCTGATAATTGCTCCCTTGCCTGTTTGAAACCGAAGGTGGTGACAATGTCAAATCGCAAAGATCCCATACTGCTTTTACGGATATATTTACTGGAGTTTTAGGAATTATTGAATCGGGTTTTAGTGGCACGCGAGTTCTAAAACTTAGTGACTTAGTTTTAAAAACTAGTGAATCCAGTTTTAGTGAGTCTGACTGCGGAAATATAGTACTGGATCAAACGATCCATTTGATGATGGTGTGAAGTTGGTGGTGAGCTTCAAATCCGATCGAGACCATTCTTAGGGTGATGGAGACATCGCAGACATCACATTGCTGTCAACAGAGCGCACCTGCCAAAAGGCTGATCCATGCCAACATCCCTGAAGACTCTGATGATGCATCTGATGCTGTTGAGACATATTCGATGCAATTCTGGACTCTGAGAGATGGTTGTTGCTGATATGCTACCGCAAGAATGTGGCCCAGAAAACTGGCCTATCCCCCGTGATTCTGGCAGATCAAATGGATCATATTTCTTTCCCCACTCGGTGGTGGGTTTGTGGCGCTGGGTTCAGAGAATGCAGCCACTAAAAAAATTGCTGCTGCATCTTCAATTGGACCACTCGCCTCCAACGACTGCTCTGTGCATCTCAGAAGACCACCAGCATTTTTTGTGGACATGGAACAAAAAATATGTGTTGCACAGGAGCTCAGATCTCTCTCACATCGACCTGCCACCTCTGCTCCTTCCCCTACCACCTATCCCTCTCCCCCCTGACCCC
>JAKSCK010000217.1 GCA_022360655.1 Spirochaetales bacterium | reverse complement strand
GAAGAAGACTTGGTGCTGGGGAGACGCCGAGGGCAACAGCTTCACGGCTTTGAAGGTTGCAATGGCCACTGCGCCTATCCTTTATCTGCCTGACTTCGAAAGGCAATTCGTGGTCACAACAGACGCGAGTGATGTAGCAGTAGGAGCAATCCTGGAACAGGATTTTGGCTCAGGCCTACAGCCTATTGCATTTGCAAGTCGTAAGCTAAATTCAACCGAAATACGCTATTCAGCGTATGAGCGGGAACTATTAGGCATCGTGTTGGCTATTGGACAGTGGAAACATTATTTCCACAGCACACATCCCATCGTCATCCAGACATATCATGCACCTCTGAGACACCTCCCGAACCAAACATCTGTGAATAGCAGAGTTTGGCGTTGGCTCTCCATATTGCAGGGATATGATGTGGAAATACGCCACATTCCTGGGAAAAAGAATCCAGCGGATTCTTTGAGCCGACAGCTGGTTTCAGATGCGTTGGTCAGGAAAGGTTCTGTAAAAGATGCAAATTCAGAATATGTACAGCGGTTAAGAGTTTCCCCCAAAGCATCAGATTCAGAAATTCAATCAACACTTCATCAGCTTTTCAGTCAGGGCCCTCAAGGCCAATCAGTAAATGACTCTCAAAGTCATTCAATTTTGTCAAGTGACCAAGCTCAATGCCCTCAAGGCAATTCAGAGTCCAAGCCTTCAATAATTGCTGCTACTTCAGTATCAAAGTTACAGTTGGATAATTTTTTCAGGAATTCAATTTACTCTTTATTGCAGAAAGAGATTCCTTACTCTGACGTTATTCAAGAACTGGAAGAAGGGAGAACAAACGTTAAGAAGAATGAGAATGTGTATAAAATGACCAATAGAATTTTGTTAATACATCAGACAGGACAAGATACAGGATTAAATTACTGGAGAATAGTAATTCCAGACAATAAAGAGATTAGAGATCAAGTGATAGAAGAACTGCACTCCATACCTTACAGTGCACACTCCGGAATTCAGAGGACAATAGGAAAAATCAGGAAGTCATTCTTTTGGAAAGGAATGAGTGGACATGTTCGAGAGTTTGTGGAAACATGCCCAGTATGTCAAGTTGAGAAGTCTGACCATACTATAAGTAAGGGAAAACTACAGTCTACGCACATTCCTGAGAATAAATGGAGTGAAATCTCGATTGATTTTGTTACTGATTTACCTATGTCTTCCAGAAACCGTGACAGCATATTAGTAATGGTGGATAAGGCGACCAGAATGGTTCATTTGGCGCCTTGCAGCAAGACAATCAACGCCACTGATACTGGAAAATTGTTGTGGAACACAGTGGTTAAACTGCACGGTATTCCAACGGTAATCTACTCAGATCGAGGGAGTCAGTTCGTAGCAAGTAGCTGGAGAGAATTGTGGCGATTGACAGGAATAATTTTAGCGTTCAGCACAGCTTATCACCCACAAACGCAAGGGGTGGTTGAACGCATGAATTCTGTAGTTAGCGAGACGATTAGATGTTTATTACATGACAGAGGCAATCCAAAGGATTGGGAGAAAATACTTCCTACCGTAGAATTGGTGATAAATTCGTTGCCAAACCAGAGTACTGGTTTCAGCCCTTTCTTTTTGAATTATGGGTATGAACCAGTAACACCAATTCAGTTGATGAGAGGTAACGAAGAGATCAAGACGGAAAGTATTGGCTCATTTATTAAAAGAATCACATCTGACTGGAAACTGGCGAGAGAGAACTTGAAACGCTCGGTAGACTTGCAGGCAAAATACTATGATAAGAAACACAGAGATATTGAGTTCAATGAAGGAGAGTTAGTATTGTTGTAAAAAAAAAAAAAAAAAATGAAAGGGATCCCAGGAAAATTGAAGAAGAGGTT
>JAKSCK010000093.1 GCA_022360655.1 Spirochaetales bacterium | reverse complement strand
TAAAACCTCTGAATATTGAATTAATGGCAAATATTGACCTGACTCAATATACTGTGAATAATTATGTGTATCAAAATCATTTGTATTAATTGCATAAATCATTTCTGTTGATCCGGAACTTAAAGCTTCCTCCCTATTATTGTTTAGTTCATAGTGTCCACTTGAAATAATATGCTCCAATTGTTCTTTTGCCTCCGCATATTTCTTTTGATGGATAAGAATTTTTGCCAATAAAGCTCGTGAAACATTTTTAGATACTTTAAAGAACGAAGTACTCTTCTCTTCCGGAAATTCTTCGATACATTTAGTTAGCTTCTTTTGCAGATTAGTGTAAATTTCATCAACTGGTGTTTGAGGTAAATAATCGTCCAAAGCAATCGGTGCTTCAGAATAAATGACAGCGCCCCAAAGCACTGTTAAATGATAATACAATAAAGTTTGTAAGGTATTGAAATACTTCGCTGAAGTATTTCCAGTATATTCCTGTAAATAATTAATATCGTTATTCAAAAAATAAAGATTTGCCCAAGTATCATCTACTTTGCCATTCCCAGCACTGATATTGTGTGAAGATATATTGAACCAAAAATCAGAACTGGACACTTCGTAGCAATTGCTATAAAAACCCTCAAATGTATGTGAATAACCAAATGCTGTTGCTGCCTTCTGAATAATGTTTTTCAAAACTTCATTTTGGATTTCATTAGAGAAATCACCCTCCTGAACTATTATTAAATCAGAGCGCAAACTTTTATCGTGTGTAAAAACAGAAATGATATTCTTATTCAAGAAAGGCTCTGATGTTGGATCAATTTTTATGACAAGTTCATTATCCACTAGTGTAGTATCCGAAATTTGGATGTTTTTCAGTATATTGTCGGTCGGTATATCTACAGAATCATCAGTTTTCCCCATTCTATATGGCACATTAGAATGAATACGAACACGAAATTCGCCCCCTTCTTTTGGAACATATACCGTATCAACTTCAAAAAACAATTGTTTTTCAATATTAGGATCTCCTAGCTCGTTGCCTGCAATCCCGTCTCCATCCCAATCTATAAAATACTTAAGGTCGGGAACCAATATTTTCTTACCTAATTCTTTATACCGATTAACAATATTATCAGC
>JAKSCK010000171.1 GCA_022360655.1 Spirochaetales bacterium | reverse complement strand
TGTGTGTGGAGCTGGTGGATTTGAGCGGGGTGCTGGATGGGATCGTCGATCCAACGTGGAAATGACGTCGGATTCGCTGCATCAAAACGGATGGTATTTAGCTAGGTTTCAAAAGACACTGGCTTTTGTATCAAGCCGCGCCAGTATCAAATGGGTCTGCCTCCCAATACCAGTGGTCCCTAAAGTCTGTACTACCATAAGTACTGGTTTGATATCAGCCCGGTTTGATACAAACCTCAGTGTCTTTTGAAACCAAACTAAATATATCTGAAAACGGTCTCCAGTTTGCGCCCACAATAATGTCTCCAATCTCAGATCTCTCCTCCCTAAACATCCAATTACTGGATGGCCAGCTTGCCAGTTCGCTGCTAGCAATGGGCGCCAAAATGAAAAGCCCAGAAATCTTCGCCCGCCCAATTGAACAGATATACCCCTGCACTCGTTGTAGTTTGCATCTGACCATCACTGCATAGCAGTCCGTAAGAAGTGGACCGACCTTCCTGCTCATTAAACTCAGCAAACTACCCCAGCAGCTTGCAGTGAGCAGAGGTCAAGGATGTCGTCTTTCTCATCTGATGAATTGACTCCGTCGGAAAGAAGCGCTCCTTCCCCGCCAGTCAAGCGCCATAGAGGCAAGGCGCAGAGTTGGCAGATCGTACACAACTGCAACGACGCAGCGTCCTTCAAAGCGTGGATGGATGCCAAGATTCGCGATGAAGGTATCAGAAAAGGGACTAGAAAGAACACGGATGATGGCAGTAAACAGTATTTTGTGTGTAAGCACGCACATAAGAAGGGCTGGAAAAGCTGTCCATACCAGCTGTGTGTTCGATTCAACCGGGAGGATGAATCTGTGGAGGTATCGTGGAATAGGGAAAATCATATTCATGAAAGAGATCCAACAGAACGAACGTCGCAGCGGATGGACGACGCTGTGAGGACCTTAATTATATCTGGGGTCCACGATGGTCTGAAACCAGCGCAAATAAGAATGAAAATCCGAGACGAGAAACTAAGAGTCCCAAGCAAG
>JAKSCK010000164.1 GCA_022360655.1 Spirochaetales bacterium | reverse complement strand
GTTACCGGAAGAGATGTTGGACCGTCTGGGTGGCGCCAAGGTGTCCAGCAAGATTGATCTGAAGTCGGGATACTGGCAGATACCAATTCGAGAGCAGGACATCCCAAAGACTGCATTCAGAACGCGTTGGGGCTTATACGAGTTCCTGGTCATGCCATTTGGTGTTACCAATGCCCCTTCGCAGTTCATGCATATGATCAATAATGTCCTGGCCAGCTACCTTGATGTCTTCGTCCTCGTGTTTTTGGATGACATCTTGGTGTACTCCCGCACAGTGGAGGAGCATGCTGAGCACCTACGGAAGGTCTTTGAAGCCCTGAGGAAGCACCGCTTGTTCGCCAAGGCATCAAAATGCGATATCATGGTCAAAGAAGTTGAGTTCCTCGGTCAGTGGATTACGCCACAGGGAGCTTCTCCGGTGAAAGAGAAACTGAAGGCGGTACGCAGCTGGGAGAGACCCCAAACAGTGAAGGATGTCAGATCGTTTCTGGGGTTTGCAAATTACTATCGCCGCTTTATTTCAAAATATGCGGAGATAGCAGCCCCATTAACGTATTTGACCAAGAAAGATGTGGAGATGCACTGGGGTCCTCTTCAGCAGCAGGCGTTCCAGCAGTTAAAGGACGCCCTATGCGATGCGCCGATGCTGATCTTCCCAGATCCTAAACTACCATACACGGTGGTAACGGATGCTTCAGGGACAGCAGCGGGGGGTGTATTGATGCAGGACCAGGGTGACGGTCCTCGCCCCATCGCATTTATGAGTCGAGCTCTAAAGCCTACCGAGCAGCGGTATTCGGCTTATGAGAGAGAGCTCGCGGCCATCGCATACTGCTTTATTCAGTGGCGACATTACCTCGAGGGCTGCCTAGGAGGTGTCACAATGATTACAGATCATCAGCCGTTGACCCACTTAATGGAGTAGTAGGTTTTGTTCCGGTTACAATCACGGTGTCTTCGGCATGGTTTATTTCAATCTATCCAGCCGAAGATGCAATATCAACTGGGCAAAGCCAATAGCGTCGCTGATGCTCTTTCAAGGAGTCGTCCCAGTGTAAAATCCGAGGAATCTGCTCAGCAGGAGCAACAACCTGACCAAGATATAGAAGCTCTGTG
>JAKSCK010000080.1 GCA_022360655.1 Spirochaetales bacterium | reverse complement strand
TCGATGTAAGCGACTGGATTGCCAATATTGCGCAGGATTTTCTTGAGCGAACAAAATTTGACACCATTTGGAGTGACGAATATCTCAACAAATTGGAAGTAGAAGAAAACGAGGCTTGGATTAGAAAATTTGGTGACCCGAAGAAGGGGTATTGGTGGAAATCACTTTTTTTGCCGAATGGAACAGTGCTTAGGATGACCTATTATGATAAAGAGCATCTCGCCGATGTTCGGCATGGTTTTCTTTATTTTGAAGGCAAGTCCTATAACTCTCCATCTTTGCTGGCTTCGCAAATCGCCAGAGGTACCAGCCGAAGTGCTTGGCGTGATTTTTATATCAAAAGGCCGGGTGAAAAAGATTTTTCCTCGGCCAAATTCCTTCGCTATGAACTAAAGAAAAAGAAATAGATTAAACAAAATTATTTGTGGTCAGGATCAATCAGACGGTGCAGGTGCACAATCACGTATTTGCATTTAGCGTCGTCCACCTGCGCCTGGCTGGCGCCGCGCCAGGCCTTTTCGGCTTCGCGGTAGTTCGGATACATGCCGACGAAGTGTATGTCTTCCAGGTTTTCGAATTCAAGGCCCTGCGGGTCCTTTACACGCCCGCCGAATACAAGATGTAACAGCGGCCTTTTTGGTGTTTCGTCCGTCATGTCGCCCCCTCAAAAAAGTCTCAAGATGCCTCGCCGAACGTCTTGATGCGCAAATCCTCGATCAGGCCGTCCATACCGACGTTGTTGATACGCGCCGAGAATTCGTCACGCTGGGTCTGAAGCATGGAAATGCCGGCGATTTTGATATCGATAATGCGCAGTTGCCCGTTCATGAACCGCACCCGCCAGTCGGCGGCAAAGGGATCGCGGCCCTGGCGCGTGACTTCGCTGTGGACGTAGATGTCCTTCTTGCCCGCCGGCGAGGTGCCGGTGACGTAAAAGCGCTCGTCGCCGTATTCCTTCAGCCGATCGGCGTAAATCTTGATGATGTAGTCGGGAAATAGTTCCTGGAATTCCGCCATCTGCTGGGCGCTGGCGGTGCGGCGGTGGCGCCCCAGCACCAGCTTGGCCAGGTATTCGATCTCGAAACCCTCCTTCAGCAGCCGGTGAAACTCCGCGTCG
>JAKSCK010000043.1 GCA_022360655.1 Spirochaetales bacterium | reverse complement strand
GCAACGACCTTTTTCTTCCAGGCCAGATCTGGCAGCCTTCTTTCTACTGGTCCCTGTTGCTCATCTAGCTCAAAAAGACCAACGTCTGGCAGCTGAATGCCTGTTTGTATGCCCATGAATATTCCTTTTCATCTGGCTCTCCCTTCCATAACTATAAATGGATAAAAATCCCCGGAGCAAGCTCTTCTCGCTTCGCTCGAACTTTCGCTACGCGAAAGCGGGGTATTAATCTTGGGGGGAACTCTTACAACGATTTCGTCGTGGATGGCGCAGCAAGCTGCTCGGAATACACCATTGCCAATCCTTCCCAAAATAGCGATAGTCTGTGTATGGATAATCAGACCTCAACCTTTGATACGATCACAAGCATGATCAAGTCGTATTTTGGCGCGCAGCTACAGGGCATTATGCTCTATGGCAGTCGTGCCAAGGGCACCCATAAGCCAGCAAGTGATTACGACCTGGCTATCATGTGTGACCAAAATATTTCTGGAGAAATGCGCTGGGAGCTGGCGCAGAACCTGGCTGCAATCCTTAATCACGATGTGGATCTGGTAGATCTCTGGCAAGCACCCACGGTGCTGAGAAAAGAAGTTGTAGAAAATGGTGTGTGGCTGTATCAGCGAGACAAAAGTTTCTGTGATGAGTTCGTAACCCATACCTGGTCGCAATACCAGAATCTAAACATGGAAAGACGCGATATAATCGCAGGCATTAAACAAAGGTTGAGACAACGCAATGGATGATGTTCTCCTAAACAAGGTCGCTATTATCAACCGCTGCCTTGACCGTATTCGTGAAGAATACAAAGGCTTTGAAGATCAGCTCTCGACCAATTTTACCAAGCAAGACTCAATTATTCTCAATATCCAGAGAGCCTGTCAGGCCACTATCGATATCGGCAACAGAATTCTTGCCTTGCAGAAAGCCTCCGCGCCCCAGGAGTCCAGAGAAATCTTTGAAGAACTTCAGAACCGCAAGCTTATTTCTCCTGAGCTATCTCACAGCATGAAAATGATGGTGGGGTTTCGAAATATAGCTGTGCACGAGTATCAAAGGCTGGACATTAATATTCTTAAAGCCGTGATAGAAAAGCACCTGGACGATTTACGCGAGTATGGCGAAACAGTGCTGGCAGCCCACCTAAACGAATGAGTGGCATGAAATGTTCCCATGTTCACTCACTCATGGGACATGCACCTGACTGCTAAACTGCGCTGGTTTCTTCTTTGCTTTCTGAAAAACTGATATTTTTTTCGTAAAGCTCTACAACCCCGTACAATTCATCAATTTTCTTCTGATT